>NZ_JCAUAM010000001.1:0-1013336 GCF_059691955.1 Paenibacillus sp. J22FR83
AAAGAGATCACCACTTTCAAGAGTATACCTATATTATATCAAATTAACGCGGTAATGTGGTGAAATAGATGAAGAAACTTAGGCTGCCGAGACTTTCTCGACAGCCTGAAAAACTACAGCTAATTTCGGGATTTCCCATCTAAAATTCATTTTAAATGGGAAATATGTAGTTAATTCTGTCCAAGCTGTCTATATCGGGTATGTAGGCCGAAAATAACTGTAGGTTTTCCATCAATTGGTTCTCTAATCGAAAAATCTACCGATTTAACTACAGAAAATCCATCTAATTGCCCGCCAGGAGCATAAACGGTTAACGAATTTACTCTTAACCAGCAAATGCTATCATTACCTCAAATCTCCATCCCATTCCCCCTCCACCTCCACACCTACCTAAACCACGAAACTTAACTACGCGTTCTACGCCCACCAGGTCTCCACCAATTCCACTCCCCGAGAATGACCATTAACGCTGGAACAAGAATCAATCTGATCACCGTCGCATCGATAAAAATAGCCGCTGCAATGCCTAGTCCTAGTTGTTTTACGCCGACAACATCAGCGAAAGCGAACGGCAGCGTGACCGCAATCATGATTGCGGCTGCGGAGTTGATAATCTTACTTATGGAACCTAAGCCGACTAGCACAGAACGCTCATTATCATGTGTCCGCTGATACTCCTCATAAATGCGCGATACTAAGAAAACGCCATAATCCATGGAGATTCCGAACGCGAGTCCAAAGATAAACACAGGAATCATGATAGCGATTTTACTCGGCTCTAAGCCGAAATGCCCCGCTTCAAACAGCCAAGCTAGAATACCGAACGACGCACCTAAGCTCAGGAGGTTCATGAGAATTGTTTTGAGGGGGATGAGAACGGAGCGGAACGCAATAAATAAGACCACATAGTTCGAAATTAGTATAAACAGCAGGACATAAATTAAATTGTCAAAAATATCATCGAAAATCTCCTGCTGGTACTTCGCCTCACCGCCAAGAAGGAATGGGAGAGTTCCCGATTCTCCTTCTATTTCCCAGCGTCTTACCCAATCCATCACAGGTTGTGAGGAGAGTTCCCCTTGCAATTGAACCTGAATGAGCATCTCGTTCTTATGGACAAAAGCTTGAAAGATGCGCTCGTACTTCGCTTTTGCGTTGGGATTTTGCAACAACGCATAGATCTGTTCATCCGACATTCGCAGCTTCGCATAAATCGAATCTATGCTTTCAACGAGCGGATCCCTCTCTAATTTTTGTACGAGTAGAGAAGCGTTTTTCCAATCACTTGGGGTCAATTGCGTTGCTTTTCCTGTGACAACGAAATAAACGACTGAACTTTTTTTCGTGCCAAAATGTGTTTGATACGCCTCGAATGCTGCGCGGGATTCATACCCTCGGGGCAAAGATGTTGCATCAGGGATCGCTAATGTCATCTTCGTTAAGGGTAAGAAACAACAAATAAGGATACAAGCAGCAAGCAGACTCATTTGAACAGGTTTTCTCATCACGAAATGAGCCATGACAAACCACTTGTTCGCACCTTTCGTCGTAGAAAGCGGTCTCCGTTCAGCTCGAATAGCTGGCCACCACAGCGTTAGTAGCGCTGGCACCAGCGTTAGCGTCAACATGACAGAAACGGTTAACACAGTCATTGCTCCCAAGGCAATGGTCGAAAAGATCGGAAGCGGTATGAACAATATGCCCATCAGACCTAGAAAAACACTAAGTGCCGAGAATAGGACAGCTCTTCCAGCTGTTGTCATCGTTATCAGAATGGCTTGTCCAACAGGACGCACATGAATTTCCTCACGAAATCGACTGACCATCATCAAGGCAAAATCGATACTAAGAGCCAGTCCTACCATCGGGATAACACTCAGTACAAAGTTGGATAAATCAATGCGTGTTCCGATTCCATACATGATGCCCATCGTGCTCGTAACGCCGAAAACACCAACGATGATAGGGATTAGCGAGGAAGTCATGCCGCCAAATGCCAGCCACAGAATCAAAAAAGCCGCTGGGATGCCTAGACTTTCCGCTTTTCTCAAATCACGTTGGCTCGCTCGGTTTACATCTTCTTGAACAACTGACTTTCCTGTCAATGATACTTTCATCTCTCGATGCCCAGGTAATCGTGTCTGAATTTCCTGCAAAACGGGTCCCATGTCATGCGGACTTTGCTCGAATCCAAGCAGTGCATAAGCGTAATTTCCTTGGACCATCCCTTCTACTTCTAGCGGAGATATGACCTCTCTTAACCCTTGCATGCCATGCAAGGTTAATAAATCCTGCTGCAAGTACCGCTCGAATTGGCGGGGTTCCAGCTTGCCCTTTTTCTCAAATACGAGAATAACAGGATTCGCTGGCATATGAAAATGAGCAGCAAGTGTTTGTTCAACCTTGGCAAAAGCACCATCCGAAATTAACCCATGGTCCTTTAATACAGCAGGCAACTTGGGAGCGTGCCATCCAAAATAGAAAAAGAATAAGACCCAGAATACCACGATGGTTTTGGGATATCGAAGGGATATCAACGCAAGTTTATGCAAGATGGTCCCCTCCCCTTTAATACTCGGTTTCTTTCAGTCTAGTTGCTTGCACGAATCGTTGGGCCAATCCAGGCGTGTATTTAGCTGCAGTAAGCATAACGCTGGGTAGATACGGTACCGTTAACAACCCCTGCAACCGCTGTCCCCACTTCAAAGGCCCCTTGAATTCTCGCTGTATGGCCGCAGTATAGTCACGCTCCCATTCATCCAGGCTGATCTGCCCTTTGAGATATCGTGATGCCAGTGGCGCACATAACATAGCAGATCGGAGCGCCATCGACATGCCATCACCGCACAATGGCGGCAACATCATCGCAGCGTCACCTAGTCGTGGGTACACATCCCACGGAACAGGCTTGCGTGTTAACTTAACCGGAGCAACCGCCGCTTGTGTGCCGATAACAGGTTGTGCTCCGGATAAACGCTCCGATAGTTTACGATGTCTAGCACATGCGGCCTCGATCAATCCCAGAATGGATTTGTCCCCCTGCTGAAAAGCCTCTCGCTCCAGAAGTGCAGCCACATTCACCAACCCACCTTCAATCGGTGATAGACCGAGGTACCCGCCTTCAAAGAAATAGAGCTCGACAACTCCATTCATGGTTACCCCGCTATAATGGGATTTCACACCTAGATGCCCGCCTTTGTTGGGCGTACCATCCCGCACTGTATGACTTTGCAGACCTGAAACAGGCGCCGTTGCGCCACAGGCTGCAATAACAGCTCGCACCTGATATTCATGAACCACACCTCGTTGCTTCGTCGTAAGGCAATATCCCTGCTCAAGAGGGTTCACAGCCATCACCGTTGTTTCAGTCTGCAACTGAACGCCTGCGCGCAATGCAGCATGGTGAAGCGTTGCGTCCAGCTGATAGCGACTAACTCCCCAAGCTGTTCCAGGTAGTGCAATCTCTAGTGACTTACCTTGACTTAGCATCAAGCTTGTCCGATGAATTCTACTTGGCTTTAACACAGACACGGCTTCACGCAGTCCCAATTTCTTGAACATTGTGAGAGTTTCAGGGGATAGGAATTCCCCGCACACCTTATGCCTAGGAAATGCTTTACGATCGAACAGCACCGTATCCCAGCCATGATCTGCCAAAGATTTGGCCATCACACTGCCTGCGATACCTGCACCAATAACGGCAACATCATAACTGTGAGTCATCATGTCTGCTCCCTTTTTGCAATCACAACAGCATAGCGGAACAAAGGTCTCCATGAAACCAACATATCAGCAATTCCTAGAGACTTGCGAAGAGCTTTCCAATCCCCCGCACGAAAGCCTTTCGCTACCGACAAGGGCCCATCATTCCGAATATAGCGATTCTTCGAGACGATGTGAGCCATGACCCACACAGCCCCCCAGGCAAGCCAATGCCGATGGATATCATTAATGACAACCCCTAGTCGAGACGCCTTCAGCATGCAGCCCACAACTTGAGGAAGCTCATTATTGGTAAAATGGTGCACAAATTGGGTGCCTGTCGTGATATCAACGCCATTTTCGGGAAGCTGAAATAAACTGCTCCGCATCACATTGACACGCGGCTCACTACGAAACAACTCCCTTGCCTCCGCACATGCTTCCTCGGTAATATCGACCAATGTAATGGTAAGTGCTACCCCATGTTTATCCGCCCAACGCAAGAGATGGCGATTCACATCGCCAGAACCAGATCCAACATCCAGAATGGTTAATGTTAACGGTTTGCCAGCCTGCAGCCATAATTGGTTTAAACCGAACAGGGTAGGACCAGCAGCACCAAAAATACGATTAAGCATACGCAAATGTTGCAACGCTTGCCGAAGTTCAGGACCTCCCGACGAGAAGTCATCCATGAGTTCATGCTGCACGGCTCGTTGTTTGATCCCTTTAAACATAAGTTTCATCTAATTGCATTTGCTGAATGGTGGCGACGCCACAATAGGTGAATTGAATCATTTCACACGTAAGTCCAGGTCCAAATGCGAGAGATAGCCCACTAGTCGGTCCCGCTCCGCGGCGGGCCAGTTCCTGCCTCATTTCATCAAATACGAAGAGGATGGTAGCCGAGGACATATTGCCATAATTGCGCAGTACCGTGCGGCTCGGCCGTGTTTCTTCCGAGGTTAATTCGTATACCTCCTCTAAAGCATCAATAATCCCTTTTCCCCCAGGATGAATCGCCCAAAGGTCCGGTTTCGGTCCGCCATCAAGCAGATGCGCTACTTGTTCAGGGATCCAGGTTCCAATTAACTTAGGGATATTAGGAGACAGATAGAGATCAAAGCCGTGATTCCCTACCTCCCATTTCATTTCATCCGCACAATCTTGTAGAAGAATTGAATGATCATTTCCTAATTGAAAAATGGGATGTTGGCGGTCACTTGCGACACCAATCACACAGGACGAAGCGCCATCTCCGAAAAAGGAGGCTCCAAATAAAGCCTCACGGTCACTGGAAGGTTGAATGTGAAGTGTACACAATTCCACGCAGACGACTAGGACTTTGGCGTTCGGATGACTGGCGGCAATGTGACGAGACAGACACACAGCTTTCAATCCAGCAGCACAGCCAAGGAAATTGAAAGGGATCCGATTGACATGAGGAGCTAGTCCCAATTGCTGCGTCAATGCGGCATCTAGTCCTGGCAAGAACTGCCCCGTACAGCTTACAGTGATCAGATGTGTGATGTCAGACACGTCAATTTTGGCATCACGTAGCGCTTCCCCTGCTGCTTGCAAGGCTAAAGGCACCGACTCGCGCTTGTACGTAGCCATGCGATCGGACGTCGTGGGTGCTTGATGATTGGTTTGTGAAAAGTACCGACAATGCTCCGCTGTTTCCAACAAGTTCGGTTCGCAGGTATATCTCGTTTCGACGCCGCACTGCTTGAAAATTTTCTTAGCCCAACGGGCAGAGTTAGGGGTATCTCGTAACGCATCCGTTAATCGTTGCGAGGTATCTGCTTGTTCAAGACGGAATTCAGGCACTGCGGTGCCTATTCCCAGAATTGCGATAACGTGATTTTCTTTCATGGTCTATGCTCATCCCCTTGGCTCAATCAATTTCTTGGTTGGACATGCAGGTTGCTTTCCATATATCTATTCAAGAAATGTGGCTTATATGAGAGGAATTTCCATAAAGAGGCTAGCTCGACTAGGTGCGTTATGCAAAAAAAAGACTACCTCGCAATCGTTTCCTTGAACGCTTGCAAGATACCCTTTTTACATTCAACTTTCTGCCGCAGACCGCGCGTGTCATTCATGCTGCCTGACGTTTCATGTCGTGCTCGCGGAAACCCCAATGCCCAAGCCTTGAAAAAAGGCGCGATTACTCAGGATTCTGCTGTCTTCAGGAATAAAGATGGCAGCAATCTCGTTGTGGTGATGAGCTCGTTCATTTTGTCCCAGCTTATTATAGCAGACGCTAAGCTGGATATGGGGCAGCCAAGTCCAGCAGGCATGCTGCAGCAAGGCTTGTGGATGCTGTGGTTTCTCCAGTGAAGCGGCCATTTGGTACCAATACGCAGCGCTGGCATAATCGCTTTCTTCCATATGATAATAACCCAGCCTGCAGCAGTTCTCCGCTCTTGGCAACTGGTAAGCGAATGCTAACAGCGCCTTCGCCTTCGCTTCCATCAGGTTGCCCAGCTTATGCAAGCAGTCGGCAGCGCGACCGCAGGCATTGATAATGTCTTCGATCCAGCCGTCCTTCTGTTCCAGGAACTGTTCGTACTTACGTAAGGAGCGCGCCCATTGCTGATGGTCGAATAGTTCATTAGCATAGTAATACAAATCGCGGGAAGAGAACTTCTTTCCTTCTTTTTCCTTTTTTTCATAGAGATGCAGATTACGGGAAGTTTGAGTATGCTTGCGATCATGCGTTACGCATACATCGGCGTATTCGATCGCTCCAAACACTTCAAGATACTCGTGTACGACACCGATCCAGCGAAAACCTCTTTCTCGCTTAACCAGTCTGTTTCTGCGCAAACTGACCGTGACATGGCCGAATTCGTCGAAGGCGAGGTTGTATACCATCGAAACAGCATCTGTTTGCCATGGCAATGATTGCTTCAGGACAAGGAATTTGTCAGCGTCCCCGGGCAATAAGATATCATCGGCGTCAAGCCATAAAATATAGTCCTTCTTAGCCTTCTGAAAGGCAAAATTCCGCGCTGCGGAAAAATCATCAATCCAATCAAAATCGTAAACCCGATCCGTAAATTGACGAGCGATCTCTTTGGTTCGATCCGTGGAACCCGTATCGATAATAATGATCTCGTCAACGCATCCCTGCACACTGGACAAACAACGTTCTAACGTTTCTTCCTCATTTTTGACAATCATGCACAAGCTGACCGAAACAGCCCACTTCCAACTGTGCAACGATAATGAGATATCCAGTCCCCATTTTTCAAACGATTTTAGGCTATTCGTGCTAATTTGTTCATCATACAATGAAGGATTGTCAGCATATTTTCCATATTTTCGCTCGTAGCGTACAAAGCAGTCCTCGGCAACATAAAGCTCGTAACCTTCTTGCAAAGCACGGTAGCATAAATCGTCATCCTCGTAACTTTCTTCTTCGAACCTTTCATCAAACCCGCCCAACTGGTCGAAGGCGCTTTTACGGAGCATCACAAGATGGCTTAGCAAGCGAGTTACACGTTTGCTCCGGCTTTCGCGCATAATGCCAATGCTCTCGGAGTAGGACTGCATCACGCGTGGGTTTTCGCTGATAATTGGCGTGTTTTGCACACCGCTAATACCGCTGCTAACAGGGCCGACCATAGCCGCAAGCTTGTGCAGCTCCATGCAGTCGCTCAACCGACCGAGCCATCCATCCGTAACGTACATATACTCGCGCATGCATACAAGATGAGGTGATGAAGCAGCAGCAACGCCTATATTATAAGCTGCCGCAACGCTAATTCCAGGCTTGCAGAACACGACAGTAACGTTTCTATTCTGCGCTAGCCATTGAGACATTCGCAGAGAGTCTTCCTCCACCACAACGATTAAATGGTAAGGGTGCTCTGTAGTAGAGAGACGAAGGTTGAGGATGCATTCTTGCATAGCTTCAAAATGCTGAGCCAGCAGGACGATGTCCGTTATCATACCAAATCACGCTCCGAGTTGTCATTCGACATAGTCTTGTTCCTACATGTAAGAAAAGCTGCAGTCGCAGCAAGTGCAAACCGCAGCTTCTTTTCTGATTAATCCCTGGACGCTTTTAAACTCAATCCATCCATTCCTTGCGGATAAAGCTGCAGTTTCTTCTCCTGATTTCCTAATTGACCGAATATGTTGGAGCCCCATGTGTAATACATGCCGTTGATTCCGAGTGCTCCGCTTGCATAGAAGCCTGCGGAGATTTGACTTGCGGCAATACCGGGAACCTGTACAGGACTATTTTGATGGCTAGGCTTTCCATTGCCAAGCTGCCCATAGCTGTTCGAGCCCCACGCCCACACCGTACCGTCTTCCTTCAGCGCCATGCTGTACCATTCTCCAGCAGAAATCGAGGCCACTTGAGCGAGTCCAGCAACCTGAACGGGAGTAGCTTGTCCTTGATTCGTCTTATCGCCAAGCTCGCCATATTCGTTATGCCCCCAAGCCCACACCGTGCCATCGTTCAACAAAGCGAGCGAATGATCATACCCAGCACTAACCGCTTTAACTCCGTGAATACCGTCTATCTGGAAAGGTCGGTTGCGAGAGCTTGTCGTGCCGTCGCCCAGTTGTCCTTGGGCGTTAGCGCCCCAGGCCCACACAGCGCCGTCTTTTGTTACCGCCATATTATGCCATCCCGCTGCTGATATGGACATCACATCATTCAGACCTTGAACCTGAATGGGAACGGTTTGCTGAGTAGTCGCACCCACCCCTAGCTCGCCAAATTCATTGGACCCCCAAGCCCATACTGTTCCGTCCTTTTTCAACGCTAAGATGTACGATTCTCCCGCAGAAATTGCTGCTATATCGCTAAGAGTAGGAACTTGTTCCGCCGTCTCACGGGATACAATTGTACCGTCGCCCAACTGCCCGAAACGATTGTCACCCCATGTCCATACGGTACCATCATTTTTCAAGACCACATTATGAGTTCCTATAAAAGCATCGACCACATCATGATTCATACCAGCAATCAGCTTCGGTGTCTGATACGAGTTTCCACCCTGAGACTGGACTGAGCCCCAGACCCAAAGCGCTCCACGATCGTCAATAGCCATGCCCTGCCCGAAGCCCATGCGAATACGGGGCTCTTCCGTTCCATAAACTTTATAGGTTACTGCCGTTACACTAGAAATTATTGGCGGCAATGTGCCATATACCGCCGTTTGAACATTATTCAAATACAGGCCTCCTGAATCAACCAGGAGACTCAAAGGTGCATCGGATGCCAATTGTTCGGTTACATTCGTTGCCTGAATGGCATTGCCATAAGTAAAGGCCGAGGTCATGAGTAAACAACTAGCTATCGTGCGGGTCCATATCTTGGCTCGCTTTTTGTGCATTGCATCTTCTCCCATCTGTCCTGAGCTTCCTGTGCTTCCTGCCCTTCGGAACCTTGTACTAGTTATTCTTTAAACAGGTATAATAGAAGCGATTTTTTCAATTACGATAGAGAGCCCTACTGCAGGCGAAGACGCTAATATTATTGGACTAGATGAATCATTCACTAGGTTTATAATACTACCCGCGCTCAATTGCAAAATGATTTTATTCGAAATCTGGGTATTATTGGATAGAATCTGGATGCCTGTGCTAGGATCTATTGATCCATTTATCTTAAGCGCTATCCGAGCTCCGATTCCAGTAGTTGCCGATACTTGATAGCTAATCTCATAAATTCCGGCTTGAGCTATGTCAATTTGTCCCATGAATGACGCAAACTGCATATCATCAATGCCAGACGTTACATATCCACGTGTATTCAACGGTAACACTGAATTACCTGGATAAAGCGCTCCCGATGGCAACACACTATACAAATAGCCAAAAGTGGTCAAGCCGCCTGCACCAGCCGCTCCAGTGGCTCCGGTTACGCCTTGGGCTCCTGTAGCTCCTGTAGCTCCTGTGGCTCCGGTTGCACCTGTTATACCCTGCTCTCCAAATGCACCAGTTGCCCCTGTTACACCTTGAGCTCCGGTTGCTCCCGTTACGCCTTGAGCTCCGGTTGCTCCTGTTACACCTTGAGCTCCGGTTGCTCCCGTTACACCTTGAGCTCCGGTTGCTCCCGTTACGCCTTGAGCTCCGGTTGCTCCCGTTACACCTTGAGCTCCGGTTGCTCCCGTTACACCTTGAGCTCCGGTTGCTCCTGTTATTCCTTGGGCTCCGGTTGCTCCTGTTACGCCTTGAGCTCCGGTTGCCCCTGTTACGCCTTGGGCTCCGGTTGCTCCCGTTACGCCTTGGGCTCCTGTTGCTCCCGTTACGCCTGGGGCTCCAGTTGCTCCTGTTACGCCTTGAGCTCCTGTTGCTCCTGTTGCTCCTGTTACGCCTTGAGCTCCTGTTGCTCCTGTTGCTCCTGTTACGCCTTGAGCTCCGGTTGCTCCTGTTACGCCTTGGGCTCCGGTTGCTCCTGTTATGCCTTGGGCTCCAGTTGCTCCCGTTACGCCTTGCGCTCCTGTTGCTCCTGTTACGCCTTGCGCTCCTGTTGCTCCTGTTACGCCTTGAGCTCCGGTTGCTCCCGTATCACCGGTCGCCCCACGCGATCCTGTTGATCCCGTCTCACCTTGTTCGCCTTTTTCGCCTTTTACACCTGCAGGGCCAACTGGGCCTACAGCTCCAGCAGGGCCAACAGGTCCAGCTGGTCCAATTTCACCCCGTACTGCAGACGGTTCTTTCGGCTGCTCTTTTACTCCAGAAGAAACCTCAATCAAATAAGCTTGATCCTCTTTATTCACGATTGATACAAGCAGTCCTACTTTCAAAGCATCAAAGCTCAGTTGTTCCGAAGAATTTTTGTCGAAATATTGTGTTTCCGAAGTAAGACTCAGCTTTTTTGTCGCTGAACCGAGCGTTACCGATACCGAATCGTTCGTAATCGCCGAAATTATGCCGTTAGTTACACTGTTGGACACGCCTTCCAAAGAGCTTTCCCTTCCATTCGTTAAATAGGGTAACGCATTGCTTAGCATTGCCGCCATCTGCGCTCGCGTTACGAGATCCAACGGTTTAAACTTATTATCGGCAAAGCCTTCTACGATGTTCAGACTGACTCCCGCGTTGATGTACCCCTTGTAAGATGGTGTAAAATCTTCCACATCGCTAAACAAAGTTGTGCTTTCAGTCAATCGACCTGCATCAGACTCTCGGTTAATTGCCCGAATGATCAGCTTGATCGTCCATTCACGGCTTGATGTCTGCTGCCCCCATCCTGCCTTGTTCGTTTCCTCTTGTGCCACGAGAAGACCTTTTTTCAACGCTACCGAAATGTAAGGTTTAGCGAAGTCGTCAACCGAAAGTGCAGGATTGACTGCGCCCTCTTTCTTGACTTCCTCCTCTAAACCCATTAGTCGGATCGCCATAAGAACAGCTTCCTGGTGCGTGACATTACTTTGCGGATTAAACATCCCTGCGTTATCGCCAGCAATAATGTCAAGCAGCGCAAGTTTGGTCATATACTTTTGTGCCCATGGCGCCGTATCTGCATCCTTAAAAGTTGGCGCAGCCGCCGATGCGATTTGAGTTGCAGGTGCCAACGATACCAGCAGAGCCATCGCCAATGAAGTTTTTTTAATTTTGTGTTTCATCTGTTACCTCCTGATTTTTTTCAAAGTTTTCATTTGGTCTGCAAATTATCTTTCATCAAATTTCGACTACATTAGCCAAAATCACCCATAAACCATAGTACTATGTGCTTCTCACAAATTTCTCACAAAAAATCCCTTATGAGATAGGTCACCGCGTTTAAGGCTAATTTTATTCAAAGGTTTGAGGGTTGCTACAGCGACAAAGCTTATTATACGATTACGCATAAACCAAAAAGACGACCTTCCATTCAAAAATCGAATGGAACATCGTCTCAGGCAGTTTCAACTACTCAATTAATCTAACTGAATTTCCTTACAATTAATTATTAATATAACGTTCAAAAACAGCTCCGAAATCCTTCACCTTTAACTCCGTATGCTTACCTTTCAACCAGTTGTACGTGGATTCCGTAATCGCATCAAATTGAGTAACTGGAGAAGTCGTTTGTGTTGAGATACGGCCAGTGGCTTCCTTCGCAACAGCTACGCTTTGCTTAGCGTATTCGAACATTTCCTCATTATGGGCAACTGTCTCGGAGATTTTAATCAAAGCTTTATACAAGTCTTTGATCTGTTCAATTTGCTTTTTATCCACATCAATGGAGAAGTTCGTGTGACCGATAATGAATTTGATCTCAACATCTAGATCGATCGTTCCTGCCGTTTCCAAATATACTTGGGAAATAGCATGTGTATGATAGCTGTAACGTTTCAGCATTCGCTTAGAGCTAATCGCACTATCGCCATCTAAATGGATAAGGGCAAGATTCGTAAAGCAATATTCATCTTTCTTGGATTTAATAATGAAGTAAATCTTCTCGCCATCCTCATGCATCACATAATCATCAGAATCGACTTTATCAAAATCTGCGGGACTAATTACTTTACCAATATCGCTTAAACCTAATGCATCTGCTGCAAACTTCTTGAACACGGAAATCATCCTCTCATTTTGTGGATTAACCCCTATTATACGTTATTGGTAGAATTTAGATAAGTAGGAGATTATTCACCATCATAGCGCTTTTCTCTCTGGCGAAACTGTCCTGGCGGTTGTTTCTTCTCCATTTGAAAGGTGCGTGAGAAATAATGAACGGATGAAAATCCCGTTCTTTCTGCAATTTCTTTGATAGGTAAGTCGCTGTTCAGTAAGAAATAGGATGCTTGGCGAATACGCTCGCTTCTTATAAAATTCGTAAAGCTCTCATGAATTCCTTCTGAGAAGAGCCGTGAAAGATGACGTTCCGACACACTCAGATAATGGGCAACGTCTTTCAATTGCAGCGATTGAGAGAGATTATCGCGGATGTAGAGTTTGGCGCGGCGCATCAATACATTCGTGCTCTTGTGACGAACAACGGGAGACTTCGTTACTGTTCCGAAGACAGCTGAGAAGGACACCAGCAAGGCATAAGCCACAGAATGAATGGCAGCATAAGGTAAGCTTCCGTGACCATCGCGAATGAGAAGCGACAACCACAGTTGCACCGTCGGCTGATCATTAGCCTCATAGAGGAGGAAATCACCTTGCATAGCAAGATTGTGGTAAGCCTCGCGAATCCCTTCTTCGCTTGAACTCTCATCGATTTCAAATGCAATAAATACAATGTTCAGTCCCCGGTCCGTCCGAATTTGGTGCTTAATACCAGGCCTGGAACAAAAGAGCGTGCCCCCTCGGAGTGGATAAATCGTACCCTCTTCAGCGTATTCTCCTTCCCCGTCCAATATGTAGCATATCTCGAAAAAGGAATGCTTATGGGGTTGATTATCATATAAACAAGGTTCAACTCCCCAGTAATGCACTTTAAACACGGCCTCCGCACCATGGACGACCGTTAAAGCTTCATTCAACATCGCGTATGTTTCCTTATAGAGATACATGAGCTTCACCTTTTTAAGATAAAATGGCCTTATTGTGCAAAAGTATGTCCTCTGTTGAAAAAGATTACGTCACTGCTTTCCCCTATAATTATAGATAGAAAGCGGGTAATTGAGCAATCTTTATACTGGAGGAATAGACGATGATTCAATCCAAAGATGTGGATTTTTACAAAGAGAATGGCTATTTACTTGTCAAAGGTGTCTTTAATGAAACAGAAGTTGGAGAGATGAGAGAAGCTGTTGAGCGTATTATTGGACGTGCCGCACAAGCAAAAGCGGATAGAAATGATGCTTGGCAAGGGGATTATTTACCGGCTGAAGAGCTGAAGAAACTCGTTCTCAAGGGTTTCCATGATGTGCATTATCATGATGCCTCTTTCATGCGAGCTGTCATTCATCCGAATATGGTAGCGGTTCTGAAACAAATCATCGGACCCAACGTGCAGCTCCACCATTCTAAAATGCTGGTTAAACCGCCTGAGAACGGTGCTGCCTTCCCAATGCATCAAGACTATCCGTATTTTCCGCATGAAAACCATACGATGTTAGCAGCAAGTATTCACTTGGATCGGGCGGATGAGGAGAATGGTTGTCTGCGCGTCATCCCCGGCTCCCATCTTGCAGGAAGCTTGCCGCATATCGGCTCGCATTATCTCAATCACAAAGAGTATCCGATCCATCTAGGGACTCCGTGCGAAGCTGAAGCTGGCGATGTCTTGTTCTTCAATTACTTAACGATCCATGGATCATCTTCCAACAAGAGCACCAGAACACGGAGAAATGTGTTGTTCCAATACCGAGAAGCAAGTGATTTCCCGACGACGCAAGAGCATTATGACTGGGGTATGGGGTTAATGGTTAGCGGCGAGAATCCTAACTTCACGAAAGTGAAGCCCAACTATACAATTATCAAGGATGCATAACCATTTGGGTAATGTTTAAAATAAGAACGGCAAAAGAGGCAGTCTCAAAAGTCTAAGCAGACTTATTGAAACGCCTCTATTTTGAGCCATAAATAATAAACGACTTCCCGAAATTTAACTGTATTTTTTACATCTGAGCTATCACTTATGCCTCAATAATGAGGACTTGCTTCGCTGACAGAGTTGTTTCCTTTTCAATGAAATCCCCTGAGATCAAATCCGTCCCTTTCAGATCCCCAAGCGCAATCGTAGTAGCATGATCATTATGGTTTAGAATAAAGACGAATGACGCATTATCTTCATGCGTTCTTGTAGAAACTTCTATCCCAGGAACAGGTGGAATCAGTGCGGTAATTCCTTTATCTTGGCACAAATTACCTAGCAGACCTTGTAGAAATGCCGGTTCAGGACTAGAAGCTACATACCACGCTTGACCTGCGCCATACTTGTTCACTGTCAATGCAGGCATTCCTTGATAGAAATCCTTCCCATACACAGCTTTCACTTCTGCGCCCTCTGCATGGATTAAATCACACAGAATACCGCATTGGTAGTTCCCATCGAGCCCGCCCCATTGCTCATTAAGTTGTATTTGGTTGCTCTGATCCGGGAATAACGCGTCAATTTCTTCTGCCCAGATGCCAAGAACATTACGAAGCTCACCTGGGTATCCACCGAGAGTAACACGATCATGCTCATTGACGATTCCGCTGAAGAACGTAGTCAGGAAGGTTCCTCCATCATGCACGAATTGTTCCACGCGCTTCGCATAACCCTCTTTGACCATGTAAAGGACAGGTGCAATGACGATATCATAACCTGCAAGATCCGTAGTCGTGCCGATGAGATCAACTTGAATATTTTGCTGAAACAGAGCGTCATAATATTTATGAACTTCATCTACATACTTAAGGTCGACTGTCGGACCGCTTGAGAGTTCAATTGCCCAACGATTTTCCCAGTCAAAAACGATACCAACACGCGCTTTCACTCTAGCATCGAGCACTTTATCAGATAAACGCACCAGTTCATTCCCTAGCTCTGCGCACTCGCGGAACACTCGGGTATTCTCATGGCCAACATGCTCAATCACTGCACCATGGTATTTCTCGCAAGCGCCTGCTGACCGGCGAAGCTGGAAGAAAAGAATCGTATCCGCGCCACGAGCAACGGCCTGATAACTCCAAAGCTTCATAACGCCAGGGCGCTTCAATGAGTTATACTTCTGCCAATTCTGCTGGCTAGGTGTTTGTTCCATCAGCATGAACGGTTGACCGTCCTTCAGCCCACGCATTAAGTCATGCGTCATGGACGTTAGACTAACCGGCGTATCCAATGAAGGATAATTGTCCCAGGAAATTACATCCAAATAAGGTGCCCATTTGAAATAGTCTAATGGCTTGTAAAGCCCCATTAAATTCGTAGTTATTGGCAGCTCAGGGCAATGACGTCTGATCGCGTTGTACTCTAATTTATAGCAATCAAGTAAGCTATCCGACATAAATCGGCGATAATCTAAGGAAATGGCTTGAAAGTACGAACGTTCCCCATGCTCTTCATCCGAAAGCACATTAGGCGGCACGATTTCTTCCCAATCGTAGAACGTATGGCCCCAGAAGCCTGTATACCATGCTTTGTTTAACTGATCTAGCGTCGTATATCGCACCTGCAGCCATGTGCGAAAGGCGTCCGCGCAATGATCGCAATAGCAATATCCGCCATATTCATTGGATACGTGCCAAATTAATACTGCTTCATGATCTTTATAACGCTCAGCTAATTTCTCCGCGATCCGCTCCGAATAGGTACGATAGGTTGGACTGTTCGGACAAGAATTGTGCCTCTTCCCGAATTTATGTTTCCGCCCTTCAAAATCCACACGACACACGTCCGGATATTTCTTCGCCATCCAAGCAGGATGAGCTCCCGTGCTCGTAGCTAAACACACATAAGTTCCATTCGCATGGAGACGAGTAATAATGTCATCCAGCCACGTAAAATCGTACGTATCCTCATTCGGTTGCGACAACGCCCACGAGAATACATTAATTGTCGCGACATCGATTCCCGCAAGGTTAAACATGCGTAAATCCTCGTCCATAACCTCTTTATCCCATTGTTCTGGATTGTAATCTCCACCGTACCATATTTTTGGCAGCTTAGCATGTATCACGATTAGCACCTCATCAGTATATTTCATATAAGAATAAGTACATTATATTAAATTCATATTCATGTTAAAATATAAGATAAATGAAGATCATATATAAGAAAATGGAACAGGAGGATGGAAGGTGCATACCCGATTTCTACTAACGCCTAGTACCGCACAGCCCTATCCTTTATTTATTGATAGCATTGGTCACCATGAAGATCAGGAGATGCTCGACCGCAAAGATGGCCTCCCTCACTATCATTGGCTGCAAACCTTTTCCGGAGAAGGCGAATACATCATGGGCAGTAAGAAAATCCTTTTATCCAAAGGCTCTGGTGTCCTCATGCTGCCTGGCGAACCGCACACTTATTACGCCGTTACGGATACCTGGTGCACACAATATGTCACATTCGGAGGCACGAGTGTGCATGCCATTCTAAGCACATTGGATATGCTGGAATCCGCCGTCTTCCGCTGGGATGAGGAAGGTCCTCTGCAACGTGCGCTCACAACGATATTAAACAAGCTTCAGACACAAGCCGATTATTCGGGCTATGATGCATCCGCGGATTTGTACCACTTTTTGATTCAAATTAAAAAACATGCCCAAATCAACAATCGCACTTCGATTACGAACCAAATGCTTCACTTACAGCCACTAACAGATTGGTTAGAAGATCACTATCCGAATCCCGATACGGGGATTGAACAGATGGCCGCGGTACTGGCGATTACGCCACGACATTTGAATACGTTGTTTCAGCACGCTTTCAGCCTTTCTCCCTATGCCTATCTCATTATGATAAGACTTCGCAAATCCAAAGAAATGCTCCTAACCGACAGGCATCGCGCCATTAAGGAGATTGCTGTACGTGTAGGTTTTCGGGATACGAGCCATTTTATTGCGAGCTTTCGCAAGCAAGTTGGCCTTACGCCAGAGCGATTTAGGGAGTTGAACTAAGCGGGGCATGTTTGACCAGTAAGACCACCCCAACTAACTGGAAAACCTCCAGTTAATATTCCGGATTCAGCTTGATTTTTCTTAATAAATGGAAAAAGCACATGTATTTCATACCTTTCTTCCAGTTAGGACGAAAACCATCGAAAATAACTGTAGCTTTTACATGCATTCAACTTAAAGTTGGGATTCAGGCGAAATTACTTGTATATTTTACAGTTAACTATCATCCTTCTGAGCCTAAGGTATAATGACAATAGGCCAAGTGAATCTGGGATCACGATCCTTCCGTCTACCCTCAAATTCTAGCACCAAAAAAACGGATCACGAACAGATAAACATCTGTCAATGATCCGTTTTTTCAGATTGTAAAAACTCCTATTGATGAACCTTCCGATAATCTCCCGGCGTTGTGCCAATCATTTTCTTAAAAGCGCGGATGAAAGACATCTGGTGTAAGTAGCCTACACGTTCCGATATTTCTTGAATTGGCAGAGGTGTCGTTCTCAGCAACTCTTTGGCATGTTCCATCCGTATTTGGCAGAGATAAACAACGAACTTCTCACCGAAATCTTCTTTGAATAGGGTGCTTAGGCTGGACGAATTCATGTTGAATTGTTCACTCAAACTCGATAGAGATAGATCCGGGTCATTGAAATTGGCTTCAATGTACTCTTTTACCTTTTGCACCACACCGTGATTGCCCTTGCTGACGCGAATTTCTTCCATTTGCTGGGCACACGACGATATGGTTTTCAAATAGAAGGTTTCAAGCTCGTCTAACGTTTCAAGCGTCTCCATATTCTCATCCCATGGTGTACGGAATTCCCGATTCCACAGTTCTTGATACTCAGGCGGCAGCTCCATCATTTCCCGATAGAAATAATAATTCATATAACTGAGAATACCGCTGATCTCTTCTTTCGGAAGCAAAAGCCGACGCAACCCCTCAAATAGCAGCGTTAGCTGCTCCTGCCACCCTTCATTACCAACACGGAAAGCTTGAGCAATCGTCCGTACATACTGTAAGTAAACGTAAAGATCATCATGCGACAACAGCTCGATTTCCCAATGGCCGATTAACCGATTGCTGCCAAGCGCAGACTTATAGTCCAGCGCCCTTGCCGAAGATTCATAGGACTGGTGTATCGCTTGAACTTCATGTACAGTACAGCCCAAACCAAATGTCACCGTCAGCTTCAAATTATTTTGCATCCATAGCCGAACTTGATCCGTCAACGTCAACATCATCGACTCCAGAGGCATCTCTTGCTGCTCTTCCAGAAAAATTATGCATAACCGATGATTGGTAACCCACTCCTGCCAAATGCGCAGACCACAGGCTTCTGCCGACTCTTCCACTACTTTTTTCAGAATATATTTAAAAAGCCCCTGATCCTCACGGGAATGCCTACTAATAAACTCGGTATATTTATCAATTTCGACAATACTGACGGCAGCACTTCCCAATTGCTTCATGCCAAGCTCCAGCATTTCATTGTCCCAATCCCCCTGAACTAGCGGGCGACTACCATCAATAATCTCATGGAACAACTGAATGCGTCGATACTTCTGATTAACAAGACTCTGGTTCTGATACTCCTGACTAACCTCAATGATGCTGCTCAATGTGTAATCAATATAACTAAGCTCATCGACCGTCGGTCCTTGGATCGGATGCTCTTTGTGCACCTGATTGTATTTCTCAATACGTGACATAATCGTTTCAATAGGCTTGTAATTCTTACGCGTAATATACACAATCCAACCTATCGCTACCAGCAGTCCCAGGAATCCAACAATAAACCAGCCGCTCTTCATATAGTCAAAAATATTACCTAGCTCTTCCTTCTTAAGCGAGCTCGTATACATCCAACCCGTATAGTTGGATATGATCGTAATATCATCAACCTTCGGATTCTTGCCCTTTTGCTCGAAAATCATTTGCCCATGACTATCCTTAAGTGCAATCTGATTCACTTCTGAAGTGCCATATTTGCTTAGAAACTCTTGAATGGCGTTCACTTTCACATTAACAACCATCATAGCGATCCCTTTACTTTGCAAGGGTACACTTCTGGACAGGGAAATGACGGTTCCTTCCAGAAGCCCATCTTTAAGCATCCGATAGGGACGGGGCAGACTCCAGTTGGCTTGTTCAGAATTATTTATATGACTTTCAATGAATGGCTTATCTGCAAATTGATCGACATTCAGTTTTGTTTTATCACTAATAACCGTTCCATCACCGACCCGGTACAAATAAACAGAATCAATCCATGGATTCGTAGATGTTAGGCTTTGAAGCAGTCGGGATAGCTCGATGAAAAAGTTAGTATCGCTTTGCATGCCAGCAAAGGTCATGAAATTAACATTCCGCGTGATCGTTTCCAGCATCATCATTTCAATGGAGTTCAGTGACATGTCGATGCTGCTCTGGATATTTTGCACATAGACACCGCTAGATTTCAGGGCTTCTTTGCGGGACAAATCATTGAGCTGAACAATCCCGATAAATACGAATAAACAAACGATAAGAATAAGCACAGGCACATAGGAAAGTAGCAAGCGATGGAACCAATTTCTTCTCAAGTTGGGCTCTCTCCTTCAGCATAAAGGGTATCTATGTTACCATTTTATCCGCGATGCGATGAAGGAGCAATATACAACCTTTCGTGGAGTTAACATGCAGCTGGGAAGCAGTCGATTCCTGTCCCCTAAGTCGATTTTTTCGACTTAGGGAGTGCTTGGCTGCGCGAATTCAGAGAAAACAAACTCATTCTGCCCCTCATGTAAAGGATAGCTGTCGTTGCCCCAAACCAACGTACCAGGCAATCCATCAGGAAGCGTGACTTCGACATGCCACTGGCTGCCCCGGCACTCGACGTTTACTTCAATAAAGCCATGGGGGTGCGGAAGCTTGCCCTGCAGACTTGTTAACGATCCAAGCTGCGGACGAATCGCGACCGAAGCAAATCCCATCGATGCCGGGCGAATGCCAAGCAAGCTCGTGTAGAGATGGTAGACCGGATGAGCGCCCCATGCGTGACAGTCCGAACGCGTTGAATCCAGGAAAATCTCTGGCGTCGTCTTAAGGCCTGTCTCTTCCATGCTAAACCAAGGATGGAGTCTGTCCAATAGCGCGTCAATTCGACTGCCAGAGGCAAATACATCAAACGTGTAATGATCGAAATATACACTTGTGCGCATCAAGTCCATGTCAGTCTTCAGTATTTCAGGTAAAAGCCGACGATTGAGTCTCGGCGAAATCGACTCGCATAATAAGGAAAGCACCTGTGCATGCTCCGAATAATTCTGATGGTCGGTATCATCCGCAAACATGCCTTTCTCGTCCTGCCAGAAAAGCTGCTCGGTCACGTTGCTCAGTTCTTTGGCCAACCGTTTAGCACGTGATTCCAACTCCGTTTCACCTAAGTAGGCTTCCAGCTTGGCGACCAGCTCTAGCGTATGAATGATCAGTAGATTGTAGGCAGCATTCAACCGATCTGAACTATGCGGAGGTATACCTGAGCGCCACGCATCCGAAGGCGCAGTCTGCCAGTCCATGAAGTTCCATGAGACGGGCAGCTTAACTGCCCCCTGCGGTGAACGATTGTGCAATAGCCGATCCATCTCATCCCGAACGCTGCTCATCAGGAAACGAATCCATTCCCGGTCCCCTCTCCATAAAGCATAATCATAAACCATAGCTACCCACCACAAGGAGAATGAAGCAATATGTTTACCGCTTTGATCAGGATAAGCGCAGTTCACAAGTCCCAAATGATTGTTGCGGGAAGCCCTGAACATGTCCAGCGCTTTCCGTGGTAAGCGAGCATCGAGTGTGCTCACATACGTAACAAGCGACTGAATGCGTGTATCCCCCACATACATGAGCTGTTCCCAGTAAGGGCAATCCATGTAGGTTTCGTGAGCACACATTTGTAACGTCCTGAATGATTTCTTAACGACTTGATTTAAACGTTCATCATTACAATGAATAGAACCTTCCATTTCCAAGGGATATCTTGTTTCGAACAGCCTAAGCGCCATAAAATCTAACGCTTCGCTCCCCGTTTCCACAATTAACTCCCCATACCTTCCCGCATGCCACCACAACGTATCGAAACGTCGCTCCTCCCCGCCATCCGGACGGAACGTATCGCCGTAACCTCTAAACCATTTACCAACAATCTCGTTACGGTTCGTCTTACGTCCGCCCTCCGCTTCATCATAGAAGGACTCCTCCCAATGGAGCCGAATGACAGAACCCTTCCCTCCCGAAACGATAAGCTCCGGATAGAAACAATAGTAATCCCCTAGATCGATAATGATTCGTCTTCTGGTATTCGCTGGAATGCGAGTCGGTTGACCCGTAAGTAAGCCACTCCAACGCTCATGCTCCTCTAGTAAATCCAAACTCGCGACGATCGGATACCCGTCAGATTCCTGGATGCCAGCTTGCTCAACAAAACGTATCCCCATCGTCGTCACGCTAACCTCTTGCATCGCTGGCAATGTAGCCGGACGCATAAGGCGCTGTACGGATGAGAAATGATAATTGTCCTTCGTATGATAAACATTCCCCAAAGGTTGTACCGGAAACCAACCGTTACCTGCTCCAAGTAAAGCATCCCATTCGAAAAAAGCCCCATCAATGTCCAACTTTGCACCAGTTCCGATGCTAGAGGGAAGTGGAAGAAAACGATAACCCAACATCGGCTTCGCTTCCCACGGAGCAACTCCTGTGCCCATCAGCGGTGCGAGCGATTCATCATCCGGGCTAAGGAGGAAACCTGGTTGTACGCTAATTTGTGCCCACGGCTTATGATCGCCAATCGCCCAACACCGTGCAACCCATTGATGCTCTCCAGGGGCTAGCTCGACCTCGTACGTCTCATAAAACCAATTGTTGCGATCTCCACGTTCGCTGCCTCGGCCAATTCGTTTATGATCTAGGAAGAGTTCGTACCTCTCGTCTCCAGAAACGTGTACCCTGAAGCGAAGTGTCTCTTTTAATATGAATGTGCAACGATAAACAATAACAAAGGGAGGTTGGAGAGCCTCACTGAATGTGACCCAACGGCATGGCCAACCCGTCGACTGTTCCCATGGTTTTAACAATTGATTTTGCTCGATTTGGTCGTTATAAGGCAAGTCAGTTAATAGTACACGCAAATTGAACACCTCTCGATTTACTTACCTAATTTCAATGATTTCAACATACCGATTTTGCTGCACGCCATCAATCTACATTTCTTTGCACGATTAACATGCTTCTCCAACGAGCAATCTTGCTAGTGAAATCCTCCCCGCATAGTCGATAGCATGCGTTTGAATAACAAAAAAGCCTGAGAATCTTAATCTCAGGCTTCTTTGTTATTTCTTAAGGGATATAACTCACCTTCGCATCATCTACGCTCATTGAGCTGGCATTTCCGCCGATTGATGCACTTAGCTTATCGACCTTGGTCAACCCTGTGTAACGATAATTCCACTGTGACCCTCGCAATTCACCATTCACGTACACGTCGAACTTTTTCGTTGAAGTGTTTATTATCACTTTCAAACGGTAAGGTTCTCCATTCGTGATCGAGGTTAGCACATTCGTTTGGGTACCGCCGTTATAGCCCCAAATTCTGCCTGCTTGCATGACGAGATGCACAGCGCTCCCATTCGAAGTGAGACTGTTGTCCGCGATGATCAAGGCATTTTTCCAATTGTCGTCATCGGCAATCACCGTTGCTTCTGCGATCACTGTACTGTTCGCTGGCGCATTGAACAACTGGTAGGCCTCCGCTTTGCCACTAGCGGACGTTGTTGTCAACTTGACAGATTTATTAGCCCCGCTCACCGTCTGGACCACACCCGTATTCCCTGTGACGCCGCCATTGTCAAACACCCAGCCGCCTTGCCCATTCAGATTGCCGAGCGTCAATCCGTTAAAGTTCTCATCGACTAAGCTCGTTAACGTTAGCGGCGCATACGATACTTTCACATCGTCCGCGCTCATCGAGCTAGCATTGCCGGCGATGGAGCTAGAGAATTTATCCAGCGTGTTCACACTCGAATAGCGATAATCCCAACCTGTAGCGAGCAGCGCATCGTTAACGTAAACGTCGTATTTTTTCGTAGATGTGTTGATAACGACCTTCAAACGATAGGGCTGGCCATTTACGATCCCTGTTAACACATCCGTTTTTACGCTGCCGTTATAACCCCAGATTTTGCCGGATTGCATCACGAGCTGTGCGGCATTGTTATTGGTCGCTATGCTGCTGTCTGCGATAATGAGCGCATTCTTCCAGTTGGCGTCATCGGCTGTGACAGTCGCTTCCGCTGTGATGTAGCCGTTCTGAGGAGCATTAAACAGACGATAAGCTTCAGCGCTTCCGCTTGTTGAGCCTGTCGTTACTTTCAACGATTTGCCCTCGTTCACGCCATTTTCCTTCTGCACAACGACAGTGTTCGCTGCAATACCGCCGTTATTGAATATCCAGCCGTTTTGCCCAGTCAATGCACCAGGCAGCATATCGTCAAAATCTTCGATTACCGTATATCCGGTAATCGGGACGCCAGTAGGCGTTGCAAAATACGCCTTCATACTTTTGCCGCCAGCACCGTTCGCGTTGATAGTAAGTGTAGTCGTACCACCGCTCGTGCTAGTAGTGATCCGTGAATCCTTATACACAACCGGTCCCAAATTTTGCGCAATCGTAAGTTGAATCGTGCCCGTATTGGAAAGTGTAGGGTCGGATACGGAAACTTCCGTTCCGTTCTCTCCCGTGCGTATCATGACGGACGCCTTTTTGTTGCTGGTGACACCGCTCACCGTTTTGGACGCATCATTCCAGAAGTTAATTGCAAGTATACCCAGTGCATTTTCTTTCACAGCCTGTGCATCGCCTGAATTCTCAACGATCGTGATGTCCGGGTTCGAAGCATACGTATCCACTTCCCCACTTGTTTTGTTCGGCAGAAGCACATAAGCGTACCCGCCATTCGTCGGATTCGTACCATGATCGAACCACAGATTCATATAGTTGCGTGTAAAATTCGTCGTGTAATCCGTGCCTAGGTTGTAATGGTTGATGCTCGACCATTGGTCTGTACGCGCTTCGCGCAATCCCTTAAGTGTTGTTGTCGTAGGGAAGTAGTAACCCACATCCGAACCGGCGACATTTCCAGTCAAATGAATGCGATTTACGCCAGTCATCGTCTCGCTCCACCCGAGTGCTGTTGATTTAGCTGCACCGTTGACGGTGAGCGCATTGTTTCCGCTGCTATTTAGCTTGCGGTTATCGACAATGGTTTCGACGACTTTATTATCCGTAGACGTAATGCCGGCACCCAAATTCACGATTTCATCGTCGAACATAAACCAGGATTTCTTCGCTGTGAGATTATAGCCATTGGCCGTGTACTGCATGCCTGTAGCTCCGTACAAACCTGAAACCTCTGTACCTCCAACCCAATTATTCGGATTTTTGGCATTCGCAGCAGCCGTGGTATTCTGGTTCACGGTCGTACCTGGCATGCGATAACTATTAACGGTAGGCCAGAAGGAATCTTTATATTGTTTCAAGTCCGAATTATACAAATAGGTCATCCCGTCTCCGGTATGCCAGCCTCTTAAATTGACATCATTGATCATTTCATAATTCCCGATTCGATTGGAAGACATACTAATGCCGAAGGCAAATCCCGGTCTATGGTGTACAGCTCTGGCCATATTCGGGTATTGTTTGTTCATAACCAGTGGTTCTCTTGGGGTAACGGAAGGATCACCCTCAATTTGCTTCGCCTGCACAATATCGCTCATCATGACCAAATCCGCATACTTCGTAGGCGAAGTGGCTTCCAGCAGCCATTTTTTGATCATCGATTTATAAGCTGCCCGATCACTGACATTTGGTGCGGAAAGTGCCATCCGAACCACGGCTGGCCCAATCGCTTTTATAGAAGTTAATCCCTTATCATCGTCTCTAAACCCAGCAATACCTCTTCCTCTGACACTATCAAACATGGAGTTATTATAATAGAGTGGTTCAAAAGCCGTATAAATCCACTGATAAATGTTATTCACATCCGGATCTACGATATCCCAAGTGGACCCTGCTACGACATACATCAATTTCGTCAAATTATCGAGCAAAGCTGTGCCATATCCCCCATTGTAGGGAATGAGTGCGGTATGCTGAATGAAAGAGCCCTCGCTATACACGCCTTCTCCGGAAGTCACATAATCAAATACCGACCTAAGCTGGTCTCTGCCTTCTATAATCTTAGCGCTGTTCTTGACGATAATCCCGCTTTGAATTTTAATGTAGCAAGCCCACACGCGATTAGCTCCAGTTAAGCCGGCCCCCCAAACAAGCGCTTGATAGTCGATGACGGCATGCCAATTACTAATCTGCGTAGGGGTTAAACTATCATATAACCAAGTCGTGATATTATTGATAACTAGCGGTGAAGTAACCTGCCAGTCAAACCAATTGTCGTACCCTCTTTTAGGAATGCTGGTATTATATCTGTTGGTATACATCCAATCCATGGCGCTGATAATGTCCGCACGCAACGTAGCGTTATCTTTCAGCGATGATCCTCTCGTTACATAAGCCAGTGTCATCGCTTCTAACCGTTGATAGCTTTGGGAAACGTGCTCTGATTCCGTTGTCGTTGCCAAATCACTCCACAGGTAGGTTCTTCCTGCACTCGTATTCATCGAATCCCAGTTTGTCTGAGCCAGTGACGTAATATTAGTGATCTTGACGCTAAGGTCGGAGTCACTTGTATTGTAAGTCGATCCTCCCGTTGTAAAATCGTACATTTTCGCACGCAGCGTGTCATACTCATCTGCCGCATAGGCAGGTTGAATTGGTAGTGCTAGCACATTGATTAGCAGTGATAACACTAGGATAAATGTTGTAAATAGTAGACTTTTACGCATAAATATAAATAACCCCTTCCATATTGCAAATGGTTTCAGGCAAAAGAAAGCTCCTCTTCAATGATTGGATTAGACACACAACCAAACGAATGAAAAGGAGCATATGACTGGACTGGAAGTTAAGTTAATCTACTCCAAAATCTTATGGATTATAGCTCACGAAGACATCATCTACGCTCATCGAACTAGCATTTCCGCCAATCGCTGTGCCCAGTCTATCAATCTTGGTCAATCCGGTGTAACGATAGTTCCACTGCGAGCCTTGCAGTTCGCCATTTACGTAGACATCGAACTTTTTCGTTGATGTGTTAATAATCACTTTCAAACGGTACGGCACGCCGTTCTCAATCGAAGTCAGTACGTTCGTTTGCGTACCGCCGTTGTAGCCCCAGATTCTGCCGTTCTGCATAATGAGATGAACAGCGCTGTTGTTCGAAGTGAGACTGCTGTCAGCGATGACTAAGGCATTCTTCCAGTTGTTGTCATCGGCTGTGACAGTCGCTTCTGCGATAACCGTGCTATTTGCTGGTACTGTGAACGCCTGATAGGCCTCAGCTTTACCGCTGGTGGATGTTGTAGTCAATTTGACAGCTTTGTTAGATCCGCTTACCGTCTGTACAACTCCCGTATTTCCGGTGATGCCGCCATTATCAAACACCCAACCGCCTTGCCCATTCAGATTGCCGAGCGCTAGGCTGTTAAAGTTCTCATCGATTAAACTAATCAGCGTAAGTGGCTTATACGCTACTTTCACATCATCCACGCTCATCGAGCTCGCATTGCCTGCGATCGAGGTAGAGAACTTGTCGAGTGTGGTTACGCCTGAGAAGCGATAATTCCATCCCGAAGCAAGCAGCGCATCGTTAACGTAGACGTCGTATTTTTTCGTCGATGCATTGATTACGACCTTCAAGCGATACGGTTGACCGCTCGTAATCCCTGTTAATACATCTGTTTTGGTACTGCCGTTGTAACCCCAGATTTTTCCGCTTTGCATCACCAGTTGAGCAGCTACGTTACTAGCAGTTAAGCTATTGTCCGAAATGATTAGTGCGTTTTTCCAGTTGCTGTCATCGGCTGTTACGGTAGCTTCCGCTGTGATATAGCCGCTTTGAGGTGCGTTAAACAGACGATACGCCTCGGCACTTCCGCTTGTTGAGGCAGTCATTACTTTCAGCGATTTGTCTCCGCTCACGCTATTCTCTTTCTGTACAACAACGGTATTCTCCGCAGCCCCTGCATTATTGAAGATCCAGCCATTTTGACCAGTCAGGGTACCAACCGTCATACTGTTAAAATCTTCATTTACCGTGTAGCCAGTAACCGGCCCAGCGGAAGGTGTTGCAAAAAACGCCTTAATGCTCTTGCCGCCAGCACTGCTCACATTGACAGTGAGGGTAGTCGTACCGCCACTTGTACTGGTTGTGATCCGAGAATCCTTATAAGCCACTGGCCCCAGTGGTTGTGTCAGCGTAAGTTGGATCGTCCCCGTATTGGCCAAAGTAGGGTCAGATACGGAAACTTCCATTCCGTTCTCGGTTGTGCGGACCATGACGGATGCTTTTTTGTTGCTGGTGACACCACTCACCGTTTTGGCAGCATCATTCCAAAAGTTAATTCCTAGTATGCCTAGTGCATTTTCTTGCACAGCCTGTGCAGCTGTTGAATTTTCAACGACCGTAATATCCGGGTTAGCTGCATACGTATCCAACTGGCTACTAGTCATACCTGGCAATAGCACATAAGCATACCCAGCATTTGTCGGATTCGTCCCATGATCGAACCACATATTCATATAATTGCGTGTATAGTTCGTAAAGTATTCTGGACCTGTTGAGTATTGGTTAATACTCGACCATTGGGCTGTTCGCGCCTCGCGCAATCCCTTTAATGTGGTTGCTGTAGGGAAATAGTAAGCAATGTCGGAGCCTGCTACATTCCCGGCCAAATGAATCTTAGTGACCCCGGTCATCGTCTCACTCCAGCCTAGCGCAGTTGACTTTGCGGCGCCATTTACAGTTAGCGCATTGTTAGCGGAGCTATTCAGCTTCCGGTTTTCAACAATCGTTTCAGCTACCTTGTTATCTGTGGACGTGATACCCGCTCCCAGACTCACGATCTCATCATCGAACATGAACCATGATTTCTTTGCTGTCAGCGTAGCGCTATTTGCGGTGTACTGCATACCTGTGATTCCGTATTGTCCTGATATTTCTGTACCTCCAACCCAACTATTCGGATTCTTGGCATTGGCTGTTGCCGTCGTGTTCTGATTGACTGTCGTGCCAGGTAAGCGATAGCTGTTTACGGTCGGCCAATACGAATCCTTGTATTGCGTTAAATCGGAATTATACAGATAGGTCATTCCGTCTCCGGTATGCCAGCCTTTTAAATTCTCATTATTAACAATTTCAAAATTCCCGATTTTACTGGAAGACATACTGATGCCGAACGCAAATCCCGGTCTATGGTGAATAGTTCTAGCCATGTTGGGATATTGTTTGTTCATGATCAATGCATCTCTTGTTGTAACAGATGGATCACTCATGATTTGTTTCGTTTGCACGATGGAACTGATCATAACCAAATCAGCATACTTGGTAGGAGACGTTGCCTCTGTCATCCATTTCTTAATCATCGATTTATAAGCTGCCCGATCGTTGGCAGATGGTGCTGACAAAGCCATCCTGACCACAGAAGCTCCAAGTGCTCCCATTGACGTTAATCCATTATCATCACTGGCTAATCTTGCAATGTTTCTTCCTCTAACCATATCCGCCATCGAAGTGTTATAAAATAACGGTTCAAACGCATTGTAAACCCACTGATAGATGTTATCTACATCTGGATCTGTGATATCCCATGTAGAACCTGCAACGACATACATCACCTTGGTTAAATTATCGAGCAAATTAATACCATAACCGCCGTTGTATGGGATGAGTGCGGTATGTTGCAGAAACGAACCATCACTATACATGCCTTCTCCGGAAGTCACATAATCAAATACCGAACTTAGCTGGTCCCTGCCTAAGATGATTTTTGCACTGTTTTTGACAATAATTCCGCTCGTAATCTTAATGTTGCAAGCCCATACGCGGTTAGCTCCAGTCAGACCAGCCCCCCAAGTAAGCGCTTGATAGTCGATGACAGCGTGCCAATTCGTAATCTGCGTTGCGGTTAAACTGGAATAAATCCATGTTGTTATGTTATTAATACTGAGTGGGGAAGAGATTTGCCAGTCAAACCAATTGTCATAACCTCTATACACCACGCTTGTGTTATATCTGTTCGTATACATCCAATCCATTGCACTAATAATATCAGCAAGCAAAGTCGCATTGTTCTGAAGAGTCGAACCTCTTGTCACATAAGCAAGCGTCATGGCTTCTAAACGTTGGTAGCTCCCGGAAACATGCTCCGATTCCGTTGTTGTTGCCAGATCACTCCACAGATAGGTTCTCCCAACAGCCTTATTCATCGTATCCCAATTTGTCTGCGCAAGCGTCGTAATATTGGTAATCTTGCCGCTGATGTCTGGGTCTGCCGGATCGTACGTAGGTCCTCCAGTGGTAAGATCATAAATTTTTGCCCGTAACGTGTCATACTCATCCGCCGCATAGGCAGGTCTTACTGGAAGTGCAACTAGGTTGACAATTAAAGCCACAACTAATAAAAGCGCTTTCAACAAACGAAATTTTATAAACATTAATAATCCCCTTTCTATTGTGGAAAAAAAATGCTTCCCTCCCGAACATACTTGATGCAGGAAGGAAGCGCATGATGAACTAGTTGTTTGAATTTCTTATTTCGTCAACAATTTATAGTAATCTTTCGTGTAAATAACGTCTTTTTTGTTATCCGCATAAGCTTTAGTTAAGAAGTCATCGACTTTCTTACCGCCGCCTTTATCCCAAGCATCTTGTGCATCTTTCATCGCTTGTTCAACCGTATAACCTGTTCCACCAACAACAGCTTTGGTATAAATATTCGTTAACGTATTCTTCAACGTGTTCTTGATGACTGTCAGATCTTCCGTCAGTGTTACTGGAAGCACGACTTCGGAAGTTGTAGGACGATCCGCTGTAATGTAAGCAGCTCTACCTTGCTTAACTAAATCAATATACGCTTTATCAACCGGTTTCAAAGGATCCAATGTATTCGTATATTCTACACATTTGCCCATTGTGCCCGTTTGAGACATCATTTGGAAATCGCCATTCCAATTTAATTCTTTCTTGTTTTTCTCAGAATCTATCGGTTTCGGACAACCATCTACCATCTTATAGTGAACGCCTTCCATACCGTACATCAACGTCTGCTGAACTTCAGGCTGCATCAGCCAATCGACGTATTTCACAACAGCTTCTACGTTCTTTGCTGTAGCATTAATCGCAGACGTAAATTGCATAGGTACAGCACCGGCAGGCGAGAATTGGCCGAATTCAGACTTCGGAAGCGGTATAATTGACACTTTGGCATCTGGATTATTTTTGATCAGCGCCGTGTAGACATCGAATCCTTTACTTCCTTCTAACACATCGGAACCATAAATGCCAAGTTTACCATTCACCCAATCCTGTTGCGCCTTCGCACCATTTTTATCTGTGAACGTATCTTTATCTACAACTCCAGCATCATACATACTCTTTCTAAATGCTAAATCTGCTTTTGGACGATCCCATGTCCGTACATATTGATCATTGATCAGATGATAGGACGTGATCATCGGCAATGTCTCATCACTTGCTTGATATAATTGGAAGAAAGCATCCACATCATAGAAAGTCGAACCAAGCGTATCTTTCTTGCCATTACCGTCAGGATCTTGATCCGTGAATGCTTTGGCAACTTGGAGGTACTCCTCGGTTGTTTTCGGCATTGGAAGCTTCAATTTATCCAGCCAATCCTGGCGAATCATCACATAATGGTTAGCTGTAAATGGCAAAGTGCGACCCATAAAGTACGTTTTCCCATTAAATCTCGTTAATTTCTGTAAGGACTCATTGCCAGCAATCATCTTCTTGTAGTTCGTGGAATACTTCGCAATAGCGTCATCGAGCGGAATAACTTGCCCTTTGGCCGCCAAATCCTTCATATAAGGATTGGAGAATTCCATGACTAAATCAGGTGCTTGCCCCGATGCGAACAGGACGTTCCACTTCTCCGAAGAATTCGTACGTGGAACTGGGATAAATTCAACTTGCACAGGTGCATTCTCATTAATCCACTTCGTCCAGCGGTTATTGGTTATCGTTCCTTCACCCTCAGGAACGTTATTTCTATCATAAATGGAAACTGTAATTTTTGGCTTAGGACCAGCTGGTTTCGCAGTTGCCTCAGCTGTGCTTGCAGCGCTTGGCGTCGTCGTTGCAGTATCTGTCTTTTTATCAGATGCACAAGCTGCAAGTAGCGTCGTGCTTGTGATTGCCAATGCCAATGTAACGGATGTCGCTTTCATTTTGCTCATTTTTTTCATATGAATAAGTCACCCCTCAAGTTATGTTCATGCAGATTTAAGATAACCCCGTTGCATACATCTACTTGCCCATTAAGACTACCATGTTTGGTGCTGCACACCACCCCTTTCATCGAATTACCATTATCCTTTCACAGCACCGACCATAACACCCTTGACGAAAAACCGTTGTAAGAATGGATATACAATCAACATCGGCAATGTCATAACGATAACCCCAGCCGCTTTGACACCCTCAGGTGTGATCGCAGCTGCTAGTTCAGGCTGTGTATTCGTCAGCTCCTGCATCAAACTTTGATTCTGAATCATTTGTTGCACGAGTACCGCCAAATTCAGCTTGTTGGAGTCATTGATATAAATGAGAACATTCATGAAAGCATTCCAGTGACCTACTCCATAGAATAACGTTAACGCAGCTAAGACTGGCAATGACAATGGCAACACGATCTGAAAGATCAATCGCCATTCGGAGCAACCATCAATACGCGAAGCCTCCTCCAATTCTTCTGGTAATCCTTCGAAAAAACTTCTCAATACCAAGAGATTCCACACCGTAATCAAACCAGGCAGCCATAGCGCGCCATAGCTATTGATGAGCCCCAATTTTTGGACTAATAAATACGTGGGGATAAGACCAGCTGAGAAGATCATCGTAAATATAATAGCGAATGAATAAAATTTGCGTCCGATAAAATAACGCTTAGACAAGGGGTATGCAGCTAAGATGGTGAACACAATATTCAGGAATGTCCCAATGACCGTAATGATCAGACTATTCTTAAAATCCTTGATGATTGGGCTTTCCTTGAACAGCGCATTATAGCCGTCTAAGCTCACATTAACAGGCCAGAAGCTTACCGTCCCCGACATCAGCGCATGTTTATCACTCAGTGACAACGCTAGAATATGAACTATTGGCAACAAACAACTGAGACCAATAAGTAGTAAAAATATATAGTTGAGGGCGTAAAATACCTTCTCTCCTCTTGTATGCTTCATAAGCTTCTCCTTCTAATCGTTTGTCACATCATCAACTGATTGCCTACCACAAGCCTTGGCCGAAGCTGCGCGCAATGCGATTAGCTGCGAGCACCAAGATTAAACCAACCAAGGATTCGAACAATCCCATTGCTGTCGCCAAGCTGAAATTCGCTTGCTGAATACCAATTTTGTACATGAAAGTACTGATGACCTCTGATATTTCAAGTGTGGCGTTATTCTGTAGAACGAATACTTGATCGAAGCCTAATTCCATCAAATGTCCGATCTTCAGGATTAGCATAATAATGATCGTCGGCAGAATCGCCGGCAATGTAATTCGTATCGTTTGCTGCCATTTATTAGCGCCGTCTATACTTGATGCTTCATATAAGCTTTGGTCAATGGCGGTTAGTGCTGCGAGATAGATAATCGCGTTCCAACCCGCTTCCTTCCAAACACCTGATGCCAGATAAATAGAAATCCAGGAGAACTCTTTATATAAGAATGGATACGATTCCCCAAAAAGCTTCTCGATCAAATGATTAAGCGTACCTGTACTTTGCGAGAAGACCGTAACGACAATGCCCCCCACAATGACCCAATTGAGAAAATGCGGCAGATAAACTAACGTCTGAACCAAACGCTTGAACTTCATCTTCCTTACTTCATTTAGTAACAAGGCTAATATAATCGGAACCGGGAATCCTATAATGATGCTTAGCCCACTCAGTTTCAACGTGTTCCACACGATACTGAAGATTTGTTTTGTCTGAAAAATCATTTTGAAGTTGTCCATGCCTGCCCAAGGACTGCCCCAAATTCCTTTAATGAAGCTGTACTTCTTAAAGGCAATGACGAGCCCCGTCATCGGGTAATATTTAAATATAAAGAAGAATAGGATGATAGGCACAAACATGATATACAACGGTATATTCTGTTTTAATACGCGCTTGCCATACTTCCTTACTAACCAGTTACTTTTGGCTTTGGCTGTACTCGCCTTCTGATTGACCATCGCTGGGGTTGAAGGTGGGAGTGTCTGACTCATCGGTGTCACTTCCTTGCTCTGTAATTTGAACTCATCGTACCTGCTTATCCGCCATCCGTTCAATATACATGATTTCGATCAGTTAACAGGCTGATGTTATACGGATATTCACTGTCCGATATACATTTTTTCTAGCGATATACATGCGCTTTGGCTGCGCCTATTTCCCAGAAAGATGGATAATCTTGCAGCTTCGCTAATGCTTCCATATAGTAGAAATCACCGTAAATGAGCGGTTTATTGATATTCTGATTCATCGGCACATTCCCCGTACCTGAGAGCAGAATCGCTTCCTCCGAATCATCCGCATTATTATGAAGGGATAGAGATTGCAAGATCGCACACGCCTGTTCCTTATAAAAGAGTGCCCGATCGCCTTCGCAAACCTTGGCTAAGTTGAGTAGTCCGCTTGCCGCTATCGCTGCGGCGCTCGTATCCCGCGAAGCCCCCTCGAAGGTAGGCAAGCGGAAGTCCCAGTACGGCACCTTATCCTCTGGTAAGTGTGACAGGAAGAATGTGGCTGCATGCTCAGCTGCTGCCAACAGGTCGGCACGGCCGGTATGTTGGTAGCTAAGCACCGAGCCATAGATCGACCAAGCCGACCCCCGTGCCCATGCGGATTCTTCCGCATAGCCTTGGCCGCCGAGCGCACCTGTACGTTCGCCCGTCTCAGGGTTGAAACAGACGATGTGATACGCGGAGCCATCCTCACGTATAAATTGTTTCGCAGCCATACCCGCGTGCGCCTCTGCAATATGCTTAAAGCGCGGGTCGTTCGTTTGTTGCGACGCCCAGTAGAGCAGCGGCAAATTCATCATGCAATCGATGATTGCCCAGCCTACGCGCTCCGGGCTGTTCCATGCGCGGATGAAACTTCCCTTGATATTGAATCGCCCCGCCAAATGGCTGGCAATCTTCAAAGCTCGGCGTTTGGACTGCTCATTGCCGGTGAGATGCCAATTCGCGATCGAGGTTAGCGTCCACATGAAGCCCATATCATGATCTAGGGGTTCATACGCCTCGATGACAGCATCCATCTGCGCTTCACAGCTCTCTGCTATGAGCCGTAACTGTTCATCTTGACGATCTTGATAAATAAGCCAGAGGATCCCAGGCCAGAAACCGGCTGTCCAGTAATGCGGCGAGGTTAATTGAAATTGACCTTCGTTCGATCCGTGAGGAAATGCTGCACCTAATCGCAGGCTCGTCTTCTTTACTTTGCGGACACCTTGTTCCCAGGCATCCTTTATCCATTGTTCTTGTGTCATTCTCTCTACACTCCCTCCGTTGAATGTCCCAAGCATATCTATAGAAGACAACTTGCTCAATATACATGTTTTCGTCGGGTTAACAGGTACGGTGCGCGAGCCCTGTGAATGCGGAAAAAGCGCCGCGCAAGGGATCTAACCTTGTTTGGCGCTTCGTTATGATGTCTGATATTGCAAATAACTGGATAATATACAGTTAAAATCAGGAATTTCTTATGTTTTCCATCAATGGCTGTAAAATATCCATCTATTTTAATGAAAATTTGCTGTTTCAAGCGAAACTCTTCAAATTAACAGCATATTTTCCATCTAATCCTAAATATTGATCCAAAACCGAGAAAATAACAGCATGTTTTCCAGTTAAATGGCTAATTGGTGCCAAGGTAGGGTGCATGGAGACGGGGCCACAGCATGGGGACGAGGAATGAGGCAAGGGTTACCTGATGCTTGCACTAGGTTTGCACAGGTTTACCCTGGGATTTGCACTGGGATTACCTTAGGTTTGCACTGGATTTGCACTGGGATTACCTTAGGTTTGCACTGGATTTGCACTGGGTTTACCTTAGGTTTGCACTGGATTTGCACTGGGTTTACCTTGGGCTTGCACTATATTCCCCCTTGGTTTGCCCTGGGGTTTGCCCTCGGTTTGCTCTCGGTTTGCCGTGGGTTTACCTGGGTTTGCCTGTGAATAGCCCAACTCGCCCTCATCCAATCTCCCCCAAATTTCTATCTCTTCTATGTAAGTGTACGCATCATTATAAACTGCTTAGCTAGATAGACAGGCGTATAGGGCATGTCTTGGCGAAGCCAAGCAACAATCGTACCGATTAATGCGGAAGAACCGTACCATATGGCAATATCCTTTTGAATACCTGCTGTTGCTAAAACAGACGCATCCCCCATCTTCTCAATTCGTGAGGTAACCAATTCCGTCAGAAGCCTTAACATGCGCTCTGTAAAAATCGGTGTTCGTCTTGACGCAAGCACGACTTTATAAAACTTCGCATGTTCAGCAAAGTGTTCCAGTAAATTCACTAACATCGGCCAATCGTCTTCTTCCTTGGAAATCTGAATGGCCTGTGCATTGGTCAAAATGCGATTGATGTCTTCAATCATTTCATCCGCCATCTTCTCGAGCATATCGGGAATATCGCGATAATGCAGATAGAATGTAACTCGGTTAATGGTTGCGCGCTCTGCGATACGATTGACCGATATTTTTTCAATATCCATTTCCTGAAGCAATTCGACAAAAGCGTCTTTCAGCAATTGCCGTGTTCGAAGAATTCGTGGATCGATGCGTGGTGTTCGATTATCCATGTATGCTATTCCTTTTCTTTTCCATAATAAGATAAGATTTATCTTTTTAAGCAGTATGCAGTTCTAATTCACACTTCGCAAAGTATACTACACAATGTAAATTCAGTCTAATGATCACTTTCATAACACGCATTCGTAAGCTTACATGACATGTAAATTTTGATTGCCCAATTGGCTCGAATAAGGTAAAACTATACTAATAAACTTTTTTTATCATATTTGAATTGTGAAGGTGGATGACAGAGTGTTAGTTCAAGTGGAAAATGATGTAGTCGCAAGAGAATATGCACACAGTGTATACGAAACCGTAGTCAAACGTAATCCGAATGAGACTGAGTTCCATCAAGCTGTTAAAGAAATTATCGAATCCCTAATTCCAGTTCTTGCGAAACAACCGAAGTACATGAAACACGGTATTCTTGAGCGCCTTGTAGAGCCAGAGCGTTTAATCACGTTCCGCGTACCATGGGTGAATGATCAAGGAGTTACGCAAGTAAATCGTGGTTTCCGTGTACAATTCAACGGTGCAATTGGTCCTTACAAGGGCGGTTTGCGTTTTCACCCGTCTGTTAATGCTAGCATTATCAAATTCCTTGGTTTTGAACAAACATTCAAGAACTCCCTTACTGGTCAGTCTATTGGCGGCGGTAAAGGTGGCTCCGATTTCGATCCTAAAGGCAAATCCGATAACGAAATTATGCGTTTCACACAAAGCTTCATGACAGAGCTTTATAAATATATTGGACCGGATACAGACGTGCCAGCAGGGGACATTGGCGTAGGCGCACGTGAGATTGGTTATATGTTCGGTCAATACAAGCGCATAAGCGGCGCATACGAGTCTGGCGTACTAACGGGTAAAGGTATTATCTATGGCGGCAGCTTGGGCCGTACAGAGGCTACTGGATACGGCTGTGTTTACTTCGTAAACGAAATGCTGAATTCCAAAGGTCTTAGCTTCGATGGCAGCACAGTCGTTGTTTCCGGTTCCGGTAACGTGGCAATCTATTCCATTGAAAAAGCCGTTCAATTAGGCGCAACAGTTGTTGCTTGTAGCGATTCCAACGGTTATATCCATGATCCAAAAGGTATCTGTCTTGAAACCGTTCGTCGCTTGAAAGAGGTTGAGCGTACGAGAATCAGTGAGTATGTGAAAGAACATCCTCATGCTACTTACCATGCAGGCTGTAACGGCATCTGGTCCATTCCATGTGATATCGCGCTTCCGAGTGCTACACAGAATGAAATCGACGAAGAATCAGCAAGACTGCTTGTTAGCAATGGCGTAAAAGCTATCGGGGAAGGCGCAAATATGCCATCCACTCTAGAAGCGATTGATGTATTCTTACAAGCTGGCGTTTTGTTCGGACCAGCTAAAGCAGCAAATGCAGGCGGCGTTGCCGTATCCGCGCTTGAAATGTCCCAGAACAGCATGAGATACTCTTGGCAGTTCCACGAGGTAGACGATAAGCTGCACGCGATCATGAAGAACATTTACAGAAGCGCTGTTCAAGCAGCTGAGGAATATGGTCACCCTGGCAACCTCGTTGTCGGTGCAAATATTGCAGGATTTACCAAAGTTGCCGACGCGATGATCGCACAAGGTGTCGTTTAGACGCGATTGTTAAGAGAACTAACATGTTAATAAAGTGTCATTTCGACAATTGAACACGGCATGGGAACTTTAGTGCCTTAAAGGGACAGGGTGTCCTGATGTAGAGAAATCTACGTCAGGACACCTTTTTTCAGCAGTTTTCATGTTAGATTTACACTTGCCCTACAAACACGAAAGAGCTACCTCTCGGTAGCTCTTCCTAACCTAATGTATAACCCTATATACCAATTACCCGCAGTTTCCCTGCTACCTCTTCGATTTTCAGGAAAAGCGGACGCTCATTCGGCGTCTGATTAGGCGTGTGGACAGCCAACATCAAGCTTCCGTCAAATGCATGGAACAACATCCCATGTCCGCCATCACTTCGAAAGAGGGCTTCCTCCTCCTGCACCCACGGGCCCAGTACCGTCCCTGAGACTGACGTAGCAACACCAAGTGCATACGTGTTGTTGATAAAGCTTGCCCATAACATCAGCAATACGCCTTCTTCTGTTCGATACAACGACGGCCCATCGGTCACATAGTTGTCTTGTCCTGGATAACGAGCATGCTGAAACGCCGTTGGCCATGCAGCTTGCGAAGCAGAAAATAAAACCACAGGCTCGCCAATTATCCCCTTCAGATCCTCGCACAATCTAGCTGCACAAACTTGACCGTCCGCTACCTGCTGCCACTCACGACAGAATACAATCCAAGGTACCCCCTCTTCATCGATGAATAATGTCCCGTCCAGCGAGCACCATTCCTTCGGCGTAACCGGACCCTCACTATGCGGCGTAAAAGGACCTAGCAGGCTGTCACTTACCAGCACAGCTGTTCCCAGCAAATCGTTATCCTTCCGTCGGAAGGTCGCAAACATATAATAACGGTCCTCGTAATTATGAACCTCAGGTGCCCAGAAATTGTTCTCAGCATAGAAATCCGCCTCAGGCCTAAATACAGCATAAGGACCTTCCCATTCTTGCAGGTCTCGTCCTACGTACACATTGAACCCTGTCCCTTTGCCCCAAATATTCGTATCCGTGCTGCCAAACAGATAATACTGTCCCTCCTGGACAACGGGTACAACAAAGGGATCACGAATCTGTAAGTTACTATTTTGTATCATCGCCATACCTGCTCCCCTCCCAATTACCGATATGTTGGATAAATAACACCTAAATCGCGCACACTAGTAAACTGTTCATTCACGTATGCAACCATCTCATTTCCCTTCACTCGAAGAGGAATTTCTCGACCCGCATACCGAACTGTTCCTTCAATCGAGCGAACGCTCATCCCAATGATGGCTTTTAGTTGGCCGTTCCGATCCGTCACTGCCCTTGTTCCGAAAGGTATCTGCAGATAAGCCTCACCGTTCCTATATGCCGTTCCACCGTCTCTCGATGTGACAAATTCGAATGTGACACCGTCGACGATTCGACTGTAGCCCGTTTCTGCAGCCATAACTTCACCGTGATCCTGTGGATAAGGTACTAGAGCAGTGAACCAAAGCTCCCCATCCGGTCTTGGTACAATGCCGCTCATCCGCTCAACAAAGTCGAGCAGGCACAGAATAGCTGGTGAATAGGACTCCGTATAGCCCTCTTTCCCTGTCCAAGGGCTTACCGTTTGGGCAAAACGCGTCATCTGCGCCAGTGCTGTCACGATCGGGTTCATCACCCAAGTCAGTTCCACATAGCGATGATGATGTTCAAAGGCATGCGGGGTACGAATCAAGCTCAAGAAATTCGACGTGCCCCCCCACGAATTGTAACTCGAGAACGGATCAAAGCGCGGATCGTCCATAGCAATGGATGTAAACGGATATTTCGCGAAAAACTTGCTTGTATTGAGCAAATACTTCCGCAGCGAAGCTGCGAAGAATTCCTCATCGCCTACCTCACAGGCAAGCACACGCAACAAAACATCGGATTGGACGCGAACCCATTCGTCATTCCGATCTACATCATAGAAGAAGGAATCCGTTTCGTCGAAACAATGGTTGAACAAGCTGTTCAAGCTCATTTCAGCCTTTGCTTTCCACTCCCCTGCCCCCTGCTCATCCCCGAGTTCCATCGCCATGCGCGATAAATAAAGACGTTGACAATACACATTTGCTGTCAAATCTGGTGCTAAATAGGGCAAAGTCGGCGAATCCGGGTTATACTGCCGAGCATCATCCAGATGAGCGGAATCCGGCACGTGCCAGAATCGCGGAGACAAGTCATGTCCCGTGTCGAACGTACAAAATGCTTCAACACAGCCCGTTCGACGTGTATCACGATACGTCTCAAGCCATTCATCATGGCGTACCATGGCCTCGTACATTTTTCGCAAGAACGCTTGATTGCGACCATTCAATGCATAATGGTTCCATACACTTCGCGCCAAAGGAGTCACCATTTGAATTTGCCGATAAGCAGGGCCGTTTTCAGTCACTTTATAAGGCAGCTGACCGTCTTCCTTCTGATAATCTGCGAATAGCTGAAAGGTATCCTCCGATACGGAAGGCAGAAAACGCGACAACAATTCATTGTTGATTGTCCCCGTGCTTTCCATCCAGCATCCTAGATAAATGCCACCCTCATGCAGCACAGGTGCATCTCCCATCGTCGGTACGATGCAATCGAACAATTTGCTCAGCCCATTGTAATATGTCTCTTCCAAACGACCGCCAGTCGAAGCAAACTTCACGCCTGTATTAAGCCACTCGTTTAGTACCTGACGATCTGTTGCCTTTTTCAACTGACCTAACTGCGCTTCCACAGAAATTTCGCGAAGCCGATTTAGCATGTTCTCACTCATACGAATAGTCCCCTTTAGTAGAAATGGACTGCCTTAGGCAGCCCACTCTGTTATCCTTTCACACTGCCCATAACAAGGCCTTTCATGAAATATTTCTGTAGGAATGGATAAAAGATCAGAATCGGAAATGCCGCTAAGAATACTTGCGCTGCCTTGAATGTACGATCGGACACCTCTGACATGTACAGTTCAGTTGATGAAAGCGTGCTAGAGTCCGGATTAACAATAATCGTTTGCAAATAACTCTGTAACGGATAGTTCGATGGTGAGTTCATATAAATCAACCCGTCGAACCACGAATTCCAATGCATAACTACGGTGAATAACGTGATCGTGGCCAAGGCTGGCTTGGACAAGGGAATATACATGCTCCAAAGCACCTTCCAATGCCCCGCACCATCAATGTACGCAGCTTCTTCAATTTCCTTGGGTAAATTCCGAAAAAAGTTCAACAACAATATCATATTAAAGACATGAACAGCTCCAGGAAGCACTAACGCCCAAATGGTATCGAGCAAACCGAGCGCTTTCATCGTCATATAGCTAGGAATTAATCCACCATGGAAAAGCATCGTAATGATAAAGAACCAAGCGTATACATTCCTTGCACGAAGCGTCGTTGTTTCCTTGGAAAGCGGATAGGCAATCAAGATCGTAATCACCATATTAATCGCATAACCTAACACGACTCTTTGCACTGACACATATAAGCCTTCAATGAATTCCTTCTTCGTCAAAGCATGCTTATACGAGGCAATCGTGAAATCCACAGGCCAGAGCTTGACGAAACCACCTGCCGCAGCACTGCTAGAGCTGAAAGAGACAGCTAGCACGTTAATAAGCGGCAAGAGACATAGGAACGCTATTAAACCAAGCACGATATAGTTAACTAACAGAAATACTTTTCTGCTCGTTGTCACTTTCCCCATAACCTTTCCCCCTCACATTAAAATATCCGATAACCCGTAAACCGGTTGGCTAGTTTATTCGAAATGACAATCAAAATGAAAGCAATAACGGATTTAAACAATCCTACCGCCGTCGCTACACCATACTGCGCATCTACTAAGCCGATCCGGTAAACCATCGTATCAATAATATCGCCTGTGCTGTAGACCATCGGACTGTACAGATTAAACACCTGATCGAAACCAGCGTTCAGCACATTTCCTAAACTCAGTACAGTCATCAATGTGACAATAGGCAGCATGCCGGGAATTGTAACGTGAATTGTCTGCTTCCAACGGTTCGCTCCATCTACAACCGCAGCTTCATACAAGGATTGATCTATGGCTGTGAGGGCAGCTAAATATACGATTGTGCTATATCCGAATTCCTTCCAAGTGTCAGATGCGACAAGTGTAAAAGGGAACCAGTTTTCATTGCCAAGGAAAAAAATAGGTTGAATGCCAATTAGACCAAGCATCTGATTCACAATGCCGCCTGAAGGCGAAAGAATATCAATTAATATGCCTCCCAGGATGACCCAGGATAGAAAATACGGGAAGTAAATAATCGTTTGAATCGTACGTTTGAAAGCCGTGCTTATGACCTCATTTAAGAGAAGAGCAAATATGACCGGCACAATCAAGTGCACAAGTATCTTCATGACTGCAATGAAAACTGTGTTCCACACGACGCCGCCAAAATTAGGCATCTCCAGCATATAGCGGAAATTATCGAGCCCAATCCATTTGGAATGGAATATACCTTTGGATGGCACAAATTTTTGGAAAGCAATTACGATCCCGGCAATCGGGACATAACTAAAGATAATTGTCAGGATGACACCGGGTAATAGCATAAGATGCAAAGGAATTTCCTGCAGTTTTTTATTCATATCCGTTTGTACTCCTCTCCGTTTGCATACATGGGCAAATAACGAAGGGGAAAGCAGTGTACGACCGCTTCCCCCTAAGCTCCAATCTCGTATTAAGCCGTCAATGTCTTATTTACTTTTTGCGTACCACTCGTTGACTTCCTTCGTAATCTGATCTCCGCCAAGCTTCTTCCAGTCATCAACGAATTTATCGAATGTATCGATGGACTGGCCCATAATAATCTTCGTAAATACTTCCTCTTCCAACTTCAGAAGCGAAGCATTCTTTTCAACCATCGTAGGTGTTGCTGCACCATAGAAAGCGTCCAACATATAGTTATCGTCTTTCACGTACTTGCTGATAACGTCGAAGCTGCTCGGCGTACCGAATACGCGCTCTGTACCCCAATTCGCATTGTTACCTTTGCGGTAGTCTACAATTTTGTCATAGTAGCCCTTCTCTTCCGTCGTTAGTTTGGACGGATCGTTCGAAGCAATTGCGCTGAGCGTGTTGTTATGTGCGCTCAAGTTTTTATTCGCTGGCTCTGGATTCATTAGACTGTAGAGATAGACAGGAACATTCGTAGGGGAGAAGCTCATCTCTGGTTTGATCTTCTTACTCTCGTCATAGCCATCCATTGCGAAGTTGAGAAGCTTGATAATAGCTTCTGGATTCTTGCTCTTCTTGCTAACAGCGTAATACCTTTGAATCGGCATTTTACCGATTGGCGTTGCCTTCTTATCATCGACAGACACCAGTGGGATCGCTTTCCAATCTGCCTTCGGATCGTTATCGATGTTCTTCTGAATGATCGACAATGGCGCTGACATGCTGCCGTAGAAGATACCTACTTTGCCTCCAACAACGGATTCAGTTACCTTCGCTCTGTCTTTAACACCAAACTCTTTGTCGAGCAAGCCTTGTGCGTACATATCCTGAAGTTGTTTCAATGCTGTTTTCACTTCTGGTTGAATACTTCCATAGACAAGTTGCTTACCAGATGCATCCTTCACCCATTTCCCAGCATACGCATGAAACCCGGAGAAGAAACCCGTTGTTCCGAAATGTGTATCTGCTAAGAACGACTTCGTGAAAGCCATCCCGAACGTATCGTCCTTGCCATTGCCGTCTGGATCTTTCTTCGTGAATGCCTCTGCAACCGCCAGCACTTCCTTCATCGATTTCGGCTCCGAAAGTCCAAGCTTCGTTAACCAATCCGCCCTGACATATAAGAGCGGTAAACCGTCGATGGCCGATGATGTCTGTGGAATGGCCATCAGCTTGCCGCCAATTTTGGCTGTATCGAAAGCTTTCTGATCCTGTTGCAGAATGCTCTTCGCCATTGGTGAGGCATACTTGTCATAAAGGTCCGTCAAGTCATAGAGCATATCATTATCAGCCAAATCGGTGAGTTGCTTGTTTTTCAACCACATGACATCCGGCAAATCGCCGGCAGCAATCGCTACATTCAGCTTTTGATCAAATTGCTCGACAGGCACGGTCCATTGATATTTCAAGTTGATATTCAAATCATTCTGATAAGCTTTGGTATAAATATTATTCTCAATCGTGTCGCCATTTTCATACTTATACGTTGCTTCTGTGTAGCGCCAAGCTGTAATATCGACTGGTTTCTCATACTTCGCCATTAAGTTCGCGTTCGGTGTTGCAGAAGCATTAGGCGTTGCCGATGCCTGACTATCTTTCGATCCCTCTGAACTACAAGCTGAGAGCACCAATAGTCCTGCCGCCGAGAGAATAACCGCCGTTTTCGCTTTATCTCTTTGTCTCATGTGAACCTCCCCGAAAGATGTAAATATACTAGCGTTGCTACATCTCTAATGGTACTGCTCAGCCATTCGGCATTCAATATTCATGTTTTTACATTTGAATCACTTGTTTACTTGTTGAATATCGATGTCCGATACTCAAGTGGCGTCATACCCGTAATCTTGCGAAAATATCGCGTAAAGTTCGTCGCCGTTCCATAACCGACTTGCTCAGCAACCTCTTGAATTTTAATATTCGGATTCTCAAGTAAACTCTTGGCTCTTGTCATACGGGTCGAAGAAATATAATCGGATAAATTGTTGCCAGTTACCTGTTTAAATAATCGTGATAAATAGGACGGATTGAAATACACTAATTCCGCTAATTTCACCAGCGAGACCTCATCTGGATTATGAAGGTTATCTTTAATATGCTTCTGAATCAAGGAAATAATGGCATTCGCCCTTCGCTCTTCCTCTTGATTCTGAAGATTGAATAGAATTTCTTCAACACGTGCGAGATACTCAAAGGCGATCTTCCATGACTCGTGCTCCCCAGGCTGCATAAGCTTGTGAAGTCCGATCTGTGTCGCAACCGTCTCAACCAAATTCCAACGATTCATATAGGATAAGAAGACCAATCCAATGGCATAATAAAGCTCTTGCGCAGGAACATCATGCATGCTGTCGATTTCCTTCAATGAATTGGCACAAGCAAGCAGCGTCTTGCTGAATTCCATCCGTTGCCCATGTTCTAATTGATCAGCGAGCTGCTCCAATTTGGCTTGGCGAATCTGTGGCTTCTCCCGGTGGCTGCCGTCCGACTGTTGGAGCTCTTGCTCCACCATCTGTTTGTCCAGCAAGAGCATACCGCTCCCTTGACCAATGCGATAATTCATCAACATCGTGAGGGTCGCGAAGCGTTCTGCTGCATCAGTCCACGCTACTGTACTGTCATCAAGCACGAAAGACAATAACTCCCCGACAGATTCCCGACAGGCCGCCTGTACCAACTCCAGATTCCCTTTTACGAACGTCAATGTTCGCTTCCATCCCTCTTCATCCAAATGATCCCCAAGCGGTTGAATTAGCCAAATCAGATCCATATGCTCATTCACCACATCAACAAAAGACACGTGTGAAGACAAATATTGCTCAGCGATCCGCTTAATTCTGTAGAGCTGCCGGGACTTTTCGGAATAAGTCGTCCGATTCGATAAGCTGTTAATTCGTCCAAGCATAATGAGAATAGGCCGATCTGCTTGGAGCGATATCGCTAGCTCATCAAATTGCTCTTGATGAATCTCCTTTATGTCTAACTGCTCATTCAGAATACGCTTTACATATTCGTTCTGAAGCATACCCCGCATGTTATCCAATTGCTCTTGGGCTATTTTCAGCAGGGACTGCGCCTTGAGCTCCGTTTCAATTTCCGTTACCGCATGCTCCACCATCTGTATGACTTTCGCGTACCCCTCGGTCTTCAGTAAATAACTTACCTTCTCATACTGAATAGCCGAGTAAATATAGGAAAATTCATTGTATCCCGTCAGAAAAATAACTCGGCATTGCGGCCATCTCTCACGAATCTTCTCTAGGAGCTGCAAGCCATCCAGTCCTGGCATACGAATATCGGTTAGCACGATATCGAAGCGCGTTCGATCGAATTGCCGAACAGCCTCCATACCTGAATAAGCTTTATACACATCCAACTCCAGTTGCGGGATGGACTGCAGCACTTCGTACAACCCATCTGCAATGATCATCTCATCGTCTACGACCAGTACTCTGTACATTTATACGCCTCCGTTCATGTGATCAATTACAATTGTTACCTTCATACCGCCCCATTCACTTCGCTCCACAAATAGACCACTAGACGCTCCAAACTTCAAACGAATTCGTTGGTGAATATTCAAAATACCAGTCGTCTCCAACCCTTCTTGATTGGATAAAGCCTCGTTAAGCAAGGCAATTCGTTCTCCATCAAGCTCCTCACCGTTATCTTCAACCATCATCTGAATCTCGTTCCCAACCTTAAGAAGACGAACCCGCAACATGCCTTTCGCAGGCTTTCTTTCCAAACCATGTTCGAAGGCATTTTCAATAATCGGCTGCAAAATTAACCTCGGTACCATGACATGTCCGATATTTTCAGGCAAATCATCGAATTCGACCCGAAGCCGATTCGAAAATCGCATCGTTTGAATTTCGGCATATACTTTGGCGTGATTGACTTCTTTCCAGAGCGGTACCTCATCTGAGCTATTCCGTGTAACAAATTGAAAATACTCGCCCAACTGATTCGTGAATTGCTCGAGATTCTCGTAATCACCAAGGCGTGCCATCGTACTCAGAATAAACAGGTTATTGTAAAGAAAGTGCGGGTTAATCTGCGATTGCAGCTGTTTCAATTCTGCTCTCTGGGTTAAAATCTGCTGTTTATACACCTGATCAATTAAGGATTTCAAATTTTCAAGCATCACATTGAATCGTTTATAAATGTACTGGAACTCATCATTAATCGCATGCTCGATACGAACCTCGAAATCGCCATGTTCGATTTTCCGAAAAGCTTTGACCAGCTTATCCAGCGGTTTGTGAATATATTTGTACACATATAACGAATAAATAACAATAATAACGAAGGCTACGACTGCAAGTAATAGAAACCAACTCCTATACTTCTGAAGCGGTTGAAACACTGCGTTTTCCGGCACATATTTGCTCAACACTGCACCGAAAAAGTTAGATGACGTATATACAGCCAAATAATGCTTATCATGGATAACAAGTTTCTGTGCATTGCCAATATTCGTGCTACTGGACATATGGGCAGAGATTTCCTTATCGAATGCCGCATCGTGACTTGTTGTGATAACAAACTGTGAGCTATTGAAAATCAATCCCTCATCGGGCGAGTTAATCATTAATTTCAAATGATCCTCCAGCTTTTCCTTCGACAGTTCGATGGCTACAATGAATAGCGGGCCTCTTTTACTACTAGGTGTAGAGAAGGGATACACAGCGCTTAGATACATCCTGCCATCCACATTCATTACCTGCGAATCCAACGTCAATGGAATATTCCTCAACTTTTCAAATTCCTGCTGATTAAAAGAGGAGATTGTCAACGCTGAGACGTTTTTTTGAATAGCAGGGATGTAAGCGTACACATCTTTAATATACGTCGAACTGTTGCGAATGGCATTCAGCCGCTGCTGAAGTCTTAGTATGCTTTGCATCTTCTCAATATCATTCAACGAATCCGGAATTGCTCCTAATGCATTTAAATTATCATCGCTTAACACATCGTACTGCAACGTTTGAATGCGTCTGAACTCCTCCTCCAATCCGCTGAAATACCCAGATACTTGCGAGATCATAGATTTGGATATTTCGTCCTGCAACGTTCGGATCCCCCAATTATAAATAATCATGCTGAGGATATAGAGTGGTAACAGAATGCAAATAAACGAGAGAATCAATCTTCTGAGCGCATTTTTCTTCCAAGGATGCCTCGTTAGATTCAGATTCATAGTAATCCCCCTTTTGTGAAAAAAAAAAATATCCACCTCTATATTCATTCGGATCCTCTGTAAGACTACCCGAAAGTTAGTTTAGTAGCAATACTAACATGAACCGTACCAACTTTGAAGTGAACAATTCTAATCATTAAGACTCATATCAAATAAATGGATTTTATGTTGTTATTTCCGTCGATTCTTACCATTTGGGAGCAATAGATGGATTTCCTACAGTTAATTTCTGCTATAATCCTCCAAACTATCAATCTCGCTTAATTTACATGTATCTTCTCCATCTATTCACTGAAATACAATGAATTCGGCAACATTAAATGGATATTTTCCATTTATTTGAAAATATAGATGAGAAGACAAGAAAAAACACCGTCGCAAGGAAGGTGTCTTCGTACTTTCTGTCATCTTGTCTTCTTTATTTCAACTCCGCAGCTGGCTCAATCAATCGATGGCGATACCACCGATCTCCCTTGAAACGCCAAAGGAAGATGAGCCCACGAACGCCCCATTCAATATTCATGGCTAACCATACGCCGATAATACCCATGTGAAACATGATGCCTAGCACATAGCCCAGAACAACCCGGAATAGCCACATGGACAACATGGAAGTCACCGATGTGAATTTGGAATCTCCCGCAGCGCGCAGCGCAGCTGGCAGAAGAAAGCTGATTGGCCACAGGGGAACCTGCGCGATTGCATTAATCAACACGATAATGAAGAGCTCCCGAATGATATCTTCTGGCGGGTGAAAAAAACTGATCAACGGCTTGAACAATGGAAGCAGGATCAGTGCCGTCAGGAAAAGTGTAAACGATGCAAGCCCAAGGAACGATTTGGTAAACTTGCGAGCATCTTTCACATTTTGCGCACCCATACATTGTCCAATCACAGTTACCGTCGTTAGAGACAGCGCGGCAGCAGGAATCTGTAACAATCCTGCGAGCGTCCCGCCAATCGCATTCGTCGCCATAGCGTGCGTCCCTAGACTAACGATAAACACTTGGGTTACAATTTTACCCCCATTAAAGAACATTTGCTCGGCTGCAAAAGGAATCCCGATAAATAAAATCTTCTTCATCATCGCGATATTCACATGAAGTAAGTCGTATAATCGCATTTGGAAATTCGTATCTAATTTCACCACATACAGCACAGCTACGATTGCCGCGAGAAATCTGGACACATTCACAGCGATAATCAACCCATGCACGCCCATATGTAAGAATTGAATACATATTACGTTCAGTAGGACATACGATAGATTCATGATTAGTGAGAGTTTCAAGGATGTCCGGGACTTCCCGATCCCCCTTAATGCACCGCAAACCGCCTCAACAATCGCAATACCCACATAAGAGGCACTACTCCCTATCAGATAGGTCTTGGCATAAGCGAAAACCTCCGGAGAGGCTGTTCCGAATAGCAGCGTTAAGACTGGCGTATGAAAAACAATCATTAACAAGCTAATGGCGAGCGCAAATGCTGACACCAGAGAAATGGAACTGGCTGCAGCTTTGGCTACCATGCCTTCATTTCCGCTTCCTTTATACTGAGCGACCACCACCGTTCCGCCTGTTGAAACGGCTACGAATACGCTGATCAGAAATATTTGCAGCGAATCAATCATACTTACTGCACTAACGGCAGCTACGCCTGATGAACTAATCATCGCAATATTCACCAAATTAAGCCCAACAAGGAAAGCCTGATCGATAAGGATCGGTATATACAAGCCAATAATCTGTTGATAATCCATCACTTTGCCGGAGAAATGCTTATGCATCCAAGCTTTCCGTCTCAAGCTCCATGCAGTTCCCATCACATCATCTTCTTTTTCGTTATATTTATCATGCTGTATGATCTCAGTGAACGCTACACTGCCTGCTCCTCTATGGGTGAATCACACATGTCGAGTGGGAGACGAAGTGTAATTCGCGTTCCCATGTGATGACCACTTTCAAATAGAAATTGTGACTCATCCCCATAATACATCTTCATTCGCGCAACGACATTTCGCAACCCGAACAGGTCTTTTTCTTTTTTGGTATCCGTAGAAATACCTTCGGACGCTTGTCTAGCTGCTTCTTCTAACTTGGCGCAGATATAGTCCAGCCTGTCCTTGCTAACACCAACGCCATTGTCGCGTACTTCCAGGACGAGATAACCGCCATCCACATAGGAAGAAATGGCAAGTTCCCCGCCGCTGCTCTGTTTCTCTAAGCCATGCAGCACAGCATTCTCGACCAATGGCTGAAGGAGGAGCTTCAGCACATGATAATGCGCACTTTCCTCCGCAATATCGAAGCGTACCGTGAAATGGTCCAAGAATCGCAATTGCTGCACTTTAATATAATATTTCAAATGTTCAATCGTTTCCTTAACAGTAAAGGTCTCATTCCCTTTATTCAAGCTTAAACGGAAAAATTTTGATAGATTCAAGACCATTTCGCTAATTTCATCAGCTTCATAGTTTTTGGCCGTCCAATAAATGGAATCCAAAGTGTTGTAGAGAAAATGCGGATTAATTTGAGATTGCAAAAATTTCAGTTCCATTTTGGATAATAAAAGCTGCTTCTCGTAGTGATCTCGAATCAGTGTTTTCTGATTCTCCGCCATTCGGTTAAAGGACTCAATCACATAGCCTAATTCATCGACCCGGGTATCCTCCAATTGAATGGTGAAATTCCCTGTGCGGAGCTGCTTCATCCCATACGCTAATTTGCGCAGCGGCGCGGAGATACCCCGATAAATAATCCAAGAAGTCCAAATCGCCAAGACTAAACTAACGACTAAAATGCCATAAGAGAAAACTTTCAACGAGTCGGTATGACTCCGAATTTCCCATAGGGGCTGCTCCATCATCAGCGACCATCCAGATAGCTTGGATTTCACACTGATCGTGACCATTTCCGTTCCTGTCTGAGGCGATTTGCGAATCGTTCTGACTTTGTCGCCCTTCTCCCTAACTTGGTTATTCACACTTCCACCTGTGCCCGTGATCGATCTTCCGTCATTATCGAAGAGATAAATATTCGCGTTCTTGGAAGGCAGGAGAGGTTTCGCAAGCTCGATAAGTGCACTCTTTTTGACAGATAAAATAAGTAAATTCGGATTCATCAGCGTGCGGTTATACGGATCCATCGTCCGAATCAGATGCACACTGTCTGCATCAAAGTAGGATTCCCCTACCTGCGGTGTAAAAAAAATCGTTCCCCCGTTTGCCTCCATCAAATGCTGGTACCACTCTTGGTTCTCCGCCCCCGCAGGCAGCTTGCCTCCACCGAATTTGGTAGAAATGACAGTGCGCGAAGGCATATGAATAATCGTGATTTGATCTACAATGAGATTGACAGTCGTCATGCTAGTGATCTGATCCATGACTTGGGCAAAGCGAACGAACGACTGCTTTTCCGGCTCTTGACCAACAGACTGCAACGTAGTGTTAACATTCGAATCGAACGCGATCAAGGAGGACAGCTGTTCAATATTTTGCAAGGTGAGGTCAAGATAATCCGTCATGGTATGCAGAGCTCCCTGTGTTCTTTCCCCCGTCTGCACTTCCAATATCACCTGCGATTTGGCAATGGCAAATAAGCTAAATCCGGCTAATGGGAGTAAAATAAGGAGAAAATACCAAGTTAACCGAACTTGAATATAACTGGTTAGTAATTTACGAATTCGGGATATGAACTCTTTCATCATGGGTTGGTTTCTCGCCACCATTCATTCACTTCCCCAGTAATTTCATCGCCCCCAGCTTCCTTCCACTTTTTCACAAAAGCGTCGAACTCTTCTATAGGGCTTAAGCCGGCAATAATTCGCGTAAATGTATCCTCTTGAAGCTTAGATAGCTTCACTTGATGCTTCCCCATTGCTGGTGTTGGTGGGCCATTGAATCGGTCAACCATCAAATTCTGTTCGATCCGTTGGATATTATCATATAGTCGGAACTGTAAACCTAGAGCTTCCAACCGATCTCGCGTGACATTGGGATCTGCAACATCCGCTAACGCACCGTAGATCCCACGATAGCCGTGCTTCGAATGCTCATCAAAACGTATGGACAATTTCCCATTGACCCTTGTCCAAATTTCGTTCTCAAAGCCGAGCTTTAAACTCGTTTGTCCTGGACCTGCGATGAAATCCAAAAACTTAACGACTGCTTCGGCGTTCTCGCTTTTGTTCGGAATCACGTTATAGGATCGGACGTTCGTCGTGCTGTAAACACCATGTTTCCCGTTCGGACCGATTGGGAAATCCAGTGGGATCCACTCCGCGTTGGAATCAGCTTTGCGATTTGCGGCTATATGTGCGCGCGTGTCTGACCACGCTGCTGAGAACAAACCTACGCGTCCGCTTACAATTTTTTCGCCAAGCACATCAATTTTATTCAAAGGGAATTCGGGATCTAGAATATCAGCGTCATATAAGCCTCGCAGATACAGAAGCGCCTCCTTCATTTCTGGAAGGATTCCCGAGTAGACCAATTTACCGTCTCGTTCGTACCACGCTTTCATTTGCACACCAAATGCACCTAGAAATGGCGAAGTTCTGCGCAGCCGCTCCAGTATCGATAAACCGTACGTATCTCTCTTCCCATTGCCATCTGGGTCTCTCTCAGCAAATGCCTTCATCACCGCCGTATACTCGTCGATTGTCTTAGGAGGCTGCAGTCCTAGCTTATCCAGCCAATCCTTCCTGGCATAAATAATTTCGGTTCCCTTCACCTCGTTCAGACTCGGGATCGCATAGATCTTGCCATCTACGGTGACATTATCCCAAGCTTCCTTGGGAATTTTGGCTTTCAGATTTGCTCCGTACTTATCAATATAGTCATCCAAAGGCGTCAGCGCCTTCTGATTTACGAAATGAATAAACCACGATGGATCGCTTGTATTCAACAAATCCGGAGGCTCGCCAGACGCCATAATGACATTAAGCTTTTCATCATAGCCATTGAGCGGAGGGAGCGTCACATTGACCTGAACACCGATGTTCTTCTCGATATAGCTGAGATACGGATTATGATTCTCATCCATCCCCTCCGGGAAATTCATACCTAGGCTGTTCGCGACGATTCGAATTGCAGGTTCACTTGCTGCACTTATGTTATTCTCTTCCTTTAAAGTCAAATTTGAAATACCGCAGCCTGCAATTAAGCAACAAGTGATCATGACTAGAAATGCTGCCCTCGTTCGTCTCATCATTCCAGTATTTCTTTGAGAACAGGCGTGAGTCCGTCAGCCATAAACAGAAATCCTAGATCAGTCGGATGCACGCCATCGACAGTGGTTTCGTGCCCTTGTTCGCCTAGTAACCTTGAACCATCATAGAAATAAATGTTGGCATCCCCATTTTCTCGCAGGAGCTCGACCGTGCGGCGCTGGACGCCTTTACGCTCTTCCTTTTCCAACCTCAATGCCTCGCTATACCGTTCCTTCGCATAAGTAATACATGAAACCACAAGAATTGGCGTATACGGATGCTTATTTCGATAGATACGAATGAATTCGGGCAACGTGGTTTGCAAGCTCTCCGTGGAAACGCAGTTCGCCTCATAATCCAAGACGAGACAAGCGGGATCCGGTATTTCTGCTAGAATGTGCGCAAGCTCGGGCTCTCCTTTGCCATTACCTGAGAAGCCTAGATTCAGAAATTCCCTATTCACTCGCCTGGATAGTATATTGGGATAAGCCATTCCAGGACGGGTAGCACAACCTCCCTGCGTGATGGAAGTCCCGTAAAAGATGATCTTTTCGCTGTTATCGTAGGCTGGTGGAGGTGCGATTTGAGCCGATGGATCCAAGCCAATCCACACTTCCTGAACGCCTTGGTACAATGGGAAATTCAACGTGACGCTTCTATATGCTCGGTCCATATCTGTAAACATAACGCTTTCATATTCCGTTTGTTTCGCATCGTAGCGCGTTGTACTGCAATAGAACTGTTCACCTGGCTCACCGATGTAACAATCGAATCCGCATTGACCTGTTGCTGGCATATGATACATATTGGCAGCGCTGGACAGCTTCACTTTAATGGAAAGCGAGACCGCATTGGTCGTAAAACGAATTTGCCCGCCGGCTGTACAGTTTGCTATTTGATCCACCGCTTCGGGCAGTACCCAGGCAGGTTTTGCTGGCAGACGACGGTATTGCTGTTTCTCTTTCAGCCATCCAAAACCTGCTACATAAAAAGGTTGCTCGAGCGGCGAGTACCACTCCAATCCTTGATCACCCATTTGTGGAATCCTCATATTCGCATCCAATTTCAGAACGTCATTTGATGGCGGTTGATTACTCATGGTCATCTCTCCCCTAATTATGATTTCGTATCCATTCTGTTATCTTACTAGATAATCTTTCTTCGCCCTCGCTTGTACAATCCCTTTTTTTTCACCATGAATGGGTTATTAAAGTACCAAAAGAAGTCATCGTCCTCCGCTGTGACTATGAACCCGCTGTAATACAATAGGGATAACCTGTAAATGCTTGCAGGTGAATTGGTTAAAGGAGGGACAATCATCATTGGTGAACACGACAAGCAATCCCCATACACACACTTACCAGGCTGATATCGTCGTGATCGGCGGCGGAACCGGCGGCTATGCAGCCGCGCTAGCCGCTGCCAAATCCGGAAAAAAAGTAATCATGACCGAGGAAACCGACTGGATCGGCGGCCAATTAACGAGCCAAGCCGTTCCGCCAGATGAACACCCATGGATCGAACAATTTGGCTGCACACGCAGTTATCGACAGTTCCGAGATGGTGTGCGTGACTATTACCGCCGTCATTTCCCACTTACCGCAGACGCGCGTTCTCGACCGCTGCTTAATCCTGGCAATGGCGGCGTATCACGGTTATGCCATGAGCCGCGGGCAGCATTAGCGGTCCTGCACGAGATGCTGGCTCCTTATGTTAACAGTGGGCGGTTGCAGATTCTAACTCGTCATCGCATAGAATCCGTAGACGTGGACGGCGATGATATCCGTTCCGTTCTCGTTCGCAACTTGACGAGCGGCGATAGGATAACGCTGTATGCGGCTTATTTCCTTGACGCCACCGAATGTGGCGATGTGCTGCCACTTGCGGGTGCGGAATATGTGACAGGAGCTGAGTCCAAAAGTCAGACTGGCGAGCCGAATGCCGTAGAGGGCGATGCACTGCCGCAAGACATGCAGGGATTTACGCAGTGCTTCGCCATGGACTACATCGAAGGAGAAGATCACACCATTCCAAAGCCCGAGCGCTATGACTTCTGGAAAGCGTACAAAGCGGAGTTCTGGCCAGATAAGTTGCTCAGCTGGTCGGGTGTTCGTCCGAGCACATTGGAACATGTCTCCTATGAACTGTTTGAAGGCACGGACAAGTACTCCTTATTCTTCTATCGGCGCATTATTGATGGCCGCAATTTCGAGGAAGGCTTTTACCCTGGCGACATTACACTGGTCAATTGGCCGCAGAACGACTACTGGCTAGGATCCGTGATTGACGTCAGCGCCGAAGAAAGAGAGCAACACTTATGGGATGCAAAACAACTCAGCTTATCGCTGCTGTATTGGCTGCAAACCGAAGCGCCTAGGCCAGATGGCGGGCAAGGTTACCCTGGTCTTCGCCTGCGCCCGGATATTGTAGGCACAGACGACGGGCTCGCTATGTATCCCTACATAAGAGAGTCACGCAGGATCAAGGCCGAGTTTACCGTCCTTGAACAACATGTGAGCACAGCTTGTCGTCCTGACGGGAAAGCGGAACAGTTCCATGATTCCGTTGGCATTGGCTGTTATCGCATAGATCTCCATCCAAGTACAGGCAATCGTCACTATATCGATATCTCTTCGCTGCCTTTCCAGATTCCACTTGGCAGCTTAATCCCAGTACGCATGAACAATTTGCTGCCAGCTTGCAAAAACCTAGGCGTCACCCACATCACCAATGGATGTTACCGACTGCATCCCGTCGAATGGAACATCGGCGAAGCCGCCGGGTTTCTCGCAAGCCGCTGCATCGACCGTGGCATCCTGCCACGCGAAGTGCGCAACGAAGCTTCTGAACTACGCATTTTCCAAAATATGCTTGAAAGTTACGGTATCGAGCTGGCTTGGCCTGCGATTCGTCCCGTTTAATATGTGAAAGATGAGGTGCATGTTCATGAGTAAAATACGTATTGGTGTCGTAGGCGCAGGTTCCATATCCGAAATGCATTTGAAATCGTATCATACGAATCCAGATGCTGAACTATATGCCATCTGTGACTTGAACGAGGAACGCGCGAAGGCCAAAGCAGAAAAATACGGCATTCCACATGTCTATACGAGCTATGAAGATCTGTTAGCGAACGACGCAGTAGATGCGATAAGCATTTGTACATGGAATAACAGTCATGCCCAAATCTCCATTGCTGCCTTGGAAGCTGGCAAAAACGTACTCACCGAAAAGCCGTTGTGTACATCAGTCAGCGAAGCGCTGGCTGTTGAGGACGCCGTTCGGCGGACAGGCAAAACGCTGCAAGTCGGTTTCGTTCGCCGTTACGCATCGAATACCCGTATCATCAAATCGTTCCTCGATAACAATGAACTCGGCGATATTTATTACGCGAAGGCTTCCTGCATTCGTCGTTTGGGCAACCCTGGCGGCTGGTTCTCTGATGTAGATCGTTCAGGAGGCGGTCCTCTGATTGACGTAGGTGTACACGTAATTGACCTATGCTGGTATTTGATGGGCCGACCTAAAGTAAAGTCGATTTCTGGTAATACCTACAAAAAGTTAGGTAATCGCGCCAATGTGAAGAACTTGGCCTTTTACAAAGCTGCCGATTACGATCCTACGCACAATACTGTCGAGGACTTGGCCAATGCTTTGATTCGATTTGAGAACGGCGCTTCGATTCTCGTAGATGTTAGCTTTACGCTGCATGCCAAGGAAGATGAATTAACAGTGAAGCTCTATGGGGAGAAAGGCGGAGCAGAATTAGAGCCTCAGCTCTCCATCATTACGGAGAAATACGATACGATCTTGAACCTCACTCCGCAAATTAATAATTTGAGCTTCGATTTCGTCGCTGGCTTCCAGGACGAGATCAACTACTTCATTGAAGTGTGTCAAGGTATCAAGGAGACTCTTTCTCCTGTACAAGATGGGGTTGAGATGATGAAAATACTTTGCGGCGTCTATGAATCTAGTGAAAAAGGTGAAGAAATCCGTTTCTAGGGAAGGAATGTGAAACCAATTGAAAAATTCGAAATGGCTAATCATGACTTTATTGATTACACTACTCGCTTCTTCTTGGTCCATCACCGCATCTGCGGCAACCAGTCCCACTGATTTCATTGAAGTAGAAGCGGCTCCCGTCGATATCACCATCGATATTGAGGGTCCGCGCAAGCAAATTAATGCCATTGATACGGATATGAGTCGAATCACCGATTATGTCGCACTATACACTACGGAATTTGCAACATCCGTTACCGTTGGCACCACCTCCGTCGGTGTTGTCGTCGATGCGACAAATCATGTCACTCGAGTCGTCAATCCATCCGTTAACGGCGGTGTGCCTGTCTGGACAGGACCGACAACCTTGACGATCCCGCAAGGCGGTTTCATTCTTGTCGCGAATGATGACAGCTGGGCGAACAAAACCTTTAAACAGTATCTAGCGAAAAACTTCAAGGTTGGCGATCTCATTAAGCTGCGAAAAAATGGTGAAGTAGTCCCTGTTTCCGCACTCATGACAGGTCAAGGGCCTCAAGCGCGCCTTAAATTGGACAACGACGATTGGTTTACGGTAACCTCGCCGAAAACGACGGTTTCCGGCAAGTTGGAAAACTTGGAGTCAGGTGTCGCCTATGCGATTCGTATCAACCAACTCACCGTTCCTTTGCAGGCGAATGGCTCCTTCCAAAGCGAGGTCAACCTCACAGAGGGCGTTAATTATCTGGATATCGTCGCCTCCAAGAACGGCGTAGAGAATGATCGGAAAACACTTGTTGTGTTTTATAAAATACAAACGAGTGCCGCCAAAGAGGTCGTCCTCTGGGTCGACCAAGGTACCAATATTTTCAAACTGCAAACGCCTGAAAATATCCGGGATATGTTGACCAAAGCGAAAGATGCTGGCGTGACGGCGGTTGCGCTTGATGTCAAAGGTGTCGAGGGCTTTGCCAACTATAAGAAGAACGATTTGACTGGGCGTCCGCACATCTCCCAGATGACAGCACCGACGCGCGCGGGTGCCAATCCGAATTTGGATATGTTGGAAGAGTTTATCAAATACGGGCATCCCCTTGGTATTAAAATCCACGCTGCCTTCAATGTATTTGCCGAAGGCTCGCCTGCACACAACGAGTATGGATTGCTCAACCAGCATCTAGATTGGGAAGAGCAGGTGTATCGTCCCGAGGATAACGGTCAAATTCTGCGTCTGCGAGAAAGCAAATACTATACATCGGGTAAGTCCCTTGTTGCATTTGTTAACCCTGCCAATGATGATGTTAGAGCGTTTGAGTTGAAGAATATGGAAGAAGTCATCAAGAACTACGATGTAGACGGCGTTGTTCTTGATCGTACCCGCTATGACAACGAAACGGCCGACTTCAGCCCGCTGACACGCGCGAAGTTTGAAGCGTTTCTTGCTACACGGGGTAAGCAGCTGACGAATTGGCCTGCGGATGTTTTCAGTTACGTGAACAATGTTCGCCAAGCGGGTCCGCTCATCAATGACTGGTGGGAGTTCCGCTCGCAAGTGATCAAAACGTTTACAGATGAAGTTCGTTCCCTAACCGATCGTTATTCCGCTTTAAAAGGTCATAAGGTTTATTCCTCCGCTTATGTGGGTTCTTGGTTTGAGTCCTATTACTTGAACGGCGTCCATTGGGGCAGCCCGAATTTCAAGTACGACAGCCGTTTGCAACTACCGGATGATAGCCTTTATACCGACTCCTATGCGCAAACTGGTTATTCGGGCAACATCGATTTCTTAATGATTGGGACGTATCAAACGACACAAAAGGAAATTGAACATCATATTACCTTGGGCAATATTGTAACTAACGGTGAAGTACCGATGTACGCCAGTATTGCTTTGGCGAACATCCAAGACCCGCCGTTGCAGCGTTCCGTGTTCCAAGCAGGCTTGTCGCAATCGAATGGCCTCATGCTCTTCGATCTGTCACAAGTCAACTGGTCTGTGGTAAAAGCATCTCTCCATGATGTCGCATACGTCAAGGATTATCAAATCGGCTCCAGTATACCGGGTAATCCTGAGTCATTCCTTGAAGGGGATCTCTTCAATGTGAGTCGGAACGAGAATAATCTCAACATCTATTCGGATGACTTCGGACAAACGACTGCCACCAGCACGTTCGGTGTAGAAGCTGTCGTGGACAGTTCAGGTAAAGTCACCAAAGTCGTGAACCAACCCCAGGCGCTTACTTGGAACTGGACCAATATGTCGCCTAATAATAGCGTGATTCCACAAGGCGGCTTCGTGATCTCTGCACTGGATGCTTCCGGTGTGCGAACCCGAAGACAGTTAGTCGCAAGGACCTTCAAGGTTGGCGATGACGTTCGTTCAGCTGTGCTTCGCGGGTATTTGGACTATGCGAACACGAGCACCGCACTGAGCAATCTAGAGATCAAAGGCGAAGTGGAAGTGATTGGAACGGGGACGGCACGTGTACTTCTAAATAGTGTACCAGCTGAGGTGTCCAGTAATGGAGACTTTATCGGAAATGTCCCGCTTGCCATCGGCGTTAATAGCGTGCAAGTTTCCGTCTATGTCGACGATCGCAAGACAAATGAAAAAACGATAACCATCACACGTACAGCCCCAACGTTAACAGGGATCGAATTGGATGCTCCAGCGTATCGTCTTGTTGCAGGCGATACACATGCTTCGGTTACGACCGCTGTTTACTCAGATCAGACAAGAGTCGTTGTCGCTGGAGCTTCCTACAACTCCAGTAATCCATCGGTAGCAACGGTTGCCGCAGATGGTACCGTTACGGCTTTGAGGGCAGGAACTACCGAAATTACGGCTACGTTTGAGGGCAGAACCGCTAAGTCCGTCATCACTGTCGTAGATGTGACACGTCTCAGCTTCGACGAAAACAAACACAGTCTTGTCAAAGGTGACACGTACCAAGTACCGCTTAAAGCAACTTACTCCGATGGTGTAGATGGCTACATCAACCAAGGTGTGACCTATAGCTCTTCCCACGATAAAGTAGCGTCCATTACAGCTGACGGCATCATCACAGCAGTGAAGCCAGGTTCCGCTACGATCACAGCCACCTATCGAGGCAAGCAAGCGGATATTAAGATTAAGGTATTCAATAGCCATAAGGACAAAAGTGAAGAGAGCTTGACTGATTTTGATGAAGACCTTGAGTAATTAAGCCTCCCCTCCCTCTCCATACTCATACCGTTGCTTTGCAGGAGATAGTCGGATGAACCGACTATCTCCTTTTCTATTTGTCACTCCCTCGCATGAACAAAAAAAAGATCCAGCCTCTTCCCAAAGAAGAAACTGGATCTATGCTCATTTCAGTTGCAGCCACTGATAAGGGGTCTTCGCTGCCCTCGCTCCAAAGTCAAGAATCGTTGCTATTGCCAACGTTTCCTCTTGAGCGACTGGCGGCTTACCCGAATCGAAGAATCCTACCAAATTTTCGATAAATCCCCCGAAGAAATCGGACTCAATTTTTAGAAATTTCGATGATCCCGCCTCATAATTAAGTGCCATGCTAAACGGACACTCCCAGCCATACAGGTTGATCATGGCTTGCCGACCGTCCGCATACCCAAGCAGCAGTGCTGGCGTATTCGCTGTCCCCGTCCACATCACGCGTCTCACCTCTGTCCCCATTAACGAGACGATTGGCTCTACTTGATGAATGGCATAGTTGGCATACTGACCAGGCCCTAGGCAATTAATAGACTCAATCCCAGTCTTCTCAATGCCGGCATACTCCGTTGCAAACCGCAACGCAGAGGTTGAGAACATGGGTGTTCGGTGCTTCTCGGCGAGTTCAAACATCCGTAACGCAGCTGCGCGATCTGGAGCAAACGTTTTATCAATATACGTTGGCTTGCCCGACTGCAGCGCCAACTGTGCAAGCTCTTCATGATACTCAGGGTGATCTGGCGAAAGAACGACCAAATAATCACTTTGCTCCACGACTTCCGCAATGGCATCCAGCAGCTGAATCCCTTTCTTCTGGCACCATTGCGCATTACTGAGCTTTCCATCCTGATTCGTCTTCCCATAAGCATACGCAACTTGCATACGTCCATTCGACGCCTTATCAATCCATGCCGGATATTTCTCCGCATGCCACTCATCTAGAAAATAATCGATAAATCCTATCTTCTTCATGTCAAATCTCCACTCCCTCATGTAATGAAAACCCCCACGGTATCACCGCAGGGGATTTCTCACCTATTTCTTGTTCGCTGCATACCATTCATTGGCCGCTTTGGTCATTTCTTCCCCGCCATCCGCTTTCCACTGTGCTAGGAACTTATCATAGTTTTCGAGCGGTTCTGCACCCGTAATGAATTTCAAGTACGTATCTTCCATCAGCTTTTGCAACTTCAAGTTGTATTTCCCAATCGCTTCTAACGGTGGTGCAAAAGCAAGTGGATCCAGCACAATGTTGCCTTTAGCCGCTTCCTGTATTTTATTGAAGGAATCCGTTAAGATCGGATCTTTGCGAACACGCGCTTGCCAGTAGATCGGATAATTTTTCTCATCCACACCTGTCAAGAACGTAGATGCATTGTTGTATTCATCATTGAATTTCGGCAGTATCGGGAAATAATTGCCGTTTTCCAACTTATAGTGAACGCCTTCTTTACCAATCGCCGCTTCTTTGAAAATATCTTTATCCAGCTTCAGATCCAAGTATTTAATAATATCTTCTTTGTTATCCGCCCATTTCGGTATACCGACATAGAAGCTGATCCCTGCGCTGCCCATGACTTGGACTTTGCCATCATCCCCTTTGAGGTAAGGGAAACTACCGATTTTGGCATTTGGGGAGTTTTTCAAGAGCGCATTTTGCACAGTCGGCGCGTTAAAATACGCATTTGAAATGATTGCCGCTTTGCCGCTTGTGAAATTCTCGATCACTTTATTCGCTTGGTTCAGCGACCATTCCTGATCGATCAATTTCTCCGTGTACAGCTTCTTCATGAATTCCAAATATTTCTTCATATTCGGATTCTCAACGGAATTCACCAATTTACCGTTGACATCCTGCCACCCAGTCGTCGCTGTCCCCTGAACCATCGGTATGCCAAAAGTAGGAAGCACCTCAGGCAATAGCGGGCTTTTCCCGCCAGACATACCGATGACATTTTTCTTTTCTTTCAATGTTTTTAGAACCGTATACAATTCATCACGTGTCGTTGGTGCTTTCAAGCCTAGCTCATCCATCCAATCCTGACGAACGATTAGCTGTGTATTTACAATTGTCCCTGATCCTGTTTGCGGGATGCCGAAAATTTTACCATTCAGCTTCGCACCGTTCCAAGAAGTCTGGGAAATCACATTTTTCATATTCGTACCATATTTGTTGACCAACTCATCAATCGGCTCCAGCGCACCTGAAGCTGCTAACTTCGAATATTGAGGTCCACTAAGCAGCATATAAGCATATTTCTCTTTGTTCGCCATCAGCAAATTGAGTTTGTCATCTGGATTCTCAACCGGCAGCATGTCGTAGGTCACCTTGTAGCCCGTTTTTTCATTCAGGAACTTGGCGACAACTTCGGTATTGGGATCAAAACGTGCATACTGCAGCAATGCTTTGAATTCCGGTTTTGGCTTATTCGCATCGGCGGTTGCAACAGGTGCCGCAGATGGGGCTGGCGTTGTGGAACTACTTGTAGTTGAACCGGTTCCACCACAAGCTGTAATCGCCGCTGTCACCGCTGTAATGGACATGAGAACTAACATTTTTTTCACCATGTAAGAGCCTCCCTATTTTTCCCTATGAGTATGGATACTGCCATATACCAACAAACTTGGAACCATTGCAGAGTTGGCCCACCACCACCCTTCACAAGTGATATCATCCCTTCACAGAACCTACCAGGACACCTTTAACAAAATATTTTTGCAAGAAAGGATACACGCATACGATTGGAAGTGTAGCAAGTATGATCGAGGCCGCCTGAATCGACTGCGGTGATACGTTCAATGAGGCATCGACGTTCGTCCGCATGAATGTATCCGTGGAGGAGACGAACAATTCCTTCAAGTACAATTGCAACGGCTTCAAATCAGCAGAGTTAATATAGATAAGCGATGTAAAATAGTCGTTCCAGAATGTCACCGCATAAAATAAGGCAATCGTCGCAAGTACAGGCATCGAAAGAGGCAAGATAATTTGTGCAAATATCCGCATATTGCTGGCCCCATCCATTTTGGCCGATTCTTCCAGGCTGTCAGGCAGGCTTTCGAAGTAATTTTTGACAATGAGCATATTGTAGACGTTAATCATATACGGTAAGAAGAGAACCGGGAGCTTATCAATGAGATGGAGCTTGTGCATAAGCAGATACGTTGGAATCAGACCACCGCTGAACAGCATCGTAAATAAATACATGAGGATGAACAACTTCCGTCCCCTTAATCTTGGTTTGGAGAGCGGATATGCGGCTAGTGTCGTCATGAAAAGCGAAATGAGTGACCCCACAATCGTTACGGTAACGGAGATCGTAAAGGCACTTAGAAACATAGCGTTGCTAGCCACATACGTATAAGTCCCTATTTGGAAATCAATCGGATATAGACTCACCATCCCCGAAACAACAGCCGCCTCGCTACTTAATGATTTGGCAATGAGGTTAACAAACGGAAAAATGGTTGATAAGCCCAATAAAATAAAGATGGCGTGATTAGCCACAGTGAACACTTTCTCGCCAAGCGATAATGGGATGGCTGAGGACTTTCTGCTGTGCCTAGATTGTAAACTGCCCTTCATATTCATCTCAGATCCTCCTTATGCTGGATGCATCATTTACCAGATACCTCGTCCAAAAAACTTTCGTGCCAGTCCGTTCCCCGTTAGAATCAGAATAAACGCAACAACAGATTCGAATACCCCTACAGCTGTCGAAAAGCTATAATCCTGTTCACCGAGTCCAATTCGGTACACATAGGTGCCAATAACGTCTGCGACATTGTAAACACTCGGATTATACATGACGAGGATTTGTTCCGTTCCGGCTTCCAACACATAGCCCAGACGCAGTATGAACATGAGCAAAATAATGGGGATCAGACCAGGCAACGTGATATGTACAATTTGCTTCCATTTGTTAGCGCCATCGATCTTAGCTGCTTCATATAAACCGGGATCAATACTTGCTAAGGCAGCTAGATAGATGATCGTGTTCCAACCTGTCTCTTTCCAGCCAGCCGTCCCAATGAGCACAGAACGAAAAATTTGACTGTCTAAGAAAAACCGAATCGGTTCACCGCCCATGGCGACGATCATTTTGTTCACGATACCACCATTCGTGGAAAGTAAATCGATGAATAATCCACTGACAATGACCCAAGATAGGAAGTGAGGTAAGTAGACAACGGTTTGAATACTTCGCTTGAAGGCCATGTTCTTCAATTCATTAAGCAGGATCGCAATAACGATCGGTAGTGGGAAGAGAAACACAATTTTGTAAAGGGAGATCAGTAACGTGTTCTGAAATACCTGCAAAAAACTTGCCGACGAAATCAATTTATCGAAGTGCTTCATCCCAACCCATGGACTCGCTGCCATCCCATCGAAAATATTAAAATCCTTGAAGGCAATGATAATTCCGTACATGGGGGTGTACTTGAACAGCAGGAGAAATGCGATGCCAGGCAGGAGTGCGAGATAGAGATCCCAATCTTTCCTGACATCGATTCCCAATTGACGCATATATCTTTTTTTAACATTTTTACTGGTAGCTGGGACTGCTTCTTCCGTCGTATTCGTTTCGCTCAAGGTGCCTCCTCCTTCGTGATCACTTTCTAAACCTAGTGTATCATCCCGCGTTTTAATGCGAATTAGAGGAATATTACTTGTTTTGGTACTTTCATAACTTCTCGAATAGGAAAAAGAAAAAACCTTCCCGAGAAATCCGAGAAGGACGCTTACCATCTTATTTGGTTATTAATTACGTATTTCCCCAGGCGTGACACCCCAGTATTTACGGAATACTCTTGTAAAATAACTAACATCTCTGTACCCCACGGCAGATGCGGCATCATACACACGTGAGCCCTCCTGCAGAATCGCTTTGGCCCGCTCCATTTTGCGCTCCATCACATAGGTAGAGAAGGCTTTACCCGTTTCCTGTTTAAATAGACGGCTCAAATAGGAGGAATTCACATACATTCTGTCTGCGACAGCATGCAAGGTCATTTCCTGGTCGATCTCGTTTTCCACGAGGCTAAGAATGGTTTTGATCATGCCATGGCTGGTCGATTTGCGCCTCTCACCGGCATAGGCCAAATAGGCCTTGATCATCCGCTGCAGCCAGTTGAAGATCTGCTCCTTAGAAGCCAGCTCCGCATGGTTATGGAAATAAACATAATCCTCACCAGCTACTTCCCGTACGGGCCATCCCTGCTTTTGAATCATGCCTACGAATAAACAAGTAAAATACAGAATATGCTCACGAATTTCATCTACGGTCTCCGCTTTCGCCATGCCACCGTTCCAAAGCGCAGTTAACATCTCTAATGCGGTATCCCCATCACCTGTTTCAAGCGCAATTTCAAGCGTTTTCTCATGGTTCGGCTGAAACGTCAGTTCCGGATCACTCCCTTGCTCCGCCCGGTAAGGAATCGCCAGATCATGGCCCAGTACAATGCGATCTTGTAGAGCACGTACGGCTTGAATATAGAGCTTATTCATATCCGCTAACCTGCCGGTCATCCCGCTGATTCCCGCACTGGCACTAAGTTTGAGACAGCTTTTTACCGTAAATAACAATTTTTCGGTTAATGCATTTATTTTTTGCAGCGCCAATTGAGGTTCTTCTTCACGATCCACTTGAAAAATGATGACTGTACATCCCGTATAGGTGGTAGAAACCCAACAACGTGCAGACGATTGCATTTCCTTAACAATACTGCTGAGCGAGAATTGCAGCAATGACATGTCTTTGCGGCTAAACCGGTTGTCCGTCTCTGAAATCGGGTCCATATCCATAATCGTCACAGCGTAAACAGCATCCTCTTGCAAATTCAACTGCAAATCCTTCGACTTCTGACTAATCTCCCAGTTCTCGTACTTCCCATTCAACAAACCTTGGAAAAATTCATTAACCAAATGCGGAAGATGCAGCTTCCATTTCAACTTCAACTCATCTTCATTATGACGCTGCTCAAGCTCACTTCGCAGTTTCTCTGCGGCTTCGAGCACGGTCCCCAGTATTTCCTCATCACCCGCTGGTTTTAATAAATACTTCATGATACCAAGCCCGAGTGCCTCCTGGGCGTAAGCAAAATCATCATGACCGCTCAGTACAATAATTTTCAACAATGGATCCACTTGGCGCAAATGTCTGGCTAGCGTTAAGCCATCCATTTCTGGCATCTGTACATCCAGCAGAATGATGTCTGGCTTTTTACGGTCAATCATTCGCAGTGCTTCCGTCCCATTGCCAGCTTGACCCACAACTTCAATACCGTGCTTATCCCATGGAATGTTATTCGCTAACGCATTTCGGAGACGGATCTCATCTTCCACGATTAATAAATTCATCCAGAGACCTCCACTCGGAAATTATTTCACTTGCTTCCTCTGTGCGTAATATAGAAGTTCTTGTACGCCTTGTAGTGTATTCATCAATTGTTGCACGACAACAGGATGGATCCCCTCATTCATTTGATGTTGGGATAGCAACTGCTGTAACTCTGCTAACGCTTCATTCAAAATGGGAAATGCCCCTTCGTTTTGTAAAACAACAACAACAAACGCATCCAACCTATCCACAATGGCAATCGCAGCATGCTCATCAACCGCAAGACGCGGAAGGTAAACGTGTTCCACATCCGCTTTGACCGCCTCCAACAACGCTTGAATCGCGCGCAGTGGGAACAATCCCGTGGATATCGCAGCGTTTCGCCATGGACCGAGTCGCAGCGCGCGAATCATATCGTCCGTCGCTTGGCCGAAGGCAAAGATGACCGTACCCCTGTCGATATCCTGCGCTGCAAGTACCTGTTCGATCGTTTCCTGAGCGCTTAATTGCGCATACATCGGGTAAATACCGCTGTATACAAGATTACCAGGCATCAACTCTTCTTTATGTAATTGGACAGAGGGGCGAACCTCCGAGGCTGTTGAATGATAAGCCTGTGGGATAACGATATCAACGTGCTGCGACCAACTACCAATTTTAGTAGACTCCGCTCCCGGTTCCGGTGCAGCCGATACAACTAAATTCGGGTTGATCTGCTTCAATTCCTTGTACAGCTGCGAAACAAAATCATCCTCCTGTCGCTCCAGCCATCTCACCCATGTCATCCAAAGATCCCCCTGCTCATTAGCTATCTCCAACGGATCCCTTCCATGTTCACGTTCAAAGGCCTCTCGGGCATGCTTGCTGAAGCAATAATTATGCTGCCAATCCTCGTCCCCATGCGGGAACCTCATAAAATCCAAATTAATACCAGCCACTGCGTATGTAGAAACAATCTCTCTAATAATGTCCATGAAATACGCTCGAACGGAAGGATTGGTCAAATCAAGCCAATAATAACCTGTCTCCTCCTGAGGTAGTGGCTTCTGTGAATGCGCTTGTCGATAGGATAGCGCAGACCACTCTGGATAAACTCGCAGAACAGGTCCTCCCGTTGGGTCGACACCCACCATAAATCCGTCCAACCACGCATGGACTGCAATTCCTCGAGACTCTCCTTCCTGGGCGAATGCTTCCAATGGGTCATACCCATGAAAAGCAGGATGCTGTGCTTCGATCCCATGTCTCATTGCCGTATGACTTGGGAAAATCGTGTATCCCCATAACCATGTCTCCAGATACAACTCATTGAAACCAGCCGCTTGTATGCGATCCAACGTACGGCTCACTTCTTCTCGACTTTTCTCAACGGGACGATACCAGACTCCTCGCGCTTCCGCTACTCGACTCGGTAGGGAATGCAGGTATCCCTCCCATGCCTCCGTTGATGCAAGCGTCGCCTTACTTAGACAACTCTCCGTATCGGTAGCAGCGAACTGTCGCGCCTCTTCAAGCAGCTGTTCGGCTCTTGCTAGATGATGCCTAGCCACGTCATATGGGGCGTTGATATAGTGCTCCCAGTTCGTCTCTATCCTTCTCTTTGCAGTTGTAATATGACTTGCTACCTGCTCTAAACAACGTTCGATTTCCTGATTAGGCATGGGTCAAGCTCCCCTTGTAAGTGTTTGGTATAGAAAATATCATAGACAGCCTTCTCTTCCTAGGGGGCTTTCATGACTTCCTTTGGTAATCTGATGTGGAAGAACAGGAAAAACAAGTCTTCACTATCAGAAATGGCAGAGCTTGTTTAACCAGCCTAGCTGGTCAGTGGTGTTTAGATGTATAAACTACACATCAACCCCTAACGAAAGAGAGGCCATTTCCTAAGAAACGGCCTCTCTTTGCCAAACTAATTATATACCTTAAACTCGTAGGCGGATGCACTTCCACCACTGTAGCTAGAGCCCGTTACGGTAACTCTGACATATCTGTAAGTGGCACTGAAGGTATCTGTGGTCAATCCTTGGGTCGTATTACTCGTTCGATCTAGAATGGTTGTATAGGTCACGTCGTCATTGCTGCCTTCAATCTTATAGGCATACGACCTCGGATAGGTTGTGCTGTTGTACCAGTAGCTTTCAAGCTTAGTTAGCGCCATGCTGCTTCCAAGATCGACTTTCCACCACTGCGGATAGGTGTTGGTGACAGCCGCCCACCGCGTTGACGTTGCGTTACCGTCGTTGGCATTGCTGACCTCATTACCTGTTTGGACAGAGCTTGCCGTCGTTGTCTTGCTCTGTGAAACAACTTGCCCTGTTGGGTTTGTGCCTTCATATACTCTGAACTCGTAGGCGGACGCACTTCCACCGCTATAGCTGGAGCCTGTTACCGTGACTCTCACATACCTGTAAGTCGCATTAAATGTATCTGTCGTTAATCCTTGTGTCGTGTTACTCGTTCGATCGAGGATTGTCGTATACGTCACATCATCATTACTGCCTTCTATTTGATACTGATACGATCTTGGGTAGGTCGAACTGTTGTACCAGTAGCTTTCGAGCTTGGAAATCGGCAGGGAACTGCCTAGATCAACCTTCCACCACTGCGGATTCGTATTCGTCACAGCAGCCCATCGGGTAGATGTCGTGTTCCCATCATTGGCATAGTTGACCTCATTGCCTGTTTGATAAGAGCTTGCCGTCGTTGTCTTGCCTTGTGAGACAATGCCTGTACCTGTAGCAGCACTTACAGATGAACTCCACATGCCAGAGCCTTGGCTATTCTTGGCTCTTACCGTGTACGTGTGCGTGGAACCCGCCGATAGCCCTGAATGTGCATAGGGGTTGCTTACGTTACTTACCAAGGAGCCATCAACGATTAGATCATACCCCGTAGCTCCTGTCACCGGTTGCCAACTAACATGAATCTGAGACATAGAGGTTGAGTTCGCTTGGAAACCAGTTGGTATCGAGGGTACAGTTGGATTTGATGCAACTGGCGTAATCGTCATTGACTGCGGGTTACCTGCCCCAAACTTCATACTCTGTATGCGTGCTTGACCTGAAGTAAACTCGACACCTAGCGCACTTGCTCGGTTGACCAAACGATAGGTCGTTAAACCATCCAGACTTGTATTCGTTGCTGCTGCGATCGTAGCAGCAGAGGAAGATGGCGTGAGATAGGCCGGCGTTGCATTCCCGATAGGTAATAGATACCACTGGTCACTGCCGCTTGCTGCCCCATTTCCACCATTACCGCTAGGATTCGCATCGGCATCAGCCCCACCAGTTACCACGGTTGCACCCATCGCCCGCGTTGCTGGCGCCGTCGATCCTGCTACTTTCAAATACTTCCCGGTGGAAATGTTCTGCAAGCGATAGAACCCGCTGTTCTTGGAACCATCGAATTCATCTGGAACAGGAACGAATTGCCACTGTCCCGCTGTGCCATCTTGAAGGGCCGTTCCACCTATTTGAATCGTATAGGCTGTGGATGCCGAAACCGCTGTCCCCGTTTGATCTTTAGGTGGATTATAAACGGAGTAATACGTCTGCCCTGCACTAGGTACGGCTGCTGTATAATTCTTCTGGGAACCCGACAAATCGGAAATCGTCCGGAAGGAAGACCCGCTGACTTGTTGATTCGTCAAACTGCCGGTGTCCAATTGAGACAAATAACTGCCAACTGTTGAAGGGAGTTTACCTACCACTTTAAATGTGTCGGGTTTGCCCAAATCATCTGTCTCGTACACGTACCCGTCATAACCGACAGAACGGTACTTGCCACTATAGGCATTATAGGAGAAAGCATTTTGATATTGCGTATTGACTGGCAGGAATAGGCGTTGTGTCGCTGTATTTTTGAATACGGCATTGCCGTTAGAACCAGCTTGAATGGATGTCAGGTATCCCGTCGAATTGTTTTCTTGATCGATCCAGACTTGACTGTTCTTGACGTAAATCGTCATCGTCGCATCCAGTGCTGGATCCGAATAGGAGACAGAAGGAATGCTGGTTCCGCTCCCATTCTTAATCGTTCCCGTGGTCTTATTCGCCGTATACGTGTTGCCTGCGAGATCTTGGAAGGTGAAATCTCCGTTGCTTGCTAGCTTCGTATACGTGATGTTCAGGGCGGAACCGTCCATGCCCGTACCCGTTAAAGTCAAACTATCGGTAGCTGGTGTATAGTTAACAGTTAGATTGTGATCGCTACCAGCACCCATTGGGCTGCCAATCCAACCCGCATATCCTTTCAGTGCAGAACGCGTCCATGTCCCGTTGTACCACACATCCCAAGAGCCTTCCGCCATTTTGGCAGAGATTGGTGACCGAGCAAGACTAAAGTAGGTAAGAATGTTGCTATACCCTGGTTTCCAATTAATATGGTTGTTGTAGAGGGCATAGAAGTAACCGTTAACATTATCGACAAAAAAACGCGTGCCAGCTACACCATATGACCAAGTCGTGCCCGGAAAGTTCGTACTGGTAGCAGCTTCATTGCTATCGTTCCATGGAGAAGTGGCAACTTGCCCAATTAATTGCCAAGTAGCTCCTTTATCCGTCGAGTAGGTAGACAGTACACGGTTGTTATGAATACCTGTAGCAATTCGCTCATTGTTCGTTGGATTATTCGTCGCAAATGGTGAGAATTGATACTCATCATTAATCAAGGCATACCAGTATCCTGTATCCGGATCAATCCATACTCCGATGCCATCATTATGATCATCCTGGTAAGGCGTCGGAATTCCGTACGTTTCATCTATCTTATAGTTGAAAGTTCCCGGACGATTCCAATACGAGTTATAAATGGTTGTCGTGCCCCAATTCGTATTCAAGGCTCCCATGTCGGTATTCGTGTTGTATTTAATCCACGACCCTCCGCTATCCGATGCCGAATAGTCGGCTAGTGAATACATCCAGTGAAATTCCCCGTCCTTATCGACGAATGCAGAGCCAGCAATATCCGCTCTGCCCAATGTTAAACTTGGAACGGCTGTATTCTGCACATACGTAGGAAATTTCTCTGTTGCCGCTGCCACCGATTGAACGCCCCCAACGACTTGCACCGTTAGGATTGTTAGAATTGCTAGTGATTTTGTCAAAGTCGCTTTCTTTGTATCACGCATCTCGCAACCTCCATCTTATTCCTATTTGTCACGCAACAACCACTTGACCTACTTCAGAAATAACTCACCCCCTTTCAGTGATTTCGCCTATAAATACGTGTAGTTTTTGTTGATAATCAACACATTTACTCGCCACGCCATACCCATGCAACTATTAAATTTGATTCTTACATATCCATCCTTTCGCTGTGTGACAGGCAGTATTTCTGTTGCATATTGTCCGGCTTTCAATGCTAATTCGGGTTTCCAGCTGCTATGCTGGACGATCTCAATCTCGGTATACGATGGTTCCATCTCATCCCCCGTTACAAATAACAAATCATAACGCCCCTTCGGAAGCTCCACAATAAACGTTGCTTCACACGTGCCGCCGATGAAGTCTCTGCGCAGCTCGTCAGGCATTTCACGATCCATCGCAAGGAGATGTTCTCTGCTTTCCCATCCGATTCCAGTATACGATTCGAACACATTCTCTGGGCTTATTTTGCGAAACGTTTGACCAAGAACACCGTCCATATGCACTTGCCTTGGCAGCGCATTCGTGTAATCTTTCTCCAATACAGGAGGAGCTACGCCAAAATCAAGCCGATAAGCAGCCAGTCTGGATTCCCGATAATTGCCTGAATAATAGTCAAATGTAAAATGATCAAGCATTCTACAGTGGTGCGTGTCGCTGCTCTTGCCAAGAAATACACGTCGATGGGTATGGGCGACATGAACCAAAGGATCTTTCTTCTCGGCCATTAAGCATGTCGACGCTACCCCATACAGATCAGGTTCGTAAGATGCTGATGCTGGGTACATGGCATACTCCCCGCCTTGCACAGTCTCAAAAGAAATTCGTTCCTTGTCATGTACAACATCCATGGCCTGCCAAGCTGAACCAACTTTGCATGTCACTATGATGTGTGTGGACCCTTCAAAGGGGTTGCGTATAACAACCTTATTCCCTGCCTTGCTTCGGATCGACACCCAAGTCGTGCGTCCTTCTTTCCTTTCAGCACTCACTTCAAATGCACCAACAGCTAGCAATCCCCGGAATGAGCAATCGCGCCATGCCTCATATCGCTTTACACTCGTCTCTACCGCATGATCATACAAACCAATCATCCGTTCCTGCTCTAGTTCGCCCGATGGCAAAGCCGGAAACACCTCGATCACACCTTGGTAGCTTTGCAGCAGCATTTCATTCACCGCAGCTACCACTTCTCCCGATGCCTCCATCATGTGTGGATGGTACAACGGTTCATTTGTAATGTTGCAGTAATTCATCCAACGTTCGGTTTCTTCCGCAAACAGACCGTTGCTCCGCAGTGACAAGTCGATCCCTTGCTCATACAGCAGCCTAAGCGCCGTATGACCTTTGCCTAATCTCGAAGCGGCACAGGAAAGCCAGCCGAACTGAAACATGCCGTATTCGGTCTGTTGTTCCGCATAGCGAAGCGTGTTCTCCGCTCTTTTCCTCAACATCATCTCACTATCTTTGCCGATTTCTCCAATCGGATAAATCGGCATAAGCAGCGAAGGATGCCGCAAATGCATATCTACCGGTGCCCACTCTGAATCTCGCAGAACATCCCCATAGCGATTGGAATCTGCTGTAGGATAGGGAGCCAATCCTTTGATCAAATGTTTCCACTTCAGACGATCATCCTCATTTTCACCAAGCAATTCATTTGCTTCAACTGCTATGTTCAACACATATTTGACCGCAGATAAACTGCAGGTTGAGTTTCGGGTCAGAGGCCCCTGTTCCGGCGAAATATCCGGGAAGATGTCATAATGTCCAGTCAGCGGATTCATTTGCACATAACCTTCGAAGAAATGGGCAATCTGCTTAAACAGCGGATACGCTTGCTCCCTAAGAAACGCATGGTCCATACTGTATCGATAATAATCCCATAAGAATTGAGCACACCATGGCCAAATACTCACATACAACGCATGTGGATAATCTCCAGCAATGCCATCCAGACCATGAAACTGCTTCGACATCTGTGACGCTAACTCAACATACGATAGCAGCCCTTCATTGAACACTTCGGCCACTTCAAGATGATTAGCCGTATACAGCGGCCAGAACGCCGCTTGAATATTCACGTCCCAGTACCACATACTGCCCCACTTGGTCGGCTGTTTAATATCCCATAGTCCGTTCAATCCACATGCTTGCTCGCGCATTCTTCCCCCTTTGCCGCTGGAGCAAGCGATAGCATAGAGGTTGATATACCATAGTTCTTCCACCATTTTATCCGGCAAAATAATAGAAGAACGCGACCAAAAGCTGCGCCAATGTTCTTGGTGATGAACGATCTGCTCCTGCAGGTGGGATGATGCCTCATCCAGTCTTCGCTGAGCAGTAAGCAGGAGTTCCTTCGTTTCCTCCTCTGTCACCACGGTTGTTAGCAACGTGATCTCGGACTCTGCATCTTGAAGCACGATTCGGAGGGAACCTTCCGAACAAACAACAGATCCTTTGGCCCCAATCATTCTCATCATCACGATGAATGCGAAGGGTCCATAGTGCTCCCTGTCCTCACCATCCGGATAAAAGCTGCCTAGGTAATAGAAAGTCTGCTCATCTAGACGATGATACGCCACCTGCATATCCACATATCTTCCCTGTGGAACTGACAACGCAACAGATTGTATCAGGGAGGGAGCTGTCTGCTTAATCTCGGTGATAACCAAGTCAGCATCCTGGGCGATTCTCGTCTCTACCTGCAACTGCTGATGATCCTTTGCCACTTGCAGGTGAACTACAGCCCTTTCAACATCAAGCCTTAGGGAATATTCATCAGGTTCTTCCAGCTCCTTAGAAGGAAAAAGCCCTATCTCCCCCGTTGGATAATGTGAAGTGCCGCCCGAGGGTTTGCCATACTTCCTATACATACTGTTAGCAGATAAGGCATCGCCGTATAGAAATATAGGTTCCTGCTCAGGATCACGATACCTATCAGCAGCCAGTGCGCTCAATTCTTCCAATGTCCGCCCATACTGACGTGTGAAATCAGGCCCTTCCCCATTCCGATACTTCTGACTGTAACGATGAAGTTTCTGATAATACACCTCATAATGATTAAGCGCTAGTGTCAGCTTGTTTTCTTCGAAATACGCCATGCCCCCAAAATGTCCGTTGCCAATTGGCAGCGCCTCATTCCAACTACTCGGAGCATTCTCGAATGTAACGCCTCTCACACAGATCTCTCCTTCTATTTATCGCTGTGATACGCCGCATGTTTATTCTTTAATAGCTCCAATCATCACTCCTTGGACGAAGTACTTCTGAAGAAACGGATACAGACAGATGATCGGCAGCGTCGAGACCATAATGGCTGCATACTTAATGGTTTCACCGATCGCATATTTGTCGTCGCCTCCACCGGACATCATGGAATCCGTATTGTTCGAGATCAGAATTTCACGGAGTACTAACTGGAGGGGATAAGCTTCCCTATTTCGCAGATAAATGAGCGCGTTAAAGTAGGAATTCCAATGTCCTACCGCATACCACAAGATCATGACAGCAATGACCGGCATCGAAAGCGGGATGACAATGCGAAATAGAATTTTCCAATCGCCTGCCCCATCCATCCTAGCGGACTCCTCAAAACTGACCGGGATGCCTTGAAAAGACGTACGCATAATAATCATATTGAACGTGTTGATTGCACCTGGAACGAGTACAGCCCACATGGTATTCATCATGCCTAGATCGTTCACAAGCAAGTAACTCGGAATGAGCCCTCCATGAAAAACCATCGTCACAACGATGAAAAACATGATGATATTTTTAAAATAAAGATTGGGCCTCGATAATACGTAAGCACCGATAGCTGTCATCAGTAGGTTTATCGCCGTACCCAGAACCACATATAGGAGGGTATTCTGATACCCTTTTACAATCATGGGGTTCTGGAATACAGCTTTATAGGCGCCTAGATCAAAGCCTGCCGGTTTGAGCATAATACCGCGTTGCTGCAATAGAGATGTCGCATCACTAAACGAGGCAAATGCCACATACAAGAATGGATATAAGGTGACCGCGCAAAGTACGAGCATGAAAAGGATGTTGAAGTAGCCGAATGTACGCTCTCCACGGGTTGGTTTCATATGCAAATCCCCTTACCACAGTTTGTTCTCACTAATCCGTTTGACAGAACTATTGGCCGCTACGATTAGAATAAAGCTGATCACCGAGTTGAATAGACCCACAGCCGCTGTAAAGCTGTAACTTGCTTCTAGAACCCCTTTGCGATACACGTAGGTCGAAATCACGTCAGCTGTGCCATAAGTTAGTGGATTGTACAACAAGAGTACCTTTTCACTGCCAACCGTCAGCATATTTCCCATTTGCAAAATAAATAAGATAACGATCGTCGGCATAATGCCTGGAATCGTAATATGCAGCGTCTGCTTCCAGCGGTTTGCTCCATCCATCCTAGCCGCTTCATACAGCGTCGGATCAATGGTAGACATGGCCGCCAAATACACAATGGAGCCCCAGCCAATGCCTTGCCAGATGCCGGAGGAAACGAACAGAAAGCGAAACCAGCCTTCCTTTTGCAAGAAATCAATCGATTCCATGCCAAAGATGCCTAGGATTTGATTGATGAGTCCATTGCGGCTTAGAAAGTCAATCATCATCCCCGCCACAACAACAATTGAAATGAAATGCGGCAAATAGGAGATCGATTGCACGACTCTTTTAAACACACTATGGCGGATTTCGTTAAGCAATAACGCTAGAACGATCGCTGCTGGGAAGCCGAACAGTAGATCATAGAGGTTAATTAAGATGGTATTCTTGATTAATCGCCAGAAGTAAATCCCATTAAAGAAGCTCTCGAAATGTTTAAAGCCCACCCATGGACTTCCCAGAATCCCTTTCGCTGGGGAGAAGTCCTTAAACGCTATTTGCAATCCATACATGGGTCCATAATGAAAAATCAAATAATACGCAAGCACGGGAATGGCCATAACATAAATAGACCAATGCCGTTTCAAATCCCCACGTATTGTTTCCAGAACAGTCGGATTGCGATAAGTTTTCGTTGTCTTTATGGCCTCTGCGGCCTCTATAGGTGCGTGGCTATGCCTCATCGTTTTCCCTACCCCTTCCTCGATTTAGAAAAAGGGGATAAACTCTAACCGCCGTTCATCCCCCGGTACATCATGCCTTAGCGTTTATTGAAACGCTCCAAAGCCCCTTGCTGAATCTTGGTGGCATCATCGATGCCCATACTCTTAATCTTCTTCACATATTGATCAAAGTTATCAATTGGTTCTACACCCATGATGAATTTCAAGAGCATTTCATCTTGATACGTTTGAATATCCGTCACGATGGAAGCGAATTTACTGCTCTCATCCTGTGTCGGTGAAATGAGCGGAATCTTCCGCTCAGCTGTTGGCTTCGACCAAATTTCCAACGCTTTCTTCTGCTGTGGCAGCGCCAGATATTGCAATTGGAAATTATCGCTCAGCACGAAAGGTGCACTCCATGTTGCACGATTATATTTGGCAATCGACTGCTGAATGCTCGTTCCTGCTGGCGGGTTCAATATTTCCGGTAAGAACGTAGCTTTACCGTTTTCCATCTTGTAGCTCGCGCCTTCAACCCCGTAGTTGAACAGCAGATCGCCCTTCTCCCCATACGCGTAATCCAGCCATTTCACCGTTTCGATGGGGTTCTTGTTGACAGCCGATATCGCAGCACCAACACCGTTATAGGCAAAATCCTTCTGACCCCAGATCGCTTTGTCGCCAGCTTTCAACACGGGATATGGAGCCGCTTCCAAATCGAATTTAGGATCTTTATCCTTCATGAGACCGGCATATTTCCCAATGCCGCCACCATTGAAGGACGCTGTGGCCCCCAAGAGGTTGGTGGTCATTTTATTATCTAATAACTTATCGTTCGGAGCTGCGAAATCCTTATCCAGTAAGCCTTCCTTGTACCACTTGTTCATGGTTGCGAGGAATTCCTTATATTCAGGCTGAATCGGACCGTATTTGACGGTGCCACCCTCTTGATAGAAGCTGTAGTTAATGCCCCATGCGCCAAGGAAAGGAGCGTCGGTTGAGAATAAATTTTTATCCAGATAGATTGGAATCTCATCCGCTTTGCCATTGCCATTTGGATCTTTCTCTTTAAAAGCTTTCAACACGGTATACCACTCATCGATCGTCGTCGGCATCTTGAGGCCTAACTTATCCAGCCAATCTTGACGGATCGAGGGTCCAAAAAACACTCTGACTTTGTCATCACCACGCAAGAATGGGAATGCATAAATGCTTCCTTCATCTGTTGAAATCTGCTTTTTCCAATCCGGATGAGCCTCAAGCAGCTTCTTCAGGTTCGGGGCGTATTTATCGATGAGATCGTTAAGCTTAATGATTTTCTTATCTAAAATCGCTTTCTCCGGTCCGCCTGGATAACGGATGACCGCACCGCTAGTTGCCCCCCAACTTGCTTCTATCACATCGGGCAGCTCATTCGTGGCAATCATCAGATTGAATTGTTCTTGTGCTTGCGGAACCTCAAGCGGTGGATGTTGGAACTCCACTTTGACACCCGTTACTTTCTCAAGTTCCTTATACATACCCATTTCCGCGTAGGATTTCATTGTCGTGGAGACAGCTGAGTGATTCGATACCCAGTAGGATAATTTCGTCAACTTAGGCGGTTGAGCTTCACTACCTGCTTGTGGCGATGCCGATGAGCTTGTGCTGGCCGTATCGTCGCCACATGCGGTTACTGAAATGACTAGGGCAGAAAGCAATACCACAGATCCTACTTGTTTTAATCTTGTCTTCATTTTTCTAGCCTCCCTTTAATATGAGTAACGCTTCGTTCATTGGGCACCGATCCTGTTTACGTCATCTCGTCAGCACCTGTTCCCAAGTATGCTTCTCCAAGTCGGATATGAATACTGTCTAGTTCTCATTTCCATTGTATTTTCCTAAGAAATACGGGCGTTCTGAGAAATCATCAGTCCGTATTAGAAATGGGCAGTAGCTATTTCTAAAGAAATAAGCAGCCCCTAAAGGCTGCTCTTGATGTGTTCTGTGCTTGCATGCTCCGCTAAGCTCGTCTCACGGTATTTGCCTGGCGTTACACCTTCCATCTTCTTAAATGCTCGAATGAAGACGACATCGTTGTTATAACCGACCTTCTGCGCAATCTGAACAATCGTCAGTTCTTTGTTCTGCATGAGCACCTTCGCATGTTGAATCCGTTTCGTCGTAATGTAATCAAGTAAATTCTGCCCTTGATGTTTCTTGAAGAAGGTGGACAAATACTGCGGTGTCATCTGGATTCGTTCCGCAATCTGTGCAACGCCTAGACTCGAATCACCTAGATGATCGTGCACGATACTGACGATCTCCTGAAGTCTACCCACGCTGTGTTCCGAACGATCGAGATTGAACGAACGGGTAAGCGTCTCGTAGAGCTCCTTCGTTTTCGTGTACATGCCCTGTGCCGTTGGATAACTGAATACCTCTTTAATCGGATCAAAGTCCGCACCAAGCACGTCTTCCTGATTCGTATTCGTCGAGTTTATAATCTTCAAGAGTGTACTCGTCACATTGAAAAATAAAGCTTTACCTAATTCAGGCGTGATCTGATTGGAATCAAAATTCATCGCATACATTTTATCGAGCAATTTTTCTACATTTTCGGCATCGCCGCTGCGAACAAAATTAATCAATTGAATCTCGATCTCCAGCGGATAATAATAATGCTGCTTCACATCGACAATTTCCTGGTAATAAATAATGGCATGTTTACCCTGAATAAGTCGATATTCAAGCGCTGCAAGTGCTTCCGGATACGAATCGCGAATGGCCTTAGGGCCCTCATGGATGCCTCCGACAGCGATGGTGATACCAATTTGGAAACGAGCCGACATGATGGTGAAGAGCGAATTGGTTATTTCCCGAATATCGGTTTCAGCGGATTCAATCCCAATGGCCGATAGATTAATGAGCAGTGCAATTCGATCACGGTCGAGCTCCAGCGAGAATCCTCGATGATGAGCCGCAATGAGATCGGCACCAATATTTGCGGCAATAAATCTAGCATGGGCCCATTGCTGTTCATTTTCTCCTAGTAGATGAATATCTTCGATCTTTACGATAAGAACAGCAAAACGGTCACTCACGAATTTCAGATCCATAAACTGGAGAGAATCTCCATTAGCTGCCGAAATATCCACATCCATGTGACCATTCAGAAGCCGTGATAAGTAGTTGGCTCGAATAAAAGGCGTTTGCTGTGCCAACGTGCTTCGCAGATGTTTCTCTTCATGGATGGATCCTTCAACCGTTAGCCTAATAAATTCGTATTCATTGGATAATGGCCGTTTAATCAATTCTTTGCCAGACATAATGGCATGAACGGTTTTTTGAAGTGGTTTATACGTGCGATATACCCCGATACTGACGGCAATGAGTCCGGCAAACAAACAGAGGATGAATAACCCCACTGACCAACTCTTGATTTGATTTACCTGCCCCATGAATACATCACTTGGCATAATCGATACGTATTTCCATCCAGCTTTTTGCGAAGCGGAAACGGATACGACTTGATCCACACTCGCCAATCGGTAATCAAATGGTTCCGTGCCACTCTGGATTCGAGTCAGCAAATCAGATGGAAATGGTGTTTCACTATTGCTCATAATTGTTTTTCCAGCATCATCGATAATGTAGACTAAGCTGTGGCTCGCTGATTGCATCTGTGCAAACAACTGCTTAACCTGATCGACATCAATTAATATGATAAAACTGCCTAGATTTTGAGATTGTGAATGCACAGGAAGTGACTGTATATAGGTAATCACATCTTTCGGTGGTTGATCAGCCCCATCCGATACCGAACTGAGCGGCATGTACGACATCCGATGTTCCTGATCCAGCAATTGGCGCCAACCTTCGTACGACATGTTCTTATAGGAGTAGTAGAGGGAATAAAAGGTACGAGAATCCGTTACCAAATCCGATTTGACAATCGAATCACTGCTTGCGAAATACACATAGTAATCTAAAATGAAGCTGCTGGTCATGCTCTGATATTTACTCATCTTGTCCCGCATGAATTGGATAAACTCGTATTTGTCCGAATCCGTAGATTTAGCAGGAATTTTAAGCATATAATCCAACTTCGGATCAAACACGACTTGGCGCATTAACGTATCTACTTCCGATAATTTGTTATCGAGTGATAGTTTCAGCTGCTCAAGCATCGCCACATTGGTTCTTGTCGAACTCTTCTCCAGGCTTTGTTCTACCTTCGCGTACAGAAATAGTCCCATTGCAAGCGGTATCAATAAAATAAATAAATTGGAGGCGATGATCGTTGAAAGTGCACTTTTGCGACTATTGAAAAGACGTATAATGAAAGGCATTTTCAAAACAAGCTCACCATCCAGTCTGAGAACGAATTTACTAAAAATTGTAGCCTCTCTTCATCAAAGTTGCAATATAGCATTTTATACTATAAACAAGCTGCGAGGCCCTACTATCAGACATTAGGACATAAATAACAGCCTTATGAACATTGCCTTCCCCATCAAATTTCACTAGAATGGAACTTATTCACACGACTAGGAGGTTTAAAGATGAGTTACTCAGCAAGTACATCCAGATATGATGCAATGACTTATAACCGCAGTGGTCGCAGCGGCCTGTTGCTGCCTGCCATTTCGCTCGGACTTTGGCATAATTTCGGCGGGGTTGACACGTTTGAGAATGGGAGAACGATGCTGAAGAGAGCATTCGATTTGGGGATTACGCATTTCGACTTAGCCAATAATTACGGCCCGCCGCCTGGTTCAGCAGAAGAAATGTTCGGTAAGATGCTGGGAGGTGATCTCGCTGCCTATCGAGACGAACTAATCATTTCGACGAAAGCAGGCTATTACATGTGGCCAGGGCCTTACGGAGAATGGGGTTCCAAAAAGAATTTGATCGCCAGTTTGGATCAGAGCTTGAAGCGGATGCAAGTGGACTATGTCGACATCTTCTATCATCACCGTCCAGATCCGAATACACCGCTTGAAGAAACGATGGCTGCCCTGCATCAAATCGTTCAACAAGGCAAAGCGCTTTACGTTGGTATTTCCAACTATAAGCCTGAGGAAGCGAAAGAAGCCTCCCGCATCTTGAAGCGACTTGGGACGCCTTGTGTAATTCATCAACCGAGTTACTCCATGATGAACCGTTGGATTGAGGATGGTCTTCAGGATGTCTTGGAAGAGGAAGGCATCGGTTCGATCGCCTTTTCACCCCTGTTCAAAGGAATTCTTACTGATCGTTATTTGAACGGTATCGCGCCTGATTCACGAGCTGCAAGCTCCAGTGTATTCCTTAAAGAATCCGATATTAATGAAGAACGCATTTCGAAAGTCAGACAATTAAACATCATTGCAGCTGAACGCGGTCAGAAAATGTCGCAGATGGCGCTCGCATGGGTGCTTCGCGGTGGTCGTGTCACATCAGCTCTTATCGGTGCGAGTAAAGTGAGCCAAATTGAAGATGCGGTTGAAGCATTGAAAGTTGCTACATTTACCCAAACGGAATTAGATCTTATCGATGGAATTCTGAATTCCTAAGTTGACGCAAACTTCAGCTGCAGCGAATACTATACATTCTTCAATGTCTGATTCCGAAATTGTTTGGGGGATACGCCCTTTACGCGCTTGAACATTTTGGAAAAGATTAACTGATCGGGATAACCGACGGAGTTCGCAATTTCCCCTATGGCATAGTTGCTCTTCTCCAGTAATTCACTTGCTTTATTCATCCGAAATTGCAAGAGATATTGCTGGGGAGGCAGCCCTGTCGCTTCTTTGAAAATAGCCGAGAAATATTTGCGATCTAGCTTCAGAAGCGCAGCAAGCCCCTCGATTGAAATAGGCTCATTATAATGAGCATGAATAAACTCCATAGCTTGAATCATATAACTATCCCATTTATTCGGAAGAACATCTCCCAGCGACGAGGCAGGCGCCACTTCAAGCAATGCTGTCATGAATTCGTACAGGATAACTTTCAACTGTAAGTCAGCACTATGGGCATGATTGTTAGCTTCAGTTAATTGATCATACATCGTCGGCATGACTTTCCGATCCATCGGAAAAACGGGCTGCTCTGGTGATAATCGTGTTCGAGATAAGATTGATTCCACTTGCGCTCCTTGAAAGCCAATCCATGAATACGTCCACGGCTCTGCCTGGTCTGCTTCATAATAGCTAATCACATGCGGGTATATAAGAAATCCTTGTCCTGGATTCAGCTGGTGGGTCTCATTGCCGATACGAACAATTCCCTTGCCTTTATGAATCCAATGAATCTTGTACAGATCGCGAACCCCAGGCCCTACGGCATGACCAGGCTTACAATCCTCTTTGCCCCAATACAATACATGCAGATCCGGATCCTTCCGATATAAACGTTCCTGATTGTACTGAAAGATAGCCATACGTCATCATCGCCTTCCCTTGCGTACAGACATTATACCATAAAGGAATTAGCTATTTATCTTAGCGCCATGGGAAATTGCAAATAAAACAGCTTGCTCTCGATCCATTCGCATGCCCGTGATCGTAAGTGTTTTGAAGTCTACGCCAGCCATTTGTGCACCTCTTACATCCGTGCCTTGCAGCTTCGCTTTCGCGAAGTTCGCCATGGTCAGATCACAATCTCGTAGGTCAGCCTTCTCCAAATTGCTTCCCGAGAAATCAGCTTCATGGAAATTCACTCCGCGCAAGTCTTGTCTAACGAGTCGGCTGTGCCTTAAATTCGTGTAAGACCAATCTCCTTGGTCAATCGTAATGCCATCCATATTCGCGTTCGAGAAATCAGATCCCATCATTTTACAGTTATCGAATTTGGTAACAAATAGATTGGCACTACTGAAGTTGCAATTCTCAAACGCAGATTCTTTATGTAAGGAGCCATTTAGCAATGCCCCACGAAAGTCACATGCAATGAAGCGACAGTTACTTGTATTAATTTCTTCCAGAGAACCATTCGCAAATGAGCATTCATCGAATGTGCAACCGATTAACTCGCCGTATCTCAAATCTTGTGTGCCGAAATTTACTCTTGAATAGGTTTGATTCATTTGTTGAAACATGAGCTGCCTCCTAAGTTTTCGATTATTTTAATATAGCACATGGAAGTCAAGCACCTGCATACCGACAGATGGAAGTCAACATGTTTATTTTTATCCCCATGAAAAAGCGACCTCTTCGCTTCAAATAGAAGCTCCGATGTCGCTTAGATCCGTGTTTATATATTGTACTATGAGCTTCGATAGTCTCGAGGGTTCATTCCTGTATCTCTGGTAAAAATGCGAGAGAAATAGAAGGAATCCGTAAACCCGCTCTCCTCGGCGATTTGTTTGACTGGCAGTTTCGAACTTTTCAGCAAAAACTTGGCTCGATCCAGCCTGATTTTAGTCACATATTCAATCAAGCTTAATCCCGTATGCTTTTTGAATGTAATGGATAAATAACTTGGAGATAACGAGACATACTCCGCAATTATTTCCCGGGTGATATTTTCTCGATAGTTGGTTCGAATATAGGCTGATGCCTTCTCAATCATGCTTGCCGTTGAACTCTGCTCGATTTCCCTGCTAGCAAGTTCATTCACAGCCTGCACATTATTGAGAAACTCTAATTTGACCAGCCATTCATAGTTCCTGCTTTTGGACTGCCATAGATGGAACGCTTTGCGAAACGATTCTTCAATATGAACTTGCCCTATTGGAAAAACATCCCCACAAATCGGCAACTTCGTCCTATTGTCCACCGACAGCATCTCACCATTCTCCCAACGCACTAAGCGATACAGAAAATGGAACGAAATAAAACAAGCAGGAGACGCTGGATTGGATACGATTCGCATGTTTACACCAGGCCTTACTTGAAACAGATGGCCCCCTTGAAGCTCATATTTCTCCCCGTCAATCTCAAGTGACCCTGAACCTTGATAGACGTATGACAAGGTATGCAATTTGGTTTTATCCCGCTGCAAGAGATAGTTAAATTCCGCCCAAAATGCTGGATTGCGCTCCACGACATCAATAATTCTTGGTGTGAAGCTCGTTAGAAATTCATCACTCATAATTGATCCGCCTTCTCGCGGTATTGACCTGGTGTAATGCCCTCATACTTCTTGAATAAGCGGTTGAAATAAGGAGGCTGATAGCCCACTTGCATCGCAATATCATTAATTTTCTCATCTGTCTCCACAAGCAGTTTTTTGGCCTGATTGAGCCTGAACTGTGTTAAATAATCGATGAACGTTTGACCCGTTACTTGTTTAAAGCCAAGACTTAGCTTCTTGGAATAAGTACCATGTAGATCAGCACAGGCCTCAAGCGAAATATCTTTGGCATAATTCGAATGAATCGTTTGCAGTACATTCTCTACGAGCTGTTTCAGCTGCATATCTTGCGTGCTGTGCAAGCGCGACACATAAGGCTCGATAATATGCTGCTTCATCCAAACAAGAATAGCTTCTGGTTCCCGCACTTCGGCAAGCTGTTCCCACATATCTAGTCCTTCATTCAACGCAAGCGGATTGTAGCCCGAAATCATGATAGTATTCAGCATATTGCTGCACAATTGAAGCAGACTTTGGCGAACGCCAAGTTCGATCACCGATTGATTCTTCAATAAGCGAAGAAACTCGTCCAACCGCTGCGTTAGCTCCTCTTCATTTCCTGAGCGCAATGCCTTAAGGAGCAAGCTTTCTTCTTCAAAGGGGTACAAAATGGCATCATGACCACCTGGAATGAGCTCATTCACATCGAGAATCTGCTGCTCCTCACCGATTTTTCGATAATTCAATGCACTTCTCGCGTCATCGAACAAAACAGGAAGTCTTCTCAACTCCGATGTTCGCGTACCCACACTTACAGTCACTTCCAATTTAAGCAAACTATTCAACGTATGTGCAAGTTCTTCTGCCAAATGAAATAGACTGGATTGCATGGCTTCTACAGACATATTCGCAGGTTGACGTATCAGTATCCCAAGCGTCATATCCTGGAAATTAACTGAATTCGCCTCCATACCCTTCCCCTTCGTTAACTCTTGGGTGATGTTCACCGCGGCAAAAGTAACGAGTTGTTCATCCCCTTGTGAGAATTTTCCTTCGGAGCGGTAAATACCGTGCATTTGGACGGCTAATACGGCAAAAATGCGATTTGATACCTCCCAGCCATACTGCGCCATGCGATCCGCTAATTCGATTTCACTTAGGAAAGAAAGATGTCCCTGCAACAGTTGGAGGAGGAAATTTTCCCGCAAGGAAGGCAGTTGTTGATCAACACGCTCCTGTAAGATCTGACTCTCACGCGAGAGATGCTTCCACTCATCCGCGATGGTTGTAAACTCATCTGCCGTAACGCCAGCTCGGCCTGGTAACAGCTGCTGCATCAGTCGGTAGACAGGTTGGTACATGTGACGATACGAATACCACGAAAGAAACAAGGCCAACAGGATTCCGAAACAACCGGTCATAATCATGACACGTGACACTGTCTGAACGGGTTTGGTCATTTGTTCAAGTGGCGTGGCAGCCGCTATGATCCACATATTCTCGATGCGTTTCATCTGACCATAGGAGACAGAATAAGCTTCGCCATCCCAAGATTCAATAGAGGACGCACGCTCTGTCTTTTGCCCAAGAACCGATTTCATCAATGTCTGATCTAACGCAGTTGGCTGACCAATAGCTGTTGCACCTAATGAAACAATGCCCCCATCCTGCTGCATAAGAACCGTTGCCCCGCTCCCTTCCGAATCTAATTCGGCGATGAGCGCGTTTAATTGTTTGGCACTTACATCAATAATCAACGCTGCTTCCGTTTCTACTAGCCCTCCTGGAATACGAACAACTAACGTATACGGTACATTCTCCTTGCGCGGCGCCAGGCGATTCGTCCAATACACATCCCGCTGGTACGAAGCCAATGCCCGGTACAACTGCTGCTCTTCCAGGGATTCAATCCCTACAATACCTGTACTTTCTTTGATCAGCACTTGCTGCTTGTCCAGATAGAGGGTTACTTCTTGGATGAGAGGGTCTGACGCTTTGATCCAGGAGAGCGCTTGATAGATCGAACGTGTACTTCGGTAATCTTTGTACAGATCCAAATCCTTATAACTGCTGCTTAAATTTAAATTGAATGACCACTGGGCCATAATCGATTCCAAATGGTTTAAATTCTCATTAATACGCTCTGTTGCGTAAGTAACTTGATTGCGGTGCGACTTCTGCCCTTCAGCCTCAATCTGCCCTATGCCTACCACATAGAGAATCATTCCGATAATCGCTGCTGGTAGACAAGCACTTATAATGGCGATGAGAAATCCCTTCCGTTGATAATGCTGTCTCCGCATGCTCATTACGCCTCCCTATCAACATTGGATGATTACCTTTCACCTGTTGTCCATCCATCATATAAGAAAAAAAAGCCATCTGCAAAGGGAAAATCATCAAAAATAAGCCAAGAATGAATGTGCAATGACAGGAAATTCATTGGACTGAAAAGTGATACGTTAGGAAATTCCCTAGAATAACTGTCTAATTGTCGGAAATTAGCGGTTTCCCTATAGTAAAGCCAAGAGACCGAAACTACTTCTTCTGGGAAAGGTGAAAATGATGAAAACTGAAACCACACACACAACACTTTCTCGCGAAAGACAATCCGCATCTACTTCTTATCTCTCGCCAAGCAGGCGTGTATGGCAAGGGTTGAAACGAGATCGCATGCTGTACCTCATCGCTTCTCCTATGTTGGCCTACTTCCTAATCTTTAAGTATCTGCCAATGTGGGGCGTTCTGATCGCTTTCAAAGATTACTCGCCTTATCTAGGATTCTGGAACAGTCCATGGGTGGGAATCCAACATTTCGAACGTTTCTTCTCGAATGACAGCTTCTTCCTTTTATTACGAAACACGCTCGCTATCAATTTACTGAACTTGATCTTCTTCTTTCCCTTACCAATTGTACTCGCACTTATGCTCAATGAGGTACGCAAAGAATGGGTGAAACGCATCATTCAATCCGTTATCTATTTGCCGCATTTCTTATCGTGGGTGGTCATTGTAGGGATAACTTATTTGATGCTATCGACTTCAAGCGGTTTCGTGAATAAATTTCTGGAATCACTTGGTTATGACAAAATCAATTTCTTAACAAGTCAGAGCTTATTCTGGGCCTTACTTACCCTGCAGTCCATATGGAAGGAAGTCGGCTGGGGTACCGTTATCTTCTTGGCTGCCATCGCATCTGTGGATACACAACTCTTCGAAGCAGCTCGCATCGATGGCGCAGGAAGACTTCGCCAAATATGGCACGTTACACTGCCAGCGATCCGCAATGTCATTATTATTCTGCTCATTCTGCGTATTGGACATATGATGGATGTCGGGTTTGAACAAGTCTATCTTATGATGAACGGCGCAGTTTCAGATGTCGCAGATGTCTTCGATACGTATGTGTATCGCAGCGGTATTCAACAAGCACAATTCAGCTTCAGTACAGCTGTTGGTTTGTTTAAATCCATTGTTGGTGTCATTTTGGTAGTTTTAACGAACCGGCTTGCCAAGAAATTCGGCGATGACGGCATCTATTAGGAGGGTTCACCCATGAATCAACGTACAACATCCGACAAGTGGTTTGAGGGAAGTATTTTAGCAGCATTGATCGTGGTCGCTCTAGTCATGCTATTTCCTTTCTACTATATAACGGCTGTCTCTTTCACATCACCAATTGAATACTTACAGAAAACCATCGTGATTTTCCCGGAAAAATGGACACTGGACTCCTATCGTTATCTGTTCTCCAATAATGTCTTCATTCAGGCTGCTGGTGTCAGCACCTTCCTAGCCACTGTCGGTACCGCGTTAAGCTTGATCGTTACCTCTGCCGGTGCATATGCCTTGTCTAGAAAACGACTTCAAGGTCGAAGAGTACTGCTCATCTTAATCTTAATGACGACGTTATTCAACCCTGGGATCATTCCCCCTTATCTCGTTGTGAGAGATTTGCATCTGATTAATACGGTCTGGGCGCTTATTCTCCCCGTTCTGACGAGTGGTTGGTATGTCATCTTAATGAAAGGGTTCTTTGACAGCATCCCTGATGAGCTTGAAGAAGCAGCCAAGATCGATGGCGCATCGGATATGGGCGTGTGGTTCCGAATTATTTTACCCTTATCCTTACCTTCGCTTGCAGCCTTTGGCCTCTTCTATGCGGTTGCTTATTGGAACACATTTTTCTCTGCTGTGCTGTACATTACGAAGCCTGATCTTCGTCCCTTGCAAATTGTGCTTCAACAGCTTCTTATCGATTCCTCATCCTCTTCATCTGGAGAGATTGCCAATAGCATGGTTGGGGAAATTGCCATTCCGACAGATACGCTGAAGATGGCTGCAGTTGTCATCGCAACAATTCCTATCCTACTCGTGTACCCGCTGCTTCAGAAACATTTTGCTAAAGGGGTGATGGTCGGTTCAATTAAGGGGTAAAAGATTGGGGAAACGCACCTCGAAGTCAGATAGGTTTATAAGTTCAATGAGAAATTGTATGATAACCATGGGAGGTTGATTCATTTGAACACTAACAAACACGTATTCACGAAGGGCACCGTTATCAGCATGATCGCGGCTTTAACACTTACAGCTTGCAGCTCTGGACAAGAAGCAACAACGGATAAGCAAGCGGAAGCTACTAGTAACGAGCCTGTCAAGATTTCCATGTTCACGAATCAACAGGGGGCTCAGGCCGTTGACCCGTCGAATCCTATTCTGCAAGAGATCGAGAAGAAAACCAATACGAAGTTGAATATAACTTGGGTCCCCGTGAACACATACTCGGAGAAAACGAAGGTCATGCTGGCTTCCGGTGATTTATCCGATCTTAGTCTAGTGATGAATGTCTTTGATTCACAAGTTGTCCAAATGGCGACATCCGGCGCGTTCTGGGACATTACACCATATATTAAAGATTATAAAACCTTAAGTGCGATGCCCGCTGTCGTATGGGACAATGCCAAAATCAAAGGAAAAAACTATGGGATCCCTCGTCCTCGTCCTCTAGAAGGTTCTTGGGGTGTGCATGTCCGTAAAGATTGGTTAGATAAGCTTGGTATGAAGGTACCTGAAACGATGGATGAGATGTATGCTGTGCTGAAAGCTTTCACCGAAAAAGATCCCGATGGCAATGGCAAAAACGATACAATTGGAATCACAGGTCAAGTTGATGCAGATGGCATGGGCTTATATGGATGGATTGAAGATGTATTCAATAACAATAATGGGTACTGGAAGCTGTCCAATAATCAAATTGTTATTGCTGCTTTAGAGCCAACAGAACGCAAAGCATTAGAATGGCTCAAAAAAGCATATGACGAGAAAGTGCTAACGCAAGACTTCGCTGTAATCAAGAATTCTCAAGCACGTGAGCAATACATGGGTGGCAAGGCTGGTGTACTTGGTTCTGCCCTTAACCCACAGTGGCTCTACACAGATGCGATGCGCAAAATTGATCCGAAAGCAGACTCATTCCCACTCACATATTTGATGACGCCAGACGGAAATAAATTTGCCGCTCAAGATTCGGGGAACTTCGGTATGTACGTCATTCCGAAAACGGTGTCAGAAGCCAAAATGAAGCAACTTTTAAGCTTTATGGATAAACTGTTATCCGATGATGTAGCTGATCTTGCAGCGTATGGCATTTTGGATAAGCATTATACGATTAAAGACGGATTTAAGCAGGCGACTGAACAAGCCAAAGTGGACAACGTTCCAGACGTGACCAATAATCTACTGCAAATTGCACAGAAATACGATAAATATACGCGAGCTTACTATAACGGGATTCCCAAAGAATTCTATGATCGCAGCAAGAAAATTATCGATGACCGTTCAGCATTTAGTAAACCCAATGCCGCTTACGGCCTCATTTCACAAACCAACTTGACGGCCGGACCCGAATTGAACAAGAAAATTTTGGATATGAAAATCAAAGTCATCATGGGCAAGGAAACCTTAGCCGCTTGGGATGAATTCGTTGCCAAAACGAAAGCAGATCCAACGTATCTGAAAATTGTGCAAGAAATGACGGATGCTTATAAGAATAAATAAGGATACCGAAAACTTAACAGATAAACAGGTAGGTAAACTTAGCAAATTAATAAAAGCGCTGAACGTCAACCAGACCAACCCAGGTACAATTGTACCTGGGTTGGTCTGGTTGGCTTTAGGGTATATAGCACAAGGGTACAAACGACGCATTGGAGCAAGCATAATGCACTAGGGCGTAAGGGAAAAAGGCAAAGTGCAAAAGAGCATCCTTTTTACCTATGAATAGCTCCTCTAGGCAAAATGCGTGCAAATGTGCAACAATTTTTGCTGTCACTGCCCATTTCGGGTTCTTTTGGGCCAAAAGGTTGCACGTTTGCACGTATTCATCCAAAATGATGCGTTCCCCGCGAAAATAAGTGCCCTTTTGCATCTTTGACCATGCACCGCATACATTTGCTGTATAAGTGGCATCTGTAAGCGTGTTTTTCACCGTTGCAGCGTGGTGGGCGCGCGTTTATGGCCAGTCGACTCAGAATCCATTCTCCTCAGCGTACTTCCCCCAATGGGGACTGCGCCCATCGATATCGATGATGCCGTAGTCGTCGGACAATGACCAGGAACTTAGGAGTTGCCCTGATTTCTCTGCCACCTGCGGATCTGCAGCGAGTGCGGCTATCCCCTGAGCAACGAAGTGAGGCGTCTCGGACTGCAGGAAATGGATGTCCTGCTTCGCAGCATCTCGCCAATTCTTCTCCTGCACCCCGAAATAATCCAACATCGCTTCCGAACGTAGGAAACCAGGCGTTACGGCAAGAGCTGTCACACCGTGAGGTTTCAGATCCGCCGCCATTCCCTGCGCTAAGTGGGAAACTCCGATTTTGGCCAAACTATAATACAAGTTCCCCCGATAGTGATAGCCGACGCCATCCGTAATTTCAACAATAAGCCCAGCTTTGCGCTCCACCATTAATGGAGCAGCATAATAAGCGGTCATTATATGAGAGTGGACCGCTTGTCGTTGGATTAACAACCCGTTTGCAAGCGGGGTTTCCCAGAAACCTTTGCCCCATTCAGTAAGCGGGTCACCGCCCCAAAGATCATTAACTAGAATGTCCAGCCGCCCCTGCTGCTCGATCTTAATTCGATTGAACAGCGCTACAACCTCTTCTTCCCTAGTGTGATCCATGCAGACTGGGATGCCTTTCCCCCCTGCTTGCGTCACAAGTTCGGCAGTTTCTTCAATGGTTTCCGGTCGGTTCATCGGCGAGCGTTTCGCTCTCGTGGAACGTCCTGTTACATAAACTGTCGCTCCTGCGCGACCGAGTTCGATTGCAATCGCGCGTCCCGCTCCACGAGTCGCTCCTGCGACTACTGCGATTTGATGGCGTAATGGTTGATTTGTCGTTGTCATGGAACCAACTCCTCCCAAGTATAAGATAGTGGACTGTATGTGGTTATCATACGAGTATCTACCTTTGTTTCATTTTACCTCTAGTATCATGTCACCCGTTGTCATATATGTATGATAGAATCAAATTACACAAGGAGGGAAGCAGATGAGAGCGGATCGGTTATTGCAAATTATGATGCTGTTGCAAACTCGCGGCGGCATGACAACTCGCGAGTTAGCCACGAAACTGGAAGTGTCGGAACGGACCATTCATCGGGATATGGAAGCCCTAAGCACGGCGGGCGTGCCGGTCTATGCAGAACGTGGAGCAGCAGGTGGATGGCGGCTTATGGAGGGGTATCGCGCAGATTGGGCTGGACTGCACAAAGATGAGCTACTCGCGTTGCTGGCATCTGAGCCCCATCGCCATTTAACCGATTTGGGCTTCAGAGGCGCTTATGAAGCGGCGGTTCTGAAAGTGCTGGCATCGCTCTCTCCTTCGTTGCGGCGTGATGCCGATTATATGCGACAACGAGTTTATGTGGATGGAATAGGCTGGCATCACAATGTTGAAGAACTGCCATGGCTATCCCTCTTACAAGAAGCTGTTTGGGAAGACCGCAAACTGCGAATCCGTTATGCCTCGAGCGGCGACTCGGGGGCAAGTGAACGCATTGTGAACCCACTCGGGCTTGTTCTCAAGGGTTCACTTTGGTATCTCATTGCAGCAGCTGGGCTCGAGGAGGAACCCCGCACCTATCGGGTTTCGCGCATCCAAGATGCTGTCTTGCTAGATGAGCCGGTGATCCGACCGGATCACTTCAACCTCGCTGCCTATTGGCAGCGTTCGGTTGACCTGTTCCGCAACGGGCTTCCACATTATGCGGCACATGCACTTGTGCATCCGAGTGTCGCCACTCGGCTCGAGATGACCCGCTTCGTACGTGTAACCGCCTGGCATGACGAGTGTGAAGACGATGCAAGCTCGGCAAACGCCAACCCTTCCGAGGCCTGGCGCATAGCGGAGTTGGCGTTCAACACGCTGAGCTCCGCGTGTGAAATTTTGCTCGGCTTTGGAACTATGGTCCGTGTGTTGGAACCAGTGGAGCTCCGCGAAGCGCTGCTTGAGGCAGCGAATAACATTGCTGCAATGTATAATGGTAACTGAAGTCTCTTCCGACGTACTCGTAAGTTCATTTATGCCTACTCTTTTCGCCTAACGTATCGCACAACACTAGAAATGGCTGCTTACATAATGAAAGTAATTACAGCAATGACTGGAAACATGACTGGATCCATATGAATCACGGTAAAGTACGAGTCATGATACTGAAAATCTTCTTGAGGCTCATGTAAACGACTAAGATTGACATTTGCAACCGTTACAATATAAGCCAATAAAGGTACAATCGAGGAAACAAGTATTCCCATCATCACATTTTTCCGACTCAATCCAATCGTTTCCTTTCTTCTTCTCCCCATCGCAGTGCTTTCTCAACCAAATGATTTATGCGGTTTTCTTTCACTTGTTGGTATTGGTCATTGGGATAGGACGCTAGTATGTCAAGCTTGAGTTGACCGTACTTTTCAGCTTCAAGAGGATGTTGCAACAAGTACGCTTTAAAATCCAAATAGGTTAATATCCTAGAATCCCCCGTCTGGAATATATGAACGTGATGCGTTCGTAGGGTATCTCCTTTGGAGAAGTATCTTCTGTTCGGAATACCGTTCTCCCCTCTAATCCTATACCCCGCGTTAACCATTTGTTCATTATACAAACTCACTCGCTCAATATCTGTGACGATAATCAAAATGTCGATAATAGGCTTGGCATAACCGATCGAGGGCACCGCGGTACTGCCAACATGATGTATGCCGACAACTTCCATTTGGAAAATATCCTGTAAAACCTTCGACTCTACCTCGAATTGCAGGTTCCATTCCTGGGTCCAAGGGGTAATCATCCAATGTCTCTTCACTTGCTTACTCCTCTCACATGCAGGCTGCTTCTATCGTACCGATGCTAGTTCATACTACTTCCCTATGAATTGGAAAAAACCTCCTCCCCCTCCTCCTGCTGATGAAGATCGTAGGTGAAATGAGGGGGAGTGATTAGTGACATTCGTGCAATAACTGGAAAAAGTACAGCTATTTACACGATATTTCTCCGAGATTTCAATTTAACTGGAAAACATGTAGTTAAAATTGGCGATTTCACGCTGATCGAGTAAAATCCACCTAATTAACTGTAGGTATTCCATTTATTCGCCATTTGACTGGGAAATCTAAGAAATTAACTACATAAAATCCATCTATTTGCCGGAGGTGTTGCCGGAGGTGTTCCCAGAAGTGTTGCCAGAAGTGTTGCCGGAAGTGTTGCCGGAAGTGCTGAAGTGTGATGGAGGGTGTGGTGGGAACACCGAAAGCGCTGAGGTGTATCTGCGACTGTGGGAGTACGGTGAGTTTGAGGTGCATTGGCTGCGGATGCACCGAAAGCGCTAAGGCGTATTGGCGACGGTACGAGCACACGGGGAGCACTGAGGTGTATTGGAGGCAATGGGGATACTATTCGATCGCAGAAAGGAGCCATTGCCACAAGGCAAGCTCCTCCACGATCGCTTCTCGATAACGTCCCGCGTCTACACGGTTTTGACTTCCTTGGAGTACGTTACAGTTCCGAAATCTCCGTATACATCAAGATAAATACCGTTCATATCGAAGATCTCTTTATCCTCTTCCAAATAAGCAAGAACCTTTCTCCGTAACGATGTATCCGGTTTCGCATCCTTCACTTCGGTTAATTCATTGAATACGAAATTCCATAGAAAACGCACCGAACCCGCTGTCGGATAGAGGTAGAACTGCTCTTGGAACCTGACAATATTGCTGGTAGCCGGTAACATTTCCTTGAGTTGAGGCGTAAACAGCCATGTATGACAGGCCATACCTTTATAGTTGACCTCCGGGAAATAAGTGGCATAAAATGCCTTGGCTTGTTGGTAAGTTTCTTTGATTTGTTCCATATCAAAAGACGTATCTCGCGGAATATGAATCTCAAGCAACGTATCATCTTTGTCCAGGACTTTCTCCCATTCACCCTTCTTAAGCTTCACAAGGTCGTTCAAACCTTTACCCTCAGGTGTAATGGGATTTCCGATGAAATAATCTTCCGTTTCTTCATATTCCGTCACAAAACCGCTTGTTTTCTCTTTATTGCACACGCCTTGCTTATCGCCATTTGCCCTTAACTCCATCCCTGCACTGGCTAAGTACAATAAACGGTCTTCTTTCGCATTGTAAAAACCTTTGACGATTCCAGAAAAATTGACTGCAATGAATTGCATACCACTGATCCTGAACATTCTAGCCTCTAGATGGCGCCAGATCCAACTGAAATTTCTAATAGCATAATGGCCGACTAGATTGTAAGCATTTTGAACCCATACACCGATATCCCGTAACGTTTCTACGAATAACTCTTCACTTAGTCCTCTTTCAGCATACTTCTGCTCGGCAAGAGGCAGTCGTTGAAGTGCTGCATGCAGATATAACAGGGAAGCCGAGTTTCCGAGAATTTCTTCCACATAAGCATCTATAGCCAAGGGTTCCCATACCGTTGTCCAATAGCCGCTTTCAATCGTATTTTTATAAAAATCCTTATAAATCCCCAACAGTTTGGGATCATTATGCAGGTGATCAACGATGTTCATCAAGATTTCGGTAGCACCTTCGGGCATCAATATTTTCCGGCAGTACTGCTCTGTTACCTCTTTATTTAATAACAATAATTCCATTTCTGTACTCCCCTTCAAATTAAACAATTGCTATCTAAACAATTATAACCGATTATCTTACGGATAGTAATTCCGTTCACAATTCACCGCCGCGTCTCCTCATTTGGCTACCCACTCGTCCAAACTCTTATTAGACTTCGCAGCTCATTTACGGTGTCGTTAATAAATAACTTCACAATGTCATCCGTGATATAACTGGGTACAATACAAGGTTCTTTTCCTTCATTTCTAAGATTCTGCATGATATGCTCACGGTATTGCGTAATTTCTATGGGAGTAAGTAGGTGAGGAACTGAATATACCCTTGCTAAAAGCAAGGAGTCGAATATCCTATTTGACCAACCTTCATTCCGATATAAATGATAATCAATTTGACAAACTTCTATGTTGTATCGACTTTTAATCGATTCCTTCTGTCCGTCTATCACAAGATTAACTTTCTCGACATAGTCATTCCAAACTGTCTCCGTCCATCTTAAATCAGCATACAGATGTGAGACATATCCAAGTATAAATTGATTATACTTGTGATCACCATGTGTATTATGTTGTTTACAAAAATCATGAAAAACTTGAAGATTAGGCATCGTGCCGTCATCCTCACACAAATGAGTTCTACCTTTGTCTTTCCTAGTGGAATTCGCCCTCATATGAATAGCATCCGGGGCGATGCTTCCCAACAAAAATTCTGGCGATGGTTCATGATCCCAACATTTTTCCGCAATACTAAAATGTACCATTGGCCAAGGCATGATTGACTACTCCACCTTTCAGGTTCATAACATTCCAGCAACATAATGACGCCAGAAAGTGGAAAATAGTTCATAGCCGCTTAGTTGGACTATTTTTCTTCCCCTCACAAACTCGGAATCTTAACAATTACCGTTGTCCCGTAACCAATCTCACTCTCGATCCCAACCCCATAACCTTCCCCAAACAGCAGTTGAATCCTGTTATTAATATTGGAAATCCCGATACTGTTGCCAACAAAGCTGTTTGCCACGCGTTCTGGAAAGGCCATATTCAGTTTCGCTTTCATCTTGTCGAGCTCATCTTTCTCTATCCCTTTTCCAGAATCCCAAATTTGGAAACAGACGTCGCCATTCTCATCGACATGACCACTCACACGAAGATGTCCCCCAGCGTCCATACTTTCAAGTCCGTGGTAGACGGAATTTTCAACGATGGGTTGCAAGATCATTTTAGGTGTTTTCATGGCCATAAGCTTGTCATCTACATCTATTTCCATGTCAAACTTGTTCTCATAGCGAATGGAGATAATTTTCAGATACGCTTGAATACACTGAATTTCTTCACTAATCATCACAAGCTCGTCTTTTTTAATGCTATATCGAAATATCTTAGACATGGATGACGTAATCAGCGCTATTTCTTTGCTGCCATATTCAAGTCCGATAGAGCTTATACAATTTAAAGTGTTATAGAGGAAATGCGGATTGATTTGACTTTGTAAGGCAGAGAATTCTGCCTGTTTTTTACTGAGTTCTGATTCATATAACCTTGCTTGTGTGTGGAAAATATTGCTAGTCATCTCTTCCATTTTATCAATCATGCTATTAATATCATAAGCCAACACGCCGACTTCATTGGTTGAACGTACTTTCACTCTGAAGCCTACATCAAGCTTGCCAATTTTCTTCATATCTGCAATCAGACCCATAACAGGCCGCGTTAGGTTATTCAAGAAAAAATACCCCAGAATAAGCATACTTACTATGATTCCAACTCCAGCTATGATACTAATGTTCTTAATGGCATGCATGTCCGTCGTCAGCTCTTGCACGGGGATAATACTGACTATACGCCAGCCATCTGCCTGCTCCAAATCTTTTTCCTGGACAATCACTTCTTCGTCATTAATCTTTGTTGTGACGCCATTCGTTAAACGGCTCCGATCAACAGGGAGGATATCCTCAAACAAAATACCGCGGAAATTAGCATTGTTGGATACGATAACCTCATTTTGGCTGTTTAAAATGTACAACGTAGAGTTAGGAGTTAATTCCGTATTCTCAACAAGCTCCTTCAACTTTTCTGTATTCACCATGATGGAACAATAGCCTGTCTTCTCGGAAAATTGAACCCCGCCAATCGCTTCAACTATGGGTGCTATGTAAAAGAAATATTCACTTCCTGTTTTTTCGTCTTTTAGGAGACTTGTAAACTGCCCTTTTTTTACAGACTCCAAATTATATTTATATGTACGGATAAACGCTTCGTATTGATTGGAATAAAAAATATCATTGTTCCCATTACTATGAACGCGTCGCCCATAATTATCATTAATCACAATGCCATTCACATAGGAATTAAAGGACCTCATATATTCCATCAGTTCAATGACATACGTACCGATATCGAAACTTCGCTTATAATCATCATCAACAATCGTAAACTCTTGTACTTTTTTATTATCAACAGCTATGTTCGTACTCACTTTTATATCATTAAAAACGGAATTTATCTTCTGACTTGTTTGTTCAATGATCTTATTGCCATAATTGGCAGCTCTGTTCTGCGTCAGATTATAGAAGCTATAATAGGAATAAAATTCCATTATTGTAAAAATAGTAACCGAAAATAAAAATATCAGTAAGATCTGATGTTTTAGTTTCAGCCTGCTAATCTGCAAATTCCCCACCCCAACCCTCAACTCTTTCTGAATTTCGTAGGTGTGATCCCACTTTGTTTCTTAAATACTTTGTTGAAATAATAATAATCCATGTAGCCTACTTTTGCTGCAATTTCATCAATGGACAATTCGGTCTGTTTCAGAAGTTCACAAGCTTTCTTAATTCGTAAATCAGTGACATATTCCGTAAAGGTTTTGCCCAGGTTTTTTTTGAACAGCTGACAGCAATAGACTTGATTAATTAAAAATTTCACGGATAAATCCTTCAAATACAACTCGCTCTGAAAGTTGTTATCGATATATTTCACCATTTGGGCAAAATAGGTGTTTCTATCCGCTTCATTCGCAGACTGATAATTCAGTTGTTTGATGTAAGTCAAGATGTCATGCAAGAAACTGCATAAGGACTCAAAGGATTCAAACCGCTCCTTCAATTCCGAGTAATTGAGGAAATCAAGCTCCATGTCTTGCAGCTCTTCATAATAACTGCCAACCAAGTTGCTGACCACCTGATTCCATAAATAAACAACTTCGCCCATCCCTAGCTGATTCTGATGAAAGAAAGCAATGAGCCTTTCCATGATGTCATCCATCTCTTCAAACTTTTTCTCTTGGATAATCGTAGAAATCCCATCTATATACGGCTTAACCAAATTAAGCTTCTGTTCATACTCATAAATACCATTCGCTTCTTTTATAAATACGATTGAGGCGGCAATATCTGCTTCTTTCATCAGTTTTGCCATATGATCATATTGATTGGACATGGAGCTAATGCCCACGGCTTGCAAATCTAAATCATTGAAACCGGTTGTATCCAAATGAACATCCAAAACTGTGGGATTGTCACTTTTGAGAATATAGAGCGTCTTCCTTGAGCCCAAATCCACTTCCAATGCAGGTTTAATAGGGAACGCCTCTCGGTTATGGTCATGCTTCTTCTCACCATTGGCATGCGTGATTACTACACGATAATAAGCGCTCGAAGACCCATTAAAAACTTGGGTTAAACGATTCAATTCACTTTTATCCGATGAGGTTAGCGCCTCTAAAATAAGATTATTTCTAACACTTCGCTTATTAGCAAAGTGCACGGCCAGCTTTTCTATTAATGGATCTGCCATCTCGATATCCAGTGGCTTGAGGCAATAATCCAGCGCTCCATATCGCAATGCCTCCTGTGCATAAGCAAACTCCGCGAAACCGCTTACAACAACAAAGTCTACATCCAATCCCATGTCTTTAGTCTTTTTCATCAGATCAAGACCTGAAATCTCAGGCATTCTAATGTCTGTAAACACCAGATCAGGACTCTCTTCACGGATATACGCAATCGCTTTATGAACACTTGTAAATTGCCCCGTAATTTCGAACCCGTATTTATGCCAGTTAAATGCATTCCGGATGCCTTTTATTGCCCAAGGTTCATCATCTACAATAATTACACGATGCATAAGTACCCCCTGTGTCAGCTTATTTAATCGTACTCAGAATTTTAACGCTTTGCTAGAAAGATAACAAGTGCTCGCTACTTGGCATTTCATGATAAGAGCCTATGGAAATAACGTTGTTATGTCCATAGGCTTTGTATGCGATAAAGCTCGATAAAACGAATGTACTACTTCTTATTTGCTTGCATAGCCTTGTAGATTTTCACATTCTCGTCCATTACTGCCTGCCCGCCTGCTGCCATATATTCGGCAACCAACTTGTCGTACAAAGCGTCGAATTCTGCAGGCTTACAGACGATTAACTTATCCGTCATTTGTTTGTTCATATCCCCAAGTGTTTTACCAAATTTAATATTGGATTCACTTGGCGTATCATAGAAGTAGCCTGTGTACGTATCTGTCGTATTGATTTTGTAAGACTGTTCTGCAACAGCTTCAAGGCCAGGAGCCGATGCAGCTAATGCTTTAATATTCTTCTGCTGATCACCAAGCTCAACACCGTTTACAACTAAGGTAAGATCCAGGTTCAGATAGCTGGTTTGCATATTGTCGCCTGTTTGATTAATCACTTGTGGAATACCATCAACCATTTTATGATTGACACCTTCAAGTCCGTATTGCAAGAAGAATAATACCTTAGGATCGGACATCCAGTTTAAATATTTAATCGCCAACTCGGCATTTTTGGAACTCTTAGGGATAAACACATTCACGCCATTTTCATTGTACGCAATTTTCTTGTATTTACCCTCGTAATTCTTGAACACATCAACAGGTATAAAGTTTGCATCAGGCACATTCGTTTTCAAAGGTACACTGATATTTTGACGTAATGGATAATCCCAGTTTGCACTGAAGAATCCGACTTTACCGTTAGTCACATCGGCATCCGCTTGCTTGGCTGTTTTATCTAATGCGAAATCAGGGCTGATTAACTTCTCATTATAAAGCTTATTAAGAAACTTTAGGGCATCCTTATTTCCTGGTTTTAACCAGTTCGGAGCTGTAACGAATTCTTCTTCTGTCTGTTTTCCCCAGTAAGATTCACTAAGATTGCCAGTGTTATAGTTAAACCCTGTTGCTGCCAATCCCCATGGAATAACACTATTCACGCCACCAGGATTTTTATCTCGAAACGCAATCAACGTATTATATAATTCGTCCTTTGTAGTCGGAACCGGCATCCCTAGTTTATCTAGCCAATCCTTTCTAATAAACATGCCACCCCATGCTAGCGAAGTTCTTTTGGCAGGGATCGCCATCTGTTTCCCATTAAATAGTCCGTAAGAAAGTACAGTTTTACCTAAATAATTCGTTAATTCCTTACCATGCTTAGCCAATAAATCATCTAATTGAAGGATACCATTCACTTTGGAATATCTCGAGATTGTCGGGCTGTCATAGGTAAATGAAATATCAGGTGCCTCATTAGCTGCCATCAATACATTCAGTTTATCAATTTCTTGTGACCTTGGAACCGGAACAAATTTAACAATGGCATTATTTTGCTTACCAAAATTATCATTGATGTACCTTGTCCACGTATTATTGTTGAGATCAGGTTGGCCTTGAATACCTCGGTCAAATATTTCAACGGTAAGTGTAGTGGGTGGTCCTGAAGGCTTCGCAGATGCCGTTTCTGTTGTAGTTGCCGCTGATGTTGCTTGGCTTTCATTTTTATTGCTGCTGCATCCCGCTAATCCACTCGTTAGGAGTGTTAAAACTGGCAAGATAACCATCATTTTTTTTATTTTCATCGTTCAACCTCACCTTTATCTCATAGTCATTTCGATTCGTGTTCACATCATGATCTAATCCTAGCCTAACGGTAACAGAATCACCACCTTTCATGTTCCTTATTTCTTAGCCCTTAATTGCTCCTGTCATGACACCTTCAACGAAATATTTCTGTAGCTTCGGGTATACAACCAAGATCGGCACTGTGGCGAACATCACGCTTGCAGCTTTTAATGATTCTGGCACAATATAGGCACCGACACTTCCTTCTCCTTGCTGGGTATCTAACTGTTGATTGGCCGTAATGATTTGATACAGCTTTAATTGCATCGGATACAAATTCTTATCGGTTATATAAAAGAGTGCATCCTGGAATCCGTTCCATCTGTCCACCGCATAAAAGAGACTTAACGTTGCGATAGACGGCAAGGAAAGTGGAAGAACAATTCGGAAAAGTATCCCTAATTCATTACAGCCATCTATGGATGCCGATTCTTCCAAACTTTCTGGGAGTGAGGAGAAGAATGTTTTGAGAATAATTAAGTTGAACACACTCATCGCACCAGGCAGAATTAAGCTCCAAATGGAATTCATCATGCCTAAATTTTTCACCAACAAATAACTTGGAATTAATCCACCGCTAAAGTACATCGTAATAACCAACAGGGATAGAAAAAAGCTTCTTCCCTTCAATCTTTTCTTTGTAAGCGGATACGCTGCACAGATGGTTAAAAACATACAAACGAGTGTGTATACAATGGTAAGCACAATGGAATACCCCAACGTATAGATCATCTCTACGTCACTTAAGATCGTTTTATAAGTTTCCAGCGTGAATTCTACCGGCCATAACGTCACCTTCTGTGAAGTAATCGCATTATTTGAACTCAAAGAAAGCGCAATCATATATAGAAATGGAACAAGACAGGTAATGGCTACAGCAATAATGAATACGATAATACCTATATCAACGAAATTTATTCTCTGCTTCCTAATCAACTAGCTCACACTCCCTACCAAATTCCCTGCTCACCAATTTTCTTGGCTATATAATTAGCTGCTAATAAAAATACTAATCCTACAACCGATTGAAACAATCCAACTGCGGTTGCCTGCGAGAAATCCCCAGATCCAATCCCGATCCGATAGACAAATGTACTAATAACATCCGAGTATTCACTGACCAAGGAATTCCCCATGACAAATGGCCGATCGAACCCAATGGAGAGCATTCTTCCAATTTGCAAAATCAGCAAAATAATAATGGTCGGCTTGATGCCAGGCAATGTAATATGCCATATTTTCCGAAGTCTACTGCACCCATCCATATCTGCTGCCTCATATAACTCTTTATTAATACCAATGATGGATGCTAAGTAGATGATGGTCCCCCATCCTGCACTTTGCCATACCCCAATCGCCAGATACATGATCAGCCAGTTGGTTTTCTGAGAAAGAAACTCAATATTGCCAATGCCAATACTAGATAAGACACTATTCGCCATCCCGCCTGAAGAAAACATCAGGTAGACCATTCCACCTATAATGACCCAGGATAAAAAGTGTGGTAAATATAGAATGGTTTGGGTTACTTTTTTAAACCTAACATGCCGAATTTCGTTTAACAAAATGGCTAGTATAATTGGTGCTGGGAAACCCGCGATCAGATCCAGAAAGTTTAGAACAAGCGTATTCTTAAGCGCACGGTAGAAACTATTTTGCTCGAAAATGAATTTGAAGACATCCAAGCCAACCCACTCGCTACCGCTAATTCCCTCAAAGATGTTATAGTCCTGAAAAGCCATCAGCACACCATAAATAGGCGCATATCTAAAAATGAGTAAATAAGCCATGGGCAACAGTAAGAGCACATATAGTAGAAAATCTCTTTTTAAATAATGTACGATACTGTTCTTCTTTCTTAGCTGGATGTTGTCTCCATACTTCCCTAAAACCGCTTTCAACTATATCATCCCTCCCACTACAAAGTTGTTTGCGCAAGTGCATTTGCGTTTCAAATTTGGATCACTTATGTAAAGAATTATACGCGCGTGGATTTTTAATAAAATGTATTAATTTAAATTGTTTTTGTAATAAATTAACTTTTACAATTTGCATACAAAGAAGTGACAAAAAAGCCCCCACCACGTTGATGATGAGAGCTGTTATATGCTACGGCGATATTTTACATTTTATGGATATTCCTTCGTTCAACGAACTGTCTCGGGCTGCAGCCGAAATGCCTTTTAAACAATTGATAAAACTGGGCAGGGCTTGTAAAACCCACTCTACCGCTTATTTCTGTTACTGACCATGTCTCTGTCAACAGAAGCTGTTCTGCTCGTTTCATTCTACGCATCTGCACATAGGACGTAAACGTCATCCCCATTCCCTTCTTAAACAGCTTGGCAAAATAACTGCTATTGTAATTCAACTTAGAGCTGATATCTGTAATTTGGCAAGGTGATTCCAACTGCTCCTCAATATAGGCTAGTGCTGGGCGCAACTTCAGGGCTAGTTGATGATCCATGGGTTCAATCATTTGCTCATCGTCAATTTGAATGAATAGGTATAGGAGCCTCTTCAAACTAGCATTAACGGCAAGCTCGTAGCCTCTCCCTTTAGCCGTAAAGTCTTGAAGCATCTCATGAAGGAGTTCATGCATGTGTTGAATGCTTAATGGATACTTCCTCAACGCGTCATTCAGCCCTGTTAAATTAGCTGATCTCCCGGTAAAAGCAGCGAGATACGACAGCAACGATGGGTCCATAAACGCAGACATATCGACATGGCAAACGATATACATCAGAGGAGAATGCCCGTATTTGTGGGACCGATGCAGTTCATTCGAGCCTAACATCACCACATCACCAGCTTGCAGCGTGTAGGATTGCTGTGTCGTCTCAATGATCATCATCCCCTCCAGCACCGTGATCCACTCTACTTCTTCATGGTAATGCCAGGGACCGTATTGCATGTTCGCTTGGGGTGGGTGACTGATGGTCCAAATTTTCATCCGAAAATTCGGATCTTCATAATCGACTTGTTCGTTATCATAAGCGGTCAAATTGATGGCCATTAGGTGATAGTCCTTTCTTTCGCGAAACTCCTACTAGTATATCACGAATGTCCGTTTTCAAGATAAATTAGCCCGCTATCAAGAGGCTTTTATCATTGTCTTACTTTAAAATAAAGAGAAAGGATCCGATGTTAAAGGAGCGATACTTCATGTACGAATATGACAACCTCACCACTAATCATGACCTTAATCTTCCTGCTTGGGGACCCTACACCAAACAATATATGGGCATCTCCCATATTAGTGATCCCGCGAGAGGATTACGATTTGACCTGAGTTTCATGCCAGGGTTCTATCGAAGAAAAATAGATATTCCAAGTGTTTTGTGGGAATCTGGCTATCATCCATGGGAAGCTACACCAGATTACAGCTTCTTCTCCCACCGCCATGAATTGGAGTGGAAAGATCGTGTCTACGCCGATATTTCGTTCAGTCGCATTGACGAGCAGAGCCGACTTATCCGAGCGGAACTTGTTAATCACACGGAGCATTCGCAAAATCTTGTGCTCCATTGGATGGCATCCCTGCAACCGCCTCGGCTTCCAGGTCATGGTGAAGTTCATGTTTATGCAGATGCGCAGCTCCCAGATGGCGCATCGTGGGTGGATGCGTTAGATTACAGCGAATTGACATTTGCAAAGCCGCGACCATCCGATGGATTAGTCTATGACGGATTTGCTCGTGGAGAGGTTCGTGGGCAGCATTACACCGGCGGATCTGCAATCGGATGCCAATTCGGAAGGGATATTGGTGACATGCTGCGCTATGAGGTTCATGTCCCGACTCCCTTACAAGAGGGTGTGTTTCTTCTGCGCTATCAAGCAGCGCATGGCGGAGAGCTTGAAATTGGGCTAGGAGAGCAGACACACCGACTTCACTTAGAGCCATCCAACACATTGATCGTTGCAGAGCTTCCTGTGGGGATCCTTTCTGCAGGCAAGATCAGGCTTAGCATGCACAACACGGTAGGTTCAAGTCCCATGATTATTGACGGATTCACGTTACTGGAGGGCAGCGCATGCCAAGATGTCGCTTTCATCGATCGTCCATGGCAGATTGAACCTGACATACTACCAGGTCCTGTTCCAGGAAGCCTTATACTACGATATCCTGACAGTCCCTGCTATTATGGCCTCCTATGGAATTATTCAGATGTCCAGATTCGGCAAATTCGACATGATGAGTTGGACCGCTTTGCCCGCCATACCGTGCATAACCATGTCGATGATATATTGCAAGGTAATGGAAAAGGGCATTACACCAATGTCTTTATGCGTCCTATTCATCTACATCCTGATTCAACCACGATCCTTTATGGCATGGTTTACTCAGGTACTTATGAAGAAGTGCTGGGCTCTTTATCCAACTTCACATTAGATTATGAGAAGTGCGAGTCTATCTATCATGCTGAGCGAACTAAGTTAAACCCACCACCTTCCTACCCATCGGGGAATCGCTATGCGTTCAGCCAGCAGCTCATGCGTGCTACCTTGCTAACGAATACCGTGTATCCCGTTTATACGAAACGAACCTATATAAGGCACAGCACGCCTGGCCGTTGGTGGGATTCGCTGTATACGTGGGATTCCGGGTTTATCGGACTCGGCTTCTCCGATATCGACACTCGGCGAGCGATCGATTGCTTGAATGCGTATATGACGGAGCCTGGCGACCCTCAAGCCGCTTTCATTCATCACGGCAGCCCTGTACCTGTGCAGCATTATCTGTTCCAAGAGTTGTGGAATCACGGACAGTCTGCTGACTTTCTGCAACATTTTTACCCGCGTTTGCGGCAATATTACTTGTTCTTCGCAGGAAAGACCAGCAGTACAACGACCAACACACTCCGTACAGGACTACTCAAAACATGGGATTATTTCTATAATTCCGGAGGTTGGGACGACTATCCACCACAGAAATACGTGCATGAACAGCATTTGGGAGCTACGGTTGCTCCCATCATTACAACAAGCCAGGCGATTCGAATCGCCAAGACATTGAAGATGGCCGCAGCCATGTCTGAGGAATGGCATAGGGATATTCGAGAATACGAGGAGGATATTCAGCTATGGAGCGAAGCATTGGAAGCCCATTCTTGGGATGAAAATGCCGGTTACTACGGCTATGTTGTCCATAATGAGCAGGGCGAGTCAGTGGGCCTTCTGCATCATGCCTCTGGCGCCAATTACAACATGGGGATGGATGGGCTCTACCCACTGGTTGCTGGTGTCTGCGATAGCGAACGTGCTGACCGTTTAGTTACATCACTGTTCAATGAATCCCGCTTCTGGACATCCATTGGCTTATCAACCGTTGACCAAAGCGCTCCTTACTATCGCGCGGATGGTTATTGGAACGGTGCGGTTTGGATGTCGCATCAGTGGTTTTTCTGGAAAACCATGCTCGACTTGGGCTTCCATGACCATGCTTTCCGCATAGCCAATACAGCGCTAGAACTATGGAAACGCGAGACCGAGGCTACCTACAATTGTTACGAGCATTTTATCGTACAGACAGGACGTGGCGCAGGATGGCATCATTTTGGCGGATTATCGGCCCCTGTCATCAACTGGTTTGCTTCCTATTATCAGCTAGGCAAAGTAACAACTGGCTTCAATGTATGGATGCTGCAACAAAACTTCGATGAAGCATTCACGGAATACCACGCAGAATTTCACTATGTCGGGGAAGCTGAACAAGCATTTGTCATGCTGGTCAATCTCGCCGAAGGAATAGCGTATAAGGTTGTTGGCACGGATTGTAATGTACACATCTCGGATCAAACTAGCGGTGGATTAGCGTTGATAATAACTGACTGCTCACCTCGTGCGGCGATCTCCATTCAACCTATTGAATAATCATAGACAGGTATGCGGGGAATCTGGTTACAGGTTCTCCGTTTTATCTTTTTTTCCACATAAAAACCTCATGGTAAGATTTCGCTAAAATAATGCTCAATCTTATGATTATCCTTTATAATTAGAGACTTCCTCTCATCCTTGTGGAACATCTCCAGAATCTTCGGTTTGCTTTTCCTTTCAAAACCGTTTCAAATCCCTTCCATGGGCTTATAAATGAACTTCATCAATTTAAGCATTCATTTGTACAAATTTCGCAATGAAAACGATTTCGTTTTCCCCCAAAATAAAGAAGAGATCCATATCGAGGCGTATTGAAGGAGTTCCGTCCCCATGACCAATCCGAAGAAGTTAGGTTTGTTTGCTATTACATGGCCTTTATTTATTGAATCGTCACTTCTCGTGTTTATGCGAACCTCTGATACGTTCATCGTCAGTCATGTATCGGATCAAGCTGTTGCCGCGGTTGGCGTTAGCAATCAACTGATTATTTTTTTATTTTTGTTACTCCAAGTCATATCAACTGGTTCAGCTATCGTCATCTCGCAATATCTGGGTGCCAATAAAACCAAAGATGTCAAAAAATTTGCCGCTGGCGCCATCTCGCTCAATTGCATATTCGGCTTCTTCATAAGCGTTTGTATTGTTTGCTTCAGCAAACAACTGCTACAGCCCTTCGGGTTGGAACCAGAAACCTTGGAACAAGCGCGTATATTCTTATCCATCGTTGGAAGTGCCCTATTTATTCAAGCTATTAATCTGACCATCGCCGCCATAACGCAAGTGCACGGTTATACCAGATACACAATGGCGGTTAGCTTGGGAATCAACATTGTCAATTTGACAGGCAGCATTTTATTTATTTTTGGCCCATTCGGTTTTCCAAAGCTCGGCGTCCCTGGTGTCGCCATATCGGCCGTATTCAGCCAATTGCTCGGACTGGTTATTTATAGCCTAATTTTAACCAAGATCGTTCGATTGAACTTATCTTTTAGCGACTTTTACAAAGCGAGATTTGCAGAAATAAAAAAGATATTAACCATCGGTATTCCCACTGCCGGGAGCCAGCTTATTTATTCGATCAGTCAATTGATGACGACATATTTCATTACACAGCTAGGCGCAGAGATGCTTTCCACACGGATCTATACGCAAAATATTATGACATTCATCATGGTACTGGCCATTTCGCTTGGGCGCGGCACACAAATTATCATTGGTCGATTGGTTGGTGCAGGTGAAAAAGAAGAAGCCTATCGGCAATTATTCCGTAGTTTACTACTTAGTTTATTTCTTTCACTCGCCGCGGTTACGTTAACCGTATTGTTCAGAAAATCGTTAATTGGCTTATTCACGGACAACGTCGAAATCATCGCATTAGGTGCCTTTTTATTGACCTACGGTTTCCTCTTAGAGCCTGTCCGATGTTTAAATATTGTGATTGGAGAAGCTCTCCGCGCTACGGGTGACGCGAGATTTATTCTCTTAATCGGCTCATGTGTCATGCTGGGGCTGTGCGTTCCGCTAACTTATTGGGTAGGTGTCCATCTGGGATACGGATTGGTAGGAATGTGGTGCGTGTTCATCATGGACGAAGGAGTCCGAGGGCTGCTACTATTATTGCGTTGGCGCAGCAGAGCATGGGAGAAGAAAGTGTTGGTAAGTAGGGAGGAAATGGCTTAGTTAGGACATTCCTCTCTCGATTAATCTTTATGAGGCTGCCGTTACTTACACGGCAGTCTCGTTTTGTTTGCTTTTTAGTAAAAACTGTGCGTTGGCGCAAGAACAGCTACGATTTCTTTTTTCTGGATAAAGTGACGGTTATCTTTGCTTTCTAAATTTATGTACCACTATAATCAATTCAATTGAGCAATAAGCCACTGTTAGAATACCAATAAAAGATAAAATATAGAGTATGCCTCTAACTGTAATATAAGCGATCGGTAGGCTATCAAAGAGACTTTGTATGGTATGAAGTGAGATCGAATTATTTAAACATATGAGAATTACACCAGCCAAAACGCCATAAAGCAAATTTTTGTGTTGATCCATTTTCCACATAAACCCCTTTTTATACAATTAATTACAACTTCTTCTTTGTTCGCTGTTTTGTTTCCATAATCCTCCTTGTGTCCAGTGAAAATAAATTTCTAGACTGAAAGACTTGATCTAACAGGGTTTTGGGGATATAACATCGTCAGATTTCGAAAATGAGTATTAGACTGACTATAAAAAGAAACAGCGGCAGACTAAGACTTAAAAAATAAAGTCTTAGACTGCCGCTGTATTTGTTCAACTAACGTTCCTCGTTAGTTGAATCCCGAAAAGTTAAATTCTTCGGTTAACCAATGATTGTTTTTATTTGTTGTATTATTTCTGAGATATTATTGGGATCTTTTATTTCAAATAGATAATTAGCTTCGTCTTTACTAGGTGGTTTTTCTACCGAATTTTCTTGCCTTTCCAACACTTCTAGAAAACTCGAAGCAACTCTAAAAATAGATTTACTTCTTTGCGTAGCTTCCACTCGTGCTCTAAGTATTTCAGTAGATAAATTAAAGTAAACAATTATACTTTCAAATCCCTTTTCATGAAAATATCTGAGTACATTCGTTCGTCCTGACCTATTTAGATTTGAATTGCTTAATATGATGTGAAAATTACTTTGCACTGCAGCATACTCAACTATCGCATTTGTAATAGAGAATTTTAGCGTGTTAGGTCCTTCTATAGGGCGAAGTTTCTTATAATGACTATTAATAAATTCAGCATGATTATCCTGATCAATGATAACAGCTCGTTGTAAGACAGTTTCCAATTCTTTAGCAAAGGTTGTTTTTCCACTATGCGTTTTTCCAACTGTCATAATGACTAGGCGGTTCATATAAGTAATCACTCCTTCATGTTTTAGGTCATATTTTCAGAAAAGATGAAACTTTAGAAAGTTCATAACTTACTCAATCCCGGAATTTATTCGTGAAACAATTGAAATATCCTGCCAGTTAACGGGGTGAAGGGCTGCACTCAGCAGCCCTTTGCTGTTTTTACTATTGTTCGCCGTTAGTTCGGCTGCCTTATTTGTATTGTTGTCAAATACTATAACAGTCATTACATTTATTCCGTCCATGTATTCGGCTTCATCGGTGATCCTGGCGTAGAATATAAAAGATAGCAAGGATTACCTACAGGAGCCCAATAACTGTAATCTCTGATATATATAGTACTAATTACTTTGAGATTATTACCTAGTTCAATATCTGGTGGTGTTAACAAGCACTCTTCGACTTTAGATATAAAGGTATTTATTGCATTTGTTAATGCTGCACTTATCGATCCAGCAAAGGCTCCCCATGCAGTGAGTATTATTGTTGCCATAAAAGCCTTTTCAGCTGCTTTTAATGCTAAGTCAATACATTTTTTTATCCAGTCTTTGATTATTTTTTTTGCATCTAACTCGACATCTTTTGGATAACAAATCCTTAGCAGAACATCCTGCGAAGTTGAATGACCTAAAATTGGCATATTGTTAAGGAGTTGATACTCCATACATCTGTAATTTTCCTGAGGTATACATGCCTTAAAATGCTTTTTAATTTCATTTAATTGTTGACCAGCGGATTTTACACCTTGTGTAATTTCATGCCACTTCTCCGTCCCTTCTTCCACCCAATGCCCACCCATGGCTTTCGCTTTTTCCTCCCAGCTTTTCATATCCGGTTTAGGGGTGTTTGGCGTTGGGATATTTGGCGTCGGGATGTGTGGCGTTGGGATATTTGGAGTTGGGATATTTGGCGTCGGGATGTGTGGCGTTGGGATGTGTGGCATTGGGATGTGTGGCGTTGGGATGTGTGGCGTTGGGATGTGTGGCGTTGGGATGTGTGGCGTTGGAATGTGTGGCGTTGGGATGTGTGGCGTTGGAATGTGTGGCGTTGGGATGTGTGGCGTTGGAATGTGTGGCGTTGGGATGTGTGGCGTTGGGATATTTGGCGTCGGCGCTGGACTTTGTGGTGGCATTGAAATTTTTGGCATCGGCGCTGGACTTTGCGGTGGTATTGGAATGTTTGGGGTTGGTATGTTTGGGATTGGGATGTTTGGGGTTGGGATGTTTGGCGTTGGGATGTTAGTTTTTGGAACCTTAAAACTTCTAAATTGCTGGTTTGTACCTATCCTTACTTTACCATACTCTTCAATTGGGTCTAAACTAAATGGTACAGTTGGAGAAGGAATGTGTACGTATGGGAAAAACGGGACATCTAGATATGCATGGTATGGTGTATAGGAAGATATTGAATGTTGAGGAGAATGGAAATATGGAGTAATGCGTTGATATGGATCATGTATTAAAGGAATATAAGACATATATGGATTTATATCGTGAAAGATATGTGTGCTCAATTGAGGTTTATGGTTTCTAGAAAGTTGAACATGATTAAATTCTGTGAGCATTTCCATATCGGATTCAGCCGATGGATAACTGGCACTCCCCCACGGAGTTAAAAAAAACTGATAAAACAAATTCATTTAAATAACCTCCAAAATCTTAGTTAGTAAACTTAAGCATCATATTCGCCTATATAAGAATTGGAATTTTGTCCTCATTGTCATTTCTATTTTCCGGATATTATTTCCCCACGCAATAATTCGAGAGATTTATTAAAGAAAATTTGCTAAGATCGAAACTAGAATAGTACGTGAAACAGTGGGTAACGGTATCCGATGAAAATAAAGTTGTAGACTGGAATTGTTAATCCTATGAGGATTCCTCAATCACTAAGGCTCAGAATAAAAAGCATTGGACTAACAGCGGCGGACTAAGACTTAAAAAATAAAGCTTTAGACTGCCGCTGTATTTGTTCAACTAACGTTCACCGTAAGTTTAGTAAACGTACTTGGAAAAAAGCCCCCAGTAGGCATAATCATAGGTCTTTGGTTGCTGAATAAGGTGCTTAGAGCGTTTGATCCAGTCATTTAGTTTAACCGATTTAGCTGTCACTTCCATTTTTTCTAATAACACAGATAGCCTTGCTGTTTCTTTAATTTCTCCTGACTTAACGATATCTCCTGTGAAAACGTAGAGGCTGCTAAGAAAAAATGAAATGTGATATTCATTGCAGTTCTCGTCGTCAATAAATCAACAGATCATCGGTATATTTTCAAAACTATTTACAGCCAACTCCCAATCTTGATCTGGAATCTTCTCATCACTGTATGCCCATGCTCTTATTTCTTCCGGAGTAGGATTCCAGGCATGTTGTGCGTCTCTAAAAATAATCTCCATCCCCTTTCATTTTCCTTATTACCATAATTGGTTATTGTTCATTGCGATACTTGGACAGGCAAAGGAATATGTCGGCAAGCTGGTTTATTATTGAGCTATAGTGTCCCTTTAGCTCAATCAAATTTTCGTTTACGAAAGGCTATAATCTCGCTCGTACGATAATTTTGTTTCCTCAATCGTTGGAATATCTATGATTTCAACATTTTCTATATTCAATCCCAAAAATTCTTTTGCAATTATTCTCACGCTTTTCTTAATGTGCTTAACGTCTCGACCATATATCAATATAGACTGGTTTATACCAAACTATATTCGTAGGAGCATAATGAGGGACTTGACGAGAAACATCCTCTAAGTCTCTTGGGTATACGTAATGGAAATGGATATCTTCGTCAACATTTAATACTTTCAATATCATTACACTATTCTTTTTCATCACCAATAATATCCATATCGTATTTTAAAAGATTAATTAGACCTGTCACTGTTGTAAGTTCAAAATAACCTAAGAATTTTATTTGATCTTGATCAGAATAAAGCGTAATTTCATCATTCCGACTCTTGTTGCAGAAACCATAAACCCTATACCAAAATAACCAATGAATAAACAAGCCCCTTTGGCATCGAATTAGCAAATTATAAGTAATAATTAAACTTAATATTATCACTAAGGGGAAACCTTTTAGGTGGGATAAAACGAACATAATGAAACTATCCTGCCTATAACGCGGAATGGCAGCCGATCATTTATAGCCGGCTGCCGCGATTCCTTTATTCATCTAACGTTCCTTCGATAGCTTAATCGATTTTCTGATTCTTTTTAAATAAATATCGAATACCTTTTCCAGCCATTAATTCGTCAGTATAGCGAGGAATTACATGTAAATGTGAATGAAAAATATGTTGTCCTCCCACATGACCACAATTCCATCCAACATTGTAGCCATCTGGCTTGTAATTTTGATCCAAATACAGTTTTACTTCTTGTAGTAACTGAAATGTTTCATTCCATTCATCTTGAGTTAAGTCAAAAACAGTTTCCCTATGTTCTTTAGGGACAATTATACCAGCCCCTTTAATCTCTTGTTCTTCAAGTAAAGTATAAGTGCAAATTTCATTGCTCATTATGACTTCATGACTGTTATCATCGGAAATATTGCAATATGGACAATTAAGCAAACTCCACACCTCACAGAAAATGCTGCTGATCCTGATTTTTATTTTCTTTTCTTCAACGTAAAGCTCTTAATGATTGTGACGGCAGCTTTTTTCACTCAACTATCGTTCTACATCCCTCAATCACCTTCAATAATATTTGTAGCCAAGCGTACGTCCTTCTCTCTCTGCTCAGCTTGCAATTTCTTGGCCATAGCAGCGATGCCCTCATATGGAGAATCACCGAATCTCAATTTCATTTCTTTAATAAAAGCTTGAACGCAAATTGGTTATTCATTAGTCAAGACTAATAACTTTATCAAAGCAGTATGAATCTTTGTCAAAGCCATTATGCTCATAGAATGCATGGGCCTTGGTTCGCTTCATCCCGGTACATAGAATAATGCTGGCTATTCCTCTGTCTTTCGCATAGTTTTCTGTGAATCGTAGCAGTTTAGTGCCTACCCCATGACGCTGATAATCACTATGAACAGCAAGACCGGTAATATGCAGATAACCATTCTCAGACCCTACAGCTAATGCATGAACGATAGATATGAAACCAACTATATGATTTTCAATTACGGCTACAAACGTTTTGTAATTGCCCGCTTTGCTCATCTGTTCTATCGTAACGCGGAAGTTCTCAATCGTAACAGTACGAACGCCAAGTACATCGTTCCATAAGAAAATAACTTTAGAAAAATCGTTTGTTTCAATTTCTCGTATCTTTATTTCCATGCCCTGCCCCCCGCAAAATGAAGTTTTCATGAGCAATGGAATTCGACAACTGATGAAGCAATCCTGCACGCTAACGTAATAAAGGCTGCCTTGAGGCAGCCGTTCAACTATCGTTCTGCGTTAGAGCAATGACAGGATTAGCCTAGATCATAAGTGGTATGTCCACAATCAATAATTTTCCATTGTATTCTAACGAAATCACGCCTGATTTTCTTTTTTTCATTTCTAAATATTGAAACCCAGTTTTTATCACGTGGGAAAATTATTTTAAATTTTGGTTCTGTAAAAAATGCGAAATATATAGGTTGACTGTACGCATCACGCCAACCAACGCAAAATGAATTTTTCGAAAGTGCGTTTTGTCCCGTCTATCTCATTACAGAAAGCTACCCAATTTTTCCTACATTCTATAAAACTTATTGTTTGTGTTTGCTCATTACTATCAATATAGCTGATTCCATCATGAGTAATATCTAGTAGTTGGCGGTAATGAATTTCCATCAAACACACCTCATCTTACCTGTTACAATGTTTCGTATTGAAGTAAACTCCGATACTTCAACATTAACGGTTAACTCAGAAATCACTAACCTTACGTCATTTAGTCATTCAATTATTATTATTTCCATCTCTTCTAGTTGATCGTCGTTATATCCGCTTAAACTATCTGAAGACACCCATTCATAATTAGTTAACCCAATTCTTTGTGCAATTAGATATGAAGGTGGGTTTTCATAGTTTATCTTGCTATCTCTAAATTCAAAAATTTGTTCCAAATCACCTATGAAATTTCCCTGCTCTAAAATCAAGTTTTCTAAATACTCGAGATTAAATAAATCTTTTTCTATTACCAGACCTTCTCCTGCCCAGTCTGCTTTATAATCAAATACGAGCTCAGCTTTATTATAGATTTTTAATGACCACATATGGTCTTCAAAATAAACATAATGAATTAATATACTTGGATTACTTTCACTTAATATATCATTGGTGTGTCTCCCTCTATGATCAACAACAAAGGAAATCCATCCATTTTTTTCACCGAAAATATACCCTGTCATTTCAGAGTCTCGTAAAAGTGTCACTACTTTTGATTGATCCAAAGTCTTTAAATGATAACTTTCACTAAATTCACTCATATAACGTTTGCCTCCTGATGGTTTTATGTTAATAATTTATTGTTTTACTAGTTACGGGGAAAAGGCAGCCGGTTGATGTTGGCTGCCTGGTTATAGTCGGTATTAAGCTATAGTTCGACGTTAGCGTAAAGTTCTGTTTCAATGTTCTTTTGAGAAAAATCATACCATACCACACCTTTTTTTCTATCTTCTACATTACTGTAAGAATTATATGATTCTTTAGTAACTGGTTTATTCTTTATAAAGTATGTATCGGTATATTTTCTATTACCATCAAAGTTTGTATCTCGATACCCCAATATATCTGTTTCAGAAGTATCTGAATTGAATCGTAGTTTCCCATACCCATTGTTCGATGCACTATTTACCCAACTAAACGTCCCATCTGTTTTAAGTTCCCTTAAACCTCTGTAAACTTGAGTGTATCCATAGACTGAACCTTTCATATAATGAAGGACTTCATAAAACATTGGATATTCGTCTGGTGCTAACTCCAAAACCACTTCAGGTATTTTGTCATCATCCATGTCAAGTATTGTAAAGTGAGAAACTTTAAAAGCAGCTCCATATTGAGTTAACAAATCACTCAAGTATACTGTTTTCTTGTCATCTGTGCTAACAAAAGTATTCTTATTTTGTAAAATTTCTTTGAAAGATTCTAATCCCGAATATTCCTTATTTCCTCCAGATGGAATCTCAGGTAAAGGTGAAATCGATGGGGAAGGTGAGATGCTATATTGTTCCTTTGATTGCTCACGCTTCGACTGCTCACTCAAACTTGAGGTTAGAGTTGGAGATGGTGTTGCCGTTGTTGTTGTTGATGGCGTCGGTATTGTAACTATCGGAGAAGCAAGGGAAACTTCATCGTTTTTAGAAGCTATTGAGGGACTCGGTACCTTTGTTGATGTCGGATTAACATTTTTATTTTGGGTGCATCCCGTAAAAGTTACAACTATAAGAAACGTACAAAATATCATCTGAAATTTGTGCATACAGACCCCTATTTTTTATCCTTTTCTTCCAACTATACCCTATTTATAAAACGTTGTAATTAAATTCTTCTGCCGTTAGGCGAGCAAAAGGTTGCCGATCGTAACGGCAGCCTCTCATTAATGTGTATTAAATAAAGCTCAATAACGCATGAAAATGATATGGGACTGACATATTATTTTCCCCAGTTTTTATTCTGATTCTCATGCTTCAAAATGATACTCCATATCCCCAGCCATTGCCGCTGGCGTATCGCCCGTCTTTCGAAAGTCATGTGCGTGCAGAAGTTGAAAATCTCCAAAATCCACTTGTTTATAGAACTCGTAACAAGGGAACCCATCATGACTTCCCTTCACCTGCACGGTACCATCTTTATGCGCATTAATCTGCAGAGAGTAGTCTACCGTCGGTGCATCAGACCGAAGCGGATTGCTTACGCTCGCTCGCATTGTTAATGATACCGTATCCCCGCTCCACACTTCATCTTCAATTCGAATCCCGTCTGTAGCTGCTTTTCCTTGTTTGTATTCTACTAAGCCGTCTGGGGCTGTCATTTTGAGGACAGTGACACCAGTATCAGAGAAAGAATTAATTCGTTGCTTTACGAAGTCAATAACTACCTCCTGCTCTACACGGCAACGCCCTGTGTTTACTGCATACGGAGTGAATTCCCTTGCATCCCCTTGATATTCATAAATCATGCCTGAAGAATCTTGAATTGGTGGTAGATAAAGCATACCGCCGATAAACACACTACCTCTAATTTTGATTAATTCTACCATAATAGTAACCCCTTACTCCCCTTACTAACTTATAATTTTTTTAAAAGATATTTATAATATTCGTTGGATATTAATACTTTCCTTTTTTTGTAACTACACTGCCCATTAGTTGAGTTATAGTGTCCCGATAGCGTAACAGAATAAAGGGCACAAGAAAGCATCAACGAATGATAGTGCTTGTTAAAGACTTTTTTTTAGTTTTCGACAGATTAATAAAACCAAAATCACCCAAAACATAGCACCCAATATAAATGGAATTAATCTAAAGTTGTAGTTAATCACATCATCCATACCAAGAAGTTGTTTGAAAAAGAATTGGATATTTGAAATTAAATTCGCAATTATTTGATAACTGCCTTCCGTTACTCCTCTTTTCCATCCTAAATCGTCAATAATCCAAGCTAACAATGTTAATATTGAATAGAAAAATAAAGACACTACGCTCCATTTAACATATCTCATTCATGAGAACTCCCTCTTTAACTACCATTTAGTATAATGCAAAAGGGGGCAGATGCTCGACACGGCGATCTACTCCCTGAATGTTGTACTATAGTGTCCCTTTAGCTCAACGACTTACCGAGTCTGCCTTGTCACGATAAATATAGAATGTAATTGCATTCAATATAATTGTACCAATAAGAAGAATTGCTGGAACAGATGCGATGACACTTACTGTATCCATAAGAGCAGACCAATCCTCAGCCTTTACACGTTCATAGAAACTGCAAATCTGGAAAAATAACGAAATAGAACAAGCACTAATACTCAAAATAGAAAGTGTAAACCAATTCCTAGAATACTTATTATTTTTAGATATATTAATAGCCGGAAGAATCCACGCGATTGCTCCGAGCACGAGGCTGCCAAGATTTAACCAAGCAATCATATTTACTTCCCGTTTCTTTTAATTATGCTTACAACTGAACGACAATTTCTGCCTGTTAAATAAATGAAGTTGCCTTTCACAAAGACAACATCATCCAGCAGTTTTAATGAGCTATAGTTCCTTCGTTAGTTGAATGAACCAGCCCTTTGTTTCTATTGACTCCTAATAGTTGTAGATGTACTCAATAAATTCGGAGAATTTATAAGTGCTGTAAAACGGGGAATCCAAATCCAAGCATATAAAATCAACCTCAACCAACTTGGGTATTTCATTTCTAAAATCATATCCATAGGCAGTACCGCCACCGTCAGAACCGATTAATATTAAGCCGGGCGCAAAATCATGGACAGCATATTCCTCGTTGTCTTGAATAAGCTCTTCTATTTTCCACAACCTTAAGTAATTTCTCTCACCAACCGTACCTTCTCCACCATTTGCCTCCAACATAAATTCAACATAATCAGGAGGAAATTTTAGTTGAAATTGTGTTTCTACTTCAACAATATCACTTTTCATGATAGGTCCATTAATTTGAAATTTCTCCAAGAAGCTCTTATACAAAATGCCCACACCTTTTGTAAATGATATAAAGATAGCTAATATTACCATTATTGAAACTAATCTGCCCTTTAGTTGATTGGATCTTACAGAAACAAAACAAGCGATGGATTGGTTCCACTGCCGCGCTATCGTTATCCGTTAACTTAATCGCTTTAAGTTAAATAATAATGAAAAAGATTTGGCTTAAGCGAAATTCAGGCATAACAAAATTACCACTGTAGTCTACCTTTTCTCATTTTAGCAATGTACACTATTTGTCCTGTGTGACCTGGCAAATGTCTAAATTGATGCAGAATCATCTCGAGTACAGTAGCTTGGTTGTCAACACCGCTATTCGTTAATGGTGGCAAATTCAGATAAGGTTGTTCAAGTAATATTGTTGGCGTAGCTTTTACCGTTTCCAATACCTCAATGATACGGTCAAAAGACTTGGTTATTAGCTCTAAAGCCTGACCTTTTGTCATTTGTATGTCACGTTGAAATTCCTTATCTCTGTCTCTTGTATCTGGAATATTAAAGAATACAGTTTCTATTCGTTGATGAACTGTACCCCATATATGAGCAACTAAGTTGGCAACGCTATTACTTTCAGGTGTGGGTGCCCACATAATATCTTCGTCTGATAATTGTTTTATTACTTGAAGCATCCCTTTCTTCTCTGAAATATATTTCTTCAATAGAAAGTCAATCAGCAACAAATCAATTTCCATTTAGCAAACATCTCCTTGTACATCTTTATCTTTATGATTGAATTTCTTCCATACACATTGGTCCAATCCCTTTAATTGTAACTGATGAATTCTGCCCGTTAGGTGAGCAAAGGGCTGCCATTGGGCAGCCCTTATAATACTGAACTATAGTTCGCCGTTAGCTTCACGCTAACTGAAGTAAATGGTGGGTGTCATTTTCAGAATCATTTTTTACCGAAAACCCGATTGAGCGATAGAACAAATCAGCAACAGGATTATCAGTCTTTAACACAAGCATTTGAAAGTAATTTCTAGCTTCTGCAATAACTGAGTCCAATAGCATTCGCCCTATCCCAAATCGGCGTACACTTGGCGAGACGTACATTTGACGAACACGACCAATTTCTATGTTTTCTGAATGCGGGTCTTGATTTAATCCGCAAATTCCTACAATATCGCCGTTTCTAATGGCGAGAAAGAGTGCTTCCCCGTTTAAATCGAATTTATTTGTTCCAGCTTCATAATCGGTTACCAATCATTTGAGGTGACGAAATCCTTCACTCGTGCTCTCATCAACCAACATATTAAGCTTATGGGTATCTAGATGATGCACTTTTGTAATTATAAATTCATTCACTTAAACCATCTCCCCGAGAAGTCATTTCCAATGCTCATATCCTAATTTAACTCCTTTTAAAAGTATCCTTAGGTGAGCGAAAGGCTGCCGATCGTGCCAGCAGCCTCCCATTGTGTTGTCAAAAAAGATATTCAATAGTTATTTAAAAGGCTGTCGATTTCTCGACAGCCTGGACAGAAGAATTACTTCTGCTGTTCATTGTATTTCAAATGTAAAATGGGATAAGGGCGGCCTGCTCCATCCGTCAAATCTTCACCGGTTATTCCAAAACCGCTTTTTAAGTAAAACCTTGTCGCCTTCTCATTTTGTTTATTCACATCAACGGACGTGATCCCAAAACCATTGATGCATGTTTGCATAATTTGTTTCCCATACCCTATGCCAATTTTATCGGGATCGAGAAACAATGCTTCCAAGTGATTTTCATTGATGGCGGTAAAACCAATGATAGAGTCTTCGATATACCAGAGACGTACATCAAGATGAGGAAAATACATAGGTAATTCTTTTTTTATTTCCTCTTTATCCTTAAAGCTCAAAAAATGATGAGTGGCTATTACCGATCTTTCCCAAAGATTTATAATCATCTCATAATCATTAACAGTTGCTTCTCTGTTTTGTATCATTGGTTCTGCTCCTTTTTCTTTTTAATTTATTTATCACGCTCCTTTCACACATTTTTTGTAGATGGTGATCGTATATCTCCAATTGATATATGACTTCAAGCTTACCACTCTTTTCGGAATTATATTAATCGCTTTGCTGTCAAACAGATTCATTTTAAGTTACTATCTTATCATTTTTAGTTGTTTCCATTCAACAGCTGTTCCTCTCTATTAAACTATTAACGATTTCGGATGAGCTAGAGCGGACAGCGCAGTAGTAAATAAAAATTCCTTCATTGGATTGAATTCATCAACTCATAATAATATTTGGATTCATGTGTCTTATTAAGACTATACCAGGCATCTAAAGTTTTTGAAGAAAACACATCTAGAGCTTTCAAGACGTGTACAGAAAATTCCAACGGAGTTGTTCCAGATGCAGTGATCAGTTTTCCATCAGTTACAGCTGCCTCCATTTTGTAATACTTTTCGCCCGTGTAAGTGGGACTGATCATTTTAAGGTATTCCAGATCATTGCTTGTGTGCCAACGTGAATTCAGCAATCCTGACTGGGCAAGTCCCATTGTAGCACCACAAATCGCTGCAACCAATATATCTTCCTTTAAACACCTCTGGGCTATTTTTAAGATGGGTTGGTGAATTGTTTCTGTCCATGTATTTCCACCGGGTAAAATCAAGGTATCTGTGCTTTCAATGCTGCACTCATCCAGTTTGATGTCAGGCAGTATTTTCAATCCGCCCATTGTAGTTACTGGAGTCTTTTCAATTCCTACGGTAACTATTTTTGATGGGGTCAGCCCCTTTTTATAATATCTTCCCGAGTTCAGTTCTGCAGTTAAGTAACCTATTTCCCAGTCTGCCATTGTGTCAAACACATAAAGATAAACCGTATTATTCATTTGCATGTTCTCCTTATTTTACAATTCATCAAGTGATACTAACCATCCGTCGGTAATCAATGATTATCATCATTATAAAATAGCTTCACTGACATCTGCTGTCAGTGAAGCTATTTTTGTTGATAATATTCCATTAACTCCGACGCAACAGCAACAAGTTTTTCCTTCAAACTCTGTGGTTCGATTACTTGGATGGATTTCCCGTAGGATAGGAGAAAATAAGGGACATATAAATGAATTGATTTTTCCTCAAGTAAAAATATTGCTTGATTTGATGTCTGCTCTTTCAGATGATGCCCCAAAAACCAATGCAAGCATAAGTCATTCAATGCCTCTGACCTGCCTCGGATAATTAAAGAAAGTAACCCGTCCTTGCCCACCAAATCAGGTAACAGATTTTGCATAAAAAATTCACGAGCCGAAAAAGCTTCGGAACGCTTAAATATGATTTGAGTACGCTTGATTTGTAGAATTCGATCTGCCCGAAAGCTGCGAATTTCATTTCTTAGGTGGCAAAATGCAACAGTATACCATTTATTGTTCCAGTAAACCACTCCATAGGGGTCTATCACCCTATTCTTGGGTTGTTCTTCATGGCTTGTGCGATAATCAATTTCTACAGAGAATTCATTTGCTACAGCCTGCTCCAATTCCGCCAATACCGGCTGAACTGAACGGTCTCCCCTGCGGGTAATAACTTCAAATCCGGCTAAATGACGGCTAAGTATACTTTCCTGATCCTGATTCGAGTACATTTTTAATTTTGATGTCGCATTGCCTAATGCCTCACTCAAAGGATGTCCAGCTTCTTTTGCAAAAACAGCAGCATGAAGGAGTGCCTTTTTTTCTTCAATATCAAATAGCAGGGGGGCTTTGATAAAAGTATTCAGTAAGCTATACCCGCCATTATGACCTGTGTCGGATACTATAGGCACTCCACTGGCACATAGTGCATCAATATACCGATAAACTGTCCTTATATTTATTTCTAACTTTTCGGATATTTGTTTTGCAGTCATTTTTATGCCCGAATTCAGCATCCAAAGAATTGCTAGCATATTATCGTTTTTTGGCATAAGATGTACCCTCATCTATTTAAATTTATTAAACATCTTCCTATCTTATCAAGGATAACAATAAATTATTAGCTTTGCGAATCGCATGCATCTCGTTAGATAATACTTGTTCTATTAAAATCAACTAAATCAGGATCTTTTTCTACCAGCATGTCTTCGAACTTATCCCATCCATATCGATTAATCTATTGTGCTTCTTTAGAGGTTATTGGTACTATCCATGATTGTACAATTGATGCCTTATTTCCAGTATATGTTTGAAATGTATTTGGAAAATAAACTGGCAATGTGACATATAATGCCGAAGGTTGCATACGAAGTAAATATTAGTTCTTGTCGTATTTGTTTTCCGGATACAGAAGATGTTAATTCTTCATTGCTTAGACCTAATGTTGAATATGAAACGGTCCCTGAAAAAGGTCCCCCTGCATACTTTACAATTTGGAACGGAAGTTTTTGATTTCTCTCATCACTAGTCCAACCATATTGAATTTCTCCCATATGCTTTTCTAAAAAATCAGTATATTTATTCATACTATCTCCTATTTTCCTCCTCCTTGGTTACAAGGTATACATTCAAGTCTGGTATCTTCTTTACAATTATTTGATATTTCTTTTCGTGTAGCTTTAGGATCGAACTATCTTTTTGTCCACCCCTCTAGTGTATCAAAACTTAACTCGTTCTGACCAATACACTAAGGATGAACTGGATACAGCTCGCGCCAGCCTGCTGTAGAGACTTATCGTAAGGGTTGAATTTAAAAAAGCGACACCTAAATTGTGTCGTTTTTTTTAATGAGCTATCGTGTCCCGTTAGTTTAATGACAAAAAAGAGCAGCTGCCGTGACGACCTGCTCCAGTTTTTGAACTAAAGTTCTGTATTAGAATTTAGTTAGGAACAACTTCACCCTGAATAAAATTAGCGAATAATTCTAATTTTGCGTAGAAGTCCTCCAATAGAAACCGTGAATCAACACTCCGGTATACCCGTATTTTGCGATTTCCTGGTTTGTGTTTATATCCCATTTCTGAAGTGATTTCTGGCGCCTCAATGAGATCATAGTCGAATACTTGATCGTCAAGCAGTAATGAGACTGTAGGAGAATCACCAAGTACCCACATTTCCCCTTTTGGCCACTGAGGCCGATTGCCGTTTTTTATATTGTGCTGGATAAGATATTCATATAAGTAACGGCCTATTTCTCCATGTGGTCTAACCTTAACTGCCAACTCTGCCAAACCAACACGAACCATATCGTAAACATTTTTCGGGACCTGCCATAACGGTATCAGCGAGTTGAATACGACTTTGGCCGCTTCGATGTCATTAGATAAGTTAAATTCCGTATCTCCATCCGGATACATCCCACCGCCGATCCAAACGGCTGTTAGGCGTTCCGCGATTCGTGGTTCCTGCAAATAAGCAGATGCCAAATCGGTTAATGGCCCCTGGAATGTTACAAATAGCGGAAGTGGATCGTCCTTCATCGCTTCTTGAATGATCAAGTTTGCTCCCTCAGAAGATACTGGCGTTTGTATATTCGGTATTTTATGGTTAGCCCCTTTGACAACTTTATACTTCTCTCTCAATCCCATTAAATCTAGCACATGCAGAATTTCCTGATAGGAGTCATCTGCACCTGTTGTGCTGCGTGTACCGAAATGAGCACCGATGATTCCTTTTATTTGCAGACGAGGAGATAAAATTGCATGTACGATTGCATATTGATCATCAGCTTCGCATTTAGCATCCGAATTAATGATAACACGAACTTGTTTCTTTTCTGGCACTTCAAACGGCATCTTCATCTTATCCACACCTTATTCGTTTTCTAAAAAATATCATAGAATTGAAAACAAATAAATGAGTGTTTTTCAGCTTTATGTGCGGTTTTTTTAGAATTTTCATTTCAACTATCCTGCCCTTTAGCTTAATGAGGCTACCGTTCAATTTCGCGGCAGCCTCATATTGTAGTTATTCAACCTTACTTTTTATTATTTTTTTCGTTTGGTTTAACATGTTTTGAAATCGTTCACGCTGCTTTGCACTTAATTTCGGATTGTTTTCATTTAAGGCTTCTTGTATGGAGATAACCTCTGTTTTATTACGACCGGTTTCAAATTTTCGATGCACTAAAGTCGGAATATAATTAGTCTCCGATATGATTACTATCCCTTCTTCATTTTTTTTGACTTTTATATTAAGAATGATACTGCTTTGAGTATGGGAGTTTTTCATTAATTTTGTAGAAATAAAATTACCTAAGGAATACGCAACAAATTGTTGCTCTCCCTTCGTACATAAAGGCTGAAGAACATGTGGGTGTGACCCTATAATTATATTGGCTCCGTGTTTAAATAAAAGTCTTACCAATTGCTTTTGTTTCAGGTTTGGAGTATGACTGTATTCATTTCCGAAATGCAGATAAATGATCACAAGATCGACGTGTTTTTTCAAATGATGAATATCCTCAATTATTTTTTTCGTTTGGATTAAGTTAACCATCCAAGATTTATTTGTTGGTATTGAAATACCGTTGAGTCCCGAAGTAAAGGATAGGATTCCGATCTTTACACCTTTGATGTTTTTGATAAGATATTCTTTCGCCTTGTTTTCAGATTCAAATGTACCGGTATGATCAATCCCATTTTGTTTCAAAATCCGTAACGTTCGAAGTAAACCTATGGCGCCGAAATCCATACAATGATTGTTTGCTGTTATTAAAACATCAAAACCGGCTCTTTTTAGGGCTGGAGCCAGTTCATCAGGACATTTGAACAAAGACCACGTGATTTCCGTCTTATTCCCCCTTTAGTTCCAGCGAAAGTGGTTTCAAGATTTCCTATCGTTAAGTCCGCTTTTTTCAGAATTGGAGCTACCTTTTCTAAAAGTGGGTCGAAAGAGTAAGTCCCATTAGCCAGTTTAGCATCGGAAATGATGTATCGTTTTACCATAAGGTCTCCGACAGCAGCTATCAAAATTTCAGACAAATTCGTTCACCTTCTATTTTTTATCTGTATAAGCGCTCTCGAAAAGACATTCTTGTGAAGAAGGACAATGCTGAGATCGCAGAGATCTGTGTAAAATCAATTCTCTTCTGTGTATCTTCATAATATGAGCAAGAGTCCAATTGCGCTTGGGCAAAACTATTGACTTCAACCTTGGTTTTGATATTTAAAGTTACCTTGGTGTCCGTTGAAAATAAAGTTTTAGACTATCCCATAAAAAGAAACAGCGGCTGACCAAGACTTGAAAATAAAGTCTTTGACTTCCGCTGTTGTAATTGAACTAACGTGTCCCGTTAGTTGAGCGAAGTAAATGTATTTATTTGCAATTACACTTGGTTGAGCGTTTTTTGTTGACAACGCATTTATTAAATATACACTCAATCCCGTTCACTTGATTGCACGGGATAATTTCCCTTATATAGGCGGTAAATTGTGGTTCGTCCTCCGAATCTATCCGTATTATTTCAACGAAATCTTTACCTACACTAACGAATACAGCTGTTCTGATTGCAACGCTAGCGAATACAATTGCGAGTCGGTTTATAACTTTTTGCGCAATGGCAACATCAAGTTCCTGCAAATTATAATCAATAATATTTGAAATTCTCAGTCTAACGCGCCTTGTAGTTTCACCAAGCGTCATTACCAAGAATGTATTTCCCACTGACCTAATGACACCAAGAAATTTTCCTCTGGTCTTGTGGACTACCTCCACACCTGGTCTTCCAATAAAATTTCTAAGACGTTGTCGAAGTGTTAGATTAGTGGTCACAGGAACACAAAACTTTTTACAAACCATGTTATTCGCTTCCCCTCTTGGATGGTTGCTTGCCCTGTCACTTTATGCATAACCATCCATTTGGAGGCACGGCTTATACCTATGGAACGTTCAAATTTTATTAATTGCTCCTCAAATTATGCACTAACTCTGTGCTATACTGCCCTTTCGTATTATGAAGTCAGCCAGTTATTACTGGTTGACCTCTTTGCATTTAAGAGGTTTAGTAACGGTAGCCGGGGTCGAACGTCACTGCCCGTGGGACCGTAATCCCGTCAGCTAAACTGTTCACCCCCTACTTGTAGAAACATGTTTGAGGCTGGTTGAGACAACGATCTCGAATAACAAGCGAAGCTATAACACTGCAAGAAGGACTAGGGGCTGCCGGCAAATTCAGTATTAGGAGGGATTGAAGTATGAATCCAGTAATTGGACTGGATATTGCAAAAGGAGAAAGTCAGGGCCAAGCCTTTTTTTATAAGTGAAAATACCCAGGGCAAGTTTGTTACTGAAGGACAAACTTGAGCGTTAGTGATGATAAATCTGGAAAATAAAGTTTGTTCGCGCTTTTCGCATTTGTAAACAAATGTGGGTGGCGTAATCACAAATATTATTGGTAAAACTTCTTCTTCTGCTGATAACCATTTCACGCAATATCTTAGTTTATTTTACTTCCTTCTTCCACTCTGAATGACTAAAACTGAATTGCTAAAACCTATATAAGCACGATTTGTTTTTTCGTTAACTGATAGATTAGCTGCTCGTTGAATTGGTTTAGGTGTACTTATTCTTGAGAAAATCTTATTATTTCTACCGTCTATTACAGTTACGCGATTACGGTCACTTGTGACAAAAATATGGTTTATTTTTTGATTAACCACCACATCAACAGCTTGCTGGTTTTTGAAGATTGGAATTAATTTTAATACACTATTGTTGCGGCCGCTAATTACGGCTAACATTCCATTTCTAATTTCACTCTCGTCTTCACCAATAATTTCTTGAACACAAACATAAACTCGGTTGGTTCGAGTGTTAACAGCGATGGAATAAGGGGCTTGAAATGATAATTTCTTGACGACTCTATTCGTTCTACCGTCAATCGCGAAGAAAAATCGACTGGAATCTGTGATATAGATTTTATTAGTACGGGGATTAATTGCAATTTGTTCGGGAATGTCTAAATTTCGAATGGTGGATATGATTTTATTGCTTCGACCATCAATCACAGCAAGCCCTATTGGCTCTGAAGCACTAAGTGCATAAATACGATTGGTTCTCGGATTAACGGCTACAGTTTTAAGAAAATCCCCGGGAATTCTAATTGTCTTTATCACCTGATTGCTCTGTCCGCTTATTACAGAAATAGTGTTTGATCTCGTATTGGCTACATAAATGCGGTTCGTTGTTGGATTTACTGCCAGGCTTGAGGGACCATCGCCCACTTTTATGGTTGAGATTATTTGGTTTTTTATTCCAGACAAGACAGAAAGAGAGTTACTATTGAAGTTCGCAACATAAATCCGATTTGTGTTTAGGTTTATTCCTAATGATTGAGGAGTTTTTCCTACTCGACTTTTCGCAAAAACTCTATTGGTTACACCATTAATAACAACAACTTGATTAGTTAATGAAGATACGTAAATGCGATTTGTTCTATCGTTGATAACGATTGCGCTGGGTTTCTGAATCCTAGTATTAGAGATTACTCTTGCAAAAGAGTGTATCATGTTAAGCACCTCACATATGTCAGATGTATGCCCAACAACATGATATTCAATGTTAAGCAGCGAGATAATGGTTTTCGCCTAACCAATAAGCCCATTTTCTGAGTAGATCTATCACCTCTAGTATATTTGAGTAGGTCACGATAGATCCGGAAAATAAACAAGCGCAACGGCAAGCAAGCGGCAAGCAAGTATCCTAGGAACATAAATGCGGGAAAAACAGCATAATCAGAGAATAAAGAGGATATTCCGCGATGACCGAAGGGGAATAATAGCAATTTCGGAAAAAATTATTTATTATTCTCCAACTAAACATCCATAGTAAACTCCCCGTTAGAGCTTAATCGCCACCGGATACGACTAAGGACTTCTTCAAAATCAGCGTTTATTTTAAGAAAGTTATCTCTCTTGTACATTGATTATAGCCGACTTTATACGTCTTCCCAGCATTAAGTCCCAGCCTACGAATGTTAAGTGGGTTGAGGCGGAAATCGTCATTAGAAATGTCCGGAATACGAACATAGCGAAGCCGTAACTGCGTTGTATTGTGCTTCAAAGTTAGAAGTCGTCCTCCCCCAGGTAAAGGTAAGTAGATACCCATCGAATTCGCCAGTCCGTTTCCAATAACGACGCTTCCTATCCTTGCCTTCGAACTGGAATTCACCAATATGTTACGGACCGTAACTGGTTTTCGACGCAAGGTTAATGTTTTATTTGCAGGATTGTATATCCCTATGAAGCGTGTGTCAGGTTTGAAGTGAAATGTTTTTGCTAAAGTCTTACCTACAATCATAAAGTTAGCAGTACATTCACTTGAACCTTCTTGTGTAACCGTCACCTTGCGAGCTATTGTTCCGCGACGCAGCGTAATAACGGCACCGTCTGGAATTATACTCAAATTATTTTCAATGGCACCGCCACATTCTGTATTAAGAACTACTTCTGATGTGAAATCGGTTCCTGAGACGAAAACATCAATTTCTCCGGAAACCGTCTTTTGGACTTGCTTGATTTTTGTCGCCATAGAATTACCCTCCTTGGAAATTTCAAATTTGACTTCCAAGGATAACGTATGCATTCTTACAAGGTGAAGCGTGGGATTTAGTTATGGTTTAATCAAATTCGGGTATTTTTTTTCATACTCTCTTTAGGTATCGTTATAAATGACCACTATCAATTTTTTCTATTTTCACTGCAAACACACTTGACAAAATTATACCGTATTTATCGTAAAGGGTTGCACTAATCTGCCCGTTAGCTCAATGACACCCCAATCCAATACTATATTTCTCAGTCCACAACTTTATTTCCTGGTCTACTCCTTTATTTACTTTTAACACCTTGACTAAAAAAGGAAGGCTTCTCCCTCCTGCCATGTATATTACATTATATTACCTTAAGGAAGTTCTTTATTTCATTCCATGCTTCTCCGCTTCTAAATAGGAAGTCGTGATCACCACGATAAATTGTCTTCATTGTCTTCTCTCCTCTCCATTTAGCAACAAGGTTTTTAGAATTTGCTAGAGGTATATTTCTATCTAAGTCCCCAGCTAAGCATAGCAACGGTGTTTTAATGGAAGAAGCCTTTTGGATGGAAGGATAAGATTCTCCAATAAAATAAGACAGCGGAAACATATTATGCAGCTGTAAAGCCTTTGACATTGTTTTGCCCTTGATCTTGGAGTAATTATCATACGGAGAAACTAGGATTGTGCCTACTGTTGAACGTTCACTGGATAAATTTACAGCGACTCCCGTTCCTAGACTGTATCCCATCGAGACAATTTTCTTATTATCAATATCACTTCTTTTTGAAAAATAATCATAAATTGAATTGGCATCATTGTATAGACTTCTCATACTTGGTTGTCCTTCACTCAGTCCATACGATCTATAATTAATAAGTGCTACAGACCATCCATCTAATCCCTCTGCAATCGATATCATATCAGACACTTCTTCACTAGAACCGCCAAAATATATAAGTAACGGTGCTTCTTTAACACTCGAATTCTTTATTAGCCATCCGTACAAGTTTATATTGTCAGGTGTGCTGATTTTAATTTCTTCAACATCACTGTAAAGTAACTTGATCTTTTCGGCAGTAGATTGATCAATCTGTTTAGGCTGGTAAATAAGATGATTGTTTTTAATGAGTTCGTCTAGATTTTGATATAAAAAGAAAAAAAGAATTGCGTAGGTGCCAATTACTATAGATAAAAATGAGGATAGTACTGTTATTACTTTTGTTGAATTTCTTCGAAATGTTTTCACTAACAAAAGAGTTGTAAGTATAAAAAGAATAATGGAACATACTGCGAAGATATTTATTGTAAGTGTATGTATCTTGAATATCTCTAAATACCCTAGCTCTATTTGCGCTATATTCTTAGCCCAAGAAGTAACCTTGTATGAGATAATAAAAACCGTTATCCCTAGAACAGCCAACAAACCAGAAATAATATTAATCATATAATATGCTCTTTTGTTAATTTTCAAACTCAAACCTCCACCCTTATAAAGTAAATGTTATAACCTAAATTCTATATCCTATATTTTGGAAATTCAACGAACTAATTTTACCTATTCCTTCATTTTTTTGACCTGAGTGCACTATTTCTTTTAACACAAAAAGACCCACAGCAAAAGGCCGCGGATCTAAGTTTATATATTGGATGTTATAAAACACGACTATTTCTCCAAGGCATAGCGCGTCGCAATAATGCCCGACTCAAACGTTCGGCTGGACAACAGCTTGAGCTTGAGCTTCTCGACGCCGTCGAAAGCCGATTTCCCGCTGCCCAGGAAGACTGGACAAATCGTCAATAGGAATTCGTCGATCAGGCCCAGCTCAAGCAGCGTCTTCGCGGCTCCGGGGCTGCCGAAGATAACGAGATCTTTGCCAGGCTGCTCTTTGAGCGCCTTGATTTGCTCTGCGATTTGATCCTTGATCAGCATCGTATTGTTCCATTCCGCTTTGTCCATCGTGCTAGAAATGACAATCTTCTTAACATCCTGTACCCATTTCGCATGCGCGATTCCATGCTCCGACGCATTCGGGTCATCGAGCACCGTGGGCCAATAGCCCTCCATCATTTGATACGTCGTACGTCCATAAACAGGAGAGCCGACTTCGGCTACGACCTCTTCGGCGTATTTCTCGAATTCCTCGTTGTAGGGAATCCAACCTAGACCTCCGTTCGAATCTGATGCATACCCATCCATCGACACATGCATGAACAATACAAGTTTTCTCATGTCAATTCTCCTCTTGTTTCGAATTTATCTTGTTCGTTTTTTACGTCCGTATTGGCTTGTGTTTAATCTTGCTGATATGTACACTATAAATCATTACGTAACGTAAGGTTCAAGAGGGAAATCTATATTTGTTTCATCAATAGTTTCGCTTTTATAATGGCCTATTCGGATATCCGTGAGTTTGTCTATATTTTTTCCGTTCCTCTGTAAAATCCCACCACTGCTTGTCACAATCCTGATGATTCGCATAAAACACGATGAATCTACATTGATCCTCCACACACGGATCTATTCTCTCCATAGTTAATTCTTCCAATTTATCAAATAAGCTTGCCCCATCTTTGGCTTTTAACTCATCCAATCCATAGTAGCCTAATAATATTAGATCTTTAGCAAATGCAGGTCCAATTGAAGGCACACTTTGAAATTCGGACAATGCCTTTAATTCTTTGGCTCGCACTTCAGGTACTTGTAAGGTTACACATAGATCATTCACAGATTTAAGGTGAATCTCACTTAAACGTATTTTATTTTTTCTGAGTTCTTTTCGTTCATGATCGTCTAATGCTAACTTCGGGGATTTATTTACTTTCATATTATCCTCCAACGTCCCCATTTAAATTGAAAAACGACAACCTTACATGTGCTGGCTGCCGCGATTTTACTCATATCCATTTATAATGTGGCAGAGGCTTGCTTCAAAAGCTCGGAAAGAACATGGAGATCCGGAGAATGCCCCTCCTTTAATTTAATCCACTTTCGCTCAGCTGGCCCATCGAATTCTTTCGGAAAGTCAATACCGTTTGCATTCATAATCATAAACGCAATCGCATCTTTGGAGGGCGAAATTACTGCAGCATAATGTCCATTTTTCAAAAAGTGTGGTTTCTTGTACTGAATGCGTTCTTCGACTCCCGTAATTGTCTCTTGTACCATGTTCCGTAGGGTCGAGCTGATATCTGCTTGCCATTTCGGTAGATTTTCTATGAAAGCTGTAACATCCTGACTCATTCTTATATCCCTCCAAATTTGTAAGTTGATCTTCGCGTACGATCGCTCCGCTTTAACTCTTGCTACCTTGTACTGTTCTACTTACGCCGTTAATTAAGAAATAAACCGTCCCATACACAGTTCCGATAAATAACCCGAACAACAAACAAAAGAAAATCGACTGACTGGTTAAGCTTCCTTTGATGATGCCAGTTACTTTCTCCCAATCCGTTATGGCTTCCCAGCTGTTCAATCGATATTCTCTCCCTAACAAAATACCATATCCAGCTGCCAATGATGCTATACTTACGAAACACCATGAGATAATTTTGTTATATAAACGCATGATAGTGTATTGCATGTGATAGGTAGATATCGCTCCAAGCAACAAGCTAGTCCAAGAAAATAAGTTAATTACTATAAAATCAACCCAGTACGAAAAAGTAAAGTTGCCATTATTCACATACAAATCTTTCTTTATCGTGAGATGGATGAGGTCCGTGATCACGTACGGAGAATTCGGAAAGAAAAGTAACCATGGCACCCCTAGTACAACTAGAACAATTAATTTCGCTTTACTATATTTGTAAATGAAAACAAGCAAACTAGACAGTACAAGTGGAATCCATGCCAGAAATAAATTCCAAACCAAGAAATCAAAATAGGTTTTATTTCTACAAATCATATAAACAACAACATCTACTACGGTAAGTATGATTAGAAAGAGGAATAGACTCTTATAGTTTAAATCCTTCATTAAAACCTCCTTACATTAAGCTCTTCATGCCCCTCAGCCAATCATAAAAACCTTCATCATAGAAGAGATCAGGAATGTATGTCTGCTTGTAATTGCAATTAGGGCACAGAAGTACTAAACCTTGTTCAAGCACCTTGGGGTATAGTTTCTCATGTTTACTGTTGTTAACGCATGTAAGAGGATGCACTCCTTCTGCTTGCTGATAATCTTTAATCCGTTGTTTAACATCCTCTTCGTTCATAGATATCCCCTTTATTCATTAAAATCAGCCTTACACCAAAATAAATAGTTATCTTCTTTTCGAACCAATTATACACGATGTGCTCATCTACAGGCCACCACTTTGACATTACAGCTTTTCCATCAAAGTTAACACATGTTCTTTCACCTGATTTTTTTCTTCCTGTGACATATGGTTTAATTTAAAATTGTTAGCAGGATTAGGGGAAATAAGGATTGTGGAAGGTTCTTGAAGTTTTGCTTTCTGGGTATTTCCCTCTTCAGTGAGCAACAACTTAGATTTGTTGGCATAGGTATGGATTATTTCCGTTTGTATACGTACCATTCCTATCATAAAAGTCTTCAACAGATTTCATATCCGATTTCAAATGGGTTTTGCTTTCCTCAACCGTGGTTATGGCATTCACGATCTTGTAACCCGTCTTTACATAGAGTCCTTGGTCATTCTGAATATCTTGAAGTGTTTCCAATGCATAAACCTCAATGGTTTCATATTTCTCGGCTTGACTACATGCACTGATAAGCAGAAAAGTGAACATGAATAAACAAATCTTCGCTACACGCATTAGCTTTTTGTTGGAATTCAACTCTTCACTCCTGTCTTGATTTCGTTCTGTATGTCATTACACTTCAATTATAAAGTCATTCTCTATTTCTATGCAAAAAAAGCCGCAAAAGGCGCGACTTTGAAATATCCATTTCCTTGTCTCTTGCGACACCTTACCTATCCAGTAAATCGTCAAAAATACCTCGGAATTGATCTGCAACTGCTTCAATACCTTCCTCCAGCTCTTCGCGGCTGAAAAAGTAACGGTGATGAGATTCATCCCTATCCAGCATTTCTGCTAGAAGTCCGCTAAACCCACGCGCTTTGCGATCAAATTCCAGGAGAACCTCAACGCCGTTCTCATTCGGGTAGAACACAAGCTCTATCTCATCCACGGAACTGCGGTATTCGCTATTTTGATAGGGAACAAACTCAAAGTTTTGAATAAATGGCAAGTAATAATTGCGCTGCGGATAGTATTCATTGTCTGCTTCATGTAAATGAAAGCCCAACTCCACCAATGCTTCGAAAATAACAGCGGTGTGCGGATGTGCCAATACGTCAATATTATCGCGATCTGATGGATCAACCGCGTTGTCAATATCCATGCCGGTACGAATCCAGATCTTGCTTACACCAATCGAAATCGGCGTCTCATGCGGCAGCACAAACTCAAAAGGAATTTCAATGGATTCGCCTGGTTCAAAAACGAAACTCTCCCCCAACAGGATGTTGGCTATCACAACGGTTTCTCTCACCGTAAAATTCGGATCACTCTGAGTAGGCGAGGGCTTGCGGTACTCGGTCATAATTTGAAAATAAATTTTGTCTACTTTTTGCTCTACACTGCCGCCTTTGGCAATAATAACGCCCTCTACCAACTCGCCTGGGATGAATTTCTCTGTATGGAATTGCGTATCAATATCCAGATTCCCTATCCCTACTTTAGCCATCATTTTCTTAAAAAAAGACATAATTATTCCGCTCCCCTATTCAATTTATTCCCCGAACCGAAACCAATTACATATCCATTCATTGGGAATTGCACCCATATTCACAGTAACGAATACACGTTCGTTTGTAAAGACTTTTCCTGAAAATAGGAGACCACGACTTCACGAAACTCCTGTGCACCCCGGGAAATGTACCGACTCTTGTGCCATACTAAAGCAATTTCCCGCACCAATTCATGATCTTCGATGTGGAGATAGGCAATCTGTTCTCGCGAGTTTCTTGCAGAGCTTGGTAAGAAGGCAATGCCAATCTCAGCTTCCACAAGTGCGCTTAATCTTGCTGGTTCATTTCCTTCATATACATACTGGGGTTCAAACCCAACCGAATGGCACAAGGTGTCTATTAAATCGCGGGTACCGTAGCCTTTCTTAACCCCAACAAACCATTCATTCCGAAGTTCGTTTAAGGAAACACGGCTTCTGCCTGCCAGTCGATGACCGATTGGAACGGCTATGAGAATCGGGTCCCTACACACAATTTCACAAACAATGTCTTCGCCTTCGACAGGTGGTGAGGACAAGCAGAAATCGACCTCCCCTCGTTGGAGAAGCGCCACCATCTCTTGCGTCGACAGCATTTGTACATGAAATTGGAGATGCGGGCGCTTCAACCTGAACGCTCGAAGAATGTTTGGCAGGGCACTTGCGGCCGTTACCGCCAATTCGAGCGCGCCATGTTCCGGACTCGCTAAGTCGCTAAGCTCCTGCTTGCCTTGTTCCAATTCGAACAAAGCCTTCTCAGCACGTCGTAGGAATCTACTGCCGAATTCATTCAATCGCAGCTTCCTTCCGATTCGATCGAAAAGCGGAACCCCTAGGTCAGCCTCCAAGCGTTGAATCGTTTTACTTAGTGAGGATTGGGTAACATATAAGCTTGCTGCAGCTTCGGTCATATGCTCCATGCGAGCAACCGTGATGAAATATTGCAATTGAAGCAGTTCCATTTGTACACCGCCAGCCCTTCAACTCATTCCTTCTAATCAATGAAATCATACCATAAAAGTCATTGGAATAAATGACGATATTCAAGTACGATGACATCAGTAACTAGGGGGTGTCCGACATGAGTTTTCGTAACAAATGGTTATTAATTTCAGTTGGCTTAGGCGTACTGCTGAATCCACTAAATTCTTCGATGATTGCTGTTGCAATCGCAAGAATGCAACATGTGTACCACCTTGCCTACACAGAGGTGTCTTGGATCATTTTCGTCTTCTACTTGGCGAGTGCCGTTGCACAACCTGTCATGGGAAAGGCTAGTGATTTATTCGGTCGCAAGAAAATATTCCTTGCTGGGCTAATTATCGCCTTCATTGCTTCCTTATTAGCTCCGCTATCGCCATACTTCGGGGTACTCCTCCTGTTTCGCATTATGCAAGCGATAGGAACAAGTATGCTGGTTGCGGTAGGCATGGCCATCGTGCGAATTCATATTACGGAGAAGCAAGCGACTGCACTATCTGTTATGTCGATCTTCCTATCCGGAGCTGCCGCCATTGGCCCTTTCATTGGTGGGATCTTAATTCACTGGTGGGATTGGCAGGCGATCTTCTTCGTCAACATTCCTTTCGTCGTGGCAAGCTATGTATTAGCTTGGAAATTCATCCCCAATGAACAACAGCCAACATCTCATACGCACCAATTATCCCTTCGAAAATGGTTAACGTTAATCGATGCGCCAGGGATTCTGCTTTTCACCGTGGGACTGGTCGGACTGCTCATTGGATTGCTATCAGCGAAATCTGCGCTGCATGTCTCCATTCAGATTGTTATCGTAGGACTGATTGGACTTGTCTCACTGGGAGCTTTCATCAGGCACGAGTTAAGAACACAGACGCCGTTCATTCCGTTGCGTACATTTACCAAATATCCCGCTATGACTAAGGTTAACATGGAGTACATGCTTGTTAATGTCCTCTACTACTCACTCTTTTTTGGACTACCGACTTACTTGCAGATGGTCCGCCAGCTTAGTGAGTTCCATACAGGGCTGCTTATGTTATGTCTAGGCTTATGTTCACTTATCGTTTCTCCCTTCGCAGGCCGCTGGATTGATAAATCAGGACCTCGTCCAGCCTTGTTGCTATCTGCAATACTAATGACACTTGGCTCTATATGGATAGTAACTTGGCAGCCAACTTCTCCGATGATAAGTGTCTGTTTGGCTTTAGCCGCGTTCGGGGTTAGCAATGGGTTGAACAATGTTGGCATGCAAGCCGCTCTGTTCCAACACTCACCCAAAGACATCATTGGGGTAGCCTCCGGTTTGTTTAATACTTCCAGATATCTGGGCACCATTCTCTCTTCCTTATTAATTAGCATTGTTATGGGAGATACGTTCAACACAGGTGGTTTGCGAATACTTGGGATAATCCTCACAGTGATTGCTATATATTTGATATTTATGAATCGTAAACGATCCGCATCCAAACAGTTGGAAGCTCACTGAATTTTCATTTTCCAAGGTTCAAAAATGAACACGCCTATGCGCACAAAAGGTTTGCCCACTATGTCCTTACACATAGCAAGCAAACCTTTTTCCTATTCTAAAAGCTGCAGTTTCAGTTCTTTCACGTTGCCTGTGTATCCTTCTGGGATACGTACATGAACAGATACACTTGTCGGATAACTGACGGAAATATCCATCGTTTTACTCTCTTCGTTCACCGTCCAAGACACGTCGATTCGTCCCCCAGCAGGATGCGGAACGCTGCCTCTCGCCCATGACACGCCACTCGGAACTGGCGCAACTTCGACCTCTGTCCATCCTGGTTCAAGACTTCTCACACCCAGTACTTCCCTGCCTAAGAAATAAGCCGGAGCGGATGACCAAGCATGGCAATGACTACGTGTCAGCATATTAGGATTCGCACGATTCTCGAAGAAGTTGGGATACTGTTCCCAACAAGTTGTTGCCCCATTGCGAATCATCATCCCATAATTATGGCGAATATCCGCTAACACATGATCAACTTTCCCCAATTTCGCAAGTGCTTCATAATAGAAGAACGACATGAATGGGCTGCCAATTTGCACAAAATGTGCTGGTGGATTCACAAGGTAACTGTCAATCTGCGCTTTCCGCTCACCTTTCGCCACGCCAGTTAAGGAGGAAACTACCTGCGTTTGCATACTCAGCACGTTCGAACGTCTGCCATCCGCATGGATGCAATCGATATACGCGAGTGCATCTGGATTCCACAAATGATCATTGATGGCTTTTTCTAGTTGCAGCGCCGCATCTTCGAATAGGGCAACTCCCTGCTGATCGCCCGCGATGAGCGCCATGCGTGCGCCAACTCTTAATGTATGCGCTAGAAACATATTTTGGTGCGTTACGATGCCGTCATTCGGCTGATCAATCGGCGACCAGTCGAGTAAATTCCAACCTTTGATAGCAAAGAGACCCTGCTCATTAATGTTCATCAAATAATGTTCGAGCGTAAATCGGATATGCTCGTACATCTCCGTAGCAAATGCTTCATCTGCCGTCTGATCGTAGTACTCTGCACAGGCAATCGCCCAGAAGAACGTCCAATTAGGGATCACACTGCTCCAGCCGCTAGGCACTTGGTCTGCGAACAACGGGGTTTGATGCTTAGAACCCGGAACCAGCCTTAAGCAGCGCTTGATTATATCTTGAACGCCATATACATAGTTGCTTACCAGCGCTTCATTCCGGCTGTCCCCCACCCAAAATACCTGCTCAAAAGCAGGACAATCTACGAATGTATCCTCCATGCACACCTTCGTTGTGTGCCGGGATATTTCCCAAATGTCATTCAAGAGTTCGTCCGAACACGTGAACTGCCCGACTTCTGCAACAGGATAATTACTCTGAATCATAGTGACGTTGTAGAGTTTGATTGGCTGCTTAGCTCCACGTACAGTCATGGTAACATAGCGAAAACCTCGCCGGATCGGTGTTTCATAGCGCTGACGGCCCGCCTTGCACACATAACGGAGTGTATGGTCAAGTCCAAACATGTCTTGTCTATACTCGCCTGACATATACTCGAAGCCATACCAGTCCAGGATATCGCCCTCATTAGCTTCCACCTCGAAGGCCAAGTAACCAGAGTACTCTTTCCCTAGATCAAACAGTACCTCTGTATCATATCCTTCGAATACAGGTACACTAGCTCCTTCCGCGTTTGGAATAATCGCATTTTGCAGTTGGGGAGGAACTGCGTAGCGAATGTTTTCTTTTCTCCACACACTTAGGGCAAATACATCTACCTCTGATACATACTTCGGATTTACGGGCTGAATCCAATCTTTGTACGCAGCTAAATCATCTACAGTTCTTACATTGTCGTACAAAGATAGGTAATCCGGATGTTCCGACTCCAAGGCACGAACACGTTGGTGATCGATTAACTCAACAGCATCGAAAGGTCCAATTCTTAACCACGCTGATTCCGCATCTTCTCGGTCATGTGCTGGCGCCTGAAAGGAAACAACGAGATCTTCCTCTGCATATACGCCAATCTGCAACTTGCCTGTATGTATATGACTCGACACATCAAGCAGGAGCAAATTCTCTCCAGCCTGGAGATCAACATCCACATACCGCTCTGGTGCTGAACCGTATATCCGATGCTTCTCGATCCACTCGCCATTTACGGATAGGGCTTGCAAACACTCCCTGTCTTGAAAGAATCCAATCGTCACTTTCCCGGCTTTACTGGTTACAAGCGATGTCACTGCATAGCCGATGAAGTGAATCCGATTCGCGTGAACCTCACTTCCGTCGATCCATCCGTTGCGGATGTCTAACGTTGCTGTGATTTGGAATGTCTTAATCTTAGCGAGCGATTCAACGCGAACTGGTGTAATGATTTCTTCTGTCAGAAGTGGGATATCGCGCGGTTTGACAACCGTCCATGGTGCAATGCCAACAGGTCCAAGGACAACCGCTTGCAGCCAGTTCACTGGATCATACTCCCTCTGCATCCATGACGAATCCCAGAGACTCGCATCTATATATTCGGCAAAAGAATGCTGACATGACGCTCTCGAAGCGCGTCGATGATGGCCCTCATGCACGGACGTTAACCACGTTGCATCCGTTGCTGCGAGCACATGTCCCTCGGAATCGTTTACTTCCGCTAACAAACCGCCGCGTCCCCTTACATAGTAGAAGGTGGATACCCCGAAATGCATGACGAGCACAGCTACCGTGTTCATTTCACCTGGCTTAAGCAGATGACCGATTTCATACGTATCGTAGGCTAATTCAAAGGGCCAAGACCGAACGGGTCCTCTCCCTACCTGTGTGCCATTAACAGTGAGAACATACCTCGAATCCGCTGTAATTCTCAGCGAAGCAGTAGGTTTATTTCCCCCCTCGCTGTGCGGAACTTCGAACGATTTGCGGAAACATCTCCACGCATTCCGCGGACTTTCTTCCCCTTCTCCCCATATCCATTGGGCTTGCCAATTGCTCATTGTCATCGCGTTAGCCTCCTACTTAGCATTCCTATCTCTTCTTTCATTATAAAAAAAGAATCCCTTGAAGTTATTGGTTGATTACGACATTCACTAGGTATATGATGACATTATCCTACACCAATTAAGGGAGTTCCTATGCGCAGACCCCATATGCACGTTGAGAAAGGCGAAGAGTTTTTTGAGAACGGATTTGCCATATACGTCAATAAGGTTTACGAACATTTCTTTCTTCCCGAGCATGCGCATGATTTCTATGAAATTAGCTATGTGTGGGAGGGAAGCGGTTTTCACTATATCGGAGATCAGACGATTCGTGTGAGCAAAGGGGATTTATTTTTCATTCCCATTGGTATTTCCCATATTTTCCGTCCCTCATCACCCCATTCTACTAAGCCGTTGCGGATAGGCAACTGCATCTTCGACGCATCACTATTTCATTTCCTTACCTCCATACTGCCCGATCAATACCACATGTACAGGTTCAACGATCTGGTTTCGCATGATGGTCAATGGCTGCAAATGAGAGAACAATCGGGGGAGTTCGAACATGTAATGTCAACGCTATTGGTGGAATTCAAACAGAAACGAACTGGTTACGAAACCATGATGTGTGGACTGCTCCTCCAGTTGCTCATCGTCATGGAACGTGCCATTGAACGCAAAGAAGCCCCGACCTTTCCCAATCAAGACAGAATGGAAGCTGTCTTACGGTCAATTCAAAGCCGTATAGGAGACAAAATTACTTTAGCTAGCTTAGCTGAAGAGGTCGGGGTTGGGACAAGACAATTACAACGTATGATTACGACACATACTGGTGAATCCTTCTCGGAACTGCTGTCTCATGAACGCATCTATCACAGCTGCCATCTATTGGCCGATCCCCTCAACCGCGAGTTGTCCATTGCAGATATCGCCGCAGCCGTCGGGATTCATGACCCCAAAAGGTTCTATCGTTTGTTCAAAGAGAAAACCGGTGTAACACCTGCTGCGTATCGCAGGAGGAATTAAAGGTACTCGCTTCGTTCCCGTCCAGTCGTCAAAGATGCGAAAGTACACTTATTTTTGGCGAAATCTGCTCCATGTGGGTGAATACGTGCGCCAGCCCATTCAACTAGACGATGTTTCTGTTAGCGCAAGTCTTTAATTTCCATATTTTTACACATTTCAACATGATGAAAAGACGTAGGCCCACATCTCTATCCTTGAGGGTCTTCGTCTTGCTATCTAACATTATATATCTCTTTATTCACCGCCATGAAACCCATACAACCGCCAAGGTTTATGTCCGCCAAAGTAGCGAACAACTTTGTTCTTTCCTCTGACCGGACGCACGCGGAAATCAGGAACCTCTTCGCTCGCATAGAGGACAGCCTCTTCACCTTTCTCCAGCGCCAGTGACAGTTCATCCTCCGTAACCGTTACTCCAGATACGCGTACTGCACCATCCACACCGATGATGTCCCAACGGATCTTGCTATTCCAGCCTGTCTTAATTAGACAAGGTTCGCCTGCCAAGCTCTTCACTCGAATCCATTGTGTGACGGCATCCTTGCGGACTGCACTCACCAAGAAGGCCCCTTCCCCTCGCAAGTTATGGAAAGCTAGCTCTGTCCATGCTTCTGGCACAGCTGGGAATACCCGCAGCTTGCCGCCCCAGCTCTGAAGCAGCATATCCTGAATGGATTCTGCACCAGCCAGCGGCGTTTCGATTACCGGTCCCGCTTCCTTGTACATCGTATTCGGTTTGATGATATGCAGCAGCGATTGCAATAACCGCAGCGCGTCATCCCCCTGCCCAAGAACAGTGGCAATCGATGCGGCACCCGTCATGCTGAATCCGCGCAGGTCGCCTTCTTTGGCGAGCCAATGACGCAGCGAAGTTGCAATTAAAGCTCGTTCTTCCTCTGTTTCACCAGTGATCAGATGCAACGGGAAGATCGCCAGCAAGTGACTAAAGTGACGGTGTCCATAGGCGAGCGGCATATCACGACCGACCATAAAGCCAGTCTCATCAACTGGCAGTGGAACTAATCTTATCAGAATTTCCTCCCACTTCGTACTGAGTGAATCGCTTATGTTCAACCGCTTGCTTATCGCAAGCAATGTCTCGCACCCCCAGCGAAGCAAGGCAAGATCATAGTGGCAGTCCGCCACTGTAGTACGCATGAATGAGCCATATTCGGGAGATATCGTTGGAGGCAGATGCAAGCATCCATCCTCTCCCTCTTCCAGCAGATGGATATAATAATTCACACTCCGCTTGAGAATAGGAAATAACACTTCCTCTAGCATCCCGTCATCCATCGTATATCGATAGTGTCGCCATACGTTATGACAAATCCACGTTAAATTGCCAACCTCGTCGTCTACAATTGCCTGTAAGTCATAAGAGCAGCTTCGACCTAAACCAGCTGAATCGTGTTGGAACGGTTCAGGCACATTGCGAATTAACTGTTCCCTATTCGCATACAGCGAACGAACAAGTGATTCCCCCATCTCCAAACGATTAGCTGTATATACAGGCGAGTAACTCATCTGTACATTCATATTGAACCAGACACCTGGCCAGGGCGAAGATGTAAGCCAAGGACCTTGATTATCAATCAAGGGTTTGTCTACTCGCGTAGCTGAAGCTAACTTGTACATTTGTATCCAGTAGAAGCTTTCCAAACGTCCATCCGGCAGCGAAATGAAGCTTTGCTGGTAATAGTGGTGCCACCAATTCCTGTGAGCTTCCACCCATTCTTCGAAATTCACAACCGAAGCCTGGGCCACCGCCTCCACAGCTTCCGCTTGGGTCGCTTCTGAATGTCCACTGGCAATGGACACCCAGCAAATCCGGCGATTCGGTGAAACCTGCACTTCCTTCCATGCGGTTACACAGCCATCCCCGCCCGAATATCGCTGCGTACATACCCGAATGCCATCCCCATCTTCCGAATAGACGACTTCCGTCTGAGGTACATATTGGTTTAAATTTACAACGTCTGCGTTCTTCAGTACGGGATCGACGTCCGGGAAGGGGTACCATGCAAAGCGTGCGCCATGTTCCCCCTCTGTAGTCTCCATCTCTATGGCGATTACTGGATCCAAACTGTGAACAAGTGAGCGAAGCTTGACTTCACCGCTCGTTGTCGTCAGCGTAGCCAGTAATTCAGCGTTCCACAAATTGATCCGCATCTGTGTAGGATGATAGATCTTTCCCACTAATTCCAGATCCAGTTCGCCGAGCTGAACACGAGGCGGGAAGCCTGGCTTATCCATTGGGACTGCCGTCACATCTGTACGCCCAGTCACCATGCGGAGTACATGCCGCTTACTCGCATGTTCTTCACCGTAGACCATCGTGCCCAGCAAGCCATTGCCGAGGAAGGCTCCTTCATCCCAGCTAACTGGCTTGACGACCCACTCCATATCATTAGCGGCCATGAACGTTTCCCAATCCATATCCATATGCACAGCCGAATTGTTGCTTGCTTTCACGGCTAACTTCCTCCTTTAGCCTTTGACGGCTCCGATCAGTGCGCCTTTTACGAAATATTTCTGCAAGAACGGGTACACGAACAATATAGGCACTGTAGCTACGATAATCGTCGCATATTTCAAAGTTGCTGCCAGCATAGCAGCATCGTCGTCGGAAGCACCTGAATTGGCACTTGCCTCCCCTTGGAGCAAAATTCCCCGCAACACGAGTTGCAATGGATAAAGTGAACGCTCCTGCAGGAAAATCATCGCATTAAACCAAGAATTCCAATGGCCTACGCCGTAGTATAACAACATTACTGCGACAACGGGCATCGAGAGCGGAAGCACAATTCGGAATAGGATGACGAAGTCGTTCGCTCCATCAATTTTGGCTGATTCCTCCAGCGCATCTGGAATCGCCTCGAATGCCGTTTTCATCAGAATTAAGTTAAACGTATTGATGGCAGTCGGAATAATAAGCGACCATAAGGAATCGATTAATCCCACACCTTTGACCGTCAAGTAAAGGGGAATCAACCCACCGCTAAAGAACATGGTGAAAATAATAAAGAGCATAAGCGGCTTGCGATACTGCAAGCTCTTGCGTGATAGAGCGTATGCCCCGAACGCAGTGAGCGTAATGTTCAGCACGAGACCCATGAGTACGACAAATAGTGTATTGCCATAGCCTTTCAATATCATGGGATTGCGGAATACATTCGTATAAGCATCAAGGGAGAAACCGAGCGGACGCCATAACATGCCTTTGTAACCCATCAGGCTTCCTGCGTCACTAATAGAAGCGAATAATACATAAATAAGCGGATACACGGTAAGCAGCATCATTAAAACCAACAGCAAAACATTGATCGTATCAAAACATATCTCTGAAAAGCTTCTCTTGTTTACCATCCTCTTGCACGCTCCTTTACCACAAGCTTGTATCGTTGAATTTGCGGCTCAACCAGTTGGAGGAAATGAGCAAGGCAAAGTTGATGACCGAGTTAAACAAGCCCACCGCTGAACTATAACTATAATTGAAGTCTTGAAGACCAACGCGGTACACATAAGACGAAATGACATCGGCCGTTTCATACGTGCCCGGATTGTACAGCAATATGATTTTCTCGAAACCGACATTCATCATCTTACCAATATCAAGAATAAGCAAAATGATGATGATAGGCATAATCCCTGGCAAGGTGACATGTGTCATTTGTTTCCAGCGTCCAGCGCCATCGATTCTAGCTGCTTCGTACTGCTCTTGATCAATCCCGGTTAATGCCGCCAAGAAAATGATCGTTCCCCATCCGATATTTTGCCAGATCCCGGAAGTCACATAGACAGATCGGAACAGACTTGGTTCAAGCAAGAACGTCGTGCGTTCCCCGCCGAAGAAAGCAATAATATCGTTAATAACGCCTTCGCTCGTTGTAAAATCTTTTAAAATCCCGCAAATGACAATCAAAGAAATAAAATGCGGCATGTACGTCACGGTCTGAACCATTCTTTTAAACATAGCATGTCTTAATTCGTTCAGTAAAAGGGCCAAAATAATAGGTGCCGGAAACCCGAACAACAACTGGTAGAAGCTAATCAGAACCGTATTCTTAATCGTTCTCCAGAAATACGCGCCATTGAAGAAATTAACAAAATGCTCGAATCCAACCCAGTCGCTTCCCCAAATACCAATTCTTGGAGAATAATCCTTGAAAGCAATGAGTGCGCCATACATAGGTGCATAATGAAAGACAACATAATACAGGAGAACAGGCACCAACATGACATAAAGCAGTTTGTTCTTACGTATATCCAGCAATAGCCCGAAACGGAATAATTTCCGTTTGTTTTCTACGGTTGTAACAGGCTTCGTTTTGGAAATCATAGTGTTCATCGCATCACCTTCTTCTGCCACGGTCAATTCCTGCGGGTGGTCGGAACGACTCCTTCCGCCCCCGCAAGATTTGCCGTAAACTAATTATCGCTTATTGTAGCGATCCAACGCTTTTTGATAAATTTGTGTTACCTTGTCAATTCCCATATCATTGATCCGTTTTACATAGTCATCGAATTTGTCAATTGGCTCTTTGCCCATCACGAATTTAACGAACATTTCTTCTTTATAACTCGTAATCGCTGTACTCAATTTAGCCAACTCTTTGCTTTCCTCTGTTGTCGGAGTCAAGAAAGGCGGCATAACGTGCTTAACAGCGTCTGTTTGCTCCCAAATGCCAACAGCATCATCCTGCTCTTTGTACGTGTTGAAGCTCTTACGGCTGTCCCCTAAGAACGGACCGTTCGGTTTGGTATATTGAGAAATCATTTGCTGCAAGCTTAATTTCGGATCTTTGGTAATCTTGTCCGTAAACTTAGGTACGCCGTTGTCTAGTGTATAGCTTTCACCAACAATACCGAAGTTGAAGAGCATACTGCCTTTCTCGCCAAACGCATAATCCATCCATTTGACAGCAAGCTCTGCGTGTTTGGAATCCCCTGCAACCGCTTTACTTACAGCCGGGTTGTATTTAAAGTCACGTTGGCCGATGAAAGCGCGTTCGCCTTTCTTCAACGTTGGGTATGGTGCCGGTACAAGCTGGAATTTCGGGTTTTTCTTCTTGCCCGTATCCATCCATTTGCCTACTGCGCTAAGCAAGCCGACTGTCGCGCCGGATTCATCGCTCAGCAATCTCGTATCCTGCGATTTGGAATCCGTATTCAGTGCGAAATCCTTATCTAGCAAACCTTCCGCATACCATTTGTGAAGCAACGTCAATGCATCTTTGAATTGCGGGTCAATTGGCCCGTATTTTACTTTACCTTGATTATCGATATAGAAACGGTTCGCTGTTTGATAAGCGCCAATGAAAGCATCTTGAATATTCAATTCATTGCTATATTGAGCTGTCAAAGCTGCGGAAGCCCCTTTTTTCTCCTTGAACGCTTTCAATACGGTGTACCATTCATCAATGGTTGTAGGCACTGGAAGGTTTAGTTCATCCAACCAATCTTTGCGGAGCATCGGTCCACGGAATACCAGTCCATTGTCCGGACGAATCATTGGAAACGCGTAGTATGTGCCGTTGTCTGTCTTAATCATTTTGTCTAGCTCTTTGTCATTTTGAAGCAGCTTCTTTAAATTAGGCGCACTTTTGTTAATCAAGTCGTTGAGAGGAAGGATCACCTTGTCTGCAATTGCCTTCTCCGGTCCACCTGGATACGCAGCCGTTCCGCCACCGCCCCAATTGTATTCAATGACATCTGGCAAATTGTTCGAAGCGATCAGCAAGTTGAATTGCTCCTTGGATTGACCGTCAGCAGGATGCGTATACTTGACCTTAACGCCAGTATCGCTCTCCAATTGCTTACCAAATGGGGAATCCCCTATATTGGGAAACACGGTAGTCAAGTTGGGGTTAATTTGCTCCCACGATGTTAACGTCTCTTGTGTAGCAATGGGATATTGACCTACTGAAGCGGTAGGTGTTGCCTTCGTTGTAGCACTTCCCGTTTCACTTGAAGACTTCGCTGACTCATTGGAACATGCGGCGAACATACTGGAAGCTACGACAACGCTTAGTGCCAGGCTAATGGATTTTCTTTTTGAACGACTGCTCATGTGAATCCCCCTCATAAACTTCTAGTGCGATTGATTTCGTTGCAGCACTGTAGCTTCAGTATGGATGGTTAAGCATCATTTTGAATATCGTCAAAACTGCAAATGCCTATTTAAAATCCATAGCATGCAATCATCAGAATCCAAAGTCACTGTGCAAAACATGAAAAGTCGCGCAAGCAAGCTTGTACGACTCTCATCAACCGGTGCTGTATCACTTTAATTCCTTATATTTCCCAGGCGTAATGCCTTCAAACTTCTTAAAAGTTCGGTTAAATGTATTGATATCCGCATACCCAACCTTACGCGCAATCTCCATAATGGAGAGCGATTGTTCGGATAGCAGCTTCTTGGCTTCCTCCAACCGTGTTCGACTTATGAAATCAAGCAATGCATCGCCGGTTTGTGCCTTAAATTGTTTGGATAAATAGGAAGGAGTAATTCCGAACTTCTCTCCAATCATGGAAATGTTCAAATTATCTTCTGCATAGTTCGCTTTCACAAATGAAATGACTAGTTCACCAAGCGGACTGTGCTCCTGTTTACGCTCAGCTTGGATGGATTGGCACACCTGCCCAAGAATGGAGAGAATTTCCCCTTTCATTTCTTTCATCGTTTCACAAGCAAATAGTCGCTCTACAGGATGGAATTGCTCGATAAAGGACGTTTTATTGCCTTGCGAGCCGATTTCGTTCATCGTTTTCAACATCGTACTGGCAAGATCGAACATGAGACACTTGCCCAGCGGCACAGATAGCACCGCATTGGATGCATTCGTTTCGATAATTTGCTCAATGATAGCGCTTGACTTCTCATAGTCACCTGTCTTAACAAAATTGATCAATTGCTGCTCTACATGCAAAGGGTAATAATAGTTACCAGCCTGATGGGCCGCTTCGGAACTAGGTAATTCATCGTATCGAATGATCGCCCCACCGCCTACGACAAGACGATAAGCCATTGCCGACAGCGCTTCTTGATAAGCTCCGGCAATCCCGAACAATTCCGTATGAATGCCGCTAATAGAAACAGTTAAATGGACATGAAAATGGTCTAGCAAGAACGATTTCACCTGATCGGCAACTTGTTGCAGCTCTTCTGGATCCTGTCCCGTGCTGAAATTGAAAATACATGCCTGCATATCATCCATTTCAGTTACAAAGCCTCGATGCTGGCCACCGATCACTTCTTCCACTACATTCATTAGTATGAACTGCATCAATTTTACTTTCTGTGGATCTACTGTCACATCATCCTGAAATTTGCCGAAATGATCAATATGGAACAAGAGAACGGCAAAATGAGGGGAAGATAATTGTATATCGTGCGCTGAGAGCGATTCATGGACAGGAATGTCCTCCTCGAGATTCCCCTTCAGCAGCCCCTGCAGAAAATGAGAACGAATGGCATCGCGGTGCTGATGCAAACGACGATCTACCTGCTCTTTCTCTGCAAACGTGTTATTCAACGCATCTTGCAAGAAACCATACTCATTCGTTCCTTCGGCAAATGATATCCCTGCTTTCATCGAGAAGCTGCGAATGAGGAGATTGATCGGATTGTAATTTTTCCGTAGGAACAGGAACGTGACTACCCCACCTAGCAGAAGACTCAGCCCAATGCTTGCATAGACGAGCCTTTTCATATATTTCATTTTATCATCAAAGCGCTCAGCAGGTATCATCGACATGTATTTCCAGCCTGTCCTTGCTGACGTGGTATAGGAAACCGCGACTTGTTCCCCAGCTACATCCCCATAGAAGAGACCGTTTTCACCAGTGAACTTGTCATACGAAAGAAATTCTGGTCTTTGCTCAAGACCACTCGTCGCGACTAGTCGATTTTCTTTATCTAGCAACGCAACAGATGTCGCTTCAGATGGCGGAAGATTTGCCAGCAATTTCGTATCTCTCATTACAAACAGGAGCACTGCTCCTGGTTGATCACGATTCGCCAATGAAACAGATTTGGCAAATAAAACAGCCTTGTAGCCATTCTCACCCTCTTGCATCGTCACTGGCATATAAGAATGGACATAGCGATTATCCAGAAACGACTTCCAAGCATCGTACCCTTTCAGGGTTTGTCCATCCAGCATCTGAAATAATTGGCGGCTGTCTGTCCGGTTGCGTGTGGATATGACCGTATCGCTATTCTTGTAGTAAAGATAGATTTGTTCGATGAACTCATTCGCCGTCTGATACACGCGCAAATCATTCGAAATGTTGACTAAATCGTAATAATCGTTATCTGTAAGGGGCTGTGCGGTATTAATAAACGCATTCACCTCTTTATTGAGGGAAATTTCCAAACTTAACCGCTCAATGCCCCCTAAACTGTTATCTATCGCCAATTCCATCTGTTTCAATGCATTCGTATTCGCACGATTGACTTCCGATTCAACCACATGCCAAGAAGCCGCATATAGAATGCCACTAATGATGATCGGGACGAGCAGCACGGAAATATAAGAAGTAAACCAAGTAAACATGACGCTGCGTTTATTAAACCGGATCCGATTAAACTTCATTAGCACTAACCCCTTATCGCTGTTTGTAACTGCTTGCATATATTATATCCAAAATTGAGGTTACCGTCTCGGATTTCAGTCCTCATACCCAAAGCAGCGGCTGCCGAATAGCCATATTCCTCCGCAATTCCGCTTCTTTCGGCTTGTGTTCTAATTTGCGCCATAAGGCAAGAAGCCTTTCAGAATCATATGCCAACCCTGCAAAAAGTAAAAATGACATGGCTACTGGCCACTGCGCATCATATTCGACATCTCGGCCATAAGGCCAAGATTGCTTATTTTCAATATAAGGAAGTAAGAAAGCGATTCCTTTCTCTATGCCTCTTCCATCTGACAGTTGCAATTTCCACAAGTTATCCTTAGGCGTAGTAAGAAGGTGCGTAAGGGTGATGAAATTATCCAGTGTAAAAAGGGAGTATGCATAGGGCTTCGTACGGGACAGCTCCCGCGGGAAACTCCCATCTAGGTCCATCTGTTCTACCAGTAGTTTGGTTTTGAATTGTTCTCTGCACCAATCCAGCATGGCATGTTGACCTGTCAACCGCGCGAATGCCGCTGCCTGCACATACCAGCATAATCCATGATTATTCGGTTCGTTTCTCTCTTCCACCCCTTGTGGATGCTCGTTCATCCATTGCAAGTAATCCCCGAACCATGCGGAAACATGCTGAAGAACGTGAGAATCTTCTTGAGACAAGTGACTGCGTTGCAGCAACTGAACGGCAGCCGCTACATCAATCAAATGCAAGGTATCGATCACACCGATCCCTCGCCCATCGCATATGCCAGGTACTGCTTGCGCATAAAGCAGATGCGGGTTCATTCGTGTGTGCTCATTGACGAAGAAAGCGTCGAGCAGCCGAATCGCATGGGAAGCGTAGCGTTGATTATTTGTTATCCGATAGGCGGCAGTTAGACACGCGACTCGAGAACGCATCCGACGAAGCAGAATCCGATGTGCATGGAAGTTGCCTGGATTACTCTCGCCATCACGGCGCACATAGGGCAATCCATTCGGTGTATTGGGATTTGGCCACCAGTAATCTCCATTCGAATAGTAGTCATGCGCGGTTCCGGGGCTATGTGGGGCTATTTCATCCGTTATTTGAACAGGAACAGTCTTTAGGTAGAGGTCCCCCCCTTGGATGATCGCAGTCAAGTCAAAATAAGAACTCCAATTCTCTCTATTTAATTGTGCAAAATGTTCCATATGTTAATGGCTCCCTTCAAATATGTTAACAAAGCACTAAAAGCAGCAGGCCAAATCCCTTAAAAAACGGGATGTTAGGCCTACTGCATATCATCTTGCATTTATGTGTAGTTGTATAGAAGATGAGTTCTCTAAAACGTTAGCGCTCTAATAACCTCATAATAATCGTTACTGCTTCCGCTCGCGTTGCCTCAGCCAACGGCTCGAACGAATTATGCTCACGTCCGGTCACAAGTCCTAATGATACGGCTTGTGAAATGAGCGGTAAAGCCCAAGCTGGGATTTGCGAGCTATCGCTAAATGAGACAGGAGATGGCGTGCTTCCTTGTTGCGCATAAGCCCTGATTAGCATAGCAACCATTTCTGTTCGGTTGATCGCTTTATTCGGTCGCAAGGAGTCGTCCTCATACCCTTGAAGAATGCCAGCTTTCAGCGCAGCCCCCAATTCGCCTACTGCCCAGGCAGGAATATCTGCCCCATCGGCAAATGAAGTCGTTGCTTTTTCGACCTTTAAACCAAGCGCGCGAACCAACATAGCAGCAAATTGGATTCTTGTCATAGGCTCATCAGGTTTAAAACTGCCATCCCCATAACCGTTCACGATACCTTTGGCAGCAGCGCGAGAGATAACATCGGATGCCCAATGATTCGGCATATCGCCAAAAGATTCCTGCACAGGCGCTGTTGTGGACGGATCTTTGGGTTCTACAGACGGTTTACTCGGTTCCGGTATCGGCGTTGGCGTTGGTACAGGCACCGGCGTAGAACCCGATGAGGAACCTGATGAAGAGCCCGATGAAGACGAACCACTTGACGCTGGACGCTGTGCCCGTAGCGTGTATGTTTTGTGTACACCTGAAGGCATCGTCACATCCAGCAGAATAACACTGCCGCTAGCCGCAATGGCGAGCGGTCTGCTCTCGCTGCCGCTGAGAACAGATTGTGGAGTAGCACCGTCTACGCTCACTTGAATGGCAGCACCCTTAGTGACGGAAGCCGGCGTCACGGTCAAACTGTTGGTACCTGTCGGCACTATCACTGTATAATAAGTAATCTCTGAACTAAATGCAGGTGTAATTGACAAATTGGGACTAATTTGAAGGCTGCTTAACGCAGGCTTCTCCTCTTCACCCGGTATGTTCTGTCCAGCATTTGGTCCTACATCTGCCGATGTAAGAGGACGTTGCGTCACCACACTCGCAGTTACATATTCATCCGCTCCAACGTCAACTGTATTCGTCCGTCTTTGGCCGTCCATATCATCTCCCGGCAGGTACGGGCCTTGTGCTGCATCGACCGCTGGGCTTAATGGCGATAACCGAATGAGTCCGTCCATGCTGCGAACCAACTTCAGATCACCTTTGTACGTCGCGTTGACAACCGTTGCTGTTGCTGACACAGCGGCAAGACCGTCGGTCATGTTGCCGACATAATTAGGTCTGCCATCGGTGATATCCTTCTCGTTAAATATCGTTCCCGCATTACTAAAAATCACATTGTTATAAACCTGTGTACCTGTTGGCTCAAACGTCCGTTTCGCCATTTTGAGTGCCGAGGCTTTACTAGCTAGATTAACAATCGTATTGTTAAAAATTTGAACATTATATTGCCGCCAATGGCCACGCAGCAGCTCAGTCTGCCTTGCCGGTTCCAAGCTACGGAGAGGTGCAACATCATTCATACCGAGCCCCCAACGGATCATCGGATTCGCAGAACCATCTGGTCCGGCATCTTCCGTGCCGCCATCCACTGTAATGGCATCGTCGGTCAAGCCTTCCATGTAATTGTTATAAATTTGATGATCATTCCCATAAATACGGAAGCCGCTGGTACCTTCTTTTTTCCCGTCTGCAATAATAAAGTTTCCATAGAAGCTATTACGATGACCATGACGAGCCACCATGCCTCCGAAGGAATTTATAATTGTGTTGTACCGAATCGTATTGTCGCTGCTTTTCACCGACACGATCTCATCTTCGCCATTTAAGGAGTCGAACAGGTTGTACTGTACAGTCACATGTCCGGGCACCAGAGACAGGCCAGAAAGTCCGAGACGAATCGCTTCCATCCCATTGGTGACCCTTGGACCCATATCGTGGAAATAATTGTACTCAATCACGTCGTATTGCGAAACCATATCTCGGCCATCGTACGTAATTGCAGCGCCAAAGCCGGTCTTCGGCCCAATATCGTTGTAGGCGATTCGGTTGTGACTGCCGTTACCCTCTACCCGGATATAGTGCCGATCCGTTCCGCCATCTGTGAGCAGAGTTGATTCTGGGGTATGTGATGTTTCGCCTGTATAGACAGCGTTGTTAGCGTTATATTCACTGCCATAACGGCAACTGTTCTCCACGCCGATCACGCACCAGATGATCTGTCCACCTTTTGTAAACCTGTATTTCTGTCCTGTTTCATCTAAGGCAAATGTGTTGCGCAAAATGGAGACATTGTTGGTGTCATACAGTTCTACACCAGGGTGTAACCCTTTCAGTGAATCTCTGATTTCGATGGAAACGCCTCGGCTCTCCAAGGAATCTTCGCTATTCTCCGACCCGCCGCCAGAATGGAACGTTAACCCTTCCACGCTGACGTAGCTGGCATTGTGGATATACATGTAGCTGTCCCCAGCGATAATCGCCTTTCCTTGCTCCACGGCCACCACCCGAATCGGTTGCGCAGCCGTTCCTTGCTTATCCTTAATGATGAAAGGCCCTTGCTGCTCGTAAGTGCCATTCTGCAACTCGATTGTCGTGCCTGGCGCAGCTTGATCGAGCGCTGTCTGCAGCTCGCTTGCCGTATGGACACGGACAACTTGAACTGGTGGCAGCGGCTCTACCGGCTTATCCCCCGCTTGCGGCGGGCCCGTTGGTCCTGTCGGCTCAGTCACTTCTGGTGGTGTTCCGGTGTATAGCTCAACTTCGGTAATACTATTCCAACTGCTTGAACTTCCTGAAGCACTATTCCCATACCCCACCAACCGTACATAACGGTAGGATCCAGGCTGACCCATTACATAAGGCTGCAAAATACTATCGCCTACACGAAGAGCTCTGGAGCTTCGTTTGGTCAGCAGAACCGTCGATTGTTGGAAATCCGATTGATTCGAGCCTAATATTTCAAAACTAGATACCCTGTCGATCGCATTCAGAAAAGCGATGTTCAGATACGTTACTGTCTCCGGCTGCCCGAGATCAAATTGCAGCCACTCCCCTTGCCCCGAAGCCGACCAACGCACATCGTTATCCCAGATGCCGTCTACCACATTGGCCGGGATATTGGTTGTGTTCGGTTGATAAGAACTCGCGGTCACCGTGGTCGCGTTCATCGGAATGCGGCCGTTCGTTCCTTTGGCCGACAACCGATACGCTTGCAAGGCATATGTATTCATCGAGCTGCCGCTGGTTGCGTTCACCTTCATTTTGTTAATCCCAGGCGTCATCGCAATCTGATTCATATCGCTTACTGGCTGGTTCGTCACTGTGTTGTTCGTCAACGTCGCATCCGCTGAAATCCCTGCATCCGCCTGCCAATCCAAGCGAATTGAGCTGGCATTTTCAGGAACCGTTACTTCATAGCCGTCTAACTTAGCCGGTGAGAACGTTGGCGTCATGCTCAGATGCTGACTACCCGCCCAAGCGTCCAAAGCGGATAATTGAATATCCGGCAATTTCTCTGCAAAGGTAAAATACAAACCATCGACAAGCGTCGCATCCGCCGCATAGTAAGTTTCCCCATGCAGGTTAACCTGGGTTAAAGGGAGAGACACCGCATCGCTGAAATCTCCGCTGCTGCTCGTTAGCAGGAGTCCGCCAGACGGAAGCAGCCCTTGCGGAAATGCAACCTGCACAGCACCGACATGACCGGTGTTCTGAGCCTTCCACGTACGTGTCGACCGCTTGAAGCCCGTGCCATAAGGAATAGAAGGCGCAGTGCTTTCATTATCTCCCCATAGCAGATACTGTTTATCCGTTAGCGCTTGTTTGGCGCTGATGATGATCTGAGATGCTACTGGGTCTTCACTGCTTCGGCTCGTGTCTAGCGCCAACGCACCTTCGTCATCCTTAGCTATACCTGCTACATTATTGTTAAATGCCGCATTAAGCGTGGACGGCCATACTACTTGCGGAGACACCCCCGCTGAGACGTAATCCTTTCCTTTCAGCGGCGTTCCGAATTTGAGCGCCATATACGTTTGCACTTGATTGTGCTGCATCGCAGTAAGCGCACCGTTAAACACAATCAACTCGCCTAATTGTCCGTCATAACCGGAACCGCCGCTGAGTGCAGAGCCAATCGTCATCGGATTGCTCCGGACACCTTTCATCGGAAGGCGTGAAGCTGTTGACGTCGCATACGGCTGACCGTCAAGCGTAACGGATTGGTAAACGTTTCCTGTCACGGGCTGAGAGTCAAATTGGAAACCCCAACTGTTATATTGACGAAGGGGTACGCTATATCCCGTTGTAAGACGTGGATTGCTACCTGAGGCGAGATCGCCTGAATCCCACAAAACTTGCGTATTCGGATTAGAGTAGAAAGGAAGATACGCCCCCAATTTCCCTTTCCCCTGTAACGTTTCATAAAATATTTGCGAAGACTTATTCGTTTCCGTTAAACCACCCGCCGTCACATAAACGCTTGCACGATCTACGGCTTCATCTTGGGCGAACAACCCGTCCCCATCTACTAAAATACTACCAGTGCCTGCGCGGATAAATTGCACGGAAGGTTGGAAATTCAGTGACGGATTGGATGCTACATATTTCGGCTTCGTCCGGGGACTAGAAGCTCCCACTGTCCCATCATTAATAAAGTTATTCTCTTGCGGACCACTGTCCTTCCAAGAAGTAACTTCTCCACTCCCATTCACGGTCATACTAGCCGGATCCGCTTTGAGCCATAATTTCAGCAAGCTCTCAGCTACGCCGCCCGGCGTTCCTGCCACAGCACTATCCGCATGCGCTTTATAGAAACCGGCAGGTAAACCTGCTAAAGTTAAAGCGCTTGCAAGCAGCAAGCTGATGATCCGTTTCGCATATCCACTTGATCCTTTCTTCAATTCAACATCACCTCTTCGTTATGATTGCGCTCTTCGGCATGGTGCTGATTAGCGTACAAGCAATTACACTCATCATATGGAAACCCTTACAATTAGGAAATCGTCAAAACCCAAACTCATCATCAAAATCTGAAATTACACTGATCAATATCTAGAATGAACGTGCAAATTAGGGAATCTATCCATACAAGCCCCTTCACCAACGAGTACGAAAAAAGGTCCACCCTCTTAGGCGCTCTCGCAATCCTGTTTGACCGAACATGGTATCTTTAGTGATCTTTGCATTTGCATTTGCATTTACAATGACGATAAGGATCAGGTCTTGGCTTAAACTTAAGATTTAAATTGTCAGGACCAATTTCCACTGGGGATTTTTGATATAGATGTAAAAACTACAGCTAATGTGCTCGAATTTGAGGTATCTTCGTGAATAGATGGAAAACATACAGGTAAATTCTATGAAATTTGAAAAATCGATACAATTGACAGAATTTAACTACAGGAAATCCAGTTAGTTTGCGGGAAGCTGGTTATCAACGAAAAAAAAGCCGTTTCAACAAGTCTATTATGACTTCTGAGACAGCCGCTATTTCACTATTAAGTTCCGCAAAAGGTGCGGTATGAACAGGCAGTTGGATCAGCTGGATTGACATAATCTATCTGTTCAGGAGAATATGCGAAGGGGGTAGAAAGAACGGATAGCAACCGCTCCATTACAGAGTAATCTGCTTGGTTGACAGCGGATGCTAAAGCTTCTTCTACGCGATGGTTACGTGGAATAATCGCTGGATTATGCTTCCTCATCAATTGTTGCGAGTCCGCTTTGGTTCCATGCTGGCTATGTAATCTAGCTTGCCATCGTACATACCACTGCTTGAAATCAATGTTGTCATACATGGACGTGGCCTCAGGCTCTCCCAACGTTAACGCACGAAATGTATTCGTGTAATCTGCGCGATTCTCTTGCATCAAATGGAGCAATGCGTCAATAAGAGATTCATCCTCTGATTCTTCATTAAACAACCCCAGTTTACACCTCATGCCCCCAAGCCAATTAGCGTGATACTGCTCACAAAAATGCGCAATCTCATCCGCAATCAGTTGGGCACCTTGCTTCTCATTGTCATGCAGCAGGGGTAAGAGCGATTCAGCAAATCGGGTGAGATTCCATGCAGCTATTTCCGGTTGTTTGCCATACGCATAACGGCCTTCGGTATCTCTAGAACTGAATACGGTCCCCTGATCATATACGTCCAAGAAAGCACAAGGACCATAATCAATCGTTTCTCCAGAGACCGCTATGTTATCCGTGTTCATCACACCGTGAACAAAGCCAACAAGCTGCCATTGAGCAATTAAGTGCGCTTGGCGCTTAATCACTTCTTGCAGCAGTGCTAGGTAACGGTTCTCAGCACCCATAGCCTCAGGAAAGTGTCTTCGTATGGTGTAATCCGCTAGCGCTCTGAGCTCATCCACTGTGCCATATACCGATGCATATTGGAAAGTTGCAAAGCGAATATGACTGGCGGCGACACGGGTTAGAATGGCGCCAGATTGTTCCGTCTCACGAAGGAAGGTTTCACCTGTTGAGACTACCGCTAAACTTCGAGTCGTTGGAATTCCTAGGGCAAACATGGCTTCACTTATGATATACTCGCGCAGCATCGGTCCAAGTCCCGCTCTCCCATCCAAATAGCGAGAGTACGGCGTCTTGCCTGATCCCTTCAGCTGAATATCCACCCGCCCTCCATGAGGTGTTAATTGCTCACCAAGGAGATGCGCTCTTCCATCCCCTAACTTGTTCAATTGTCCAAATTGATGCCCAGCATAGGCTTGCGCAATCGGCAGCCCTCCATCAGGGATCCGATTTCCAGCAAATATAGCTAAGCTATCATTACTTCGCAACTCGTCATCATCCAACCCCAAGGATGACGCCAAGGGCCTATTCAATATAATGAGATTCGGAGAGCTCACGGGAGTTGGATGAATCTTCGTATAGAAGATTGAAGGCAACCGCGAGTAGCTGTTGTCTAAGTTCCATCCCGCATCTATCTTATCTGATTTCTGAGTCATCATGTCTCCTTCTCCTATGCTTTACTTTACAAAGGGTAATGACAAGCAGTCCAGTGCCCTTCCCTGATTGGCACTAACGCAGGCTGCTCTTCTTTACACTTTGCAGTTGCCGCTGGGCAACGCGTGTGAAATCTGCAGCCAGACGGTGGATTCGCAGGAGAAGGGATTTCCCCTTCGATCTCAATCCATGCTCTTTTGTGCGAGGGATCCGTCGATGGTATGGAAGAAAGTAAGCCCTTCGTATAGGGATGGGCAGGATGGAGAAACAGCTCCTCACTTGGTGCGATTTCTACCAGTTTCCCCAAGTACATAACACCGATACGATCAGACAGATGGCGAACAATATTTAAGCCATGGGCGATAAATAAATAGGTTAATCCCAGTTTTTTCTGCAGGTCCTGCATTAAATTAACGATTTGTGCCTGTACGGATACGTCCAGCGCCGATACGGCCTCATCCGCGAGGATAAACTTGGGGTTGAGCGCAATAGCTCGCGCAATACCAATGCGTTGTCGTTGACCTCCCGAGAACTCATGAGGGAACCGATCATATACGGAACGATTCAGTCCTACTAACTCCAACAGGTCTTCAACTTTGGCCCGTTTCTCTGACTTGCTTAACGATTCATGGATATCGAAAGGTTCCCCAATAATATCGCCAACCCGCCAACGCGGGTTCACAGAACCGTACGGGTCTTGGAAAATGACCTGCATGTCTCGGCGTACGTCCTGTAGTCCTTTGCTCGAAAGTTTAGATAAATCTTCTCCTTCGAATAGAACCTCTCCCTCCGTTGCCTTCTCCAATTGCAGCAATACCCGGCCTAAGGTAGACTTACCGCTACCCGATTCACCAACTAAACCAAAGGTCTCTCCCTTCTTAATCGAAAAGGATACATCCTCCACCGCGTGAATATAGGATTTCGAACGATTGAATGTTCCTTTCCCTACAGGGTAAAATTTACTTAACCCTTTCACCTCGAAGAGTGTATCGTTAGTTGAAATCTCTCTCTCTGCGACATCGTCGAGTCGTTGATCTGCCTTCGCCTCGTTTATCGTATCGAGCTTTGTATTTCCTGTCGTATCTACAACTCCAGCATATTGCTGCCAATCCGCACGCTCCACTAATTCTTCCGCGTACCAACATGCCGTAAGACGTTCATTTACGAAGCGTAGGGGTGGACTATCTTTCACACAGCGTTCCGTCGCAAAAGGGCATCTTGGATGAAAACGGCACCCCGACGGCAAATCCGAGAGATGGGGAATCGTCCCTTCAATAGAGAATAATCGGGACGACCGATTGCTGTCCATCGTCGTAATGGATCGAAGCAATCCTCTCGTATAGGGATGATGGGGCTTAGCGAACAATTGCCCTACACTTGCTTGCTCAACGATCTGCCCCGCATACATCACGATAATTTTGTCGGCCATCTCAGCCGCAATCCCCAAATCATGTGTGATAAGCAGGATCGACATATTGAATTCTTCCTTCAGCTCCTGCAGCAGGTGAAGAATTTGCGCTTGAATCGTGACATCAAGCGCAGTCGTTGGTTCATCTGCAATAAGCAATTGCGGACTGCATGTAAGCGCCATTGCAATCATCGCCCGCTGCAGCATTCCGCCAGAAAGCTCGCCAGGGTACTGGTTCATTCGGATTTCCGGCTCAGGAATGCCTACACGCTTTAATAAATACACGCCACGTTCCCACGCTTGTTCCCGATTCCCTTGTTTATGCCCAGTAATGACTTCGGTAATTTGACTGCCTATGGTAAAAACCGGATCGAAAGCGGCCATGGGTTCTTGAAACACCATAGCCATCTTCTTCCCTCGTAACCCCCGAAGATCCTTCTGTGACAACGTCGTTAGATCTTCACCATCGAGAACAATGTGGCCTCCGGAAATATGACCATTTTCATAATCGATTAAACGCATGACAGATTTGGAAGTCACCGATTTACCACTGCCCGATTCTCCGACAAGACAGATCGTTTCGCCTACGCCTATTGTCAAAGAAACGTCTTGAATGGCCGTAATCGACCCTTTATTCGTTCTGAATTGTACACTTAAGTTGTCAATTTCAAGCAGTTGCTTCAACTTGCGCCGCCTCCTAGTTATGCCCTTCTCTGCTTTGGATCCAGGGAGTCACGTAGCTTATCTCCGATTAAATTAACAGATATGACGAATAGCGTGATTGCGAGACCTGGAAACGTACATATCCACCATGCTACTGTCAGATAACCTCGTCCTTGTGAGAGAAGCGATCCCCAGTCCGGAATCTCTTTGAGCACACCTAATCCTAGGAAACTTAGCCCTGCACTAACCAGAATCGAAGCTCCTAAACCGATTGTGGACATAACCAAGAGTGGCGACCAGGCATTCGTTAGAACATGACGGACAAATATACGTAAAGAAGAAGCGCCTATGGATCTGGAGGCGGTAATGAAGGATCGATTTTTTATGCTCAGAATCTGGCCCCGCATGACCCTTGCATACTGTGGGACAGAGGCTGCCGCAACTGCAAAGATGAGATTAAATAAATGAGGGCCAAGAGCTGCAGCAATGGCTAGTGCTAATAGAATGCCCGGAATCGTCATTAACACATCGATAATCCGCATGAAGATCGTGTCAATAACGCCGCCGATATATCCAGAAAGCGCACCAATGCTTCCTCCAATAATGCCTCCAGCGAGCACAGAGGAGAAACCAATAATGAGAGAATCACGACTGCCATACACGACAAGACTGAATACATCTCTACCAAAGTAATCTGTTCCAAATAAATGCGCCTTACTTGGGGCATGCATAATTTGATCGGTGAGCATCGCTGTAGGTGCATAAGGCGCAATCCATTGTGGGAAAAGCGCACATCCGATAATAAACAACGCCATGATCGCTGCTAGATACACCAGAATCTCTGATGCATTCCAAGTTCTGGATAGCTTTGTGAAACGAAGATGCCACTTCGGTTTCGGCCACATCGTTCTTGTAGAAAGAACATCTTTCATCGTCACCATTCTCCTCTCCGCATAAGCGCTTCTATTCGAATTATTGTGTTCGGCGCACTCGTGGATCAATAAATACATAAGAAATGTCTACTAGCAAATTGACAATGACGTAGATGATTGCTGAGAAGAATACGACGCCTTGCACGACTGGCAAGTCTTTGGACATGATGGCATCTGCGAGAATACGGCCAATCCCTTGCCTGGAGAAGACCGTTTCAATCACTACTGTACCTGCCATTAAATCTCCGATATGAATGCCAATAATCGTGATAGCAGGAATTAACGCGTTGCGTAGCGCATGTCGATACATGACCAATCGTTCCGATAATCCTTTGGCACGCAGAGTCACAATGAAATGTTCATTAATGACTTCGAGCATAGAGTTACGCACCATCCGAACGATGAAACCCGCTCCTACGAAGCCAAGCGTGAGTGAAGGAAGAACAAGTGTAATGAATCCTTTTGAGCCCATAGCAGGAAACCAGCCTAGAGACACGGAAAAAATGAGGATCAGCAGAATGCCGGACCAGAACGTCGGCATGGATATGCCGAACAATCCGACAATACGAGCTACTACATCAATCCACCGATTGCGGTGTATGGCTGAAAGAACTCCCAGCCCTACACCAATAATCGTGGATATAAGCGTACTAGCTAACGTGAGTGCCAAAGTTGCTGGGAGATGTTTCAGAATTTTGGGCAACACAGGTTCACTATTCAATAATGATTTACCGAAATCGCCATGGATCATTGACATGAAATAATGTCCAAATTGAACATAGAAAGGTTCATTTAGTCCGAGCTGACTCCTTAAATTGGCAATCGCCTCCGGTGACATGGACGAAGGATCAATCATGGAAAGCACAGGATCTCCTGGCAGCACATACAGGATGCAAAATACAAGGATTAAGGAACCAAGAATGACCAGCAATGAAACTAGCAGCCGTTCCGTTAATATCCTGCTCATATCAGTTAGCTCCCTATAGCATTATTTTTGGATAAACGTATCATTAAAGAGCGGGTACCCTAACGAGTCAAATTTCAAACCTTTCACGGTCTTCGAAGCAGCTACCGTATAAGGGAACACATAAATAGGAATGATGACCGCATTATCGATAATTGATTTCTGCACTTGTTTATACAGTTCCGCACGCTTCTTATCATCGGGTTCGATGGCCCCTTGTTCCAGCCACTTATCTACTTGTGGATCTGCAAGGCCGGGAAGACTTGGTCGTGCTTTTGGATCACTTGTATGATAGAAGGCGTAGAGCGCATTGGGGTCTGAGTTTACTTGACTATTTCCATAGATATCATAATCACCTTTGGTATACACAACATTGGCGGTATCCTTCGTAATTTCTACTTCAACTACAATACCCACTTGTTTTAACTGTTGTTGAATAATGACAGCAATATCATTTCGTTTCTCACGGTTAGGCGATCCGTCGACATAATGCAGCGTCAGTTTCTTGCCGTCTTTCACGCGAATACCATCCGCGCCTTTGAGCCAACCAAGTTCATCCAATAATTTGTTCGCTTTCGCAAGATCAGGCTTAACCCCATTTTCTAGCGATGCATCATAACCGAAAACACCAGGCGATAACGGCGACCAAGCACGTGGGTACGTCCCCAGGTAAAGTGTTTTGACAATCGCATCTACATCAATGGCTGATTGCAGCGCTTGCCTAGCTTTTACCTCACCCCAAGGCGCTTTGCGTTGATTAATGAATAACGTGTAAGGCAATCCATTCGTATTGACCTGGTGAACTTGGACGCTGGAATCAGACTTCAATGAAACAATATTCTGCGGGGGAATTGTCTCGCCAGCCAGAACTTGCTTACTTTGAACAGAACCGATCCGAGTCGCTTCTTCCGGAACAATGCTGAAGGTAATTTGATCTAGATACGATTTCCCTTTGTTCTCAACAATCTCTGGCGCCCAGTTATAATCAGAGCTGCGCTTCACTTGAATGGAAGCATTCTCTTCCCATTTCACGAAGGAGAACGGACCTGATCCAACTGGATTTTTACCAAATTGATCCCCATATTTCTTGGCTGCTGTTGGTGATACAATGCCGAGCAAAGCTTGACTTAGGTTACCTAGAAATGCTCTGGAAGGTGTCTCAAGATTGATCTTGACCGTGAACTCGTCGATGACTTCCGCAGATTTATAGGGTTTAATCAACGCTACTGAATTCGCCGCTTTCGTTGCTGGATCGAGAATCCGATCGTAATTGAATTTCACCGCTTCCGCGTTAAAAGGTGTTCCATCTTGGAACTTGACATCTTTGCGTAATTTGAATGTGTAACTAAGACCATCAGGAGACACTGTCCATTCCGTGGCCAGCCACGGTTTAATCGAACCGTCCGGTAATTGTACAACCAGACTATCGTAGATCGTGCGAAGCACTCTCACGGCTACCGCAAGCCCACTGCGATGCGGATCTAGCGAATCCGGGGAAGTTGCCAGCGCATAAGTAAACTCTCCACCCACCACCGCCGCTTGTTTGCCCTCTTGCTTAGGACTCGCTGATTGCGAGGCATCCGAACTTCTATTGTCTTTGGAACCGCACCCTGTTAACACAAGGGCAATAGCTAACGATAACGCACTCCATTTGATCCAACCTTTTGATCTATTCATATCTAACGCTCCCCCTTCATTGGTTCATCCAATTAGTTACTTACAGTCTCTTTCACATAGCGATTTGTTGGAAAAGGCAGCCCCAAATTCCCTCTGAGCGTATCCGACTCATATTCAGTTCGATAAATGCCACGTTCCTGTAGAATTGGAATCACTAAATCTACAAAATCGCTCAAACCATTCGGAACTCCTGATCCAACTATAAATCCGTCTGCTGCGCCGCTTTCGTACCATTCTTGTATGCGATCTGCAACTTGAGTTGGCGTACCGATAAACAAAGGTCTTGGTGTTGCGGATTGCAGAGCGACTTGTCGAAGCGTTAATCCTTCTTCTTGCGCTTGCTGCTTAATGCGATCCGTCGTGCTTTGGAAGCTGTTTTTACCCAGATCACCTAGTTCTGGGAAAGGGGCATCGAGATCATATTGCGTAAAATCATGATGTTCGAAGAACCGGCCAAGATACGCTAGTGCTTCCCCAATTGTCACCAAGCTCGCTACTTCTTGGTATTTACGCTCTGCCTCTTCCTCTGTAACGCCTATGATGGGACCGATACCAGGCATAACAACAATCTCGTCGGGATTTCTACCGAAGCCAGTGGCTCTATTTTTCACATCCTGATAAAAACGCTGCGCATCCTCCACCGTCGGGTGGCCCGTAAAGATGGCATCCGCCTCTTTGGCGGCTAAATTTTTGCCATCCTCTGATGATCCCGCTTGGAAAATAACCGGTCGACCTTGCTTCGATCTACCGATATTAAGCGGCCCCTGTACAGAGAAGAATTCACCCTTGTGGTCTAAACGATGCAGCTTCTCAGGATCGAAGAATTCTCCTGATTGTTTATCTCTTGTGAAGGCATCGTCTTCCCATGAATCCCATAATCCCTTGGATACCTGCAGATATTCCGAAGCAATTCGGTAACGCTTAGGGTGATCCGGATGTTCTTCCAGCTTCTTATTGTAGTTCAGCGCCGAGCCTTCCAGCGGTGATGTGACGACATTCCAACCTGCTCTGCCACCGCTGATATGATCGAGTGACGAGAATTGTCTCGACACCGTGAAAGGTTCACTGTATGACGTCGAAAGCGTTCCAACAAGCCCAATCTTGGAAGTGACAGATGCGAGTGCGGAAAGAATAGTAATCGGTTCAAACCGATTTAAGAAATGGGGAATCGATTTCTCATTGATGAACAATCCGTCAGCGATAAACAGCAAATCAAATTTACCCGCTTCTGCTTTCTGTGCTTGTTCTTTGTAATACTTGAAATTAACGCTGGCATCCACAATCGCATCTGGATGTTTCCAAGATGACATGTTGCCACCTACACCATGAATAATTGCTCCAAGTTTTAATTGTTTCCGTTTCGACATTCTAATTCCTCCCATTCAATTAACAATAATTCCTATTGGTTTAATTGGTATTTAACTTTGTACTTACTGTATCACCGCCAAATGGGACGGTCAATCGTAGATAAAGATGTTCTATTGATGAATAGAATTGTTCTATATAGCCGTTTTTTTCCAATCGAATTCCTGCAATGCATTCAGTACTAAGTGCGAGAAATCAAGGCTGGATTCTTTCAATGTAATAAGAATGGTACGTAAAGAGAGACCGCCTAATGCCTGAATATCAATGGGGACAAGCAACCCTTCTTTTACTTCTTGGCGCACACACAGTTCAGGCAGGAAGGAGATTCCCAAACCTTTGGCAACCAGCTTTTTCGCTGTTTCCAGGTTATCGATTTGGTACTCGATCTGCGGAGGGTGATCCATAGTTGCAAAAAGCCGATGGATCTTCACCCAATCGAGTGATCCGCACTCAAAGAAGACAAGCGATTCGCGGCCTACGTCTTTAATTGTCAGAGGTTTATTTTTCACAAAAGGATGGCTAGGGTGAACAAAAAGACGAATTGGATCCTCGTAAAAACCTAGAATATCTACGTGGGGATGCGTTACATTTCGAACAAAACCGATATCAATTTCTTTATTCAGAAGCATCTCCAGAATAACCTCTGTTGGGGCAGTCGTTACTTTAATCTGAAGGTGAGCGTGTTGGCTTTTAATTCTTGGAAGAATTTCGGGGATCATATAATTGGAAACAGAAACGGTACAACCGACTCTGAGCTCATTGTAGTCTTTATTCACATGTTGGAGCTGTTGCTTGCCCTTCTTATACGATTGGAGAATTTGCTGGGCAAAGGGAAGAAACTGCTTTCCTTTATCAGTCAATGTGAAATTTCTACCTTCTCTCTCGAAGAGCAGGGTGTTCAAATCACGTTCCAACGATTGAATGCGAGCGGTTACGGAAGGCTGAGATAAGAACAACGCATCCGCTGCCTTGTTGAAACTGTTATAATGAATGACATAAACGAAAGCTTCGATATTTTCAATATTCATATGATTATGACTTCCTCTCCCACTTACCCATCATCAAGAACTACGAGAGTATGTTGTATGTAAAGCATCGTCCTGATTATGCAGATAGGTAGATACACCTTCGAACGCTTCCTGTGCATCAATGCCGTCAAGTTGTAACGCAATGGTGGCGTGTTCTCGCAGAGACATACTCCAAGATACGATTCCTAATAGGCCTTTCGCATTCACCTTCTCTCCGTGTGTTCCCAAATAAATCTGACTCGTATATTGATTGGCCATGGTCACAAAATTCAATACACGATCTAGCGTCCAAGGTTGATCCAACGTAAATGTCCAGTCTATTCTCATAAGAACTCCTCCTCAAAGCTAAGTTTTAAAAAAAAGAGACGCAAACATCCCGGTTAGGATGAAGCATCTCCAGTTATCTGGTTGATTCCGATAATTCCGATTAATTTACTTGTATTTAAATTATAGTAAGTCAGACAACCATTTGTCAACGGTCGACTTCATAAATTTCAATCTTTTTGTTATGTAATGTCCCTCAACCATGCAACTGCTGATCCATGCGCTTCGCATTGACGATCTTCCTCTGCCAAGCAGCTCCAAGCAGCGTTACACCTGTCAATAGGAATATGAATTGAATACCAAACCAGCCCCCCATGAACCCACCTAGTAAAGGCCCGACAACAATACCGAATTGACTGGATGATTGGTTTAGACTCACGGCCCTTCCACGGAAATCAGCTTCCGTGTATTTGACGATAAGCACATTCAGCGCTGGAAACACAGCAGCAAAAAACAAACCATAACTGAAACGAAGAATACCAAAGCCAATCAGATGATGAACGCCGAGCTGCAGCAGATTGCCAATACCACCGCCCAGCAAGCCAATGAACAATACCTTCTCATAACCGATTCGCCCGCCGATAATCCCCCACCGAGGTCCCATAATGACCGTAGCTACTCCTACTGCTGAGAAGACAATTCCGGAGCTCAGCGTTGCTTTATCTACACTTCCACCGATTTGCACGACATAGAGTGTCAGCAGGGGCTCCATAATCATAACTGAAGTAGAGACGAGTAAAGTTAACCCGAATATCCCCATCAATTTGGAGTTGCGAGCCGCATGTTTGAGATCCTGAAAAACACTTATACGTGCTTCATCTTGTCGCTTATGAACTTCTTTCACACCGACAAGTACGATAAGCGCAGACATTAACGTAATAATTCCCGAGGCAATGAAGCATGCTCGCAGTCCCATCCAATGACTTAGTACGCCTCCGACGAGAGGTCCGATAATCCCTCCCGCTGCCGTTGATGTTGAAATCACACCGAGCGCGTATCCGACGTGTTTCTCCGGTGTATTCGTGCCAACCAACGCGATGGAAGCAGGACCAAACCCTGCCATGAGTCCTTGAAATACCCGAACCAGGATGAAAGAGAACAAATCAACGACAAAGTAATTGGCAAAATGAGCCAATGCCAAGCCAATACCTGAACGAATTAACATAGGTTTCTTCCCAAACTTATCGGCTAAGGATCCCCAGAATGGCGCACACAACCCACTGATTAGAAAACTAATGGAAATCGATATACCTGACCACATTTCTAGCCTATTATGAATCCCTAAATCATCTTGCAAGAAGATTGGAAAAAAAGGTACAGATAAGGTATATGCGATATGACTAATAAATAATCCCAGCCATAGTATATGCAAATTGCGTTTCCAATAGCGTTCCATTTGTCACCCCTTATGTAAACCTCTAAGCATGAAAAGAACCTTACAGCGCATGCTGTAAGGGATCTGGTAGTAAAGATTCATTCACTAACCTAGTATGGAACGGATGATTGGCATGATATTCATACCGTTAAGCCCACCGGTGAATGGTTCCATACAGTACTTGGAATCTCTCGTCGCAATACAGGCGCAACTTCGGTGGCAAATCGCTCAATCTGTTCGCGCTGCTCAGTTTCGCTCAACCCATCTACACTGATACTGACCACTTGATGCCCGTAGGCTTCATAATAGTTCAGGATCTTCTCGATTACTTGATCTGGACTACCAATCAGGACTGGCCCATTCTTCACGTTGTCCTCCAGATCTTTGAAAGGCGAATTGTTGACCTGAGAGGCTGCTGTTGCATGGAACGCATCGTAATACGGACGAAAGCGCTCAATGGCTTCTTCCGTAGTGTTCGCCAAATACAAGCTGCCAAATCCAGAGCCAACAATAGCTTGTTGCGGATCATGGCCATAATAGGCTAATCGTTCACGATAATGATCAATTAGCGCTTTGTATTTGGCCTGTGGATGAAACGTATTCGAGGAGAAAATCGGTTCACCATATTTCGCTGCCAACTCCGTTGACAATGTGCTTGACGCACTGCCATGCCATACGGGGATATCTGGCTGGAAGGGTCTCGGCTGTGTCGTCACATTATCCAAAGGTGAACGATACCGTCCCTGCCATGTAACATTGTCTTCCTTCCATAATCGTTTCAGGAGTGCATACCTCTCCGCAAGGGATTCCCACTGTTCCTCTTCCGTAATACCGAAAAGCGGATAGTGGCGTGGGTCATTCCCTTTCCCAATGATCATCTCAATTCTTCCACCTGAGAGATGATCGAGTGTCGCATAGTCCTCAGCAACGCGTATCGGATCAAGTACACTAAGTACGGTTACCGTTGTTAACAATCGAATACGTGAAGTTCTAGCAGCAATTGCGGTTAGAACGACTGGTGGGGAAGATGAGATAAACGGTGCACCATGCCGTTCCCCCACACCATAAGCATCAAAGCCCAGTTCTTCAGCAAGAGCGGCCTGTTTCAGCACGTTCTCGAATTTCTGATTAGTTGTTAGGGTTTCTCCGCTTACTGCATTAGGTATATTCATCATTAAGCTAAATAGGGCAAATTTCAAGGCCTACATTCCTTTCTCTACAGAAGGATCAAAACAACGGCACCCTATATTTATCCCCCTCTTCTGAGTAGAGAATAGCCTCCGAATTATACAAATCAACTTGTTTAAGAGATGATTGAATATGCCCAAGCGTCAGTTTATTCGTCTTTAATGCATGGAGTAAAGAAGGGATCTGTTTATGATCCGTACCGATTAAATTCACGTTCACTGTTTCTTGATTGAATTGAATATTCGTTTTATTAATTTCAGCCCAGCGATCCACTTTATTTAAGCTTGTAAGTTGCAAAGATTCCAATAATACGCCCATTCCATATCCACTCCTCATTTTAAAATACGAAAAAGCATGGATTCAATAATCCATGCTTCCGGATGACCAGTCAGCTTCTTAATTCCGATTAATTCAATGTGTTTTATAAGTTTTAAAATATCATTGTTTTGTTTGATTGTCAATAGGAAACGATAGGTAACGCTATTTCAACGGTAGTCCCCTGATGAAGTTGGCTCTGAATAGAAAATGTACCACCATGTCCTTCCACAATCCGCTTGCAAACCATGATACCCAAACCGGTTCCATTCGCCTTCGTTGTGTAAAATGGCTCACCTAACTGAGCTAACCTTTCTTCCGAAATACCTACACCATGATCTTTAACAGAAATAATCAAGCTACGATTGGATTGATTTCTGCACGATATTTGGATTAACCCTCCACCGTCCATAGACTCTATCGCATTCTTCAACACATTAATTAATACTTGTTTGATTTGGTCGGGTATGCAAGTAATGACAGGAATTTCTTGGTCCATCTCCACTTGTATTTGAACGTTATGAAGAAGTGCATGCGGTTGTAAGAAACTAATGACACTCTGAACAAGTTCTATGGGTCTGCATGCTATGTGATAGCTTAGATGCGGTTTGGCAAGCGTCATAAATTCATTGACAACATAATTGATATGTTCAAGTTCTTCCATCATGATATCAACATAGTCTGTATGTTTATATTTAAGTAACTGGACAAACCCTTTCAAGGAAGTCAATGGATTACGTATATCATGAGCGATTCCAGCAGCTAATTGACCAATGAGCGCCAATTTCTCAGACCGAATCATCGTTTCTTCGGACTTTTTGCGTTCAGTGAGATCACGAATCACACTCTGTACTACTGGAAATCCTACATTTTTATACACATAAATGGAAGAAATTTCTACGTCCAAGAGTGTTCCATCTAACTTTCGCATCTTATGCTCAATGAATTCACTGTAGCTGTCCACTTCTGAGTGCATGACCTGCTGAAGACGCGCTACAATGAGATGTTTATCCTTTGGGCAAAAAAAATCATAAATGGATTTTCCTTTGAACTCCTCTGAAGAACCACCGCCAAAAAGTTTACAGCACGCATCATTAACAAACTGGAGGATGCCATCCATATGCAGCGCGATGGGTTCAGGATTGAGTTTGAGCAATTTTCTATACTGATTTTCTCTTTCTAGTAGCTCCTCTTCCGCCTTTTTCTTCTCACTAATATCCCTTTCCACACCTACAAATCCGATGACTAAACCTTCTGCATTTTTCACAGGGGAAACCGTGACATTCGCATAAAATGTAGATCCGTCTTTTCTAAGTTTAAGCGATTCGAAATTCTTAATTTCTTCGCCGTTAATTAAGGATTGATATAGTCTAAGTGCATCTTCTTTGAATTCGTCAGGCGTCATCGGCAAGACTTGCCCAATAGCCTCTTCCCTCGTCCACCCATGTAACTCTTCAAATTTCGTATTCACCTCTAGCACCGTTCCATTTACATCAACGATTACGATACCGTCAGAAGTTAAGTTCATTAAGGAATCTATTACATATTCTTTTAGTCTCATGAGTAAACGTCCCCTAATTTAAATGAGTGCTCTAGTTTTGAATTCTTCTCCTATTGGTAAAATCCTCTATTGTATGTACTTTATTTTGAAGGTTTTCCAGCCAACACGAAAAGGCAGCCGCTCTCACGGCTACCTCTGTCTTGGTTTCTATTTCTTTATAAGAAATTTGTATAATGCTTCCGCCGTTTCCATTCGCAAAGCTGTGGAAGACGGAGAGAAGCGCTCGTTCGATACACCTGAAAGAATTCCTAGCTCAATTGCCTTATTCACATCTTCTACGGCCCAGGTAGAAATGTCACTATGATCCGTATAGTCATCCAGTTTACGATCGATTGCCTTGTAACTGCCGTTGATATATTCGTAAGCTCTGACTAGCAAGATCGCCATCTGTTCACGTGTCATTTCCCCATTCGGGTCGAAGGACTGTTCCGTAACACCTGAGATCAGATCAGCTCCACTTGCTGCAGCAACATCTTGGGCATACCAAGCATTTTCCTGGACATCTTCGAATTTCGGAGTCCATGCTGCCTGTTTCTTCAAATGTAAGGAGCGAACTAATAACGCAGTAAATTGTGCTCGCGTCGTTATCCCGTTGGGATTAAATTCCCCCAAGGTCATGCCTTCAATGATATGCTTCGCAGACAATACTTGCACAGCTCGAGCAGCCCAGTGTGTGTCAGGCATATCATCAAACTTCTTATTATACGCCAGTACAGCGTAAATGCCTGGTTGATCTGGCGTGAATGTGGCTTTATTAGCTGCTGTATCTAGGGTACCACCAACATATTCCCAGTTCCCATTGGCTTTATTAAACTTATACACACCAAGCAGTTCCGGATCTGCACCTGCAGGATCGAACGGCAGAACGACGTCTACGCCAGATTGGAAGTCATTTGCCGACCACGTTTCACCATCCTCAGAACGAATGCGGAGTGTAAATTCAATCGCCTGACTTGCTACACGCATGCGAACAGTAGGATCCAATGTACCTGCATGTACAATAGTTGGCTCTGTTATAGGCCGCGCCGTAATCTCGAGCGAAGCTTGGCTGCCATCGCCAACTACTACTCGCTCCTTCAGTGCCTTCATCAGTTCAGGCTGAATGATGATCTGAGCTGTCACGCCGTTAACTTCTAGCGGAACACCCGGAATCTGCTTCAATGGCACGGAGACGGTATCCTTGTCATGTTCCATTTCTACCGTAGCTTTATCATCTTTGATGGTGATGATTGTCGGCTTTTCCGATGGTTCAGGTTGTGTTGATTCTGAATCTATTGGTTCAGGATTCGTTGATTCAGGATCTGTTGTGCCTGATCCCGTTTCTTCTTCAGGAATCAATTGTAAGGAGACCTGCTGCGATTTGCCCATCGTATCCTGTACATTCACTCTGAATTTCAAAGTAGGGTTGAGCGATACAATTTCGATCCGACTATCCTTGCTAATCACTTGCTGAACAGGCTTGTCTAACGCGATCTCGATGAACCCATTGTTCTCCAGCGTAGGATCAGCAACTGCGATCTCATATACACCCGTAGCTTTGTTCCCTTTCAACATGACGGATGCTTGACGATTGGAGGTCAAACCGTCGACAGTCGTTACTTTATCCTTCCAAAAATTGAAGCCCGTCACCCCTAGCTTGTTTTCGCGAACCGCTTGAGCGTCCTGTGAATTAGCCAGAACCGTATAATCCGGAGAAGAAGCATACGCAGAAGTTTCGGTCTTGCTCGCATTCGGCAGGATGGCATATTGATAGCTATCTTGGGTAGGATTCGAGCCGTGATCAAACCACATGGTCAAATAATTATTTTTTAAGAGCTCCGTCGGTACCGTTGCTTCAGGCGGATTACTTAAGCTCGTATCCGAATATCTCCCTTCTTGTTCCGCACGCATCAGTTTAAGTGATTGTATACCTGGAAAGACGTAACCGATATCTGCACCATCCACATTGCCTTGCAAATGAACCCATTCCGGATGTTCCAGCGTTTCTTCTCCGAAATAACTATTCTTGGGCTCCCCATTTACCATGAGTTCATTCGTATTGGTCGTAGACAGCTTGCGCTGGTCTACAATTGTCTCTACGGTTTTATTATCTGTACTAGTAATATCTGAACCTAAGGCAATAATCTCATTGTCAAATGCAAACCACGACTTATTCGCTTTCAACTGTGTGCCGTTTTGGATTAAATTCATGCCAGTAACCCCATATTTCCCTAGCACTGCGCCACCGGCCCAAGCATTGGCAGGAGCGGATTCTCCATCGCCATATTGGTACTGATCGGAAGTTCTAGGTCTTACAACGACAGTTGTACCTGGCAAGCGATACCAATTGAGGGTTGCCCAATAGTTATCCGTGTATTGCGATAGGTCATGATTGTACAGATAAGTCATACCATCGCCGGTATACCAGCCTTTCGCATTTTCACCATTTGTCAACTCATAGGTTACGATTCGTTTAGAACTCTTGCTTACGCCAAATAAATAATCATCACCGACATGTATGCTCCGAGCCATCGCATTCATCTCGAAGTGTTCTGGAAGCTGGGCTAGGGGTTGAATCGATGCGTCTTCCATCCATGCTTTAATCCCATCTGCCAAATCGAGAGGAAGTTGGCTATATGTCAGCCCTCGAGCCAGAAGAAACTGGAAGTGATATTTAATGAAACTTTTTAAATACGCAGCCCTCTCCACTGAAGCCGTTTGCGCGATACGGGACATACCAATTAGTATGTTTTTAGCCGATCCATACGCATCTAAACCTTCCCGAACGATCGCACGCCCACGCGTCATATCCAAGATCTGTCCTTGGTACATGACTGGCGCATATCCTTCTTGAATCCATCGATACACATGCTCTAATTCAGGAACAACAGGCTGCCACGTGCTCCCATTCAATAACAGCAGCAAATTCCCCATGCCACTAATGAGCACTTCGCCATAACTACCCGTATAAGCGACCTTACTATGCTGAATAAACGAACCATCCTCATAGAAACCATCGCCAGTAGTCACATAATCAAAGAGAGGTGTCAATCCATCACGCGCCTGAATAAGACGATCATAATTTTTCTCAACTAGCCCCATTCTCGTTTCAATTAGCATAATATCCGAACGATTCGCCCCTACCTGTGTAAATGTAGGTGAACTAACATCGCCAATGTAATGATCGATACTCGCTGTATTTCGGGCAATTTGTTCCTGCGTCAAATCGTCGTACATGAGGACGAGGATATCTGCTAATCGTGTGGGTATCCCGATATCCCAGTTCCACCAATTCCCGAATTCCACCCCTGTATTCGTATATAAATGGTCTAACATCCAATCCATAGCTTGAATAATGTCAGCCTTTAACGCAGGATTGTTAGAGAGAAGCGTTCCCCTCGTTGCATATGCCTGTGCCATCGTTTTCAAGCGTGAATAGTGATCAATGACGAAAGTTGAATCCGATGCAGAAGTCACTAAATCCGTCCAAAGTGTTGGACCCGCCCCGTTTACTTGCAGGCTATCCCAATACAATTGGGCTTTCGCGGCATTGTCATCAATTCTGCTCTTAATTTCACTGTTTGTAATGTCTAATGTGTCCTTGCCAGTTATTGTTTCCTTCCAGCGAATTCTAAGGGTATCGTATTCTTGTGGATCCTCCAGCACAGGAGCCTTAACTTCAATCGTCGCAGAGTCTTGCTTCCCATTGGATGAGGTGGCCGTTATGGTGGCCGTGCCTACTTTCAATGCCCTGATTTGCCCATTCTCATCAACGCGAATACGACTGGGATTATTGGATTGCCATGTCAACACGCTATCTGTCGCGTTGGCTGGCTCTACGGCAGCATTCAACTGGAAAGTCGTATAATTGGTCATTTGTACCGGCGCATTCGTAAAGCTTACACTTACAAGGGGAATAAATGGCGTTACAGTTACCGAAGTATGGCTAGTAAGAGCTCCGTTTAATTCCGATGTAGCTGTAATCGTTGTATTGCCTGCAGCAATTCCGGTAACTACCCCATTCGTATTAACCGTGGCAACATTCGAATCGGATGACTGCCAGGTCAGCTTCTTGTTCGTCGCATTATCCGGTTGGAATACCGCTTGTAAGGGAAGCGTTTTTCCTGCAACTAGAGAGGCTTGACTAGGTAAGGTAATCGCTTCTAAAACCACAGGTTTGACGACGGTTATCGGAATTATTTTCTTGAATGCGCCTTCATAAGTGCTCACCGTAACGCTTGTATGTCCTTCCTTATGTGCGCTAATCAAACCATACGTGACAGAAGCGACCGTTGGATCGTCCACGTGCCATATGAAACGTTGATCAGACGCATCTGCTGGTAAGGTAGTAGCCGTTATGGTGGAGCTGGTCGTCTCTGATAGTTCAAGCGAATCGAGTGAAGTGTTGAGACCTGACACCGGAACATAATCCGCGAGTTTAAGATCATCGACATAGAACTCACCTTGTACGCCACTTTTAAAATATTGATACAAATAAATGTGCCTGATATTCAACCATGCCCCTGGAAGGGAAGCTTCTCCTAGCAATTGATCATTGGCAAAATAGGTTACTTTCCTCGCTGTGTTATCTACGAACAGTTTCAAACGATACCACGTATTTGCCTCATAATTGGTTAGCGTGACATTATTCGCATCCTTTATTTTCCCCGTGTTATCAAATGAAAGGACAGAAACATTCGTTGTTGCTGTAGCTGGAACAGGTGCATTTAAGCTCCGGAATTGAATATCTCTGCGATGCTGAGTGCTATTCATATAGACTGACGCTTCAAACACAAGTTGGCCTGCAATCCCACTATTTCCGGCTACAGTTCCGCCCAAATTGTTTCTACCGGTGTTTAGGTTCGCCGTGTTGGAAATCATTTTGAGACTGTAATCCTCACGCAAGGGGGCTTGCGTCATCATCACATAATCTGTATTTGCGGCAGAATTATAAGTCCCCCAAGCGCCTCCAATCGTACCGGTGTAGGTCGTTCCATTGTAAATCTTCGTGTTCTTGGGTGTTGCACTTTCATCATAATTCACGCTAACATGAACCGTTGTTGCCGCTTCGGCGGGTGGTAACCCACTTAGACCAGGACTTATCCACAATGAGAAGAAGATCACAAGAACCAGTGTACAAGCCACCCATTTTTTACCATGAAATTTCATACTACGCCCCCTTTTTACATGTTCCTCCCCACTACAAACTCCCGTGGCATTGCGTCCTTACACGCAATCTCTATGACTGTCGTATCATCATCTCCATTGTCTGCAGCGAATCGACATCCCGAATAATCATCTTTCAAGACCCAGTTCCCTCTCAAGATGAGTCTCATCGTGGACGGAATGCTTTCCGCATGAACCCACTTGCGAGAATACACGCTAACTTCTACATGGTTTCCATCCTCATCATATTGATCCCATTCCTTGCCTTCATATAAGTGTAAATCGGGATCGACAGCGCTTATGATGAGTTCATCACCTGCTTCTCGGATCATGACCATTGCAGGTGTGTCTGTATCGCGAAGCCATCCCTCGTTAATACCTGCAATTGCTTCAAATAAAGCATAGGCCGTTGTTTGGTTCGCATGGTCTTTCACAATATGTGCGCTGCGATCTTTGCGCATCACGGTATAGGGCGCTGATTCCACATGTTGCATGTTCTTGCAGAATGTCTCGATATCGTCTCGATCCGTTTTCACAAGTATCGTATATTCGTAGCTCCCTTGTTGCGGTGCGCAGCCATGCCCCAACCAAGCGGCAGCAAAACTTCCTTGTGTATCCACATCGGTAGCCTGATGCTTGGAATGCTGAACGGTTCTCGATACCGACAACCTCTGTCCTGCAGGAATATAATAACCATTCTCCAAATGATCTAGAAGCCAGATAGATTCGTCCAAAACATGCTCATTCATATAGGGAAACTCACGAATCGGGCTATGACCATTCACCCAAATTGGACTACTCTGATCAGCGAGATGACTCTGAAACAGAGTCGTTTCGGTTGGATAGACCGTATTCGTGTTCTCGATATCGGAACCTAGACAAATAATGCGATTATCGAAGAAGAAGACAGATTTGCGAGCCCGGTGACTCCCTTCATATTTGGGATGCTCGTGCAGCTTCATCGCGAACATGCCGTTGCGCCCCTCCAAGTTCAATCCGCCCGCATACGTTTCATCGGATAGCAGCATTTCTTCGAACCCACTAAACGTATCTACGTTTCGGACATTGGACCGAAGTTCTGGTATTGGCTTATGCACAGTTGTTGTTCCAGGCCACCGGTTCCAATCCCAGCCATCATGACGGTAGCCGCTAGCCTCATTATTAATAGGCTCGCCTTGGCTCATAATTTGCACATGACCATGCGAAATATACCGGCCATAGAGGTTGGCGCTGACATAGGATTCGTTCGCCCACAAATAACGACTATGACCTCGTGCACCTACGAGCCAAGAGCCTCGGCGATGAATTGCTAACGCTGCGAAATTCATCGTCCAATGACCATTCGGATCTTCTTCTCGCGCAATTCCCATTCTTAGAAAATGGTCATAGGCTTCCGATTTCTCCTCGTCATCGTGCAGCCGCAAATAGGCAGCTGCCACCTCTTCGTCAACCGACTGTGACCCATCCGGTGTTCCAGCTAACGCCATATACCGGAATGGGACGACTTCCAATTGCCCTTTCCCCGTAGGATGGCGTGCAGACAGACTTACCAGCCATTCGTATTTATTCGTATACAATCGCATGGCGAGCAGTGCTTTGCGAACAGAGACGTGTGCGCGTTCATCGACTCGGTACGCAGTACCACTTAGCAGGTAGATGACAGGCGTAACGCCGAGGAAGCCACCTATGGCATATGCGGGATAATGATTAACATGATGATAGGCAGAACCGTCTGATTTGTAGGCGGACCTTAAGCCTGGGGCGGGTAATAAAGATTGACTGAGCCACGCACTGAATGCAGTCAACTCACTGACTTTCGTTGGCGAATCAGGCATGATTAACAGACTTGCCAAGATGCCATGAAGGGTCGTGTTGAAAATATCAATATTCCCTTCTATCTCTTCCAGCGGTGCGTGAATGCGCCCAGCCCCACTATACCAGTACATCGTTTGCTGCGTTCGCTCGAGCCGACCCGCTTGCGCTAGCTCATTTCGCATCAAGTATACAGCTGGATAGTAATTCCGATAATTGTAACCGAAATGATGAACAGTCCCTTGGGCGCTGCCATACGTCCATCCTTGCTCATCCAAATGATCAAGCATATCCATAAACATGTCTTGCAGCTCTTGTTTCCAACTCGCTTGATTGGTAGAACGATAACAGACGGCAATGTCCATCATAAAATCCGTGTACGCGGATAGTTGTACACCGTTCACGAGTTCTTTCCATCGTTCCCTCTCTTCCTTCGGCACATGGTCGAAGAACGGAAGGTCTATCGGCCTTCCTGATATTACATTCCCATTTCGAGAAATTTCAAGATTAGCAAACATCTCTTGAATTCTCAGCATGTCAACATGAGCCACTAAGCGTTCCTCTAGGATCAGCTTTTCGAATCGTTCGTGAGTGACCTCATGCGCCCTTTGATGCTCAGCGGATACAGAATCAGGCATCGCGTGCCTAGGCGCCAGTTCCTCAAATGCAAGCAAACTGAGCCAATGGGCATTCGCTTTCTGATCTGCCTCTAGATTAACGAACGGAACTTGCTTATCTCGCGTATGAAAACGAGGATCGATGCGCGTGTTCAGTATGAGCTGATTGATATACAACGTCCCCGTTCCGATTGACTTCGGTGCACGAATCGTCAACGTGTCCATTTCGGGATGAGGATCTCCTTGCATGTCTCTCTCATACGCTATCCAAGCCGTACGCCACCCGCGGAAATTCAGGTGGAAGTGGAACTGACAATCCACCCCATCCTTCCGTCCAAATTGAAAAGTAACGACATCTGCAATTGGCTCCTCGTTATATATCCATGCAACGAACGAATCCCGTTCCTGACTGATCGATCCCTCTTGATACGGATGGTAAAGCAAGGGTTCATTCACTTGCAGATAGGAGTTCGAGCTGTATCTCCATTGCAGACTATGCTTGCCGTATTTGTAATAGAGCTCACTTATAGCTAAGTGTGAGCTCCTATCACAGACCAATTGCGGTGGGATTTCATTATCGAAAGCTAATATCTTCATGCTCAATCCACCTAACCGTCGTTATTTGGTAGCCTGATAGCGGTCATATACCGTTTGGTAAATTTTCATCATTTTATCCAGACCCATATCATTCAATTTCTTCACGTAGTCGTCCCATTCTTTATCAATGCCGCCTGACATCATCCATTTGGCATACATTTTGCTCACATAGGCATCCACATCCGTCAAATAACGTGAGATTTGATCGTTTTCTTCGGCAGTGAAATAGGCTTTCGGGAATGAATCATTGACAAGAAATGGCGCGTAAACGTTGTCTATATCGATCTTAGTCCGTTTGCCTGAAGCAGCAGCTACAGCCATGTCACTTGTCGCCTTCGTGGTAGCCCATACGGAATATGCGGTTGGAGGTACTTGTTTGAAATCATCCTCATTCGCCCCTGTTGGAAGATTCACAACGTCGTACTTGCCATCAGAGCGCTCTTTCAAACTCTCGCCGCCAATTACACCTCTGCTAAGCTGCATAGAATTTTTGGCGTCATACATGTTATCAATCCAACGAATGGTTGCTTCGGGATTCTTATTCACATTCGTAATCGCGAATGAACCTCTCAGTAGAATTCCAGCAGGGTACTCCGCCCACACGGGTTTCTGTCCCGCTGGCCCTTTCAGTGGTGGAAGGGAAACGTAATCTTGGTTAGCCGGATTCCAGTCGAATGCGACGCCTACGATCCCTTTAGCGGTTTTGGCATTGAACACTTTGGCATCCTGCGTAAAGCTTTCCTGATCAACCAAACCCTCGGAAATCAATTTGTTCACATATTGGATGGCTGCTTTATATTCCGGTTGAACTGCCGTATAGATCACTTTGTTATTCTCTACGGACAAGTGATTGTTACCTGCTTTGTGAACATCACGATCGATGCGACCGAAGGCCCCGAACAAGGAGTTCACATCATTATTCCAATTTTGCAGAAAGGACATAGGAATCTGATCCTTCTTGTTGTTGCCTCCAACATCGTTCTCTTTGAAAGCTTTCAAGGTTTGATACAATTCATCGGTTGTCGTCGGCATAGGCAGCTTCAGCTCATCTAACCATTTCTTGTTGATGAACATCGTTGATTTCGTTCTGGAATATGTTTCATCAATGGTCGGCAGTGAATAGATATGTCCATCCGGCGCTGTTAACTGCTTTTTGTACACGGGATTATCTTGCAGCAGCTTCTTTACATTGGGCGCGTACGTATCGATATAGCCTTCCAATGGAATGAGAATGCCTTGAGAACCATATTTAACAACATCCGTATCCTCGCTCAAAATACCATGCGCATAGAAAGCGTCCGGCAGCTCGCCGCCGGCAAACAGCAGATTTTTCTTCTCCTGCCAACTGCTTCCCGGTGTCAGGTTCCAATTGATATGGATGTTCGTTTTGGCTTCGATATTCTGGAAGAACTTATAATCATTCAAGTCTTTGCCTGATGGTGGTTTAAACGCAGCAATGTTTAAGGTTAACTTCTCTTTGGCAATTGGAAAGTCAGTTACGTTAAGATTACTCGGTACTTGCGCTGCCTTTGCTTGCTGACCGTCTACCGTTGCTGCCTCCTTCTCTCCACATCCTGCAAGTCCAACAGCCATACTTAATGTGAGTGCAACTGTACTTAATCCCCATTTATGATTCATATCCCAGCACCATACCTTCCAATTCGATAATAGTTTACTTGATCAAACCTAAAGTTCTGTGACTATCCTTTTAATGAACCAACTAACGCGCCTTTCACAAAATATCTCTGAAGAAACGGGTACAAGATCATCATAGGTAGACTGGAAACGATAATAATGGCGTACTTCATCAACTCGAGCTTTTTTTGCTGCTCCTGAGAGCCGTCCATTAAATTCTGCAGGTCAGAACCTTCGTTCATAATAAGGATGTTCCGCAAAATAATTTGCAGCGGCTGCAAACCGTTGCTTTTCAAATAAATCAACGCTTGGAAATAGGAATTCCAATGTCCTACGGCATAGAAGAGTACCATCACCGCGACAATCGGCATCGCCAACGGAATTGCAATTTTCACAAAAAACTTAATGTTCGAGCAGCCATCAATCATGGCCGATTCGAGTACCTCCGTTGGCACGTTCGATTGGAAGAATGTGCGAACAATGATGACATTAAAGACTGAAACCGCATTCGGTAGAATCATGGCCCATGTTGTATTCAGAATACCGAGATCTTTCACTAGCAGGTAAGTTGGAATCAGCCCACCACCGAAGAACATCGTGAATACAAGCAGGAACATGAAGGCATTTCTTCCGACAAGATCTGTTCTAGATAGAGCGTAACCGGCCATAACCGTCAGCACCACATTTAGTGTTGTGCCGGTAACCGTGTACCATAATGAATTTTTAAAACCAATCCAAATGGTCGCATCGGCAAACAACCTTTTATACCCATCCCATGTCAATTCTTGAGGAAAAAATAACAGCTTTCCCGAGTAAACCAAATCTGGATTTGTTACAGAAGCGGTAACAACAAAATAAAGCGGATAGAGAACAAGTAGGAGCAGCATGACAATCAACGAATAATTGATAACATCGAAGGTCATGTCCGTCCTATTTTTAGCCAGCTTCATACATTTCCCTCCACCCTTTTACCATAAGCTCGTTTGTTTTAACGATTTGGCAATTTGGTTCACGCTAATTAATAAAATGAAGTTAATAACGGTATTAAACAACCCAATCGCAGAAGAATAGCTGTACTGTGCTTGTACAAGTCCTGCTTTATACACATAAGTTTGAATCGTCTCGGATGAATCAATGTTGAGTTGATTTTGCATCAAATACACCTTCTCGAAGCCAACGCTCATCATATGACCCATATTCATGATCAGCATAATGATGACAGTCGGCAGAATCGCCGGGATATCGATGTGGAAAACACGTTGTAATTTCGTTGCTCCGTCGACAACCGCTGCCTCATGATATTCTGGATTCACTGACGTCAGCGCTGCTAGATAAATGATCGTTCCCCAGCCAATATTTTGCCAAATGCCGGAGAAGACGAACACCGTCTTGAACCAGTCTGCACTGCCCATAAAAAAGATAGGCTCGATGTTGAATACACCTAGCAGACTGTTTACTGCACCTGTTTTGGGAGACAGAAGCAAATACACAATCCCGACGACAACAACGGTCGAGATAAAATGCGGCGCATATGTAATCGTTTGCACAAGACGTTTGAATCGCTCGTTAGTCAATTGATTAATCATAAGCGCTAAGAGGACTGGAGCAGGGAATGCCACGAGAAGCTCAAAGATACTGATGCCCAGCGTATTTTTGATAATCGTTCCCAGTTGATACGATTGAAAGAACCGTTCAAAATTATCGAACCCCACCCAAGGACTACCCATGATTCCTTTAATCGGATTGAAATTTTTAAATGCGATCTGCACACCATACATCGGGACATAATGAAAAATAATAAAGTAAGCAAGTGTAGGCAGTAGAAGCAAGTATAAATCATAGTTACGAATGATTCGTTTGATCGTGAATGACATTTTTTTATCACCTCCGCTGTTTCTTCATGGTTGTATCTAACCATCCCCACGACCGTCGGTAAATAAGTGAAATCGCCAATTCACGTATGCTAAATTTATTGGGAGCACAATCGCCAGCCTGATATGCCAAATTTGAACCACATATATGCTGTTTTCAGCCTATGCAACCTATTTTAATTGCTTTCGATATTCGCCAGGCGTTAGACCCACTTGCCCTTTGAACGTACGGATAAAGCTAGACACATCATAATAGCCAATCTGTTGGACAATCTCCTTGACAGACAGGTTAGGATTTTGAAGCAACCGTTTGGCCTGTTCAATTCTGATCTCTTTCAGATATTCCATGACTGTGCGGCCTGTTTGTTCTTTATAATAGCGGCTCAAATAGGACAGGGAGAGCGTGAAGTACTCGGCAATCTTTTGCACAGAAAAATCATTATCACTATAGTGTTGGAGCATGTACTGGTTGATTTGATCGATTATTACGGCAGGGGATGCCGATTTGGGCTCATCAAGGGAAAGACATAATGTGGTGCAAGCGGTCGTGAGTACATCCGCAATTTCATCTAATGTTGTATAATCGCTCAATGTTAAAATGTCTGGCAAACTATCGATTGTGCTTCCTGCTCTTCTTTTCTCTAAGCATGTACTGAACTTATGAATCATGTCATAACACAGCTCTTTGGCGATAAACAGTGTCATCCCGCTTTGTTTCATTGTCATCGCGATGTGTTCGACGCAGCTAGTAATCTGAGTGACTTCCCCACGCTGCAGTACGATTTCTAATTCATCTAGTACACGTCTAGGATTCAATAAATTCGCATGATCATGTGCCATGAGGTCATCGAAGAAGATCACTCGCTGATTGCCTTTGATCATTTTATAATCAATCGCCGTTGATGCTTCCAAGTAGGAACGCCCCACTTGCGTCAGCTCCCGATAGCCATTACCAATCCCTAGCGTAATCGGGATATCAAACGTTTTACTCAGATGTTCATGCAACTCATTCAACCACATCTTGCGATCCAAGGGATTGCCTCCCCAAGACACAATAAAAATCGCTCTTCGTTCTTCTAAGCTGCTCTTTACATGTCCGACCGCTTCTCCACCGAACTGCCGCTCTACTTCTGCAATCAACGGCTCTCTATAGAACAATTGGGAAACGGGGAGCTCTAAGATCATCACCATTATGTCTGGAAAAGGAAACATAACTCCCACCTCTTCTCCCCGTTCGTTCACATCGTCGAGTGTTTGATATTCTCCTCTCAGTAAACTACCTAGAAAATGATCTCTTATCGCTGAACGATTTTCTTCCAACTTGCGTCCTAAGGATCGGTTTGAGTCGGCAAAATCATTGATCATAGAACCAATTGCTTCGAATACGTTTGATTTGTGGATGGATTGACCTCGAAATGTTTCTACCAAAGCTGCTAGTTTTTTTACTGGGTTGTAATTGAAAATCATTACAAGGTATAAGAATGCGCTTCCAACTACGAAAATAAATAGCAAATAACTCATCCATTTCACAATGGCTTGATTGACAGGGGCAACGACAGAAGCATAAGGCAGCATGATCGCATAGGTTAAGCCACTTTGCGTGGATTTCTGGGTTGAAATCACATACTTCTCATCGTGAAATTTTGGCATATGCCGTTTGTCCCCCCCTTTTACAAGGTGGTTATAGAGGTCGGGGAATTTCAAGTAATCTTCTTGTTTATAGGCAGAGATTACCCTGCCTGACGGATCGAAAACGATCGCATTGCCATTCGGCAGCACCTGATCAGGATTGAGTCCTTTGAGCAACGTATCCTCTTTTAACTCAAACAACACCGTACCATACGGTTTTTGGTTCCTTATCGGAATGGGCACGATGTATGAAATCAGCCGTTGTGTGGGTAACCCCTCCATCTTAACGTCCTCTGCTGGTCGAAGCGTGGTGGTGTTCACATGGTTTAAATCATCCTTAAATTGTTCTGCGTTCCACTCGGCAAAGTGGTAAAATTTGCTGGCAAAATCATTAACCTGATACGTGCTTAACGATGTATATAACATCTCGGACCCGCGGATATGCAGCACAATTTCACGAATACTGTCATCGAGAACTTTACTCTCCAGTATCTTCTTCCCTTGATAGCTGCTAAACATATCCTCTTGTGCAAGCAGATACGGTGACAGCTCTGGGGCTTCCGTTATCTGATTAGCAATTTTATTCATCAGGATGAGTTTGTTATCCACTTCCCGCTGCAGGCTGTTCAGAAGCGATTGATTGTTTCGCTCCACTTCGTCCCCTACAATCGTAGATAATTGAAGGTACCCTGTAATTCCTAGAAAAAGCATAGGCAGCAATAGCAGCAATGTAAAAGAAAACAAATATCGGTTAAACACCGTCATCACCTTGCGTCTATATCTCGTTAACTTCAGTATCATTGTTTACGTCCATCCTTTGGGCTGTGACATGAACTTATGTTTCTCATTATGCCTAGTTTCACGAAATTCCAATAGGTGAATGTTTTATACCCCTATACATGATGAACGATATCCTATATGACGCCACGGATAAAAAACAGTGAGTATCCGATTATGCGGATGCTCACTGTTTAGTGCGGGGATAGTATATCCCATTGCTTTCTACTTCTACTTCTACTTCTACTCTACCTCTTACCTCTACTTCTACTTCTACACATAAATCTTCCTCCACCGCCAAAAACTAATTAGATGGATTTTATGTAGTTATTTCTGCTGATTTTCGCCATTTCGGAGCATTAGATGGATTTTCTACAGTTAATTCCCTCTATAAACCACCAATTCGCCATTCTAACTCAAATTAGATGTACTTTTTCCATTTAATTGCTAAATGCCCGTCTAAACCGCTAGATTAACTGTACTTTTTACATCTATTTGAAAGCTAGCTACTCCATTGAGCACTACTTCCACCTCTACTTCTACTCTACCAAAACTTCTACTCTACCAACACTTCTACCATCCAAATCTTCACATATTTTAACTATCTGACTCTGCCTTCCGCTCATACCAGTACCCTGGGATGCCACGTTCCAAACGCATTAGTGCTTCCAGATAGTAATAATCGCCCCAAATCATGTAGTCATCCAAGCCGTTGTTGCCTCTCACATGATAGGAACCGTGTTTCAGCAAGCCTTCCGCCTCTTCGCCAATGGTTGCATAGTTGTTTACTAGGGAATGCATCGTGTGATTCAATCCCTGCTGGATCCAACCTCGATCCCCATCCTCTTCTGGCAGAAGATCCAGCAGCTCCAGCATTCCGCAGGCGGTGATAGCCGATGCCGAGCTGTCGCGACTTGTATTCGCTTCAATCGGCACGTTGAAATCCCAATAGGCAATATGATCTTCTGGGAGATGATCAAGGAAATAACGTAACAAACGCTTAGCCGTTTGTAGGAATACCGGGTCCTTCGTGTACCGGTAAGATAGGGCGAAGCCGTAGATGCCCCACGCCTGACCACGTGTCCACGTCGAGCCATCCGTGTAGCCTTGGTGGGTACCGCCACCGAGCGGCTCGCCTGTCTCCGTATTGAAATAGAACGTATGATACGAAGAATCATCCCCGCGTACCAGATACCTTCGGGACAATTCAGCTTGCTTGTAGGCGACTTCAGCATATTTCGATAGTCCTGTTATTTCCGAAGCCCAATATAGCAAGGGCAAATTCAGCAAGCAGTCAATAATGATCCGACCGCCATTCTTCTCATCGTTTTCCGGACCCCACGCTTGTAAGTAGCCACCTTGCTCCCGCCATCTGCCTAACAAATGATCCGCCGCTTGCAGCGCAAGCTCACGAGCACTCTCGTTCTTCTCTATAATCCATCCCGCTAATGCGGATAGTCCATACAGGAAGCCGATATCATGGTGCTCTAAGCATACTTTCGCTTCCAACCGCTGTTTAAAATTTGCGATCTGCCCCTCTGCTTGTTCTCGAAAGAATGACTCTTGACTGTACTCATAGCTCAACCAAGTAAGTCCTGTATGAAACCCTTCAATCCAATCTTCGTTCGCAGACCAAGCATACCGCTTCTCATTAGTGATATGTGGAAAAGTACCCCGATGCACCTCCAAGTTTCTGCGAATTTTGCCGATTGCATCTTCAATTGCCCCACGCCACATCGCTGTCATCCTCCCTATTTGCCCGTTTCATATTCATTATGTCAACCCTCAGGCCAATTCAAACTTATCTTTTGTACGATCTAACCAGCCTTGCAGCTCTTCCTCTAATGACATCAGAAGATCCGTATGTGGCCGCTCGCTAAACACAATAGGATTCAGTTGATAGGGATCCTTCTCATGCTCATAAAATAAACGCTGCACGTCCGCGCCTGGCGCATACCCTTTATGCACGACATAGGTATATTGTTTTGTGCGAATTCCCCGCCAACCAAACATCATATTGTCTAATCCAGCAGCAGCGAAAAGCTCCATCGCATCCTTCCTTCCTGGGAAGGCAGAAATGAATGCAGAAGTAACGTCCGTATGGCTTATTCCGAGAAGATCCCCAGAAAGATCAAGTCCTTCTACTGTCGCAGGAACGGCGACTCCGATCAGCCCAAGCAGTGTAGGCATAATATCGACACTATTAAACAGCAAATCCGTGCTGCCCTCTTCAATTGTTCCTTTCCAATTCATCAAGCAAGGAATCGCGATGGATTCCTCATGCCAAGAATGCTTCGCCATGAGGCCGTGTGAGCCCATAAGCTCTCCATGATCCGATGTGAGCACAATCAGCGTATTTTCTGCAAGTCCAAGCTCTTGCACTTCACGCCAAATCCGCCCAAACTGCTCATCCATGCCCGATATCGCTGCGAAATAATCCTGTGTGTACCGAAGCAGCGCCTCATCTCCGCTTTCAAAAGGTTCCCCCGTATGCGCAGCCAGCTGCTCCGAGTTCACATTGGGACGCAAGCTCAACTCCCGACCACGATAGAGTTCCTTGTAGCGTTCAGGTACCAGCTCAAAGGGGCTGTGCGGCGGATTCCATGAGACAAATAACGCAAATGGATCCTTCTGTTCTCTCCCTCGTGTCCGAATAAAATCCAGCGCCACATCCGTCTCATGCTCCAATGACCATTGGTCAACCTGAATCATCTCCGGCGTGTCTTTCCAATAATGCGGCTTAAGATGATGATCATAGGCACCGTACGAATACCAGAAATCAAAGCCGTGCCGTTTCGGCCCTGGCGGTGTATACGCATCCCATTCGCGGGCGCCAGATTCAGGCTCAGGACACGTATTCTGCTCAGGTAAGTCCAAATGCCATTTGCCGATATACCCCGTTTGATACCCCGATGCCTTCAACGCATCTCCGATACCTACCTCTTCGGGGCTCAGCATAATGTCTGCACCGATTTTACAGTTCGTATAGACACCGGTTGATTGCGGATATTTACCTGTCATCAGCGCAGCCCGGTGCGGCGAGCATAGAGGCGTACAAGAGAGCGCATGGTTAAATACTAGACTCTCCTCCGCGAACTTATCGATATTCGGTGTGATAACGGAATCTTCGCCCGTAAACCCGACAGCCTGCTTACGCCATTGATCCGCAAAAATATAAATGATATTAGGCTTCATCTGGGACTCACCCTTTAACCGCTCCTGCGGAAATCCCTTCAACGAAATGGTCTTGCGCCATAAAGTAAATCAGAATCGTTGGAATAATGGCGCACACCGCTGCTGCCATTAACGGGCCGTACTCCGTTGCATGCTCGGATTGGAAATGCTGCATGCCGAGCTGGAGTGTGAACAAACTATCTGAATTCAAGTAGATTAAAGGCCCGAGGAAATCATTCCACGCATGCATGAAGGTAAAAATCGTTAAACTGGCAATCGCCGGGCGCATCAAGGGAAGAATAACCCGCGAATAAATACCGAACTCGCTCAGTCCGTCAATTCTCGCTGCTTCTGAAAGTTCTTCCGGAATGGCCATAAAGAACTGTCTGAACAAGAACACGCCGAATGGACTAAATGCTCCAAGAAGAATCAGCGCCCAGTGTGAATCCATCAGCCCAATTTTCTTCATTAGCATAAACTGTGGAATCATCATGACTTGATAAGGGACCATCATCGTCGCCACATATAAGAAGAACAATTTATCGCGTTCAGGAAATTTCACTTTAGCAAACGCATACGCCGCCGTGGAACATGTAATAATTTGCAGCAGCGTGGTCAGCACAGCGATTTTAATCGTATTCAAGTAATAGGTGAAAAAGGGAAGTTCTGTCCATACCTTGCTATAATTCGACCAGTAGAAGTGGCTTGGTATCCACTGAATCGGGAAGCTGAATATTTCTGCCTCGGATTTCACAGATGCGGAAAGCATCCAAAGGAAAGGAACAACCATGGACAAGGCAACCACCGTAACGACGAGATATAACACCGTCTTTCTAACTAATGCGCCAAGCTGCGGGCCCTTAGACAATCTCATGGTTATTTGGCTTGATTCTAACTGCATACTCATGCTGGTTCCTCCTGTCTCTAACCCAATTAGCTTGTTAGGAATAGTTCACCCAACGTTTTTGTCCTCTAAATTGAATCAACGTAATAATGAGAATAATCGTGAATAATACATAAGCCATCGCCGATGCGTAACCGTATTCAAAGCGTTGAAATGCTGTGTAATAGATGTCGTAAACCAACATATGCGTTGAACGACCAGGTCCTCCTTTGGTCAGGACGAACACGAGATCGAATACTTTGAAGGAATTGATGATGCCCATTATTATCGTAAAGAAAATGACAGGAGACAGCATCGGTATCGTAATTTTACGGAATTGTGCGACTTTACCTGCACCGTCAATTTCAGCTGCTTCATACAGATCTTTAGGAATCCCTTGTAAACCTGCTAAGTAAAGTACCATGTAGTAACCAATCGAATGCCAGATACTAACGATAATGACGGAAACCAGCGCCCACTGCGTCGAAGCGAGCCACATTGGTGGATTATCTATCCCAATACTTCTGAGGATTCCATTAATGGGCCCCATGGTCGGGTTATAAAGCAATTGCCACACGACCGCTACAGCAATCGTTGCTGTAATGTGCGGCAGGAAAATCGCCGTTCGGAATATTTTAACGCCTCTCAAGCCTTTGTTGAGGGCGACTGCTGCCAAAATCGCTAGGAACAATGTCACTGGTACGGAAACAGCTGTCATAATTAAACTGTTAAGCAGGGAAATACGGAACGTTTCATCGCCCCATAAGTTGATATAATTCGATAGTCCAGCCCATTTAATTTCGCCAAATCCATTCCATTCTGTGAAGCTCATGAGGAAGGAAGCACACACTGGCAAGCAAATGAAAATTAAAAATCCAAGTATATTGGGAAGCAAAAATGTATACCCTGTCAACCGATTACGTCGTAATGCTTTGCTTGTAACCTTCATATACCCCACCCCTATTGAAGCAATCGAGCCCCACCTTCATTCGGTGAAGCCCGACTGTTTCTGTTCTATGACTTATTACTTGCCTGCTTTGTATTCCTTGGCATATTTATCCGCCCATTCCGAAGCAACACGCTGACCGATTTTTTGAATCGCTTGATCAACCGTTTGAGCACCTGTTAATGCCATTTCGCCTTCTTGCTTGTAGACACTGTTCACTAGAATGTTTTTCACACCAGGCAGCAGCGGATATTCCGGATATTCTTTTTGTTCCACGAAATAATGGATGTTCTTAGGTTTCAAGCTGCCGTCGCCGATGTAAGTCTTACGAATATCATCGTTGATATACCCTGTAAGGAAGCCTTTTGCCGCAAATTGCTTCGCGCCTTTCACACCCGTCATGAATTGCACCACTTTGAACGCTTCTTCTTTGTGCTTGGAATTTTTACTAACCATCAAAGACACTGGTGTTGCTAAGCTTGTATTAGCAGCTACGCCTTCTGGGTGTGGAACCGGCACTACGTCCCAATCGAAGCTGATTTTCTTCTCTGTTTCTGCTTGTCTAAGCTGTGCCACATGCCAATCCCCAATAAGGTTCATCGCGATGTTTCCTTTTTGGAAAGCTGCGTTGTAATGAGCGGACGTTGTAATTTGTTCAGCCCAGCCCATGATCGAGCCGTCTTTTTCCATATCCATGCGGAATTGAAGACCCTTCTTGAACACGGACAAATCTTTATCGATAATGGAAGCGCCTGTTTGAACACCTTGCATATACCACGTTTGTGCCCATGGATGTACGAATGCGCCATACACTTTATTCGTGCCTTCGCCTTTCGTCATCTTCTTCGCCAAGTCACGGAAATCGTTCCAGGTCATATCCGCTTTCGGATAAGCAACGCCTGCTTGGTCGAACAAGGTTTTGTTATAGAACAACATCCAGTTGGATTTCCGATACGGAAGTCCGTATACTTTGTCGTTGACTTTTAACGCATCGTATAACGGGCCAAATCCGGATACATCCACGTTCGCCTTTTTGACATAATCATCTAACGGCTCTAGAATACCAGTATCCAAGAACACGTCCATCGTACCGCCGAACAAATCCATATTCTCACCCGAGGACAGCTGCATGCGAAGCTTCTCGTAATACTGTGCTTGAGGAATGGTTTCGAATTGCACCGCAATATTCGGGTTCTCTTTGCTAAATTCGGCATAAGCCGTTTTAAACGTTTCCAAATCATCCGGCAGTACAGTTGCTTTCAAATTGACTTGTGTCGCTTTGGCCTCTGGGGAAGTGGTACTTTTATCTCCCGACGTTGTCCCAGCGGAACCGCATCCTGCCAGCAATCCCATCAGCAATGTGCCAGTCACACTCAGCTTCAAACTTTTTTTCATTGGACACTCACCCTTTTTTTGATATGATTTGTTTGCGTTTTCTTAATTTGAATTATACGTAGATGCCACGTCGCCTGACAGATGAATGTTTTATTCCCCCTTTTTGGCGGAAGAGAAGGAAGTGATCCGATGCTATTCGTTACGCTCGTCCTATTAATTTTCACCATTTTGTTCACGTATAAAAAGTTAAACCATGCGTCCACCCGCTTCATGTACGGCATTATCATCGGCTGGGTGCTTTCATTCGTAGCCTTCACCTTGTACTTGAGTAAGTTCAATTACTACTTCAATGTCATACACAGCTTCTTTGATTTCAGCCCTGGCACATGGAACTACTTGGTTCTAACCAAGTTTAACCCTAATTGGCTCATTCGCATGTTGAACGTTGGCGTCGGGCTGTTTTACTGCTCACTTCTTGGCTTTGCTATTGCCTTCACCCGTAGTCTCAGCCTATCCAAGCAGCGGTTTGTTTATGGTGGCATTTCCCTCTTCTTTATCATCGAGACAGCGTATTATGATCCTGCCTTTCATATTGCACTCAGTCATTGGATCGACAGTCTGCTGTTCTTACATACGATCGAAATTATCTTAATGAGCCTGCGCTACCTCATACTTATTGTTGCTTTTGGCGTGCTCATCAACTATTATTTGAATTATCCGAAAATTAGATTTATCAAAAATTTAACCTTGTATCATGTTCTGCTTTTTATTCCGCTCGTCGTCATCCATATATTTATTTTCTCATGGGCCCCGAAAGTATTGGTCAAGGAAACGTATTTGAAAGGCTATTTCAACTATCTGCAGCCACCTCTTGGCTATCAGTCCATCTTACTTCCTGTGTTTCCATTTGCCATTTATTTAACACTCGTCTTGATGATTTATTTGGTATACAAATTTAACGCCATTGAGAATTACCGCAAGAACCGCGATATTCAAATTAATAAAAGCATCGACACGGCCACGCTCGGAACGCGCGCTTTTACGCATGCTCTCAAAAATCATTTGATCGGCATACAGTCCGAAGCGGCCTATCTCAAAGAGCGTCATGAAGCGGACAGCGAGTCGGTCTACAGTCTTGATCTCATCTTGCAATCGTCGCAGTCGGCGCTCACTAGTATTAACGATGCTGCCGATAAATTAAAAAATATGAACCTGAATCTCCAGCCGATGTCCATTGATTCTCCAGTAGAACAAGCTATTGCTCGGTTAAATGAACAAACGAGCAGCTGCATAGTCGACTATTCGCCTGGTGCACTACCCGCTACAAGCTATATTGATTCCGGTCATTTGACCGAAGCCATCTATAACTTGCTCCTCAATGCCAGTGAATCCCTGCAGTTCCGCAATGATGGGCGGATTGTTATCGAGCGGAGCCAGCAAAATGGCTGGGCGCTCATTCGTATTGCCGATAACGGACCTGGCGTTCCCGAGGAGCATCTGGAGGCCATTTTCGATCCTTTTTTCACCACGAAAGCTTCTGTAAATAACTGGGGGATCGGCTTGTCCTACTGCCACAAAATCATCCTAGGCCACGATGGCAAAATTGTCGTCGAAAGCAAGAAAGACGTTGGAACGACCTTTACGGTGTTCCTGCCCATGATCTAAATAGCCGGACAGCTGACGAAAGGGGATCCCTCATTATGACACAACAACCTATCCGTATTCTCATTGCTGATGACATGGAAGCCCACATCAGAAGGCTGGAAAGGACTTTCGCCAAACATGATGATTTCGCCTGTGTGGCGCGAGCTTCATCGGGACATGATGCCGTTATTCAAGCAGCCCTTCACCAACCGGACGTGATTCTCATGGACATCGAGATGGAATCTCAATTTGCAGGTATTCAAGCAGCCAAAGTAATTAACGAGAAATACCCAAGCATGAAAGTTATTGTACTCACTGTGCACAAGGATGAGAATTTTATTTTTGCCGCCTTCCAGACAGGCATTACGGACTATTTGCTCAAAAATGCTGCTGACATTGAAATCATGGAAGCCGTGCGCTCCGCCTATATGAATGCATCGCCAATCCGCCCTATGATCGCCGAGAAGATACGCGAAGAATTTGCACGCGTGAAGCGAGTGGAGAGCTCCCTGCTGAATATTATTCAAATTATTTCGGAGCTTACGCCGAGCGAATTACAGGTCTTGAGGCTGCTGTGCGAAGGAAAGAAAAGGAAGCAAATTGCCGAGGAACGCTGCGTCGAGTATGAAACAATCAAGAAGCAGATCAACTCCATTCTCAAGAAATTTCAAATGGCCGATTCCGCGATGGTGATTCAAACGATTAACGATTTGCGCATTTTCGAGGTTATGAAGAAGCTGTAGGTGAACGGAGTAGTGCATGAAATGGAAAAAGTACATCTATTTACTACAATTATCTGCGAAAATTCGATTTAGATGGAAAATATGCAGTTAATTCCTCCCATTTGGTTTAAATAGAATAATATGGTTGAAATTAACTGCAGTTTTTCCATCTATCTTGTGTTTTCTCAGAGAATCGAGTGATTTAACTGCATAAAATCCATCTATTTGCCGGGAGCATAGACAAGCGGGCGCTGGGCGGCCTGGGCGCTCAACTTGCGCACAAGATTTGTGCGCTAGCGGACGGCCATCAAGGCTAGCTCTGCATTTTAATCCAGTCGCACCTACGCTAACGCCCCATAAATCACAGCTCGCAGTCGCGGATGTATAAAGGGCTCCTGGCTCGGCAGCAACTGCTGCATGTACACGACGGACAGCTCTTCCTTTGGATCGACCAGCATGTACGATCCAGCTAGACCAGTCCAACCGAATTCACCAATGGAGCTGTTGATGCCGCCTGCAGCGGGATCCATCATGACGCGAACGCCTAAACCGTAGCCATACCCACGCATTTGCGGCCAGTTGAAATCCTTCAGTTGCTGCGAATTTAGATGATTGGTCGCCATCAATTGAATCGTTTTCGAACTTAGAAGCCGCACCCCTTCATGCTCCCCGCCACTCGCGAGCAGCTGGGCAAACCGGCTGTAATCCCCGATGGTCGAGAGTAATCCGCCTCCACCGCTCTCGTAGCGACTTCCAGGTTGATAGCTGGCGTCCGTCTTCGTATTAGGTGCAAGCGCCCCGTCTTCTGGACGATCGTAGATGGTGCATAGACGATCCCGCTTATCTTCCGGTATCCGGAATGAGGTATCAATCATCCCTAACGGACCCAAAATTTCCTTTTGGAGAAACTCTCCAATGGTTTGCCCTGTCAACACTTCGATGAATGCCGTCAGCACATCATGACTGAAACCATATTTCCAGCGCGTGCCGGGGTCGAATTCCAGCGGAATGGACGCCAATCCGCCTGCTAACGTCTGCATGTCTAGCTCCTCTCTTTTCACCTTCTCCAGCAGGGAACGGGTTTGTCTTTCGGTTTCCGTCCCATCCCCAGGATAGGTAAGCCCGGAGGTCATCGTGAAGAGATCCTTAATTAGAATCGGACTGCTCACAGACGATAATGACTTCGTACCATTCCCGTTATCACGGAATGTCTGTAAATTTTTAAATGCAGGCAAATATGATTCCAATGGATCGTTAAGCAGATACAGACCTTTCTCATACAGCATCAGAGCCGCTACACAAGTAATAACCTTCGTCATGGAATAGATCCGGTAGATCGTATCTGGCGTGATCTCCTTCTTCCGCTCCAAATCCGCATAACCTAGGGTTTCGTTGTAGATGACTTCTCCCCGCTGCACAACCGTACAGGCACAGCCTACTGGTCCCTTTTCTAGAATTCGGCTTAGAAGTGGCGTCAATCGTTCATTTAATCGCTTGTTTGGGGTCATTTTGCTATTCCTCCGGTCTTTTTCTGTTTCTGTTACGTTCAGATCATATTTTTCATTCTAGCTGTTTTTAATTATGGGTACAAATTTAAAATCTCATAAATCTGGCTTTCATTCGGATACAGGAAAAAGCCCTACGATTTCTCGTAAGGCTTAAAACCAATCCCATTACACTACTCTCTTAGCCACAAAAGTAAGATCATAAACATCAATCACGCCGTTCTTATCAATATCAGCTTTACTTACCTCCGCCCAGTTAGCACTTGTCGAAGAAGCTCCAAAGTGATAAGCGACGAATCCTAAGTCAGCTACGCTGATTTTGCCATCCGGAAGTCCACCTATGCCAGCAATGTCCCCTGTACTAGCCGTGATGAGTTTACTTGTGAACAAGGCAACAGCTTGGCTAATTTGTACGACTGCCTGATCCAATTCGGCTTGCGTAACATCTGGTTTACCCAAAGTAACTTCCGCAGCGGCAATGACCGCTTGCAACGCTGATTTCGCCCCCGTGATATACTGGCCATTCGAATAGCCCTCCACTGCTCCGGCAATCAAATCTTGGGCATTGTGCAGCGCAGCCTCGAGAATTGTTTTATTCAGTATTGCCGTAACGTTGACTGTTTGTGCGATCGGAGCAACTTGCCTTTCATTCCCGGCTCCGTCTGCTAGTAGGATGGGACCAATCCCAATTGTAGCCCCGCTCGCCGTGGTATTCGTTGTGAAAGTAAAGCGCAATACGGACACATCGCCATTTAATGCGTGGTTAGCGTCGGTTGTCGCCAAGAGGAACCTCTCGATACCCGCTGGAGTGCTCGAAGTCTGGTTCAAGATAACCGTGTTTGCTGCAAGTGGCTGTGCGTCAATCAATGTAAATACCTGATTATCATAAGTTAGCGTTACATCCTGCGCTGACACATTGCGTGCTCCCTTTAATTCGTAGTCAAGCGTGTAGGTTTCACCTGTTTGCACCTGAGCGCCGCCCGTCAACACGGCAACCGGTGTCTCAACAGTGACTGCTCCTTCTACTAATCGGATAACGCCAAAGCCAGATGTGTCCACCCAACCCGAGTCAGTCGAATTGTTCCACATAGCCACGCTATTTCTTGTTCCAATGCCAGGATCATCATTAACCTGAACATCGAAGCCCATAACATGACCTTTCACCGGAGTAATTTTATTCCAACGGATTGCAGCTTCTAGCCGGTACCCAAGGATACTATTGTCTGTTCCGTATACCGTCTTGGTAACCGATTGCAGCTGATCTCTGAGGAATGTCCCTCGTGAACTGATTTGATTCAAGTAATTGAAGCGAATTTGTGCATCATCATTCTCGTACAGGCTGCTTTTGTGATTATTCTCATCAATGAATAATTCGACAGAATCTTGTAAGTGAGTCTGAGCATTCGTTGCGCTTAACACCGGGTCATCCACTTCAACCAACACGTATAAATACTGATCGTCCCACTGGGTACGGAATTTTCCTTTAGCCCCTTGTGCGGTTGAAGAGGTCGAGTACCGCTCGGTCGTCTGAATACTGCTCTCATTCCAGCTTGAGTCAATCTCTCCGTCAATAATTGGTGTACCTTTTCTGGATTCTGCATATAAAGAGGCCGTGGTAAACTTCAACAACCCCACGTTAGCCATCGTGACCGCTTGCCCTCCCGATGTGTCATTCCAATGAATCGCGTCTGTTCCATTGGTTACGCTAACATCAAACCCTATGTTTTTACCTACAGCAGGTAAGGAGCTATCTAATGGCAATCGGAAGATCCCTTGATAACCGCTTGCTGCCTCCTGCAAATAGCTGTCAGTCCCTTGAGCTTGCAGCCTGCTATACGTATACGCATGATCGTCCTGATCATATATCGGCTTTCTGCCGTTATTTCCATCTACGAATAACTTCACTGCATCCGTTGCACTTACGGTACTATCCTCTACTTCTACTTTGACATACAAGGCATTGTCATGCCATAGCGTTTTGAAAGAAGCTTGTGTATACGCGCTGCCTGTAACGCTTACAGGTGTCATATAATCCCACACTGGATTAGTTAGTCCTGCAGCATCAATCGTTAACGCCTCACTTTGCTCAGCATGAATCGCTTGAATGCGTACTGGCAGCTTACTTGGATCTACCAACGCCCAATAAGCTGACTTCGCTCTTAACGATTCATCGAAAAGCAAGGGAAGATCCTTACGATTACCTGGCGTGCTGTCTAACCAAGTACGATCATCAGCCAATCCCCAAAACGTAATTCCTGTAATATTCGCTTTATACTTATTGAATACTTCGAACATGTCTTTGTATTGATACGCTTGCTGAATGAGCAATGCGTCCACGATCTGCTTATCGGTGACAGCATCATACTTTTCAGTAGCATTTTTGTAGATGGACATATCCATCTCGGTAATCTGAATATCAATGCCAAGTGCGGCTAGCTTCGCCAATGTACGATCTACCGTATCTTTATCCGGAATATAAATCGTATTATGCGTTTGCACGCCGATTCCATCAATATGGATGCCTTTAGCTTGCAGGTTCTGAATCATGCTGATGGTGAAATCAAGCTTAGCTGTTGATTCAAATATGCCGAATTCATTATAGAATAACTTGGCATCTGGATCAGCTTCATGCGCATATTGAAACGCTTTCTCAATAAACTCCGGCCCCGCGATATTGTACCAATTCGTTCTGCGGAATCCATCTGGCTGACTGGCGTCGATAGCTTCATTTACTACATCCCAGGCATAAATCTTGCCTTTATACCGCTCAACGATCGTTTTAATGTGGTTTTCTAATCGCGCATATAGCAATTCTTTGGTTGCAGGTTGGCCTAATGCATCGACAAACATCCAATTGCCTACCCCTTGATGCCAGACTAAGGTATGCCCGCGTACTTTCATCCCGTTCGCTTGTGCGAAATTCACATATTTATCGGCCGTATCAAAAGTAAATACCCCTTCTGTAGGCTGCAGATAAGATGGTTTCATGGAATTCTCAGCAGTGATGCTATTGAAATGCTTCTTAACCAAATCACTGTGTACATCACCATTCAAATAATCTGGTGGTAAAGCAACGCCAATAGGGAAGTCAGCCGCAAAAACATCCTTCAACGAAGGGATATTGGTTTCGACAACCTTAGGAGGAAGCACTTTCTCCAGGACGCTGACATCATCCAAGTAGAAATCAGTCCCCGTACTCGCCGACTCGAAATAAAGATCCAGCGACGTCAATGTACCGCTATAATCCAACGTGAATGCACCAGAGATTTGCTTCCACTCCCCACCTTTTGCCGTTACAGAAGCAACACCTTGGTAGGAAGTTACGCCCGTAATGACCTTCTGGAGACTTAAACTAATCTTCTCTTCCTTCCCCTCCGGAAGTCTTACCCAAGCTGACACCAGGTAGGTCTTCCCCTTGACTAACTTACTTATCATCGGCTGCATGACGCCTTTCCAGTTCGCACTGCGACCTGAAACCAAGAGACTTTTCGTACCATTATAGACAGGTTGTGGTGCATAGACTGCTTGGAGAACGACCCCGCTGCCCCGTATTTGCCAAGGGCTGACCCCGACCTCCATACCCGGATTAGAGATCAATTCATTAGGCTTTTCCAAAAGAACCGCATCATCTACATAGATATCGAAGGCATCGGTTGCGGATTCCAAATACAGCGTTAAGTTCGTAATCGCTCCTGAAGCTTCCTCCAATACCTTGTAGGTTGCTTGAATTTGCGTCCATTGACCGGCTACCAAATTCTTGGCAGATCCAACTCCCTTGAACACACTGGGCTTCGTGCCCCCATCAATGCTCTTATCCAGCGTAAGCCGGATCTCCTTCCCGGCACCAGCCCCATCTACTTTGACCCAAATACTAATGTCATATTCACTGCCTACGTTCATCTTGCCGTATACGGATTGCTGCACACCGCGAAACGCAGCTGTACGTACTACCTTCATGCTGTAATTTCCGGTGTGAGCATCATTGCTGGCTGTAAGCGTTGAATTTCCACGCGCTGTCCATCCATTCACTGCTCCAGACTCGAAGTCAGGGTTCGTAAACAGGTTTGACGCAATTTGCCCTGAGGGCACTGTTGGATCTATAGCCGCATTTCCTATTAACGGATGTAGGAGCGACAAAACCATTATGAAGGTAATAAACAAGATGAGTTGGAGACCTTTCATTTTACCTGAAAACATCATTACTCCTCCTATATTCCTATTCATGTTATTGAGACATCTATCCTTTCACACCGCCAAGGGTAAGGCCTTTGACGAAATAGCGCTGCAAGAAAGGATACACGAGAATGATTGGCAAACTGGACACAACGGTCATTGTCGCTCGAATAGATCCTGGTGTAACCGCATGCTCGGTTTGGCCCGCTGAAGCATCTTGTAAAGATTGCTCCATTGTTCCCGTCACTTGTTGATTCGCTGACTGCAAAATCTTCATGAGCTCATACTGCAGCGTACTTAGATTGGGATTGTTGGATGCGTATAGAAACGTATCGAACCATGCGTTCCACTGTGCAACAGCAATGAAAAGCGCGATTGTAGCAAGTACAGGCATACACAGCGGAAATATGATTTGCACAAAAATGCGAAAGTCACCCGCTCCGTCTATTTTGGCTGATTCATTTAAACTCTCCGGCAAGGAATGAATATACGTCCTGATTACCAAGAGATTAAAGGCGGTTACGATACCTGGAAGTACATACACGGCAAAGTTATTAACCAAACCAACATCCCGAATGAGGAAGTAGGTAGGAATAAGTCCACCATCGATATACATGGTGAAGACATAGGCCATCGTAATGAATTTGCGCAGAATATAATCCTTCCGGCTGATCGTATACGCAACCATCGCGGTTAGAAAGACACCCGATACGACAGCAATCACCGTCCGCAGGAGGGAGATCATGCCTGCATGCCAAATATGGGAATCTCCAATCAGATCCTTATAATTAAATAACGTAAACTTTCTGGGCAACAAATAGATGCCGCCCTTCATACTGTCCGTTGCATCATTAAGCGATAGTGCGATAACGTTTAGAAACGGGTATAACGTAAGAACTAACAATAAGCTCAAAATAATCGTATTGGTAATGTCAAACAGATTACTGCCTGTTAACAGGTTTTTTGTACGGTGCATCCTCATTCCCACCTTATATAATTCGTTCTTCGCCCATTTTACCTGCAATGTAGTTGGCCATTAAGAGCATGCATATACTGACGACACTATTGAAAATACCTGCTGCTGCTGCAAAAGAATAACGCGATAAGCGTATGCCGTACTCCAATACAAAGATATCGAAGACCATCGACTTATCCTTAACCAGACTGTTGCCGAGCAGATACTGCTGTTCAAAACCAGCTTGCATCACGTGACCAATGCTCATAATAAGCAGGATCACGATGGTTGGCTTTATCCCCGGCAGCGTGATATAACGAATCTTCTGTAAGCGATTGGCTCCATCGATTTCGGCAGATTCATAGAGATGTGGTTCAATCGCAGAGATTGCCGCCAGATAGATGATGGCGTTCCACCCTACATTTTTCCACACATTAGCAAACCCAATGATCCACCAGAACAGCTCCGGTTTCCCCAACCACATCTGAGAAGAATCGATCACACCCAGCTTCAGTAACAGCATATTAACGATCCCGTTGTCAGACGAGAGCATAACCATAATGATATTGGCAGCAACTACCCATGAGATAAAATAAGGCAAATAGGAGATCGTCTGCACCGTTCTTTTAAACCATGTCACTCTTACCTCATTTAATAAAACCGCCAACCCGATCGCCGTAACGAAGCTGAATGTTATATTGATGGCGCTCATAGCCAACGTATTGCGAAGAACCTGATAGAACAACTCATCTGTGAAAATGCGCTTGAATTGCTCCAATCCGACCCACTTTTGTTGGAAAAAGCTTTTACCTGGCACATATTCCTGGAAGGCCATTGACCAACCCCATAAGGGCATATACTTAAATATCAGTAGATGAATCAAAAGCGGGACCGACATAAGCACCAGGACTTTTTGCCGCCATAGACGCTGAGTAAATGTTTTTTGCAGCATGTTGAACCTCTCCTATCCGCTTGTTCGTGTCGTTCTCTTTATCTGTAGGGCGCCTATCTGGCATGGAGGAGAGAGGAACTCTACTGGCGTCAAATCCCTCTAAATCCCAATAATTACCAATTCTTCATGCGGAAATCAACTGATTTCTGAAGTTCATCGATATACGATTTGGTATCCAAAGCCTTGAATTTCCCTGTATATTCTTCCCATACTTTGTCGTAGTCAGCTGGATTCGACATGATCAGTTTAGGAATGTAAGAGGTCAATAAATCATCGATCTTCTGTTTCGTTAACTCACCTTTACCGCCTTTTTCTAGAACGATATCATACAGCGGGAAATACTTGCGTACTTCGGGTTTTGCAAAAAGATCATTGTACGATGAAATTCCGTATGCCTTAATGATTTCTTTATCGATGTCATTGTACGTAGCCGTTAGCAGTTCTGCCTGATTGTCAGCGCGTGCTGCATTCCCATCTGCCCAGTATCCGACCGAAATTGGCAGCCCTAGGAAGTAATCTCCGCCCCACTGCTTCTTGTACTCCGGATTCTTAAAGTTAGCAATCATTTCAGGAGTCCTATAGAACCGGCCCTTCTCGTTAACTTTATAATCAACATCCTTCACGCCCCAGGAAATTAAATTCTGTGTGTCTTGTTTAGCAAGATAATCCAGGTATTTAATAATGGCAACAGGATCTTTGGCATTCTTGGAAATGCCCATACCGGCCGATGTTGACATCCCAAGTGGCGGCGTATACTGCTCTTTGATGCTGGTATCGTAAACGAGTGGCAACGGCACGTAAGAACGCTCCGGTTTCTCCTTATCCAGAATATCAATGGCTTTGCCTATCTGGAAACGCTGGTCGTGTAAACCAAGTACTCTGCCTGAAGTAAGCTTTGCAATGTATTGATCGTAGTTCATGATGAACATTTCTTGATCCAACAACTTCTTGGCGTTGATTTCATTTAATTTCTTATAGTAACGCTTCGACATATCTTTATCCTGGAAAGTATCTACCTTGAAGCCGCCATCCACCTTGTTGGCAATCCCAGCACCGTCATTCGGATAACCAGCGAGGAAGAACGACGGGTTAACCAAATCATGTTTACGCGAGCCTTCCATAATGCCTTCAAAACCAATCGTTTTGCCGCCTTCAATTTCTGGATACTTCTTGGCATACTTTTCGATTAGATCAAAGTATTCATCAAGCGTCTTAATCTTCGGATAATTAAACTCCTTCAGTACGGCTTTCTGAATCCAAAATCCCGTTTGGGGAGTTCCGAGCAAAGGCGCTTTATCGCCCTCTTCGTATGGGACCCATCCTGGGAGGAAATAGACCTTACCATCCGGTTGTTTCAGCTTATTCCAGCGCGCATTGTATAACTTTTTCAAATTCGGAGCGTATTTATCCACTAACTCATCGAGCGGAATGTAAGCGCCTGCACTAAGCAGCTTGGATGTAGACGGCCCTCCGTCCATCAGATCTGGATAATGCCCAGACGCGATCATGACACCGATCTTGGTATCCAAATCACCGACAAGGTATTCCCGCTTTAACTTGACATTGGTCTCTTTGTCAATCATGTCACCTACGCGAGTGGACCCTGGGTAGTCGGGTAAGGAACGATTAATAAATACACTAAATTCTTTTGGTTCCGCTTTCGTATTCGTATTCGTATTTGTGTTGCCCCCTGAATCAGTACTGCTTGGTTTCGATTCCCCAGCGCTGCATGCTGCAGCAGTCAGGGCTAATGCAGCGACTAGCGATATTGAAGCCGCTTTCCTGAAAACCTTCATTCGGACTCACTCCTTATGGTTGTATCGTGCAGGTTATTAACCTAAACCTATTATAAGTAGGATTATCTTAGCATTCCTATATGACAGAATATAGAAATCGGTCGAAATAATATAGCATTTCATTGGAATACCGATGGAGATCTTCCATTGGAAAGGTTCCCTCCTTATAATGAAGGAATCCCATCATGATGGAGGTTTACTAATGCCCGCATTCGTTGGTTTGACTAGGTTAAACAACATGAAAATCCATAAAAAGCTGCTGCTCATTTACATTTTCTGTGTATTCCTGCCCATCACGCTAAGTAACTATCTGTTCTACGCCAAAATAACCCAAAGCGTAAAAAAAGAAGAGCACCGCAATATCGAGCTTTCTTTGGAGCGTTTAGATAATCAATTGACTCGTTCCTTCAAGGAGGCCGCAGCGCTTAGCAACAATATTTATTTTTCACGAAGCTTCTATGAAGGTCTGGATACTACCTATCAGGACAATTTAGACTATACATTGAATTACGGCAGCTACTTTCGAACTCCCCTTATGGGCGTCACCCCATATTTCCAATATCATTTCGCCATTAACTTCTACACAGATAATCCGACAGTTCTCAATGCTGGAAGCGTTCTCAGAATTACACCATCAATACGTAGCAGCCCTTGGTACACACAATACTTCAACACTACTGCCTCGCAACGTGATATTTTCTATTTTGGACAGGAGGTCACTGGCGAAGGGGAGCGGCTATTCAGCGTCATCCGGAATTTGAACTATTTCACATCGTATTCACAGTATCAAAAAATACTAAAAATTGATATTCGATATCATGTCCTCGCTGACATATTTAATAGTGAAGGTACCTTGGGCAAGTTCTCCCTTGTCGACGACATGAACAGAGTGATTTACTCGAGTTTGCCGCAGCAACAATACTTAGCCCCTTACCAACCTGATTCTGTTCCTGATAAACAATTTACAATGAGTAAGGAGCTCGCGACGTTTGATTCCATGGCAGGCTTTCGCATTATCGGGGTATTCGAGGAATCCGTCTTCCAGAAGGCGCTAGAGCAGCCTAAGAAATACGTCTTGCTTATCGCATTAGCTATGCTGTTGTTTGCAACTATTCTCATTAGTCTGATTTCCAGATCATTGTACTTCCGAACGCGATTGCTTTCCCGTCATATGGATAAGGTCGATAACCAGCATTTCACGTTAATCGAGTATCCGCATGTCGGTAAAGATGAGATTGGTCTCTTGTTCCACAGCTTTAATCGGATGATCCGCAAGGTCAAACAATTGATTAACGATGTGTACGAAGCGGAACTTCGGCAGAAGAACTATGAACTGGAGAGTAGACAAGCAGAGCTGACAGCCTTGCAAAGTCAAGTCAATCCCCATTATTTATTCAACGTACTGGAGACCATTCGGATGAAATCTGTTATCAAAGGGGAACTAGAAACAGCAGATATTTTGAGCTACATGTCGAAGTCCTACAGAAGGTTCCTTACGTCCAACCGAGAATGGGTAACCGTAGAGGAAGAATTGGCCATGATCCAGGAATTTCTGTCTATACAGAAATACCGGTTTGAAGATGAAATCGACTATTCGCTTGAAGTTGAGAAGAGCACGCTTCCCTTCTATATCCCCTCCATGGTATTTCAACCCTTTGTGGAGAATGCGTTTAAGCACGGGATACAGGGATTAGATGAGAAGGGACTTGTGTCCATTCGTGTGTATGAGGAAGGGAATTATCTGGTTTTCTATATTGAAGATAATGGCATCGGAATGAAGCCAGAGAAGCTAGATCAATTATTGGAGAACGTTCGAGCCAAAGAACCTCATCTTAATCGGATCGGCATGCAAAATGTATTTCGTCGAATCACCTTTTTCTTCCAGGATCAATTTGAGTTCAACATCAATAGCAGAGAACATGAATTTACGGCGATAGAACTCAAAATCCCTCTCTGCCGAAAGCATCCGACCCTTGGTTATGATGACAAATAAAGGAGCTGTACGAACATGTTGAAAGTTCTCCTCGTAGACGATGAACCCGTTATTCGTGCGGGCTTAGCCCAACTTATTCCTTGGGAGAAATACGGTTATACCATTGTCGCCAAAGCCAAAAACGGCGAGCAGGCTTTGCAGCTCATTCTGGCGGAGACGCCAGATGTCATCATTACCGACATCCGCATGCCGCGAATGGATGGCCTCCAATTGATCCAAGCCTTGAGAGATGAACACCATTTGCAGACACCTGTTATCGTATTGACCGGCTTTAATGAGTTTGACTATGCCCGTCAAGCGATCCGCTATCAAGTTCGGGATTATTTACTTAAGCCAGTGGACAAAGAGGAGCTAATTACTGCACTATCGCGCATACGCTCCAGCCTCAATATCGATCAGGCTTTACCCGTCGATAGCCAAGCTGGGAATGCCATTCAATTATTACTTCGCAGCACGACTAGCCATGATACGAGAATAGAACTTTGCCAATCCTTAAAATCTCACTATCCCGTGTTACTCATGGTGATCATGCTGCAGAAACATATTCAACCTTCATTCATCTCTATCCACCAGCTTCTGCTGCCGGCGAGGGAAGCCTTCCGATTGTCTGAAGCCTCCCTTCGCATTTACATAGACGCAGACGGGTTCATCGCGGTACTTATCCAGCCTGAGTCGGCGCATCTCAGTAAAACAGAGGAAAAACAGCTTGCCTACGCCTTGCTTCATGCGATTCACGACAACCTGGATCAAGAAGCGTTTCTTTCCGTCGGTCCACTTGCTCACTCACCAGAGCAGCTAGCCGATGCTTTCGGAGCAGCATGCGCGGCGTCTGTGTATGCCTTGTATATGAATCGCCCAACGGTTCTAGCCTATGAAGATATTAAGCTCCTTCCACCTTTTAAAAGCCAATATGAATATCTCGCTTCCTTTCAACGACTGAAAGAGTCTATTGAAAATAATAGTCCGCAAGATATGGAAAGCATCGTTACAGCGATTTTTGTTTATTTCGTGGAACAGTATATTTCTCCCGATACGATCAAGGTGCACTTATATCGTTTCTTGCTTGAGATTGAGAAGTATGTCGCCGAAATGAACGGCGATATTCAGCCGATTATCAAAGCGGCTAATCACATTGATCTCACCTGTACGACCACGCCGATCCGTATTCAGCGCGAGACATTTCTGGACACATGCCAGCAGATTGGCACGGAGATCGCTTTCCTCCGGGTCCAACAGAATTTCGGAATTATCGATCAAATTGAGCTCTATGTGAATAGTCATTATCACGAAAATATGACTCTGAAAGATGTTGCCGCCAAATTTTATATGAATCATGCTTATTTAGGACAGCTCTTCCGTAGAAAGAAAGAAATTCATTTCAATGAATATCTTCATCAAGTTCGCATCGAGGAGGCAAAACGCTTGCTGCGCCGAACGGATTTGAAAATTGCTGAGTTAGCCAAAAAAGTTGGTTACAACGACCCTGCTTATTTCAGCGGGAAGTTCGAAAAGCATGTAGGCGTTACGCCAACGGGTTATAAATTAGGATTACAGGCACCGCGGCAACTTTAGTTCGAATAGTTGAATATTATGGCATTCATTTTCATCTATAGCAATATAAATAAGAGAGACAACCAGTAGGAAGAGAGCGATGAATTTGGTATGTACAAAAAGTCATTGATTTCTCCTTGGATTGTATTATATATTAAATTATAATAATTATAATTTAGGAAACAATTTAATGGAATTGGAGAGGTAAAAATGAACCCAATGGATACTCCTAGCTCTGGAAAATGCCCGTTCTCTCATGGAAATGGAAGTGCTACAAGTCATAAGTCTAGTGGTACGACGAATAAAAACTGGTGGCCCAATCAACTGAATCTGAACATTCTTCATCAGCATGACCGCAAATCAAACCCTCTTGGCGATGATTTTGATTATGCCACGGAATTCGCGAAATTAGATTACCCCGCGCTTAAACAAGATCTTCGTGATCTCATGACGAACAGCCAAGATTGGTGGCCTGCCGATTACGGACACTACGGCCCCTTCTTTATTCGCATGGCTTGGCACTCCGCAGGAACCTATCGTACGGGCGACGGACGCGGTGGCGCCGGAACTGGCACACAGCGTTTTGCCCCACTGAATAGCTGGCCAGATAACGGCAATCTAGATAAAGCGCGTCGACTCCTATGGCCGATCAAGCAGAAATACGGCAACAAAATCTCTTGGGCAGACTTGTTCATTCTGACCGGCAATGTAGCCATTGAATCGATGGGCGGCCGCACATTCGGCTTCGGCGGAGGCCGTGCCGACGTATGGCACCCCGAAGAAGATATCTACTGGGGTCTAGAAACCGAGTGGCTTGGAGATAAGCGCTACACTGGCGATCGCGAGCTAGAGAATCCGCTAGCCGCCGTTCAGATGGGACTTATCTATGTGAATCCAGAAGGTCCCAACGGTAAGCCAGATCCGCTTGCCAGTGCACGCGACATTCGCGATACTTTCAAACGGATGGGCATGAACGATGAAGAAACCGTTGCGCTCGTTGCTGGCGGACATACCTTCGGTAAAGCACATGGTGCAGGCGATGCAGCGCATGTAGGTGCAGAACCGGAAGGAGCTGCCGTTGAAGCGCTTGGCTTAGGTTGGATCAGCACGCACGGTTCAGGCAAAGGCCGCGATACAATTACAAGCGGTATCGAAGGTGCTTGGACAGCCAATCCGACACAGTGGGATAATGGTTTCTTTGAACTTCTGTTCGGATATGAATGGACACTCACGAAGAGCCCCGCAGGCGCACATCAATGGACACCCGTCAATCCGGCTGACGAGCATCTCGCACCCGATGCTGAAGATCCTTCCATTCGCGTGAAGACGATCATGACAACCGCCGATATGGCCTTGCGGATGGATCCAGCTTATGAGCAAATCTCTCGTCGTTATTATGAGAATCCTGACGAATTCGCAGATGCCTTCGCTCGTGCTTGGTTTAAACTCACGCACCGGGATATGGGGCCGCTTGCCCGATATCTAGGACCAGAAGTTCCTGAAGAAGTTCTGATCTGGCAAGATGCTGTGCCAACTGTGGCCTACACATTAACAGACGCGGATGTTGAAGATATCAAAGCTAAGATTCTAAACTCTGGCCTTACCGTCAGTGAACTTGTAACTACAGCTTGGGCTTCAGCTAGTACTTTCCGTGGTACAGACATGCGTGGCGGTGCCAACGGCGCTCGCATTCGGCTTGCCCCACAGAATGAATGGGAAGCGAATCAACCACCTCAATTGACCAGAGTGCTTACGATTCTGGAAGGCATACAAGAAGATCTAGCTGTCGAAGTTAGTCTCGCGGATTTGATCGTACTTGGCGGCAGTGCCGCGGTGGAAAAAGCAGCACGCGATGCAGGCTACCAAGTATCTGTACCTTTTACACCAGGACGCGGTGATGCAAAAGAAGAAGAAACCGATGCAGAAAGCTTCGCTGTGCTGGAGCCCGTCGCTGATGGTTTCCGCAACTATCAGAAGAAACAATATCGCGTAAGCTCAGCCGAGCTCCTAGTCGATAAAGCACACCTGCTTAACCTGACTGCACCGGAAATGACGGCTCTAGTAGGCGGTATGCGTGTTCTAGGTACGAACTTCGGCGGCACCAAACATGGTGTATTCACAGACCGTGTCGGTCTGCTCACGAATGACTTCTTCGTGAACTTACTCGATATGGGCATTCACTGGAACCCTATTGGTGAAGATATATTCGAAGGACGCGATCGCAAGACAGGCAAAGTGGTTCGATCCGCCACGACGGTTGACCTCGTCTTCGGTTCCAACTCCATTCTTCGCGCGATTGCCGAAGTGTATGCCCAAGATGATAACCAAGAAAAGTTCGTGCGCGACTTCATAGCTGGCTGGGTCAAGGTCATGAATGCGGATCGCTATGATCTGAAATCATAATCCTTATAAAGCAAGGGGCTGTTCCGTTAGCGCATCGCATTTAGATGTAAAAACTACAGCTAATGTGCTCGAATTTGAGGTATTTTCGTGAATAGATGGAAAAACTACAGGTAATTTCCACGAAAATTGAAAAATCGATACAATCGAAGAAATTTAACTACAGGAAATACAGTTAATCATCCGAATTTGCCAAATCCGTTTCAAATAAATGGAGAAAATCCAGTTAAATTGCGGAACACTGGTTTGCACATCGCACAATAACGAAAAGAGGCGTTTCAATAAGTCTACATCGACTTTTGAAACTGCCTCTTCTTTTTTTATCCTTTGAGTCCTGTATTCGCAATCCCCTCAACAAACCATCGTTGACAGATCGCCACGATAATAATTAGGGGAGCAAGTGCGGATACCGAAGCAGCCATGATCCGCGGGTAATCCGTTCCTGTCTCATCCGAGAAACTCGATAAGCCAATCGGAATCGTGAACAAATCTCTGCTTCTAAGCAAAATCAATGGATTCTCGTACTCATTCCAATGCCACGTAAACGTTAAAATCAACAACGTCACTAACGCAGGCTTGGTTAGAGGCAATGAGAGTTGCCAGAACATCCGCCAATACCCTGCCCCATCGACTTTACTTGCCTCGAGCAGCTCGTTCGGCAATGTCATGAAAAACTGACGCATGAGAAACGTTCCCAGAACCGTAAACATCCCTGGCAAAATAATGGCAGCATGTGTATTCACTAAATTCAATTGATCGAACAGAATGAATCTGGGTACGAACAGCACTTGAGCTGGAATGATCATCGTGCATATATAAATTAAGAAGATCCCCTCTTTCCATTTAAAATTTAATTTGGCAAAAGCGAATCCTGCTAACGCGCTGGTTACAATAGAACCCAGAACCTGCAAGAAAGTAATCTTAATCGAATTGATATAGAAGATCGAGAACGGGACTGAACCTGACCATACACTTTTATAATTATCGAGGTTCCACGTCTTCGGAATCCAACGAATGGGATATTCGAATAAATCTGAGCTATTCTTGAAGGATCCCGATAACATCCAAATAAATGGAAGAATCATACCAATCGCTATGACCGCAAATACCAGCGTCATCACACTTTTGAATACCAATTGCTTATTGAGAACTTGCCTATTCACCCTGTACACCTCCTAGAACTCCCTAGTAATAATCCTGCCACTTCTTCTGGCCTTTCCATTGAACCATCGTAACGATGAAAATGACGATAAATAGCAGCCACGAAACCGTTGATGCATAACTCATCTGTTTAAGCTCAAAAGCTTGTGTATAAATGTATAGGGCTAACACTAACGTAGAGTTGAGCGGCCCGCCATTGGTCATAATTTGAACGGACGCAAATACTTGAAACGAAGCAATAACAAGTGTTATGGCGATCATAAAACTGGTAGGTTTAAGTAAGGGCACTGTAATATGCCAGAATCGCTTCAATGCGTTGGCGCCGTCAATTTCGGATGCCTCATAGTAATCCTTTGAGATGCCTTGCAGCCCTGCCATGTAAAGTACCATCGCATAGCCGACGTAGATCCATACAGTCATAATAATAATCCCAATGAGTGACCAATCCGGACTTGCCAACCATCCAGGAGGATTACTAACGCCAAGCGACCTTAAGACACTATTAATCGGGCCCTCGGACGAGTTGTACATGACTCTCCACACCACCGCGATTGCAATCAAACTGCTCATGTAGGGAAGGAATACTAACGTACGAAGCGTTTCTTTCATAAAGACATGTTTATTCAGCATAGTTGCTAACAGCAATCCCCCCAACATCGCCGCTGGTACGGTAACTACTGAGAAAATAACATTATTCGTTAGTGCCTTGAACACCATGGCATCATGAAATAATTTGATTACATTATCCAAGCCGGTATAGGTGAGTCCCTGCAATCCCTTCAAATAATTCCAATCCGTAAATATTAATATCAGGCTAAATACCAATGGGAGTAAAATAAACGCACAGAATCCAAGTAAATTTGGAAGTATGAATAAATAACCAGCTACGTTTTCTCTTGTTTTTTCTTTCCATCTCATTGCTCGCAGCTCCCTTCTTATTATTTAGTATAAAATAACCCCTGCCCAAGCTACATGGGATAAAGTAAGCATAAACCGTGATATCCTATGATAAAAAAAAGACCACACCTCCTTAAACTTGAGGGTGCGGTCTATATAGAGCGACTATCTTGCTGCTCCTGTATGGCCTGGCTTATTTCGTTGCGGCTTTAATGGCATCATCTGCTTTTTTCTTCATCGTCTCGATCGTTTTATCAAGTGATTGAGCGTTCATTAAGTATTTCTCCGATTCTTCCATTAAGGCTTTGCGTTGCTCAGCTAATGCCGTTGTATTCGTGGTTACCTTGTACGTATAATTCGCTTTAAGCACATTCATGAACGACTCTTTATCGAAGTATTGGCCTTTATCCGCAATAATAATATCGGCAACTTTGTTAATGTCGGACTTCGCATTACTCGGAATACGACCACCAGCAACCATGTCTAAGTTGCCCTCTTTCAAGTACCAGTCAAGGAACTTCATCGCTGCTTCTTTGTTTGCACTTTTTGCATTAATGGAAATGTAATCACTCATGCCGCCGCCATTTACATTCTTGCCTTTTTCCATCTGTGGTACAGGGGCAAAAGCTACGCTAAACTTGCGATCCGGATACGCCTTATCATCCTTGATATATCTGAATAAATAAGTACCCGCATATACCATAGCGGTTCTTCCTTTGAGCAGTTCGTCTTGCGGTTGAATTTTATTGGCAATTCCTTCCGCATAAGGAACCATCGCTTTTGCGTCTAGCAATTGTTTTTGGACTTCTAACCCTTTCTTTAAGGCCGGGTTATTCAAGTTGGAACTGCCATCCGCTGCGAAATAGGAATTCGTGGGCTGCGATGAAATCAGCACATCTATCGCGATCGGCTCCCATGTTGGGTTCAAGTAAGCCCCGACTTGCCCTGGTTTTGTCAGCTTTTTCCCAAGTGCCACATACTCATCCCATGTCCAATCGGTCGGAACTTTCTCCCCTGCGGCATCGAGCATCGCTTTATTGAAGAACATCATTTGCAAGCTTTTAGCTCCAGGCAGATAATAGATTTTATTATCTTTTTTGATAATATTATCGGAGCCAATGACCCCATCTACATCGAAATTAACTTTTTTCATCAGCTCATCTAATGGTTCCACCATGCCCGATTTGATTCGTCTGTCCAAGAAAGCATCATTGTAAGAAACGAATAGATCCGGAGCATCATTCGTAGAGAGCAGCGCTGTTTCCAGCTTCGTATTACCTGGGTCATCATTCACGAATCTAACATATTCAACTTGTATATCTTTATGAGCTGCATTCCATTTATCAACGACAGCTTTAGGACCACTTTCCTCTGGTACCCCACCCCAGAATTTCAAATTCACGGTTTTCGCTGGAGCTGTTGAAGCAGCTGTTGTTGTAGCGGACGTTGCGCTAGTCCCTCCATTGTTCGTTTCTGCTTTACCACATGCCCCCAAAGCTAACGATGATAGCATCGCGACTGACAAGCCAATAACAGAAAGCCTTTTCATCTGGTATTCCCCCTCAACTTATTTTTACCACATTTCAGTTATACCAAATGTCGTACCAACTTCGAATGGGAGATTCTATAGACTTCAAGTGTTTTTCTCAGAATCCTAGGATTTGCCCAAAATCATTTTGCGATACTCTAGCGGGAATACCCCTTCTGTTTTCTTGAAATACTTACTAAAATGGTTCGAATCGCCATAGCCGACCATTTCACTGATTTCATATATTTTATAGGTGGGATCCGCCAAGAGTTCACGCGCGCGCTTCATCCTCACTTTGGTGATATAATCGACAATCTTATCTCCTGTTTCTTTTTTAAACAGTACACTTAGGTAATTCTCAACGAACCCGATTCGTTTGGCTAGTTCCGACACTTTAATGGAATTCTTGAATTCCTTATGAATAATGTCAATAACTTCTTGAATTTCTGGCCGATATTTCCCAACCGCTACATTCAGTTTATCAGAATAGAAGGTATGTTTATCGAGATCATGAAACTTGCGGTCCAGGCTCTCCTCTGCTGCTGCATAAGCGAGATACAACTCATACACCGTGCAGGGTTGCGAAATACCGAAGCTAAGCGATACGCGGGCATACGTCGCCGAAGCAGCACGCATTTCCTCTAAAGTGATTTCAGAGAAGTCCGATAGAATTAAGGCGAATTTGCCTTTGAACATTTCTACTAGTTCGCCACCGCCATTTTTTTTCATGATTTCTTCTAAAATATTCCCCACGGTATAGCTCAGTAATTGCTCGCTTTTGAACCTATTCTCCTCATTGACCCGCCGATACTCGTCGATCGAGATGCAAATAACGCGGTAAGGTGGCTCACCGCATTGCAAATCCAACTCATTCATCAACGCATCCGTCTCCAGTTTGGAGCTATGCTTCATAAATAAATCCTGCAGCTGGACCCGCTTCGCGCCGCTCTTCAGCTGAACCACCTGCGAGACGAGTTGATCTTTCTCCGATTGCTGCAGACGGGAATTTGCTATCTCTTCACCAATGCGCTGGCATTTCTCAAGCAGTTCTTCGGGCACCCAGGCGAGCTTCAATATGTAATCCACAGCGCCTAATTGCAAAGCCTTTTGCACATAATCAAAATCATTATAGTTGGACAAAATCAAACACCGTATATGGGGCCACTGCTTCGTTATCGTCGACATGAACGCAATGCCATCCATCTCAGGCATACGAATATCCGTCAGCACAATATCGCAAGGAGACCTCTCTAGCATGGCTAGCGCTTCTACCCCGTTCTCGGCTTCGCCGATGACTTCAAATCCGTGTTCCTGCCAAGGGATCAACGTTTTCAGCGATAACCGAACTAATATCTCATCATCAACAATTAATATCCGTATCATAGTGTCGGCTCCTTCTGTAGGTAGGGTAACTGAATACGAGCCTCAAGCCCGCCTTCTTCCACTTGATGTAAGGTAATCCCATAGGAAGCACCAAAATAGAGCTTAATTCGCTGGTCTACATTCCCGATCCCAATTCCGCTATATTTGGCATGCGAAGGGGTCAGGCCTTCTTGAATACGCAGTAATTGCTCCGCAGAAACACCTTTGCCATTATCTTGGATGGAGATCACATAGCCCAGTCGATCAAGCTGCCATTGTGCGCTTATTTGAATATGAAGAGGCAATCGTCCGCCGTGAATAAGACTATTCTCGACTAGCGGCTGAAGGCTAAATTTCAAAACATAACTATCCAAAAGATCCTCAGGCACATCCATAGCAATGCTGATATTGTCGTTATATCTAATTTTCTGCAAATACATATAGAGTTCCAAATATTCTAACTCTTGCCGCAGCGTGACATAATGATGCTGTAGTTTCATCGAAAATTCCAGCAGTTTGCCGAGAGCTGTAATCATGTCACTCACATTGCGATTCGTATTGGACAACATCGCCATCAGCTTAATGGAATTCAGTGTATTAAATAGAAAATGCGGATTAATCTGAGCTTGCAACGCTTGAAAATGGGCTTCTTCTTTCTTCCGTTGTTCTTCAACCACATGGTCCATAAGTTCCTGAAGTTTAAATGTCATGCGATTGAAGCTATTGCCTAATAGCGCTATTTCATCTCGTCCTTTTACATTGACAACTGCCTTAAAATCCCCTGCACCCACTAAGCCCATAGAGCGCAAGAGCGAATAGATCGGCTTCGTATAACGAAGCATGAAGTAGATAAATAATAGAATCGCTGCTGCAAAAAACAGCAAAATAATAAGAATAGATTTCGTCTGTGACTTATTGAGCTGAGCCGTAAATTGATGATTAGGGATAAACGTAAGTAAACTCACACCAAGAAGTGAGACTTTCGCTTCATTTACTAAGTAAGTATTGCCTTCATGATTGAAACGCATAACCTGAGCAGAGGCACGATTTAACTCAGATAATTGTTCTTCTGTGAAACCTGTAAAGGCATTTCCTTGCGGATCCATGAATCGCCCTTCATTGTCTCTCATCATCATATCAGGCAAACCCTCTGAGGAAGACTCCCGTTTACCGAAGAAAACTTCCCATGGTACGCCTACACTGATTACGCCTGCACTTCGCGAGCCCGTAGCATCTCGAACCGTTCTGGATATCGTCACAAAACTGCTCGAAGTACCTGCGTCCGTATAGCCAAACTCTCGGTTTAACTTATACAAGAAGGACCAGATTGGATACCCCAGCTGCTTATTGGCAGCGATATACCAGGGCTCCTTGATGAGATTTGAATAGCTTTTGTCCATATTAAAATCATATAGCGTACTAATCGCCAGTTGATTATTATCCAAATAAATAAGATACGCTCTGCTGTCGAGGAGTAGATCTCGAATGGTCCCCATCGACGTTTGTACCCGTTTAATGACCGAATAGGCTTGATAGTCATTCTTCCAATCCGATAGCTTGGAGATATCGCTTTGATTCACATCAGATTCAACGAAGGCTGTTGCTTTAACCATTTTACCAACCAAATCGTCGATCCCTCTCGCCTTGCTTTCAACCAGCTCTTGATTGGTCGCATATACCTCTTTCTCAAGCAAGTTCTTGGAAGAATACGTATACGAGAGAAATATGAGTAAAATGGGCACAACAATGAGAATAACAAACGTAATAATCAGCTTTCCTCTAATGGAGTGGATGATGTAGGTGATGCCTTTCATGCTGCTCCCCCGTCCGGTTAATAATGCCACTAGCAACAGTTTGCCCGAATGCTTTCCATCGCAACAACTTGCAGGCTGCCCTCTTCATCATAAGCTGTCCAAATAGGTTTGAATATCATCATTTCAGGGAAATTCATAACTCTTACCGTGTAATTCTATGAAGATTACAGGCAACGACAAACAGACTGCTTAGCTTAAGAAGCTAAACAGTCTGGTACCCATTTCGAAGCTTGCTATGAATTACGTTGCCTCGACCCATGTCACGTTTTTGTCCAATACATACTGTTCCCATTCCTTCGGTGCTGGAACATCGCTAACGATAATATCAACATCTTTCAAATCCGCGATTTTATAAAATTGAACAAGCCCGAATTTGGAGTGGTCCGTGACGACGATACAGTGCTTGGCTTGCTCCATCAGTTTCTTGGCAAATTGACCACGCTCTTCATCAAAGCTTGTAATGCCTTTGTTCATCATAATCCCATCGATCGAGATGAAAGCTTTATCTGCGTAGAAATTTTCCAACATTTTTTCGGCTAATGATCCTGTTACACGGGATTGTACGGAACTTACTTTACCTCCGATAAAGAAAATATCGCCTGAGAATAACTCTTTATTTTTGTAATCGATTAATATATAAAGGGCAGGAACCGAATTCGTCAAAACCGTGATATTTTTCTTATTCAATAAATAATCAATCATATGAAGCGTCGTCGTGCCATCATCGATAAAGATAACTTCATTATCCTCCACTAACGTGGCTGCAGCTCTACCGATTCTCCGTTTCTCTTCTGCGTACAGCACTTCGCGCTTTAATTGTGAAGGTTCTTCACGGGATAGGTTGATTTTCACTGCACCGCCATACACCCGCTTTAGCTTATTCTCTTCCTCCAACTCCTCCAAATATCTACGAATCGATTCCGAAGATACACCCAGACTTTCGACCAACTCATTCGTCTTGACTTTGCCTTCCAGATTCAGTTGGTTCAGGATATAATCCTTTCGCTCTTCGCCAATCAATGACATGTCATGCAACCCCCAATGTGACTAGTAGCTGTTAATATGTTGTTTTCCAAAACAATTGATTTTCTACGCCTTGAAGTAGACGATGGATGTCTTCTACATGAACATCTCCGATATTACCAATTCGAAATGTTGGCGCTGCTGTGATTTTGCCTGGGTAGATAACGAATCCCTCTTGCTTCATCCTCGCATAAAACTCATCAAAAGAAAACATAGGGGAATCAGGGTACAGAAAGGACGTGATTATCGGCGATTGCTGCTCTTTGGGCAGCAAGGTTTGGAAGCCAAGACCATGCATACCTTCCACCAGTGTTTGCTGATTCTGTGTAAATCGTTCAAACCTGCGCATAACACCGCCTTCCTCTTCTAGCTCTTGCATCGCTTGATCAAAAGCCCGCACCGTATGCGTCGGCGAAGTAAAACGCCATTTGCCGTCGCCATTCTCCATCGTTTCCCACTGGTCGTACAAGTCTAGGGAAAGCGAACGCGCAAGTCCCTTGCAGCTGGAGAGTGTTTCTTTCTTGGCTATTATAAATCCAAACCCTGGTACCCCTTGGATGCATTTGTTTGCACTGCTGATCAGAAAATCGATGTCAAGCTCCGCCGCGTCTATTGGTACTCCGCCAAAACTGCTCATCGCATCAACGATGACGGTTTTGCCGTATTGCTTAGCCAGTCTTGTCACATCAGCAATCGGATTGATCATACCTGTCGTTGTTTCCACATGAACGACTGCTACATGTGTAATCGAATGATCGACTTGGAGTACCTCTTCCAACTGCTTCACATTGACTGGATTTGTTTCTCCTGCATCCACAACAATCACATGAATACCAAGCACTTCCGCCATTTGTGCAATCCGTTTGCCATAGGCGCCATTCGTAAGGACAAGCAATCGGCCAGCGGGGGGAATGACGGAGCCAATAACGGATTCCACACAAAACGTTCCGCTGCCCTGCATCAGAACGGTCGTGTAAGCTTCCGGCTGGCTTGTTGCCATCTGAACCAGACGGCTGCGAATCGACTGGACGAGCTGGTTGTAGTCTTGATCCCATGTGCACCAGTCACGGAGCATCGCTGCTTTTACTTTTTTACTCGTGGATAATGGGCCTGGGGTTAATAGTAGGTATGGATTGTCTGGAAGCTGATTCACGTTGATGTTTACGTTTCTACTCATAGACGTTCTCCTCTTTCTATACGTTGATTGGTCTGATTACTGACAACATGCCATTCACCAGTTGGATTTGGTTGTTCTTGCTTCTTATGTTACAAGTCATTTGTCATCTGACGGTTAAACACATGTTAAGATTATGTTTTTGTGTTGTTTTATTTTGTTTTAGTTGGAATATGAGAATAAAAAAGAACCAGTAGACCTTTGTTTAAGGTTACTGGTTCTTTGCAAGTACCAACAGCGTCAGTCGCGTATGTTACACATGATCTTGAGCCTCTCGGTGCTGCGTCCGATATGCACTAGGACTATGCCCGTATTTGGCGCGAAACGCGCGGCAGAAGTACGGATAGCTGCGGAAACCAGACGCTTCCGCAGCATCTTCAAGCCGCATGTCGGTGTACAGGATACGGTCGCTGGCAATAGCTAGACGAACTTCAACCGCATAGCGCATAGGCGGCAAGCCAAAAGCCAGCTTGAACATATGTGAAGCGGTTGACGAACTGACGCCATTGCGCGTTGCCAGTTCCTCCAGGGTGAGCGCTTCTGTCGCATGCTTCTCAATATATTGCTTCAGCTTACTAGCAATGAAATGTTCCTTGCGGCCGACGCCAGCCAACAATGCAATGATCGACCGCTCAAGGGTCAAACAAAGTAATTTGGCGTAGCAGGCAATGATTTCTGAGTTGTTCTCGTGCAAGTTCCGTTTCTCATAAATTAGCCTCCGCCACAGACTAAGCAACTCTTCATTGATCTCTATGCGAGCCACATCGATTAAGGTTTGATTGGAAAGCCATTGATCGACCCATTCCCCTCCACAGACTACATAGTAATCCGCACTATCGACAACGTGCTCTCCATGCACGTCACTCTCTTCGCCTATGAACAACTGATAGGTGCTTCCAGGCCTGGAAACAATCACATCCCCGGAACGAATATCGTGTGAAACACCATTGAGATCAATACGGCAAGTTCCATTCACTTGCAGCCTGATCAGTACGCCATCCTTTCTGCGTTCCAACTGGTTGCGGTGAGGTACGCGGTGGTGGGAATAACCCACATCCATATATCGAAATCCGTTTTTTTCCATGGTCTCCCCTCCTTCTTTCCCAATAAAAAATGCAAAATAAGTCAAGAGCTACAAGATCGGATATTCCGCCTAATCAACTCATTTCTTATACTAAAATTGCACGAACCGATTAGCAACATAATGGAATGGTACGTCATGTATGACCTATATGAAGGAGGAACGAATGATGAGATCAACTTATCGAATTGGGATTGCTGGAGCAGGTGGTATTTTCAAAGAATCGCATGTATCCGCATGGTTAGAAAATCAAGCGTGCACGATTGTCGCCATCTGTGATGTGAATGCAACGCGTGCGCGCGAAATGGCCGAGCTGTCAGGTGCAGAACTCGTATACACGGATTATAAGCAAATGATTGCTGAAGCGAATTTGGATGCGATTGATATTTGCACACCGAACTTGTTCCATTCGGAAATTGCAATTGCGGCTTTAGAAGCAGGGATCCATGTTATCTGCGAGAAGCCGGATGCGGTCTCTCCCCTCGAAGCGCAGAAGATGGCTGATGCAGCGGCTCAAAGCGGCAAGCTGCTCATGACCATCCGCAATAACCGATTTCATCCCAATGCGCAATTCCTACAGCAATTTGCCAAAGACGGAGGTCTTGGCGAGATCTATACTGGACGCTGTGGCTGGATTCGACGCAGAGGCATCCCCGGCAAGGGTGGTTGGTTTACAACGAAAGAATTATCTGGCGGTGGTCCTTTAATTGATTTAGGCGTTCATTTCATCGATATTGCGGTGTGGGTCATGGGCAATCCTAAGCCCGTCGCGGTCAGCGGTGCCACGTATTGTAAATTCGCCAATAACGAACTATCGGACTCCCAACACAGCGCCTTCGGAGAAAAGCATGATGACGGCACGTTCGATGTGGAAGATTTGGCTGTCGGCTTTATTCGTTTTGACAATGGCGCTACGCTGCAAATCGAGTTCAGTTGGGCTTCCAATATTGAAGAAGAGACTTATTTTGTGGAACTTCGAGGAACCAAAGCAGGCGCAACTTACCGCAATTACGAGTTAGGTCTATTCTCCGAAGTCAATGGTCAATTAGTCGACAGCAAACCTTCTCGATCTCATGCAAAAACAGCTAAAATGCATCATGCCAATATTAATCACTTTATTGATTGCCTATCTGGCCGAGCAGAGCCCATCATTCGCCCTGAACATGGCGTGGAAATGATTAAAATCTTGTCCGCCATCTATGAATCAGCGGAAACAGGCCGAGAAGTTCGGCTGTAATAACAATATTAAGAAACGGCGGAACGCATGACCTGCGTTACCGCCATTTTATTTGGATATACCTATTTAGGGAGCTATGTTTACCACAATATCATCAAAATAAGCTTTGAGTAAATGTGTGTATACGCCAATCTTCCCCGCTGAAAATGTGCTGTCTGTCGCTGAAACATGTTGCCCATTCACATAGGCATCCAACTGATTCCCGTTCACGGTAAATCGTAGCGTATAGTAAGTGCCTGCTATAAGCGGCGTTATTGCTGCTGAAATAACCAGGTCTGTTTGAACGCCGTTTTGCAACTTACTAATGTAGACTTTCTTGGTGAAGTTGTCATATGACATGCTGTAATAATTGTTATAATCAACGTATCTCGCGACAAGCCCTATTCTGCCTTTGGTCTGATCCATTTTACCCTTGGCTTCTATGTGATAGTCGGTCCACGAGGATTGACCTGCAACAGATTTCGTAGCCCCTTTATCCGAATTGTCGGATAAGTAGGCTTTCGTACTGCCATCAGTCACCACGGCGAACGTTCCCCATGAAGATACGACAGACCACCCACTCGCGCTACCTGACTCGAAATTATCTTCCAGCAGTGAGCTCTTCGTCGTCACAATCGCAGGACTACTTAGGGCAGAATGATGATTAGCTGGGTCAAATGCCTTTACTGTGTATGCGTAGGTAGTACCAAGACTTAATCCAGTATCTGTATAACTCGTGCTCGCTCCACTCACTGTTGCAATTTCTTGCCCATCCCGATCAATGATGTAGCCAGCTACAGAGTCATTATCTGTGGACGGTGTCCAAGATAGGGATACTTCATAGGAAGAGAGTGGGATCGCCGTCACATTAGAAGGCACAGAAGGTGCCGTTACATCCCTGTATGCAACGAGGAAATTATCGTAAGAAACCGGTCCCATAACCCGCTTTAAAACTTCTAGTAATTTTGTTATAAAAGTGCCGTTTGAATTTGAGATCCCTTCATTAATAACTCCCTTAATCCCGCTTCCTAGCGCTGCTATCCATTGTTGACTAGCCGTACCCAGAGGGAATCCAGCGGGCAGCGCGAGATCCTTGGTAAGTATACCTGCTGAACCACTTGCAATAGAGCTGTCCGTTGCTGTCACTGCCAATTGACCGTTGATATAGCCATATAGGCTGTTCCCCGACACTTCAAACCTTAGTTTGTTCATGACATTAAGCGGCATTGCCAATCCCGATGTTGTTTGGAGAACGATCGTTTGATCATTGTTCTTTCTCTCGATGGATGCCTTGCCGAGAAGTGCATCGTAAGTGAAGCTGTAATACTTGCCTGGATTCACGTATCTCGCAAGGAGTCCGACTGTGTCCTTAAAACTTGTCAAGCGAACATCAGATTCAACGAAATAGTCCGTTCCATACGTTTGCGCAACGACTGATGTCGATGGCGTTGAAGCCTGATACACATGATTGCCATTGCTCTCCGTTTGAATTGCAAAGTTCCCTCGAATCGCGGTCCAATCCGCTGCACCCGACTCGAAATCTGTGCCGTACAAGGTATCGTACACGAGCTCAAAGGCAAATCCTTTATCGGTATTCAGCGCTACAGACAGCACTTGACCGTTCACGGTCACAGGTATCTCCTGAAGACGCGCACCGTTCAGCGCAAGTTTATACGCTTTAAATCCGCCAGCAGGTTTATTCGTTGATAACGTGAACTGGGCCGTTTGCTGCTTCACCAGTGTAGGCAATGTGCCTTTATAATACTTGATTTCACCTGAAGGCTGTGTAACATATTGTTCCCCTGTAGCTGCTACATCCGTTGTATAGACAAGCAACAAGCGGTCGCTATCCTTCAGCGCATTTCCGTCCAAGGAGGATGCGAAGAAAGTACCTTTGTCGACATCGCCAGTCACTGTCGCTTGCCCCAGTGCGAAGGTATGATTATTCATTGTTCCCGCTGCCGCAATGACTTTCGGCGTATTTACGAAATAGGTATCCAGATTGAGATCAAACGTTAGCTCACCGGTATCTGATAGCAGCTTATTCTGATTCAATGCAGCTAACATTTCGGCCTTCTTGCTCGCATCATCCAACGATTGAATGAACAATTCGGCCATCTGCCTGTTCGACATCGAAGATGAAATCGGAAGTTTGTTCGCTTCTGGCAGATTGCCGCTAGCAATCTGTTCAGGAGTGATATCAGACGTTATTTTGTACACAGTTAATGGCACATTCGGTTTATCCGCATACACAGACACAGTCTTAAACAAGTGTGGCATGTACATCATGTTCGTCAGATACGCATCGCCTTCAGAGGCTCCTGCCTTATCACGCGTCCATGTGCGATCCCATACGAATACGAATTTCGGACTTGCTGCCTTAATTGCCTCATTACGGAACAAGAGAGTAGCTTCTATTTCCGACATAATAGCAAGCGGATCGCCTACGATAGAAAACTCTTCAGGAGCACCTAACTTTATATTTTTATAAGCATCCCCTATATTGACCCCGAAGGAGTAGCGGTTCATCATGTCCCAGCCTTGGTAAGCCCCAACAGCGCCATTGAAGATACCGATGTCTTCACGTCCTTTAACGGGTTGCGTATCCTGAAACTCCGTAAGCACAAATGGTTTGGCATATGGCTGCCTTAATGCCAGTGCAGGATAGTAAGATCCAAAATTCGTATCCGTCGGCCAATCCTTCGGATAATTGGCAATTGTAGTGCTATTGAACGCCATACTTAGGCGAGGCTCCTTGAGCGGATTGTACTTATAGCCACTTCCATTACTGTCCGTAAATCTATTGTTTGAAAATTGGTAATAGGCATGTGTTTCAAACACATCCGACGCTTGATCGCGCCAATAGTTCACATTCGGGCTATAAATGTAATTTAATCCGCCAATGGGCGCTTTTACGCCAAGATTCTCTTTTAAATAAGTTCGCATGGCATTCGAAACTTGAATTGTTTTATTCGAATAATAAGCACTAAGCTGATCTTTGATTTCCCCAGCTGCATCCCAATAGCTGTTCGGGAAACTAGCGATGGCCGGCTTACCTAACGTGGCTAAATACTGATTGAAATCCTGAAGCATATAATTGCGCAATGGCACCGTCATTCCACTTAGACTCATATTAAGGAGCAAGGACTCATTCCATGGGCTAACCCCGATTAGAACAGGATCATGCTTCAAAGGGAGACCCGTATATGGGTTAACATGGGATAGCCACATATCTGCAATCGCTTTCCACATATCGAGTGCTTGGGGGAGAAGGGGAAGCAAATAAGGGGATTTCGTCCCATCTGCGTATTCGCCAAGCCCCGGTATATTTTTGAAATCATACAGGTGAAAAATGTCAATTGTTACGTAAATCCCCTTCGACTTCAACTTGGCAATAAAGTACTCTAATCGATCCAATCGATCCACATTTAGTTGTGGCGTTGTTGATCCATTCTGGATGAAAATGCCTTGTACCCAATCGGCCATTGCATCCTGTGCATGTATTCTAACTGCGTTATAGCCTAAACGTGCCAGGCGATTCACAGTTTGATCCGCATCATCATGCGAGCCATAGAACATATTCCATGTTATATTGGCTCCGTATAGCTTCACCTTTTTTTGCGGTGCTTGCTCAAACGTATAGTCGCCGTCAATGCCTTGTTGGATGAAACCATATTTACCCGCCGGCGCATCATTCAATCCAGATAAATCCACGGCGCTGCCAGGAACCGTCATCGGCTCTGTATCCATAGGCTTCCATACATCAGCCCCCTGAGCTATCGGTGCATTGCCTAATATACCAGTGCTGCCAATAACAGAGAGCACCATGGTAAAAACAAGCAAAGTGGTTATTCGTTTACGGATCCATGTGTACATTATCATTCTGCTCCTTTGTTTCCGATTCAGTTGATCTCTCCAGATATCCGCTGGCACAGTACTGACGTTAAGTCGTCTGTGCTTTATTTCAGATTAAACTTCCATATCCCCCCTCCCATTAAAGTCCACAAAAAGGCATATGCAAGCGTGTGAAGACAGCTATCCACTCACGAACGTTGCATATGCCATTGTGCTAGCTTATAACATCAAAGTTTATTTCTTGATATTCGTCGGCCAAACGAATTGTACACCTAAGGCTTTCTTGGCTTCTTGGAATTTTTTGTTTTGATAGTCTACCAACTTTTGTGAGCCAAGCTTTTCTTCTTGTTCAATGCCTTCTTTGTAGAGTTTCTCTACATCCTCTGGTGCTTTAGCCAAAATCATCTTCGCTCTTGTTTTAACACGTACTTCTTCACGTTTCGCATTGATGCCCGCTTCTTCTGTGCCGCCAAGCGGTGAGATGGATTCGAAAGCAAGCGCATCATAGGTGTATTTACTAAAATAAATATTCGATTTGGTTCTTTCTGTTTCTTGTACACCGTTCACTGGCAATGTGCGTTGAACAGGGACATAGTTAATCAGCCAATCTAACGTGCCATTTCCGTATTTCAATTTCGTTTTTGCTGCATCTTCGCTTCTAGCCTTAATAAACTCATCAGATAATTTAACCTTACCATTCGCATCATAATCCCAGGTAATGCCTTTAGGACCATAAGTCACGTTCAAGCTCATTTCATCGGAGGAGAGATAATGCATAAGCTTAATAATGCGATCCTGATTCTTTGCTTTGCTGCTAACCATCGTCAGTGTCCATCCAGACGCAGCGACTGGATCAATCACTGGCTGTTTACCTTTATCTCCGAGTACGGGGCCGACTGAAACGAAGATCGCCTTCGGGTCCTTGGCATATAAGGCATCCCATTTAATAGCTTTGTTGGTAAGTGCGAACACAGCACCGTTATTCACTTTCTCGGTAAGCTGTGACGTGTTCAACGTTTGACTATCTTCCGGCAATAAACCTTCCCGATATAAACGGTTGAGGAATTGATACGCTTCCAATGACTCTGGGGTTCTTTCACGATCAAGAAGATTGCCTTGCGCATCTTCACGTGGAGCGCCGAAGAAACTTGAGATGACCCAGCTCTCGAAGTAAGCGGGAGTTACATCGAAACCATTATATTTCGTCTTCGAATCTTTTACTTTCTTTAGAGCAGTAACTAAGCCTTCCTTCGTACTGAAGTCCTCAGGCTTGATACCAAGCTGATCCATAATATCTTTACGTGCATATAAGCCTTGATTGCTGTAAATGGTATCCCCTGGTTTAAAGGTTTCCTTGGCCCAGAAATAGTTGGCATACCCGTAGAAATGGCCATCCGCATTACGGAACCAGTCCTGCATTGATTTTGCCACATTAAACGATGGATCATACTTCTTGATCAACTCATCCAGCGGAGCGACCAAGCCTGATTTCTCAAGCACACCGCGCTGGGGTACACTTTTATCCACGGTAATCATATCTGGAATGTCTCCAGATGCGATAAGTGCGCTTAATTTATCATCATTGCCTGATGTAAATTCGATCGAAACGCCCGTTTCCTCTGTAATCTTCTTATCGAGCAAGTTATTCACTGGATCCCAGTTCTTCTTGTAGGATTCTTGATCGACGAACCAAGTAATCTTGATTGGAGATTTATCATCAGGTTTTGCTGAAGCTGACGCTGCTGCTTCGGATGACTTAGGCAAAGCCGTCACCTCAGCTCCCTTATCCGTAGAACACCCAACAAGTAAAGTTCCAACTAACGTTGTGACAAGCCCTATACTAACTAAACTTTTTTTCATTTGCTTTGCCCCCTTTGATATGCGTGAACTAACCTTTCACAGAACCAATAAGCACACCTTTTACAAAATATTTCTGCAAGAATGGATAGATCGCGATGATTGGCGCTGTAGTTGCGACCATCATGGCTAGCTTCAACGTAGCTGAACTCACACGCTTCGCTTCTTCTGGCATAAAGCTCATGGCTTGCTGGCTAAATGATTCTCCATACGAAGCATCTGTCACCATCCGCATGAGTACGAGTTGAACAGGCTCTAAGGATGATTTCGTCGTAAACATCAACGCATCCATATAAGAGTTCCAATGATATACCCCATTAAACAAAGCAATAGCGGCTAAGACGGGCTTCGTCAACGGCAACACCAATTGCAGCAGGATCCGATATTCCCCCGCCCCATCCATCTTCGCCGATTCGATGATTTGTTCAGGAATCGTTCGAAAGAAGGACATAATAATAATCATATCCCAAACACTGAACAAAGAGGGAATAATATACACCATAAAATTGTTTAACAGGCCAATTTCTTTGTAAAGCAAGTAAGTTGGAATCAGTCCACCATAGAAGAACATGGTCGTGAGCATGATTACGAGATAAATGTTGCGTCCACTTAGTCCCTTGCGAGACATGCCGTAGGCAACGAGAGCTGTAAAAGCGATATGCGTGGACATACCGAGCAGCGTTCTACTAATGGTAATGAAAAATGCATGATAAATGGTCGTATCTGAGAATACAGCCTTATAATTCGCAATCGTAAACTCCCTTGGCCATAGATACACGTTTCCTCGCAAGTAATCCAACCCGTCATTAAAAGAACCAACCAAAGCAAACCAGAATGGCGCCAACGTTACGAATACAACTGTCGACATAAAGATGATGTTACCGATGTCAAACCATTTGTCCCTAGTGGAACGGATATTCATTTGTGTGTTCCTCCTTACACGCAGGCATACGCTTAGAACAAGCTATTGTCTGTCACTTTACGAGATACATAATTAGCAGCAAATAACAGGATTAGGGCTACGACTGATTTCGCTAAGCCTACCGCAGTCGAATAGGAATACCTCATTTGCCTAAGGCCTACCTTATAGACATACGTATCGATCGTTTCACTCACATCCAAATTCAGCGGATTCTGCATGACCATAATTTGCTCGAAACCTGTGTTCAAGATAGAGCTTATCGCAAATATAAGCATAATCACAACAGTCCCCATAATAGCAGGCAGCGTCACGTACCACATGCGCTGAAATCGGCCAGCTCCATCAATTTTTGCTGCATCATACATTTCCTGGTCCACACCGGCTATCGCAGCGATATAGATAATCGCTCCCCAGCCAATCCCTTTTAATATTTCAGCGCAAACCATAATGATCCAGAAAAGATGCGGCTTAGCAATGAAATTAATCGGTTCATCGATGATACCCATACTCGTAAGCAAGAGATTGAGAATCCCGTTCGAAGGCGATAATACCGTCAGAACTAATCCTCCAAAAATGACCCACGAAACGAAATGAGGCAGATATGAAATCGTTTGTACAAAGCTCTTGAAACGCTTCTTATTCAACTCATTAAGAAAGAGTGCAAACACGATGGGTGCAGGAAACCCAAGAGCCAATCCCATAAGATTCATCGCTAGCGTGTTGCGTAGAACATTCAAGAAATTAGGATCATTTAGAAATTCTTGAAAATGTGAAAACCCTATCCACGGCGAATTCATCACACCCAAGAAAAGATCGTACTCCTTAAATGCAATCAGAATGCCATACATCGGAATGTACGAGAACACAAGCAGAAACAAAATCCCCGGCCATACCATGCTTTGCAGCGCGAACTGACTCTTGAAACGCAGCCATCTGCCCATCACTGATAATCGTGGCGACCGAACACGTTGTTTTGCATTTACGGCTCCATCCACTTAACTGACCTCCCCGATTTACTGCCCCCAAGTCGTAATAACCCCATGACAGCGTTCTCTATTATGCTAACTCTACTTCTGCTATAGCAAAGCAACTCCGGAAGCATATTCTCACTATACATTTTGAAAGCGCTTATAAAAATATCACTATTTTAGTTTTGATACCTTCATTTGGGCTATGCTTCATTAGCGAAAGGTATAGGATGCCTTTTGTCGAATACGTCCCTACAAACATCTTTGGAGAAAGAAGGAGTGACGTTGCAACGTACCTTTAATGCCATGAGTATCAAAACTAAAGTGACGCTAGCTTTTATTTTTTTCATACTAATCCCTTTCAGTGTGCTTGGACTCTACACGTACAATCAATCACAGCGCTACATGCAAGACCAATTACTTGCCAATTCACAGACCACCGTCAAACAGATTAAATATACAATCGAGAATAAAATTGATCTTATTGAAAGCGTTAGCAATAACATTACGTTTAACTACCGATTGCAACAATTTCTTGGAGAACCGTATTCGTCCGACTCCAATTCTTTAGATACGTATTTCAACTTCGCTGCTCCACTTGTTAACTATGCCATGCTATTCCAGAAAATCAACATTCAGAAAATTTCCATCTATACAACCAATGCTTCGATTCCAGAAGGTTTTGGTTCCTTTTTCTCCGATCTGAAAATTAAAAAAGAGGCGTGGTACGATGCCTTTATGTCTTCAGATCAGAAATCTCTTTGGGTGCTGGATACGAAGCAGGAAGACGGTAGTGATATTTTTCGCTATATGCAGAAAATGATCTCTATTGAAGGGTATTATCTAGGAATTACGATAGTTGACGTCCGCTCAGTTGATCTACTTGAACCCGCTGAGGGCCCGAATGTTGTCAATCAACCCGTTTATATCGTGGCTGAAAATCAAGGCTACACCAAGGAACCCGGCTTTTTATACGTCGATGACACGTTAAAAGATGTCCAGCACGTCATCGTCATGGCGATTCCGCTCCCACCTCTACTCAGTTCCTTGCAGGTTGTGGCTAACCTCGCTTTTATTATTACCCTGATTGTTCTATTGTTCGCTTTCTACTTCGTGCTCAAGATGACGCTAAGTAAAATGAAAACGAGCATTAAACAGATGGATCTTGCTATTGAAACTGGGTTTCAGCCGATTCCTATTGTACGGAAGGACGAGTTCGGTGTCATCACCGAAAAATTCAACATTCTGCTGAATAAAATTACTCTGCTGTTAGCCGATATGATTAAAAAAGAGACCCTGCACAAGGATGCACAGCTCATTGCACTTCAATCGCAGATTAATCCGCATTTTATCTATAACACGCTGGATATATTTAGTTCCAAAATGGAAATCGCTGGCCAGTATGATGTGTCAGATGCCATGGCCGATTTCGGCAAAATGATGCGCTATAATATGGACGGTCACGCTAAATTCGCAACGCTTCAAGATGAGATTCGTTATCTAGGGCAGTATATGACGCTTCAGAAGGTGAAATACGGAGACAGCATTCATTTCCGCGTTCATGTTCCCAACGAGCTTCTAAGCATTCAGGTATTAAAATTCATCCTACAGCCCATTGTCGAGAATAGCGTGAAGCATGGTTTCGCTAAGCAGGACACACTGGATATTGATATTTATGCGAGCCAAGAGAGTGACTTATCCATCCGTTTATCTGTAAAAGATAATGGCAGTGGCATAGAAGCAGCTCGGCTGGAAGAAATCAACGAACAATTCCGCACTTCCGTTTATATCACCAAAGGTAACAAAGACCGAGAAAGCATCGGTCTAGGCAATATTAATGAACGATTGAAATTATTCTACGGTGAGAATTATCCATTACAAATCAATAGTATTCAGGGCCAATTCGCCGAAACGATATTAACCCTTCCTTATGACGCAAGAAGAAGCGAGGAGAATAACGATGTATACCTTATTAATAATTGATGACGAAGAATTGATTGGCAGCGGTGTCAAAGCCAAACTAGAAAGGGCCAATGTCGCTGGTGTACGGGATATCTTTGTTGCAAACGGTGGGCCACAGGGGCTTGCCATGGCGAAAACCTTACACCCACACATCATAATCACAGATATTCGCATGCCCGAGTTAGACGGCATTCAATTGATCAAAGAGCTTTCCCCCCTGCTAACACGCACCAAATTTATTATGTTGAGCGGCTATGGGGATTATCCCTATGTGCGTGAAGCATTTAAATACGGGGCATTGGACTACTTATTGAAGCCTGCGTCCTCCGACGAGCTTGGCAAGCAAGTGCAATCTGCGATTGCCAGTATTGAGAAAGATGACGTTAACAACCAACTTTTCGAAAAAAACCTAACGGATGCAAGGACGCTGCTTACTGCCCGATTACCCCTCGTAATCCATGGGTCGAACGTTGCTCTGAGCAGCAAGGATTCCGAGTCACAGCAATCCCTCGAAGCTTATTTTATGCATCCGCTGTTCGCCGTCTCCATGCTTTCCTTTGGCAACGTTACCTTCAGTGAGGAACATTTGGATAGGGTAAGCAACTGTTTGGAACGATGCGTTCGGGACGCTGATGCAGAACAGCATCTACGCTTCCTAGCTTTTCATGATGTACTAGGATGTGTGTCCCTTGTGTTTAATTATACGGATCTCCTTGCCTTTGAAACCGTTCAAGTACTGCTGGGTAACGCAGTTATCCTGCTTAGGAACGGCAATCCAGGAACGCTTTCAGCATCTCTTAGCCAAGCAGGACATGGTTTGGACGACTTATCGCGTCTTTATAAGCAAGCGCATATCACGATGTCTGAACGGATTTTGCGAGAACCGTGCGAGGTTTTCGTGACGCTAGAACCCACGAGTAAGACAGTTGCTTGGCTGCCTGCCAAAAAGGACATGGAGGAGTTCAAGCAAGCAGCGGAGACACTGCATGTAGAACGCATTGGGCTGTGGGTTGATCGACATCTTAGCGATTCATTGCGCACACAGATGTCTTTGGAGCAGCTCAAGTCGATTTATGATATGGTGCTGGCCGAAATTCATCGCCATGTACATGAGCGCTTTCTTTTTGAAGAAACCGAACGCACGACAGCTTTCAATACCTTTCACACGTTAGGCGAGCTTCGTCATTATTTAAAAAGCTACGCCGCAGATACGAAACAACTCATCTCGGAACATGCTAACCTGGGCGAAACAGTGATTACCGTAGCGGAATCCATCGTTCGTGAGCATTATAGCCGCGATCTTCAGTTAGCTGAGGTGGCCAATCGGGTATCTATGAATTACTCCTACTTCAGCAAGCTTTTCAAAGAACGAACAGGGTTAACTTTTACTGCCTATTTGACCAAATTCCGCATGGAAGAAGCCCAGAAGCTGCTCAAAGACCCCACCTTACGAATCAATGAGATCTCAGAAAAGGTGGGGTATGGCAATCTCTATCACTTCTCGCGTGCTTTCAAAAACTATTTCGGCGTTTCCCCGAAGGAACATCGAAAGACCATGTAATTGAAACAGCCCCAGTTACCCGATAAGGGTGCTAGGGCTGTTTGGCTATGATTTAATAACAACGCACTTCATAGATTGCAGCGGACGGGTCACCGTTGGTTGCTTCAATGACAACGCGCAGCTTATTGGTTTGAACAGATTGAGCTAACGTGTATCGGCAATGACGCTGGTAATTGCCCTTCACTTGAAGAAGCTCCTGCCACTCCTCATTCACATAGGCTTCAATCCGGTAATCCTTGGGACATTGCGGGTCGCGATAGAATGGCGCATACCCGTGGTATTCCCATAAAAGGCTGCCAGGGAACGTAATCTCAACCTGTTTGATCGATTGCTGCTCTTCCCAGTTGAGCTCCAGCCATTGTGAGAGCGGCTCGCGCGGATCTGACCGCCATAGGTTCGTAAACCGATAAGGTCTAGTCACCCCATTCGTGACATACTCAGGACGGTAGGCGTACTGCGGAGGCTCCACGCGGAAGCTGCGGGTCGGACCGTTCCAATCCCGGCGCATCTTTCCTTCACCCATTTCATAGGCACATGTTTGTCCTGGTACGATGCCAGCAGCACAATGCCAAACCAAGTTGGGATTCGCCAACAAATCCAAACGAACGTAGCTGCCTGACTTCAAGCCTGTAGTCTCGTCCAGGTGGACATCCCAGTCTATCCATTGATACTTGCCAGGCATAACAAGCAGCTTCGTTGCGGCAATGGCAGGACTCGCTTCCGTACGATAATCCCAAATATGATCAACAGGGATGATTAGCGCTTCCACGATTTGAGGAACATCGCTCCAATTACTCAAACAAACCGAAACCCGGTTCAACACGCCTTCCGATATCGCAATCCACTGCCCTTTCCGTTGCTGGAGAAAATCATCTTGAGGCCCCCGTTCACCAGACGCTGACAGATCCGCCCTCACTTCGGCACTATGGAGAGCTGCTTGACTACTCGCTGTTACTCGTGCTTTCCGTGCCAAATCCAACTCATCCTCGTTCATTGTGTTCAGCAGGAAACAGCCGTCGCGCAGCAGTGTCTGCTTCACTTCTTGAATAGCCTGAGTGGGTACATTCGCGAGCGCTAATCCACGGTTCAAGGCAATCGCAGCCGCCGTCCCTACGGCTTGCCCCACCAACGCGGTTGTCGCCATTACACGCACCGTACCTAAAGCGGCATGCGTCACAGAGATATTGCGACCTGCCATCATCAAGTTATCAACATCCTTCGCAATTGTTGACCGCAAAGGAATGCCATAAGGGCCACAGTAGCTTTTTACCATATAGGGAGATGTTTCATCGTAGCCTTCTGAACTGGCATGCTCGCTGGTAGGCGCAAGAAGTCCCCCCGGTGTATGCAGATCAAGAAACCAGCCGCCGTATGCAATCTCATCTTCAAAAACAGTTTTGTTTTGCGGATCATGCTCCGTCATCAGATAGTGCCCCATAATTCGGCGACTTTCCCGTTTGCCCGGCACTTGGCCGATCCAATCAATGGCATGATTAGCTGCCAGCTCTTTGGTAAGCGGATCCCGATTCTTGATCCAATCCCAAATACCTAACACATACCGCGTCAGCTCATGGCGAATATCTTCATTTTCATATAAGGTGTTCCATGGCATGCCAATTTCAATCCACCAATAACCACCGCGCATATCATTCGGATTCCGACCTTGTTTATAGAAGAAATCAGGATTATCGAGTTTCGCAGCCCAATCTGGAGCAGTGAACGGAGCGGGGTAGCCTAAATCTTTCGTTTTGAAAAGCAGTGAACTCCCCATCACATCTCCACTCGCCAGCAGTGGCGCATGCGGCTCGGCAAATTCCTCCCGTCCTTCGGAACCCATTCGCCATTCACAACCTGCACGGTCAGCAACTAGGCCATCCCCTGTGCAATCAACGAATACATCCCCTACGAATTCAATCTCCGTTTCCGCGTTAGCTACATAACCCACGACGGATGCAATCTTGCGCTCACCTGCCATCCGAACGTCCAGAATGGTTGTATTCAAATAGAAGGTCAAATTCTCTGTGCGCTGCGCCATATCATACATCGTCATATCCCACACGCTGTTCGTCCAGCCATTCTCAAAGATCGGCTCATGATTTCGTGCGCGTTCCTCAATTAATAACTCAGATATGATCCCGGTTTCTTTGGCGTATACATGAAAAGCGGCTGCGCCATGCGGCGTCACCCTAACTTCGGACGAACTGTTTCCCCCGAAGACAGGGCGATCCTGAACCAAACATGTCTTGGCCCCATGTCTAGCCGAAGCAACAGCCGCACAGAAACCTGCCAGTCCGCCACCGCACACGACAACATCGTACTTCTCTGTCTTATGCCCATGCCCTCTACCTGAATGATTGCCGTCGATACGCGTATTCTTGAAGTCGTTAACCATATTTCGTAATCTCCCTCTATGTAGCTGCACCTACAACTCCCTAGATGACAGCGTTTTCTTAACCTCCTTTACACTGTATCCTGAATAAGATGGCAATAAAATATCACCATTTTTGATTTGATGCCTCCATTTTGGCATGACAGGATTACATCGCGAATTTGACAACATCCCCAAGAATGTATCCATCCGGTTGTCGCGTAGTGCTAGAACCTTCACTCATATACGTAAAGCTCATGGATAGACCAATACACACCGGCATTACCGGTTTGAACAATTCGAATGTATCTAGCTGTGATCCCGGCATGGTTAATCGTGGTTACTGAGGCGCTGCCTGTTCCAGTAGCTATAGGCGTTCCCCAATTAACTCCATCTCCAGATACATAAACGTGATAACCCCTTGGATAATCGCCTGCACTCCCTGAAGCATCAAGCACGATACGACTGAACGTATAGGGAGCTTTCATATCCACTTGAATATATTGCCCATACACCTGAGCTGTCGCGGTATCCCAACGAGTTGCTGGCAAACTATCTAAGACATTTTGAGCTTTCGCAGCTTGCAAGGATGCAGTTGCCGTCCAACCTATGCGCGATAGTGCCGCATTGTTTGTTGTAACGGTCAATGGTGCACTGAAAGCAGACTGATTGCCAGCGGCATCTCGCGCTTTTACCGTCAGTGAATACGATGTACTTGGCGTTAAGCCCGTTACTGTATATTGGGTTACGCTAATTTCTTGCGTATTCAGCTTCTGTGAACCGTTGTACACATCATAGGCAACGAAACCATTCGCATCGGTCGATGGCGACCAGCTTAAGCTTATCGTTTGTTCCGTTTTATTGGTCATCGTAAGCCCGGATGGTGTGGAAGGTGCTTCCCGATCACCTAAATAAATATTCATTTCATGAATCGACCAATAGACACCAGCGTTTCCTGTTTGCACCACGCGCAAATATCTTGCCCTTTGAACAGGGATGCTGATGGTCGTGATAGCGCTACCTGCGCCCGTTGCTACTGCAGTCCCCCAAGAAACCCCATCGTTTGAAACCAATATGGCATATTGCCTTGGATAATCACTTGAACTGCCGGAAGCATCTAACTCAATCTTGTTGAAAGTTCGTTCATTTCCCATATCTACTTGGAAATACTGACCATATACCTGAGCCGAAACCGTGTCCCAGCGCGTCGAAACCGAGCCATCAATCGCATTCTGTGCATTGTTCGCACCGTGGGAGGCTGAAGCTATCCAACCCGCGCGCGACAATGGCGTTTCTTTCGTAACAACAGTTACAGGAACGCTGCCGGCCGACACGTTACCGGATGTGTCTTGTGCTCTAACCGTAAACTGATACGCCGTCTGCTGTGCAAGACCTGTTTTGGTGTAACTCGTGTTTGTTAAGAGTGTTCCATTCACCTGCTGAGACCCATTATAGACGTTATAGCCTACGAAGCCATTAGCGTCATAGGATGGAAGCCAGTTCAAGGTAACTGTCGTGTCTGTTGATTGGATCGCCACGACATTAGTCGGTACTGTAGGCGCTTCCGTATCCATGTTATACACATTGAACTCGTGGATAGACCAGAAGGAACCCACACTACCTGTCTGAACGACCTTAATAAATCTCGCTGTCTGTATGGGAAATTGAATAGACAACATAACGTTTCCAGAACCTGAGGCAATCGCCGATCCCCAAGTTATGCCATCCTGTGATACATATACCTCATACTTCCTCGGATAGTCCCCCGAGCTTCCAGTTGTATCTAAGACAAGTTTATTAAAGGTACGATTCGCTTGCATATCTACCGAGAAATATTGCCCATTTATTTGCGCCGCTCCTGTATCCCAGCGTGTAGCTAGATTCCCATCAAGTGCATTGTTCGCCTTGAAAGCGCTATGGGACGCCGTTGCTGTCCATCCATCTCGCGGCAATGCATCGTTCGGGTCACTTGGGTTGGGGAGCTCAGCTGTAGGAGTGACTACATAAAGAATGTCACTTGGTTGTGATTCTCCTGCATCATTCACAGCTTTAATGCGGTACGAGTAGAACGAATTAGCAAGTAGTCCGCCATCATGAAAGGCATGGGTTTCACCCGAAATCGTTGCAATCACTTGCCAATTCGCTTGCCCGTTAGCTCTTCGCTCAATCTTAAAGTTCGTTGCCCCTCTCTTCCCATCATGCCAACTGAGGTCCACCGTACTGCTCGTAATTCCCATTGTTGTCGCATATTCCGGTGCATCCGGCGGTGCAGCTGCTAAGCCAATAATGGCATCAACCGCTGCGGTTAGCCCCAACGTACCGTTTATCACAATATTAAGCACATTGTACTCGCCTATAAAAGCAGAGTTCACCAGATTTATGGAAGCTTCCCCAGCAGCTAACGTTCGGCCTTGCTCTGGTAATAAATAAGCACGAGCTTGATCCAGCAATAAGATATTGGACGATGTGTTGCCTAGGAGCACAAGATCGGAATCCACTGTCTTCCATTTGGGGAATTTCAGCAGCGATTGGTATTCCTGTAAGCTCTTGACGACACCACCAGGTTCGGCTAGACCTATCTGTGCACTTCGTCCTTGCGAGATATAGTAATTCACGAGGCGTTCGGCTTGCGTTACATACGTTGAATCTGCAAGTTGTGCAGCCGTTAAAGCCACGGTTAACGGGACGTTATGCCGTTCTTCAAAAGCTCGGACATCCCACTCTCGGTGGATCGTAACCGCTCCATCTTCCAAAGCAGTAGGATTCGTTACAATAACCGAAGTTGTCCCTTCTAAACCGCTCAATAGTTCCTTCACCTTAACGGTATACGTCCCAGGTGCATCGCTATTTGTCAGTGGCAGTTTGGCTGATAACCCTGTCGCAGAATATATCGTTGCGGTGTCCCCGCTCGTTGTATGGGTGACGGTAATTTCGACAGGTATCCCCGACATCGGATTAGGATTACGTATCGTCGTATACGACTCATAAAAGCCAGAATCCGTTAATTGTACAGCGATTTCAGGTGTTGTTACCTCTGCCGGAGGCAAAGCATACCACTGAAACCCATTTGACTGGAGGTCGACATGCGCTGCTTCTGCCATGGTTACCTTTCTGCCAAGTCGAACATCATAGATCGGTAAATCCGTATTCCAAGTCAACTCCGCCGTTTGGCCCATGAGATGCTGCGTATTCCCTATTGTCGTATCATGTTTTTCGTTCAAAACAGTTATAAATGAGGTATCGCCCGCGCGAGTCGGTACAGCCCAAACATCACTTTGTGAAGAGTAGGCAATAGGCCTGTTAATTCCACTCATCGCAGCTTGAAGTTTACTGATGTTAGCTGTATTCCGAGCGAGAAGATTGTTTGTTTGATCGGTGTCGCTTTGAATTACATACGCTCTAACTTGCATATTCGTAGCCACTGAATCAACGGGCGAGACCGATTCATCATCCTTAAGAATACGTCCGCCACCACTCACAAAATTCTGCAATTCCGGCGTTATCCCTTCGCTCCAGCTCCAGCTATTGTCGAACTGATTCAATCCGACTAATAAAATAGCTTTCATTGAAGCCGGTAAACCGCGTTTCAACTCCTCAGGCGTTATCACCTTAGACGGCCAGCCTGCTGCGTGCGTGAGAAACAAGGCCTCAGATACTTTCCCTTCGTGCGATCCTGCCAACAGCTGCGCATCAGTGGGATTATCCCCGCCGACAATACCTCGGAGCAGTGCCTGCTCGTTGACATAGAGAATGCCAATTGTCGGCGTGGGATTGGATATCGCGTAAGTTCCGCCATAGCGATGAATCCAATCATAGAGCCCCTTCTGTTCCGCAATAATTTGCGTCTCTGCTCGACTCCCTTTATTATTCGGCAATACATTCGTTCCAATCGCTTGAATTCCTCGCGTAAGTGCCATCGCATATGTCTTCTCACGATCTTCCTTTCCAAAAAATAAGGAAAAGTCATCTTGCAGTGCCCAAGTCGTCTTGTTCGGTGCGTAACTCTTCAGACGGTCAATCAGAGAAACCAAATGCAAGGGCTTGGATGACGATTTCTCATTCCAATCATAGGCGCTTTGAACCGGCAGTTGTTCATGCATCTCTTTGCCAGGAATTGTTGCCCATACCCAACCGCCACGCCCCCCAACACCAGGTGAACTGCCGAACGATCCTGTCGTAGTCGTATAAGCTGGATTTACCTCCGATACCGCTTTGGAGAAGTAACCGTAATTCGTGTACGTTTCATTGTATCTTGCAATATAATCTAGGAAAGGCTTGGTAGACGTTGCGAAATATTCATGTGTCTTCGGTGTATAGGATCCTGCTAAACTTGGCGCTAAAGGTGTTGTTAGCGGGAGTCCGACCTCCGTCTGAAACGCATTAAACGCTCTTCCCCATGGGCGGTTTGGATGTGGCGGTGCCCAATCCCAATAGGAGGCATAACCCGCATTGTCCGCGCCAAGGCTAATGCCTGCTAAATTCGGATAAGCCTGCAGACGCTGCAGCCCCAATTGAATGTCCCGATAGAGCGGAGCATGGAAATCAGGTAGATAGGAGCTGTAAAACGGCAGATTCTCGCTGGTTGTATTCATCACATCCCAGTCCGTTTTAGGTACGAACCCAAGCTGCACACCTCTATCACTTAACGCCCGTGCCATATTGGTCTGACTTTTTTCATGTGCTGGTTCTTCAAAAGAACTAAATTCATACACACGATCATATCCCGTGTCTGACACGTAATCCGCATAGTCCTGTACGGCCCCAATATTGGCATATGGGGCAGCAATTTCCCCATGTTCGGAGTGATAGAAGCCTCCTGAACTCATCCCATGCGGCAAGTAAACGAAATTGATTGTTTCCGGTGATCTTGGCACGTCGATACCTACATGTCTCTCAATGGAAGTTGATGCAGGCTCATATGCAGGTATAGCTGGCTTAGCTCCTGCAAGTGCTTGAACATCTGCATCCCATGCAGATTGATTTGGAAAGGAGTCGGACTGATCTACACTTTGAACAGTAAATGCAGGTCCAGTACCTGGAATCGTCAAGTTCACTTCAATTGGAATATCCTTCGGATTACCAGCCACAATGGGTTGCAAACCCGCGTCAAAACGAATTGGACCACGCCCATCTACCCATAATTCATAAGGCTTGCCACTTTCATTCTGCGGCACCAATAACGTAAGCGAATCGTAATTTCGCGTGCCGCTGGTATAGATTTCCTTGCCATCATTTTTCAAAATGACTTGTTTAACAGATCCTGGCACTGAACCGCCAATGCGAATCGGGAAGGTCCACAATTCATAATCCCAAATCCAGCTGCGCGCTGATCGGTCATCTGTATACATGTTCGTTTGTCCCCAACGCCAAGCGACGCCACGTACCCAGTGATTACCAGGTTGCATCACATTATCCGATTGTTTCTGCACAATTGACATATTGTCTGGTGCCTGTTTCAACAAAATTTCCGATTTGTATTCCGCGCCTTGAGCAAAAGGTTGCACCGTCTTTACCGCTTGGTTCGCCTGTGGAATCTGCAGCTTGATCGTTGGCCAATCTACTGCGTTTGGTCCATCTACACGGACAGCGTTTTGATGAATTTTGGCAGTTCCCTTCGTAAATAACCCTGTCGGAGTGTCAAATCGAACTAATCGGAACGTTGCATATTTGGTCGGAGGTGTAAAGTCGCTGGATTCCGACAGTCGGGTCACGATGGAACCTGCCATATCCGCCTTGATTTGATCCAAGGTAAGCGGAGTCGCGTACATATGCAACGAATCGATAGCTCCTCGGAAGCCGTATTTAATCATGGCCTTAGCTACACTATCATAATGCCATTCAGTTCCTATCAGCATAGCCACTTCGTTAGGCAAGAGGTCAGTGAACACGGCACTTCCGTCAACTTTGCCTATTAATTTGCCATTAACATAGAAGTTGACACCTTGATATTTTTCAAATGTAACAGCTACATGCGCCCATTGTCCTACGGCCAGTTCGGAAGCCGTGTACTTCCATGCATACCATTTCTCCCCATAATCTGCTCCATAATAAAGTTGATTTCCCTGAAGGCCAAGGTAAAATGTCGTCCCCTTCCAATTGGCATCCCGCTTCGTTACGATCGGTTGATAACCATTCAAATCATCAGGCTTGATCCAAGCCGAGATGGTAAACGTAGAGGAGACATGATTCAACTGGTTCAGTGTACTTACACTAGCTTGATCAGCACCGTTCAGCTTCAGAGCTTTGCCGCCCCCGACACGTCCGTCCACCAAAGTCGCCGGGGGGTTAAAAGAACCATTCTGAGCGAATCCGCTGCTATCCACTAGAGCCGTTGCGTTTAAAGGGTCCTGTTCCATCTCATATTTCGCAATTAAAGGGACTTTAATAACATCCTGCGTCGTGATGGCAACTGGCGTACTACTGACTGACTCGTTACCATACAAATCTTTTGCTTTGACAACAATTTGATACGCTGTATTTGCCGTTAGTCCTGTTAGGCGATAACTTCGTTGACTCGTATACCCAACCTGCTGATCGTTCACGTACACATAATATCCAACAACGGCTACATCATCGCTTGCTGGCTGCCACGTCACATCCATTTGCGTATCCAACACATGGTCTACCGTCACATTTCCTGGTGCCGTTGGTGGATTCAAATCCGGAGCGATAGTCCCGTATGCATACAGCTCGTGAATCGACCAATAGGAGCCTGCTGCTTTGGTTAGTGTTAGTCGAACGTACCGGGCTGTCTGCTCTGGAAAAACCGCTGTAATAATTGAAGAACTGCCAGTTACCTTAAGTATGGGAGCACCCCAATTTAGACCATCTGTGGAAGTGCTAATATCAAACTCCCGGGCATAATCGCCACCTGACTGAGCTGCATTCAGCACTAGTTTATTGTACGTTTTATCGCCTGGACCCATGTCAATTTGAAACCATGCGCCTACCGTCTGCGCCATGCCGCTGCTCCATCGCGTGGAAAGATCGCCATCTACGGCAGCCCAAGCGCCGCCACTATTCGCTGAAGCACTCATTGCCCATAGAGCCCGATCAATTCGATCCGTCGTTTGGACGGTAACGGCATCACTCCATGCGGACATATTTCCTGCTAGATCCATAGCCCGAACCTTAAACGAATAAGGCGTTTTGGGCGTAAGTCCCGCTGCCTTAAACGACATACTGCGGGTAAAGGCTACATAATGATCATTCGCATCAATTTCATACCCCAGTACCTTCGCATTATCTGTGCTTTCTGGCCAAGTGAGGAGAGCATCATTGTCAGTAACTTGGGTTGCCATGACTCCCACAGGCTGGAGTGGCGCTTGTTGATCTGCATTCGTGCTGCCATATAGCTTCAAGTTATGAACAGACCACCAACTACCATTGTTCTTAGTGAGTGAAATACGAATAAATCGGGCTGATTGCGCTAAAAATGAAACATCAATAACCGTGCTGCCATTTCCTTGGGCAATCGCATTGCTCCAGGTTGCACCATCTTCCGATACCTTAATTTCATAACCACGTGCGTAATCACCAGATGAGCCGCTCGAATCCAGCACTAATCTGTTATATGATTTGGCCATAAGACCTGTATCAATTTGAAGCCACATGCCAATTGTTTGTGCAGTTCCGCTCGACCAACGAGAAGATGCAACATGATCCACTGCCATAGCAAGAGTGCCAGCAACATTATTGTGCGAGGATGACAATGACCAAGCGAAACGATCCATTTCCTCTACATTCACAAGTAGTGCTGTACTAAACGCCGAAGCATTGCCCCCAGCATCTTTCGCTCTCACAGTAAATGAATATGAAACACCTGGTGTTAGACCTGAAGCAGAATAGACTGGAGCACCAGTTATACTAGCGAGATAATTATTATCACGATATATCTCATAACTAGTTACCTCTGTATCATCCGTCGATGCCGTCCAGGTAAGTTGAACTGATTCCTGCGTACGCCAAGTCGAAGTGAGATTGGCAGGAGCAGTGGGAGCTTGGGTATCCGCAGCGAGCGCCAATATAGGAACAGCTGGGAGTAAACCAATTACGAGCAATACAATGAGTAAACGTACCATCAGGCGATGCAAATGTTTGTTCATTTTAGACAGAATAACCCTCCCCTTTCAATTGAAAAAAATGGCTGTAACATACCTGTTTGAACTCCTAAGAAACCTACCTGTCATACGAATAGGCTAACCTCATTCATGTAACCGCTTGCAATTCACCCCCTTTCAAATCCCGCATGATGACCGTTTGATCCCTACATACAGGATTCCATAATCACCATACAGGATAGCTTGATTACCCTTTAATCGCTCCGATCATAACACCTTTGACAAAATATTTTTGAAGGAAGGGATAGACTAGCAATAAGGGAACCAACATTACAACAACACCTGCTGAACGTATAGACTGTGGTGTGAGCAGCTCCTCGAACTCCTGCGGCTGCAAGCTGTTGAGACTTTGCAAAAGTGATTGATTGGCAATCATATTTTGTACAAGCACAGCCAAGTTATATTTGTCCGAGTCATTAATATTGATTAATACACTTTGAAACACGTTCCAGTAGCCAACACCATAGAAGAGCATTAGCGTTGCCAAGACAGGCATCGAGAGTGGAAGTACAATTTGCCATAGCAGTCGCCATTCACTACATCCGTCGATCTGAGCAGCCTCATTTAATTCCTCGGGCATTTGTTCAAAAAATGATTTTAGAACGAGCAGGTTATAGGCACTGATTAATCCAGGCAGCCAGAGTGCCCAATACGTGTCTATGATACCGAGTGAACGATTAACCAGAAAGGCTGGAATCGTTGGAATACCGAAAAGCATCGTAAAGACAATCGCAAGCGTGAATCCTTTTCGCCAATAGAAAGTAACTTTGGACAATGGAAAAGCCGCAAAAATCGTAAAGATCATACTGAATAAGACACCGAAACCTGTTATCACTACACTGTTTTTCAAACATTGCACAATAGGCGTTCCTTCAATCAATGATTTATAGGAGTCCAGATTGAAACCCACTGGCCAAACGCCAACGAAACCGGATGCAATCGCCGAGTAATCGCTGAATGACATCGACACAATGTTCATAAGCGGGATCAAACAGCTCATGCCAGCTACAAGCAACAACGTAAAGTTCACGGCATAGAAAAGTTTTTCCCCAAACGACAAGCGCATGGTAATCCCTCCTACCACAAAGATTGATTGAATTTTTTGGCAAAATGGTTAGCACTGACAATAAGAATGAGCCCGATAACAGCTTCGAATAACCCCATCGCTGTAGTCATGCTATACATTCCGCCTTGAATTCCGACGGTAAAGATATACGTACTGATGACACTCGAGACATTGGAAACAACCGCATTTTGCAAATTGTACACATGGTCGAAACCGACTTCCATGATTTTGCCCATTGAAAGAATAAGCATCAGAATCATAATGGGTATAATCCCTGGGAGCGTAATATAGCGAATCTGCTTCATTTTATTCGCACCATCCATACTCGCTGCTTCGTAGAGTGCAGGGTCAATAGAGCCGATTGCTGCCAAATAAATAATGGCGGCAAACCCCGCTTCCTTCCATATCGCAGATCCAAAGAAGATGCCAAGCCACGTGCTTACTTGATATAAAAACGGGACAGAGGTCCCTCCCAAGAATTCAATAAGTTTATTCACCACGCCGTCTTGAGAGCCGAACAGTGTAACTACGATTCCCCCAACGATCACCCAAGAGAAGAAGTGAGGAAGATAGATCAGCGTTTGGATCGACTTTTTAAACCAAACTGTTCTTACCTCGTTCAACATAATAGCGACAAGAATTGGAAAAGGAAATCCAAGGATAATATTAAAAAAACTAAGGAACAACGTATTGCGAAGGATTTGCAGCGTTTGCGGATTATCCAACATCATTCTAAAGTTATCCAATCCCGCCCATGGACTTCCCCATACCCCTTGCATTAAGTTGTACTGCTTGAATGCGATCACATTGCCGAGCATCGGAGCGTATCGAAAGACAATAAAAAAAATAATTACCGGGATAAACATATAGACCAGCTGGCGATTCTGCCTCCATCTCTTTGCATACGATCTCTTACTAGCAGATCTTATAGGAGTATGCGTCTTGCTATACGTTGGAGCAGTATGTGCAGAATTATTGGTTTCCATTGCTCTCCTCCCATCTACCTTCTACAGGAATGTCGTCCGCCATATGTGGCTCCTGATTAGCCACCGCGTAGCTTCCCTCGTTATAGTCCACCTTCAACGTTTGCCCGCCATGACGCAATGTTAACTTTCCGCTATTTATAGCTGAATACATGTAGCGATTAGAGATAAGCGGCCAAGCGTTATAATCAATGGGGACACCGTTAACCGATCTCTCTCCATTGTAAACAATGCTTAATACTTCTCCGGATAAGGTACAGAACGAGAGTGTTGGGGTAGACTGCTCTAACAGGGATGCATCGTACGAAACATGCTTCAACATATCATTTCGAAATCGAGCTAATACCCGCTCCGATTGGCATTGCTCATTCATTGACTTGTCTTCATCTTCGCAATAATCGCTTGGGCATGCCGTTTGGATGAGCACCGCATTTTTCAAGCCTTCGCTCCGTAATCTGCGATGTCCATCTTTCTCATCCAGCCATCGATACGGCCGCATCATCCGAATGGCTGCCAAAACTGACCCACAGTGACAGAATATCCAGCCACTCTCGTGTTCTTCCAGTTTCATTATTGCTGTACTGGAAATAAATCCATCAATATAAGGATCTCGGTCTGACTGGAAAGGCTTCCTTGGGCCGTACGTGTAATGTTCGCCCTTTGGGATGTTATACAAGGCGATTAATGCGCCTTTATATTGAACGACTTGCTCGTATGGAGAAGATCCACCCCAATTACTCACATACGAATCCTCGGGATTTCCGAAATCAGGAAACGGATGCGTGAAAAAAAGCACCCCAGCTGGCTGCTCCGAAAGCCAGTCCAGCGACCATCGCCGCAATTGTCCTGACCAAACGACATCGCCTTGTTTTCCGTCTGCCATACTTCCCAGTGCATACTGCGAGGTCATGTAGGTATATTTCCGTACACCAACTCGACTAATATAGCCATGCCCTTTGAAGCCATCGCTTCTACCTGCAAGCGATGTAGTCTGATGACCATCATGACTGGGTTCCGTATTGAGAGTGAGGTCATGCGTCTCCATGTGCTCCAATGCCTGCTTTCGGCTTTGAGCGATACGTACGATAATATCAGGCACCCGATAAGAAGAGAGCGTGTTCATTATGCTATAATGCGGTTCACCTGTTCGGAGGTTGGGCTGCTTGCCGCCAAAATAAAGCCATGCAGCGACCGTACCCGCTGGTGCATAATTAAACGTGTGGATTGGGTGGTAGTCTCTGGAATGTGCGCCAACATATAAACCGTCCAGCCAATCCCCAGCCGTGTTGGCCAAATACCAGTCCATCATGCTGGCGCTTCTTTCTTTCCACTCGTGATCTTCGGCAAAATCATATAAAGAAGCCAGCGTATTTAGATAAAAAACACTATATGTCGTAGAGTCAAACTCCCCTTGACCGAACCGGCAAACGCGATAGAAATACGTTTCCAGGTAGTGGGAACAACGCTCCCTCACCTCGTTTGCTTTTGGCCAATCTGGCCAGCTTTGAGCGGTCAAATATCCGGCAACGGCATTCATCAGCTTGTGATTCTCTGTCCCCGTATTCATCTGGTAATGCGATTCATGGAGCATGTTTGCTTTCACTTTATTGCGTAAATCTTCCGAATACATATGCCCAAATCGCAGCCACGCGTCTATATTGGCATGACGAAAGAACATCGCATCATGTCCTGGTGCGTCGTTGACGGTTTCGATATGCGATAGCGCTGTTTCAATCTCACTCTGTCGACCTAACCTTGTAATTGCGTCGTACATGATTCTTCTCGCATAGTCCCATGCTGGAATCGGATTGTGCAAGATTTCTTCTTGCAAGATCAGACAACGCTTCTGAAACGCTTGTTCGATTAGCTCATCCTGCGAAAGGCCTACCCGACCTCTGAGGTTCATGTCTCTCCTCACCTTCATGCCGAATCGGCCACATTGAATTACGACTTACCTTGGCTGTGAATGGACTCCAGCCTATAACAAGCAGCCGAAGTCCGTTTTTCCCGTTTGACAAGCCGTTCTTATTTGTTCGCGTACAGCTTCACAGCATCTTCACCAAATTTGTATAGGTCTTCTAACAAGAATGCATTCGCTTTATTGGTTTCATACCATTTCGCATAGAACGCATCGACTTTAGCACCGCCAGCCTTTTCCCATGCATCTTTAGCATCTTTATAGGCTTGTTCAGCGGAGTATGTCTTGCCGCTTACGATCGATCTTGCCCATATATCTTTGATTGGTTGATCTGCATTTTTAACAATTAATGACAATTCCTGTGTTAGCACCGGCAAGTATTCTGGCTTTAACGTTGGAATCGGACGCTCTTTGGTCACGTAAGCAGCCTCAGATTGAAGTGCTAGTTCGCGCAGCGCCTTTAATGAGTCTGTTGTCTGCGGTTTCTGTGCAGTGAACGAACATTTGCCATACAGCAGTGTTGACGCCATCATGTTGAGATCACCTGTGTAGGAGATTTCTTTCTTATTCTTCTCCGCGTCAATCGGGCTCGGACATCCAGCCGCATCCTTATTCCAGTTCACACCTTCGAGTCCGTTTTGCAGTGTTCGTGCAGTCTCTGGTTTCATCATGAAATCAACATATTTCATAACCGCCTGTGGATCTTTAGCACCTGCATTAATGGCTCCAACCATTTGAATTGGACTAGAGATAACCGGACTAAACTGACCAAAAGACGATTTCGGAAGAGGCAGAATGGCTAGCTTGCCGCCTCCATTGTTTTTGACAAACGCATCATAATCACTAGCGCTTATATCTTGAAAGAGATACATGCCGAGCTTTCCTGCGAGAAAATCTTGTTTCGCTTTTTCGCCATTTTTATCCGCTAAGAAATCTTTATCCGCTACACCAGCGTCAAACAATGACTTCTGGAAATCAGTCGCCGCCTTAAGACGATCCCATTCATGGATAAATGCATTGCCTTCAAAACGCCACGCCACTTCTCCATATCCAAACATGTGAGAAATAATAGAATTCGCGTTACCGCTTAGATTAAGTCCGAATGTATCCGCTTTACCGTTGCCGTCAGGATCTTGCGAGGCGAATGCTTTGGCCACATTTAGAAATTCCTCCGTTGTCTTCGGTGTTTGCAGATTTAACTTCTGCAGCCAATCTTCACGAATGTAGATGCGGTGGCCGGACGTCAGCGGGTTGACTTTACCGAATTCGTAGAGTTTACCGTCATCCTTCGTCCCCAATTTCTTCAACTGCGGGAATTGCGTCATTAATTCCTTATACGTCGTGCTATATTTGGCAATGACATCATCAAGCGGCATCAGCATTTTCTGGCTGTACCACTGGTTCCGATAACCTGTATCGTATTCTAAAATGAGATCAGGTGCGCTATTCGTTGCGAATAAGGCATTGAATTTAGGCAACGACTCCCAGCGTGGTACCGTGACATATTTCACATCGGTTGGGCCGTTCTTATTGATCCATTCAACCCACCGATTCTTCTCCCAATTCCCTTCTTCAGGCGGTATGTTATTACGTTCATACACAGAAGCCACGATTTTCCCTCTTGGCTCTTGCGTTGCAGCAGGCTTCGCTGAAGCACTCTCTTGAGCAGGTGTTTTCTCACTTGTCGTGCTGCAACCGGCTGCGATTATACTTGTTAGTAGGACAACCGCCATTGGAACAGTAAGCTTGTGATTCCATAAATACTTTTTCATTCTTGTCTAACTCCCCTCGTTATTCGCTTGTCGGACCGACGTTCTCGGCTCCTATCTGCACTATAGCTTTCGGCCATTCTTTGCGCAATTTACATGTTTCCTTGGGCTAACCGAAAGGTAAAACATGACGAACTTACCGATTATCTGTGATAAACCAAAAAGAAAAAGCCCTGCTACGACGGGCTTTTCCCATGATTTTTGCGGTATTCTCCCGGTGTTGTGCCCACGACCTTCTTGAATGCGCGTATAAATGAAATATCGTGAATGTATCCCACGGCGTTAGCAATTTCCTGCAAAGAAAGCGAAGATGTCAGTAATAAGCGTTGACTATTTTCAATACGAATGCGAACTAAGTAGTCAACCAGTTTCTCACCGAATGCTTCCTTGAATAATCGGCTGACATATTTGCCATTTAACCCGAACACATCGTAGAGGTGATTCAACGACATCTCTGTGTTGGCATACTCTTTTTCAATATAAGCTTTGACTTCACGTATTAACGTATAATGACTACTCCGTTCCTGCAAGTCTCGCACACAGCGTTCAAAATCCTCCAATATGCGCCCGATCTGAGCTTCTAGATCTTCGGCTAAATCAAAAGTCTCACAGACCTGATGGATGTTGGGCAGCACTTCTGTTTTCCACACGACTTGAATTTCGGCCGGAAATTCTATGATTTCTTTATAGACATGATGACTTAGAGAGTTGAGAAACTGCACCAGCTCGACTCTAGACAGACGATTCTCTCTGGCTTCAAAGAACATGCGTTCAAGGATTGGACGCCATGGTTCTTCTCCTGTCCGAAAGGTCCGCGCAAGCAGCTGGATGGTGTGAAGCTGCCAGAATGCTCCGCCTTCCCCGTGCCTGGTCTCCTGATAGGAAATGACTTGATTCAACCCAAGACTTGGCTTGTAGGACAGGGCTTCCTTCGCTCCTGCGTAAGATCTGGCGATATCGTCAATCTGTGTCCCAGAAGGACCGCGACCAATGGTCACGGTAAAATCAAGATTGATCTCCACCCATTCGCGAATAGCTTCGCTCATATCAGTTAGGTGGCGTTCCATGTTAGTCGCCTGCTCCACGGATTGATACAAGGCCGTCAATCGATGCTGGGCTGTCCATTCGGTCCATACGGTTAGGGGATGCGATTCCGCTATCTCTTTGACGACACTGTTCACAACGAATTTCAGCAGATAGACATCACGATGTGTGTAGGTCTCGACCAACGAAGTAAACTTATCGATCTCCAGGACAATGACGCCGAGCGAATGGAATTGTGCAGGCAAATTCAGCCGTTCTAATTCCTCATCCCATTCCGTTGGCTCAATAGGACGGCTGCCCTCTAGCAACTCAACAAAGAAGTGTCGCCTGCGAAACATGGCATCTTCCTCATGCATTTTCTGATACGTAGTGGACTCTTCAATTAAATTATCCAGTGCCTGTTCAATAAACTTGAACTCATCAGGGACTTGCTTAGACAGTTTCCCGCTTTTCTGAGCGGAATAACGATTAATCTGATTGAGAATCTCTTCAATAGGCTTATAATTTCTTCGGGTCACGAAAGCCATCCAAACGGTACCCGCAATCACGACAAGTAAGCCCACAGCTACCCATATGTATGAAAAAACCGAAGCATATTTGAAAATCCTCTCATCATGTACACCGCCCGTGAACTTCCAACCCGTATATTCGGACGTTATATCGGATAAAACAGTTCCCCGAACCTCTCCCTGTTTCTCCCCCAATAAGACATTGTCATTAAAATCCTTGATTCGGACAAAATTAATGTTGGAACTCGTCAATTCTTTGACCATTTGCTCGATACTTGCCAAGCTAATATTCACGACAATGAGTCCCTGTCCGCCAACCAGCAGCGGATATTTGCGAACCAACGAAACAACAGCAGAGGGGAAATGTTCCGTATCCTGAAATTCGATATAATCCCGCTTTCCAGAAAGCTCATAGAAGGATGCTAGTTTCAATCGTTGGGAGATGAAATCGCGATCTCCGAACTTTTCCAGAGAAATAAATGTATTTTTGCTCATGACCATCTGATCGGAGTTACGGAACATGTAAATGGAGTCAATAAAACCATTCGTTGAAATCATATCCCTAACTTTCTTGGAAATTTCATAATGGTTGAAATAGGACAAGGAAGCATCGTTCTCGAAAAAAGCTTTGAGTTTCACGTCCGATTCAATATCCTTGATTAATCCTTGATCAATTTCCTTTAGTGAATAGTCGATCAATTGGATGACATGACGTGTGAACTGTTGGTTCACATTGACAGTCTCACGCTTGGTAAGTCCGCTAAGCAGCAAGAAAGTGAGTAGAATTAAGATCGATGTTAAAATGAAAAAGATGGGGAAATAGGAAAACAATAGACGGTAAAACCATTTTTTGCGCATTATCTTCGCCTCACCTAACTATCTCGAAATCGTAGATTACCGTGGATATGGAAAACAATAACACCTTCTTTTTTTGATGTAAAGAATTTCCTATCTTCATCGTAATACGATATCTGGCGATAGGTAAAATATGGATTAAATGGTTGAACAGTCCTTCATCTGCCTACTTTCTCTGCCTATCCCCCAATAGTCCGAAATGACCGAACTAATTCCTCGGTCGGCATCCTGGATTCTCCAATAGACCGAATTAGCCGAACTAAATCCCCTTAAATGACCACTGCATCCGAAAAATGGTCATTTAGTTATGTAAAAGAGACTGTCGATTAACAAATTATAGTTCGGAAATATCGGACTGCACTCACTACGAGCGTCTTGCACTCCATCCTGAATACGTAAGGGGAAACTTGGCATACCTCAAAATCCAAAACATATAAACGTTTATATGCTGAAAAAAAAGCTGGATCCTAGATCTCAGCTTTCTTTTTTAACTTCAGCTAACTATATCCCCTTGCCCTGTTTCAGCCTCTCCGCGAGCAACGCCAGATCTTTCCCGCCTAATGCACCTTCCATCAACTCCGGGAGCTTCTCAGGCGAACATCCAAAACAAGGAATACCGTGTTGCGCCAGCTTTTTGGCTACTGTATCGTCATATGAAGGTACACCCTGATCAGATAATGCGAGTAAGCAGATCGTCTTCACACCAGCCTGATGCATGTCGAGTAAGCGACTTATCATCTCTGTCCGATTGCCGCCTTCATACAAGTCTGAAACCAAGATAAACAGCGTTTTCTTCGGTTCTGTGATAAAAGACTCGCAGTATGCAATCGATTTGTTAATATCGGTTCCACCGCCAAGCTGAATCCCAAACAGCATATCAACTGGATCATTCGCACACTGCTCACTCAAATCTACGACCTCAGTGTCAAAAGCAACCACATGCGTGTCCAGCGCCGGCATACTGGCGAAAATAGAACCAATAATGGATGCGTAAATGACAGAACCCGCCATCGAGCCGCTTTGGTCAATATCGAGGATAACCGTCCACTCTTTGCTGCGGCGTGCGCGGTCAAAGAAGTAGACTTTCTCAGGCAGCAGAAGACCTCGCTCCTTATCATAGTGCTTGAGATTCTTGCGGATGGTCGTGTTCCAATCCAGTCCTGTTGCTGACGGCAGCGGCGAATGCTGCCTGCGATTCAAGGCCCCCGTAACTGCTCGGCGCAAATCCTGCGCTAGCCGCTGCACGATTTCATCGACAACAGCTTTAACAAGAAGTCTTGCTGTTTCTTTCGTTTTCTCCGGTATCTTTCCTTTGAGCGCCATTAATGTCGCTACCATCTGGATGTCAGGCTTCACTTGGGATAGAAGCTCCGGTTCGAAGAGCAGCTGTTTCAAACCTTTGCGCTCAATGGCATCGGACTGAATGACAGAGACCACGTCAGCTGGGAAAAAGGTCCGGATATCGCCGAGCCATTTGGCAAGCTTTGGGGAAGATGGCCCCAGTCCCGCTTTGCGGTAGCCGCCAACGTTCGATGCATCCTCAACCCCACTACTGGATGTCTCGTCATAGATCGCCGCAAGCGCCTCATCCATAAGTCTCGACTCCTCATCGAGCATGCTGTCTCCTGCTCCAAATGACTGCAGCTTCTCTTCCGAAGCTGCACCCAGAATTAATCGCCAACGTTTTACTTGTTCTTGATCCATCTTCGTCATAGGCTACAAATCCCCGAAATCAAAATCATTGAGCTCATCCAGCTTCTCCTTCTCTTCTTCACTTAACGGCTGCTGCAGGGCAGTCCCAGCCTGATTTGCGCCAACTCCCCAAATGTCGCCCATCATCTCGGCGACGGATGCCTTCTCCCGTGGCTCGAATGAACCGAAAGCGCGACGTAGAAATACTAAGGATCTTTGGAATGCCGCTTTATCCAACAATTCAATATACGTATCAAGCTGCTGCCACAACGATACCCTAGAGAGCAGCGCATATCGGTTGCGCATCGACATGCCTTCAAACCATCCCGCTCCCAAATCTACAGGAATGCCTGGCGACAAACGGCGCGAAACTTCCGTCGCTACACGCTCATCCGGTATTTCATTGCGCTCAAGCAATATGGCGAAAGCGAAGCCCGACAGCTTGGCATTGCGGTCATCCCGCGAGGCCAGCTCTTGAAGTTTACTCAACCATAAAGCATCGTCTACCGTGTCATAATGGTCTTGCGCGATCGTGTGCAGCGATTGAATCGCACGCACCATCCCTTGAGCCGCGTCATCGTTGCAGCCTGCGCTGTCAACGAGAAGCAGTGTTCCGCGCAGGAACAACTGCTGGAGCAGTGGAACTAGCGTATCCGTTTCGATGCGGCGCAGCGATCCATAACGGATCAACACCGACAGCTCGTAGGCCGCTCCTGCGACCTGCTCGAAGTTGCCCGCATCGACCGCAAGCCCTTGCAGCGCGGATTTGGCCTGCTCCATCAGCGCAGTCAACGCGCAATCGCAAGCGGCCCGAATGATGCGGGAAGCTTCCGCGATATCGCCGCAAACGTCGAGCCGCTCCTTCAATACGAAGGCTGCTGCCAGCTCGATCGTCTCCCCCTTCAAGGTTGATTCCACCGCTTGAATCTCAGATTCTGGCGTCCACTGCAGCGCCCAATTCTCCGCCCAAGATGCGGAGTCTTGATGCACCCTTTGCTTCTTGGCAAAGGAAATGCCTAGCAATTCCAACCGGTGCAAGAGAACCGACCGCTTCAAATCCAGAAAAGCCGCTTCCTCCGACTTCACTCTACGGTTTTCACGCAAATCCAACTCTAAGGTTGACGCAACCGTCGATTTGTATTTCTCCAACTTCAACCGCTTGAGCTCGCGATTCAAATCATCTTGAATCGGCGTCTGGCTTACGCCTTCAGGCAATCTGCCGATGGCCGTGCCCACATCTGTTCTTGCCAAAGCTTCTGCGATGCTCGAAAGCTCCCCATGACCAAGACAGACCATGGCAGCGTCCCGCAGATCTTTCCATGTAGGCTGATGACCGTCGTGAAGCGCAGCTAGTGCCTCTGCCAACCGCACACCTTCGATGAGCGAAGCTGTGGATCTGTACGTGCCTTGTTCTCTGAGATAAGCAGCGACCTGCGAGAAATACATGGAAGGCAGCCTGCTTAAGTCCCCCTTTTGGAGGCACTGCCAAAACAATTCAAAGTAAGCAGGCGCTTGATTCCCTGCCCCATATCCCGAGTGGGAAGACAGCTTGTAGTACGAATATGGCATCAACGTGAGCTTGGTTGTCGTCTTAGGCAATCCCTTCAGCTCTTTGTCCGTCATCGAAGGCAAACGACAATCCAATGCAGATGCATGATGCGCACCAGTGACGACTACGATTTGCTCAGGCGCATGCCCAGCTGCAATCGCATCTTGAATTTTACGCCGCATGTAAGCTTCGCGAATCTCATTGTAAGCTGCCTCATGCGGCGCATATTGCCACTCCTGCTGCGCCGTCAGCTCCCGCATTTGCGCCGAGAATTGATAAATGCCATGGCGGTAAGCATCCTTTTGCCCATTATGTTCAAAATGACGTTCCCAATACGCTTCGTAGTCCGGCTCTTCCGACAACTCGGCAAGCTGTTGATACAGTCTCCGTTGTCTAAGCACATACGTCTGAAAATCATCGTCCGCAGCCTGCTTGTTCTCCCCCTCAGCAGAAGCTGACCTGCGATGTCTATGCTCGTATAGCGCTAAGGCATGTTCAGTGGGCAGGTCGATAAACGCAGCCTGTGCACCATTGCGACTAGCCCATTGAAACGCCTGATATTCCGGCGAATAACTCGCATACGGATACAATAGCGTCCTTACGGGTAGTTGATCCGTGTAGGCCAAAATCGCAATAGGCGGGACAACGCCATGAGACGTTAATTCATGAATAAACCCGCTGGCATCGCTTGGTCCTTCAACGAGCACAGCCGTTGGCTTCACTTCATCTAGGAAAGCAAGCAAGTGAAACGCCCCTGCAGGCGACAAATGCCGTATACCAAAAACATGAAACCCCGAACTGCGATCTAATTGTTCATCTCCGAGCACGCGAAGTACAGATTTCTCCATGTCGATCCCCGCTTTTTCATCACATTTTCTAGATATTCTTTCCATATGAGGCGGTCCTTCTCTTCGTCCTTCACAATGGCTCCCTGGAGACCGGCGGCAATATCCTCTTCGCTAATCTGTCCGCTCCCAAAACTTCCTGCAAGCGCCATACTTCCTGTTAACAGCGAGATGGCTTCCGCCGTCGAAATCACACCGCTCGGTCCTTTGACTTTCTCCTTGCCATCCAACGTCATCCCGCTTCGCAGCTCGCGGAAAATCGTAACAACCTTCCGCACCGCCTCCTCCTCAGGGAGTGACGCTCTTAATTCATAGCTCGTCGAAATCTCGCTGACACGTTTGCGCACAATCTCGACTTCGGTCTCAATATCCGCTGGGGATGGCAGTACTATGATGTTAAAACGCCGCTTCAAAGCGGCTGACATTTCATTAACGCCACGATCGCGCGTGTTCGCTGTCGCAATGATCGAGAATCCTCTTGCAGCGAACACTTCTCTGCCGAGCTCCGGGATCGAGATTGTTTTCTCTGAGAGGATCGAGATTAGGGCGTCCTGGACTTCGGATGCACAGCGTGAAATCTCTTCGAAACGGGCGATCCCGCCAGTCTCCATCGCGCGGAATATCGGGCTTTTAATAATCGCTTGATCGGATGGGCCTTGCGCCAGCAACATCGCATAGTTCCAAGAATACCGAATATGTTCCTCGCTCGTGCCTGCTGTTCCTTGAATTACTTTGCCAGAATCCCCATGGATGGCTGCGGTCAGGTTTTCCGAGAGCCAAGACTTCGCCGTTCCCGGTTCCCCAATCAGCATAAGGGCTCGGTCAGTCAACAGCGTTGCGATGGCCATTTCGACCAACCGCTTGTTACCGATGTATTTCGGCGTAATGGTGACCCCTTTGACTTTTCCACCTGTCAGGAACGTCAATACCGACTTGGGCGATAGCTGCCACCCGGCTGGCTTCGCCTCTTGATCCGCCTTTTTCAAAGCTTCCAATTCTTCTACGTACAAACGTTCTGAAGGCAATCTTACGACATCTTGCTTTTGATCCATCCCCATAATCCCTGTCCCTTCTCTTCGTTATCTAATGGTTCGGTTTGATCCGGCTTCGCAGCGATCGTCTCCGCGATGTCCAACAGTTGATTCCTCATATACTCATTGGACACACTTTGCGCAAAATGCTGCAGTCTCTCCGCATAGGTACGCGGTAATAATTTCAGAAGCACCTGTTGGGCATGATTGAAATAATACATTTGTTTCTTGCCTTTCTCCAAGATTTCCAAGAGAAGCTCAGGAGCTTCCTTGTACGGCATACGGAATAAGGCAATGAGACAATGATTCGTTGTATGGTTGAAAAAGTCAGGCTTTTTGCGGCACGCTTCCACCAAGTAAGCAGCTATTTGTGAATTCTTGTCATGGGCAAGTCGGCAAACGAGTTCCGTTTCATCCAACTTCACGAACAAATGGACCCATCTGGAATCCCACTTCTGATGCTCGGCCTCATACTCGGCAGTTGCATAGTACATTTGATGCTCCAAAGTCGGAAACTTCGTACGCAGGACGCGTAACAAGTCCTTGGCCGCCGTCTGCTTTTTATCTTTTAGATCATGGCAGTAGCGTTCATAGACATCTTCTGGAGGAAGTATCTTCACGGCCGCTCTGAAGCTGTAGGCAATAAATTTGCGGTTGTACAACTCATGTAACGTGACAGCAAAATGGTCTGCCTCGGGCAGATCTACCTGCAGTAGAAGTTCAGCTGCAGCCTCCTGTACGTTTTCCGTTTCAGGAATAATAAAATGAGGCGTAGACAGCAATTTCTCTAAGAAATGGACGACTTCTGGCACTCTTTTTCCTTGTAGGCTGCGGATGTCCACCAACAACTGTTTGGCGGCCTCTTCTATGTTGGTCCGTTGAATAATTTGCTCCAGCATACTTTCTGCATGCCCGATAACAGAGAGCGTTAACGAATTGGCTTTGCATAATTGAATCGGTTCTATCGCAAGATCCTGATCTTTCGATCCCAGTGCCTTATACAGGCGAGCGATGGCTTGCTCCGTTCCAAGACGAGATAAGGCATATAAGGCAGCTTTGCGTATCTCTTTTTTCTTATCATCTGCTTGTTCCAAAATAAAATCTTCATGCTCTGGATAATTACCCAGAAGTTCAATTGCCGTGGAGCGTACTTCTGTTGATCCTTGCCCAGCAGCTTGAAGAAGCAGATCTTCGGCTGATTGAGCGAGCAACTCATGGATAAGTTCCAATCTGCGGGCATCACCTTTCCCGCCATCCAACTTCAATTGCTGCTGAAGCGCAGGCAGCGCCTCCATGCCTAGTGATGGCAGTACTGTTCGATGGAGATAATCCGGTACCTCTGCATAACTATCGTCTAACCCGGACACAGCGGCAGGTATGACGCGGAAATCATGATAAAGGCCATCCTCGAACCCTTGACGAATCTGCTCCATACGGCCCTGACCTTTTTGCGTCAATGCCTCGATAAGCGGGTTCAATTTGCGGTAGGCGATGGAGGTTGAATTCTTCGCTTCCGTTCCTTCCACAGGTACGAGATCCTCTTTCGTCTCCGTTTTCCCTTGCGTGTACAATACGGAATTCAAGAGGGTTCCGAGCTCCAAGAGTCGGCTAGCTGAGCTGCTCGTCTCCGCCTCAAGAACTTGACTAACCCCCTGAGCCACTCGGTTAAACACTGGCGCCGACTCGCCTAGCTTCTGAAGATTAGGCAGCATTTTCTTCAGACGCAAATCTCCCGGTGCCATTCCGCTCCCTGCTATAAATAAGCGCCGCACCTCGTGCTGCAATTCAAACAATAGATCTATACTCATGAGTTCGTCTCCTAATTTTATTCGTCAATAGAGTAAGCGAACAATTTCATTCGTCGTTACGATACTTAGTGGCTGCGCCTCTAGCCTGTTATGCTGCCAATTGTGTTCGAACATGACCAGAATCGCCTGATTCTGTAAATAAGCTAGATTTAGCATAGGCAGCAATTGCGTTGTAGGCTCGTTGAGATAAGGAATGTCTGCTAGTGGCAGCTGCTTGCCTTGTTCATCAATAAGCACATAGGAAGACTCCGTTTTCTTGACCTCCGCAAATTGCAGCAATGCAACGGGGCGCTTGTCCGAAAGTGGATTTTTGATCTGATTCTTCACTAGTTTAATGATTTCTGGAAATGACTTATGAGCGGAAGATCGGATGGTCTGAAAGTCTTGCACGTTCGCTTCGCGAAATGTCGCTTCCTCCCAACGTACACGCTTATTGAGCTCCCCATCTCCGGGATATTGGGCAAGTTCTTTCGCTTCGACGACGCCAAAAACAGAATCTTCCTCACGTATGTACTTCGCAGCACGGAATGGACGATATGTTCTTGTGTAGTGAAGCCCTCCACTTGTTAAGTCTGTCCAGTATCCCTCATCGATGAATTCGCCCCGCGCCTGATCCGTGTAAGATCGGAATGCCAGTTGCATGAGTGCTGAGGGCTCACTGCGTACGCGACCATACTCTCTCAATTCTGCAATTTGCCAAGCGTGCCCCATCCATTCTTCCAAGGTTGATTCTGTATCCAATGGAAGATCTGGATTTTCTAATCTACTGGTGAGATAGACGGCACTTTTCTTGATCAAAGCATGTAATAAGGTCAATTGCTCGATCGCATGGGTATACACGGTTTCCCGATTCTCGTCCGTTCGTAATTGCAGCGTCAATTCACGCAGTGCCGTTTGAATCCCCGGAATATAATAGTTGCCAAGTTGCTTAGCCTGATCTTCCGCGGTTTGCAGCGCCTTTTTGTCCAGACTACCTAATCCTGACTGCGTAAACTGCAAGATCAACTTCTCCGCAATGCTGACCCCTTCCAACTGTGCAGCTATTTTCTTGATCAAAGCTGATTTGTTCGTCTTCCGCTTCGCAACTGGAGCGTCGGGATCGACAGGTTCTTTCTTCTTTTCCTCTCGCTTCTCCGCCTTTTCCCTCTTATCCACAATATCCTGTGGCACGGGTGCCGTAGTAAATGGCTTGCCTGATGTAAAGGCATACATCAAACCAAGATTGTGTTTGCACGGAAACTGTCGGCTCGGGCATGAACAGCGGAATACGGGATTGCCCTCTTTCGCCAAATCGACTGAACAGCGATACGGATCTTTCCCACTACCTTTACACTCTCCAAAAATAATCGTCCCGTCCTCTGACTGACAGAGCAGCGGAAAACTATTCTTCTTGACCAAATCCTTGCCGTTCTTAATCGCAGCGCTATTCTGCGCCAAACTATCTACATACGACTCCGTTAATTGATTCATCTTTTACCCCTCACAACTTGGTTATACAAATAGTTTCCACACCATGCCTAATTTTCCTTTTTCATGGGTATGGTATTTCGTCCCTAAATAGAACCGAATTAGGAGTTCCTTGGTGAATTCAGCCGGTGATCAGCCCTTGGTCAACCCTTGATCAGCCCTTTATCTAAGCAAAATTGCAAAAGTGCAACCTTTTCTTTCGAATACCCCCTCATTATGGGAAATGCTTGCAAATAGGCAACTATTTCGGCCTCTATCTTCATTTCAGGCCCTATTCCGCTCAAAAGGATGCCTTTTCGCACTTATTTCGATATTTTGGGCATTTCCCATGAAAATAAGTGTATTTTCGCATCTTTGCTCATCCTGACTCTGCAAGTACGCCGCTCATCGTTCCCCCTTCATGCAATCATAAAAAAGAGGATATCCACAGTGACTTTCCCTACCACCCTAGACGACTAGGAGGCTGAAGCCATAACGGAAATCCTCGTATCTTCAATTCACTCAATCAATTAATCCCAAAAAAATCCATTGCGGTTCGTGCAGTCGCCTCAGCAACTTCCTCACTGGTTACACCAAGACACGCAGCAACAGTCGCTGCAATGTGCGGGAGAAAGACAGGCTCATTCCGGCCACCCTGTGGCTTGACTGGCAAATCCCGAGGCGTTAGGAAAGGGGCATCTGTTTCTAACATCAAACGATCAAGCGGTATTTTCTTCACAAGTTCACGCAAGTGCTTGCCCCGCCGTTCATCGCAAATCCAGCCTGTGATACCGATGTAGAATCCTAGCTGCAGATACACTTGAAGCTCTTGTAGTGAGCCCGTAAAGCAATGAACAACCGCTTTATTCAGCGAACCGATATACGGCTTCAGGATCCGAACGAAATCGTAATGCGCTTCTCGCTCATGCAGGAAGAGCGGCATTTGCAGCTCGCTGGCTAGCACGATCTGTTCTTCAAACCATTTTCGCTGCACATCGCGAGGTGAGAAATCCCGATTATAATCTAGCCCACACTCACCAATAGCAACCACATGAGGCAGCTTCGCAATTTGCCGCAGCCTATCCATTGTATGTGCTTTGCAATTACGCGTGTCATGCGGATGTATCCCTGCTGTCGAAAATAATTTCCCAGGAAATTTACTCGCGTATCGCGACGCTTCATCACTGCTTCTTAAGCTTGTTCCCGTCATGATGAGTGGGGTCACTCCCGCTTCAATCGCTCTCGTAACCACATCCTCGCGGTCGCCATCAAAAGAACGATGCATAAGATTAACACCAATGTCGATGAGTGGATTAGTCATGGGGTGGCGCCTCCTCTGTGTGCCTCATCAAGACGGCAGAACTCAGCAGGAATGGCGTCTGCAAGCCATACTTCATTGCCTGCGTAGTAGAAGACTACGCCAGCTTGGGAGGCTTTTTCCGCATCAATCGCCAGAATCACTAATTCCCCTCTTCGTTTACCCGCTAGCGTTGCAAAATGAAGTCCTTCGGACAAATGAACATATTTACGCTGCATTGGGCGTATTCCTTGCTTCATAATCGAAGGAGCTGCCTGCACATTCGTGCCATGGTAGAGCACTTCAGGTGGTAGTGCAGGAGGATAACTCACTTTATCATGGCTATGCCCATACCTAGCTCGAATACGATCACCAGTAATCTCAAAACGCTGCTTCTCACAACCCGCAACAACTTCTTGAACATCACTTTCCTTAATCTCTGACCACTTCGACTGTGCACGAAGAACTTCTAACAACTCAACAATCGCACAAGAAGCATCGATAGGATCTAAACTCAACCCGAAATCTTGAGGGGCATGCCGCAATATTTTACTCATAAACTTACTTAATTTCGTGTGCATTACAGTGGGTAACATCTCAATCACTTCCTTATCTGGTATTCGAATGTATTCTCACATTTCCTAACTAACCAAAAAACCAACCCTCACGTCCGTATCCTCTTTCATCCATGACATCGTCTGCCCTTTATGCAGCTCTGACTTCATCGATTTCACCAACGTCTCGATATCCACCCTTTGCTCATAGTGCAGCTGGAGTGCTGCGGAGACATACAATTCATTTAACTGGGCAAAAGTAAACCCTTCAGTCTGCTTCGCCGTCACGCGAATCAACTCTTCGCCTAGCAGCTTCCCGATCCCCTTTTGCTCCAAATACGTCTGTCTCAGTTCTAGGTCTGGCAGCTTGATTTCATAAGCGCGGTCGAATCGACCTGCCCGGTTCATCAGTGCTGGATCAATCTGCTCCGGATAATTCGTTGTCCCGATGAGGAATATTCCTTCTTTGGAAGTAGCCCCATCTAGAATGTTTAAAAAGTAAGACCTAGCCCGCTGCGGCATCGCATCGATATCTTCAATGACCAGAATCATGGGCGCCATAGTAGCCGCTGCTTGAAACGCTTCTTGGATAGACTCGCTACACGTATTCTCCGTAATTTGCCAATACGCAACGGGTGCTTTAACGCTGCCGGCAATCGATTTGACGAGCGTTGTTTTTCCATTTCCAGGCTTTCCGTAGAGCAGGATCCCCCTTTTATACGGAAGGTCATATGCTTTGAAGAAAGCACGATCCTCCGTAAAAAACTGATCGATAGCGCGATAAATATCTGTTTTCACTTCGCTCTTCATAATGACTTCTGAACGATCAACCATACGTGTAATCGGCGCCAATTCTTTGTCCATGCCATGAGGTCCATCCGTGAAGACGGTTACTTGCCGTCGATCTAACTCTCTGCGTCGTTGGCGTGCGTTTTCTAGAAAGCGCAGCAAACTAGCATCATCTATTGCAAAAACAAAATCCTCTGCGCCAACGCCATTTAAGCGAAAGATCGGCACTCTAGCTAAAGCGATACCCCAGGACGGGTACATAAAAACGTTATTTCGCAGTGTTGGATACGTTCGATAGGCCCCGACATCCCCTTCTCCATCGATGCCAAATGCCCGAGACTCCATATGTTCGAAGATCCGAGTGACGAACTGCACGTCATTGGCCCCTGTCTTCACATCCTGTTCGAGCAGCTCCCAATACTCCTCTTTCCGATCATCACTCAAGTAGGGTTCAAAGGGGTGACCATATTGCGCTTGCAGCACATCTTGAATACGTTCTAATACATAAACATAGTCCCCATAGGCTTTCGGCAAGTCGTTTGTCGACCTCAATGGAGCAGTCACAGCTGCCGTTTCTTCCTTTATTTCCACACGTTGTAACCACTGTTCATTGTTCATTTCGCACCTTTTACTGCCGCCATGGGCTTACATTTGGCTACAACTTCGGCCAATCCCGCTCCGACGACACTTTCAATAATTTGATCAACATCTTTGTAAGCTTGCGGCGATTCATCTAGAATCGACTCTAAAGATCTTTGGTTAACGACGATTTCCTCATTCGTCCCTACTCGCATGGAAGAGGCAAATTCATTCAATGTAATTAATCGTTTCGTTGCACTGCGTGAGCGAATTCGCCCAGCTCCATGACAGATGGAGTGAAAATTGGCTTTGCCGCCCTGCGCCCCAACCATGATATAGGAAGCTGTCCCCATGGAACCGGGAATTAGCGCAGGATGACCCGTTGTTACATACGGCTGCGGGTTATCCGGGTGACCTGCCGGAAGCGACCTCGTCGCCCCTTTACGATGAACAAAATAAGACTGCTCATCATGCTTTTCCTCCCACGCATAGTTATGCATCAGATCGTACAGCGTGGTCATTTCAAATTTCGAGCCAAACACATCTTTGCCGGCCTCTCGGATAGCATAGGCAATTAAATGGCGATTGACTACCGCATAATTGAGCGCTGCATACATCAAATTCACATAATTCTGAGCTTCCGGATGCTCGAGCGGAGCAAATAACAGTTTAGGATCAGCCGTTCCTAATCCATGTAGTCGCATCACTTTCATGATGTCACTGCTGCAGTATTGACTCACAGAGCCGCCCCATGCCCGCGAACCCGAGTGAATCATAACGACGATTTGCCCATCAAATAGTCCCCAAGCTTCAGCTACTTCCCGGTTCTCTTCCGCGATTTCGATGGACTGAATTTCTGCAAAATGGTTCCCATTCCCCAGCGTCCCAAGTTGACGATGCGACCGATACCAAACTTGACTCGGAAGTCGATTCAATGCATTCTCATCTATTGTAAATTTACTGCTCTCCACATGCGTAAGCGATGTTGCCTTTCGAGGCGTATAGCCGTCAGGTATATACTTCTTAGGAAGTCCATGCAAGCCTTTGGTAACTATGTGTTCCAAACGGATGTCCGAGAAGTGGCCGCGTGCGTGATCCTCAACAGGTAAATACTTCTCGATGGTCTTCACCAGTTTGCGCCGCAGCTTCACATCTTTCAGTTCATCCTTATGCACATTCGTCATATGCACACGCATGCCACAGCCAATGTCGCTGCCGACAATGGAGGGTGATACGTATCCGTTATGTGTGTTCCACACTGCTGTCGTGCCGATGCAAGTACCAACGCCAACATGGACGTCAGGTGTATAACTCATATACACACCATTGGGAATTTGCAAATTGTTGTTGGCCATCTGAAAAACTTGGTAATCCAACGCTTTGAATAACTCAGGTCCTGCGTACACATGGACGTCTCCCGCTGGGAGTTGGACCTGCCTATAATAATTTTCTTTCATTCGTTATATTCCTCTCTTTTGTGGACGCAAAAAAACCGTAGACGACATCGTCTACGGTTTTGTCACGTCAAATTTACCTAGGTCGACTCCAAGAAAGAGTACCTACGTATTCGTCACTAGTCCGGTTGAGACCGATGGTATAAAATGCTTTTCGATTGTCAGGTTATTCATAGAAATTTGATTGCGAATCATATCGTCGGCCTCCTTTCCATTCATTTACAAGTATCATACGAGTCAGAGCTAAGAACTGTCAATCCGCATGGGACGGAAAGATTAATTATAATAATGAGTCCGTTACTTTAAACTGTTTACCGATCGGCAGGCAAATATGGATCGTTGTCCCTTGACCATTTTGACTAGTTAACTCCAAAGTTCCGTTATGCGCATGAATAATTTGCTGCGTCGCCATCATGCCAAGACCTGTGCCGTTCTCTTTCGTACTAAAAAAGGGAGATCCGATTTTGGAAATGAGCTCCTGTGGAATGCCGTGTCCATGATCAATAACTTGAACCAAGATTGAATCTTCGATTGGTCTTGATCCCACAATGTCAATCACACCGCCATCAGGCATAGCCTCTATTGCGTTTTTAATTACATTAATGAAAACTTGCTTCAACTGATCCCCCACACATGGTATGGCGGGCATTTCCTCCAGATGAAACGTTCTTAACTCAATGTTGTTAATTAACGCTTGTGAGCTCATCAGCATGACGACATCCTGAATAATTTGCCAAATGTGTTCATTGTTGAAATCTTGTGCAGTAGGTTTAGCTAAATACAGCAATTCACTCGTGATCAGTTCGATTCGTTTAAGTTCATCCTTCATAATGGCAAAATAATTTTTATTAACCTCTGGTAGGCTTTTTTCAATAAGTTGGGTAAATCCCTTCAGGGATGTGAGCGGATTTCGAATTTCATGAGCGATCGACGCTGCTAGCTGGCCGACGGCAGTCAGCTTTTCTGCTTGTAACAGCATCGTTTTACGGTTGTTTTCTTGCGTAATATCTTTCGCAACACCAAAGACCCCCATAACCTCATCATTTACGATGATCGGTATGTTGGTTACTTTTACATCAATGATACCCCCGTTTTTGTGAATGGCTTTTGTTTCATAATTTTGGGTAATACCTTGGCCCGCATTCAAAAAATAACCTTGGGTCTTCTCCAATTCTTCTAGCGGTATTAACGGCACGTACGACATGCTTAAAAACTCCTCAACACCATATCCGAGCATTTGCTCCATCGCCGGGTTCACCCGAAGGTAATTCCCTTCCAAATCGAATGCAAATACAGCATCCGGGTTATATTTAAATAAGGACTCATAATGTTGTTCCTTTTCTAACGAAACGCCCTTTTTTTGTGTAATATCTTGAAAAAAAATGGAAAGACCGCTTGAAGACGGATAAGCTCTCACACTAAACCAAGTTGTTAATGGCGAATAATACACCTCAAATTCCGCACTAACTTGTTCAAGCATCACTTTATGCAATTGAGCATACAAAGTTAAATACACGGCAACTGGGATTTCACTCCACATCTCGTTACCAATAAGCTGGTCCGCATGCCGAAATAAAATTTTTGATGCTTCCGCGTTAATATATGTGAACTCCCAGTCCGTATTGACCGCAAAAAATACATCCGAAATACGATCCAGTATCTCATTCCGTTCATAAATATCAACCATGCTCTACCCTCTCTTCGCAAAAGTGAATTGAACAAAGAAAAAGCCTAAATAAGAGCTGCTATAGCAGCTTTTATTTAGGCTGATGCCCAGCGTTCTTTCTGGTTCATTACCGCCAATTTATTGACTCGGATTTAAGATAAACACGATGACGCTTTTATCCAAATGAAAGTCCCAGTCGACAAATACATCATCAATCTTCGTATTAAGGAAGCTCTGAAAATGGCCATTATTATGGAGATGACTCTTTTCTAGGTTGCGTTTAGCCAACTTTAAGCTTTCTTCATGTCCAATTCGAATTAATTCTTTCTCAATACTTATAAGGATCCCATTACGGATCACTACTAGGTTTCTTTCGTTAATCATGAATGAATACACTTCGTCCGGCTTTTTCTGAACCTGTTGAGAGATCGTACTAATTTCCAGGTGAAGCTCCTCTTTTCCTGTATAAACGGATTCGAAAGAGATTTGTTCATGGTCATCGCCTGATTCGATACCGACCATAACACCGGAATGATTATGAAGTCCCCAGTCATAATAAAATTCACCAATCTTCATCCCGGCCAATACGAGTAAATACGCTTTGATTTCTGGAATTAATGTCTTCATCAATAAGTCTCTCGTTGATTGTATCGAGTGGATCTGATCTTGAAGAAGCAGAATTTTTTCCGTTGGTGAGAGGAAGTGTTTTAAATAAAGAACGACAAACGGACGATTGATGCTGACAAAAATGGATTGAGGACCTTTCCCGAAAGACTCTCGTAGCAACCTGCCTACGTAACTCGCGATTTCGGTTTGTGCTTGTTTATCCAACACCATTCATCCTTCATTAAGGCAAAAGCATTATTTCTTTTACCCCAAAATTATTTTAAATAGTTATTTTAAAAAGTTCAATAGAAATTTTCCTTAGTATGTACCACTGGCAGCGTTCTATCCCATCTATGTATCAAATTGGCTACTAATCGTGACTTGGGTTTAAAATAAACACAATAACGCTTTTGTCCAAATGGAAGTTCCAGTCCGTGAATATATCCAAAATCGGTGACTTGACAATTTTCTGAAACTGATTGTTATTGAACAAATAATTTTTCTCAAGATTTCGCTGAGCCTGCTTTAAATTTTCCTCAAAACCTAATCGAATTAATTCCTTAGCAATAGAGATCAAAATACCTGATTTGACAACGAGGAGTGTCCTCTCATTAATGAGATAAGATTGAATGTTATCGGGGATTTTTTGAATGAGAAGGGAGATTCTCTCAATCTCATGGTGAAGCTCCTTCTTACCAATGCACCACTCTTGAGGTCCCTGATCTACTGAATTCTCTTCAGATGCAATGCCGACAAATACGCCTGAATAGTTATGTAATCCCCAGTCATAGTAAAATTCTCGAATGTTCATTCCAGTTAGTAGCAGCAAATACGCTTTGATTTCTGGAATAAGTGTCTCCATTACAATGTTTCTCGTTTGTTGAACGGAATACAAATGGTCCTGTTGCAGGAGAATCTTCTCCGTTTGCGATAAAAAATTCCTTAGGTAGATAACGACAAACGGACGATTGATACTAACATAAATCGATTGTGGACCTTTCCCAAAAGCTTCTCTCAGCAATCTTCCAATGTGACTTGCGATCTCGTGTTGTGTTTGCTTTTCATGATTATTCAAAAATCCCATCCTCAGCTCAGGTAAGGATAATTTTACCTTCTCTTATTTTGTAACAAAAAAAGCCTAAATAAAAGTTGTGGTGAACAACTTTTATTTAGGCTTATGCCCAGCTCAATCACTGGTTCATTAAGTCCGTAGTATTAATTAGTATCGTTCATTCTTCGTTTAAGGCTCAAGCTTTATTTCTTTTGCCCTAAGAATTATTCTAATTACTTTTCGTAAATATAACAAGACAAATTTGCCCAAGCTCACTCGCTCCACAAGCAACTGCTTCATTCATATTCAGTTGATTTCCCCCTCCTCCTTGCTTGGATTGTCCCACCCTCTCGTTTAAAGGTGGTGCTATAGTAGAACTAGTAGGAGTGCATCTATATAACTTAATTGGGAGGTCCATGTGATGAGAAAACACTCCAAGAATATGACGACTCAACGGCCTTTCGCCTGCTATGATTCAGAGCAGCTTATGGGTATACGTAATCGCATAGCCAAACAATCTGAGCTTCAGGTGGAATATCAGCGGCAGTCTTCATTATCTAATGCCTTTGCCGAAGTGGAATCGTCTTTGCCTATTCATCTTTTTTCCGCATACCGTACGACTCCCTTTGTGATTCGAACACCTGAGAAAGCTTCATATATGAAATTAACTCTTCGCATCCGAGGAGAGGGCGCAGCCTGGATCCGACAAGTGCAGCTTACTCATTCGGAAAAAGGGCTACCTGTGCCGATCGTAAACGGCAGCTTTGAACAAGGATTTGCTGGTTGGGAGGTTTCAACTTCCAGTTCTTCCAACTCGGTTTCCATTCAACCATCAGAGGATCCTAGACTCGGTCAATGTTTGTACGTGATGAACAAGTCGGATGATGACTTCGTGCTTTTGGCCAAAACAGAGCCAATTCCGGTCTATGCCCAGGAGCATTACAGCATTCAGACGACACTTCGTGTGGATGCATGCTTCTCCCAGGATGGGGTATCCGTGGAAGTCACATTCCTTGATCGAGACGGTCAACCTATGGATGTGGTGTATACTTCGAACTCGTTTAACCGTAAGACACCAACGAATTGGGCTGCCCTGCTGGAGACCGCCGGCGCGGATGCGAACGCATATATGGTCACAGGAGATGTGCTGTATGCGGAGCGAGCCAAGCGAAAGATCTTGTACATGCTGCCAGATATGTGCCAAGGGATGGATATTTTCAAAGCTACCGGCTGGCATGATGATGATACTTACGGAGCCGTCCATATTGGACGAGGCCTGGCAGTGCTATCTGTCATCTATGATCAGATTGCGGATTCTGGCGCCATTTCGGTCGAGGAGGATGATGCCATCCAGTCCAACTTCCGTTATATAGCTGGTATGATGATGGACACGCAATATTATCGGTTCGATCTAGAACAGTTTCCCGATGAAAAAGGCGGCAAACGCAGCAACTGGAACGCAGACCGCGCCACAGGCCTCGGGATCTACGCACTCATTTTCCCAGACGAGATACTTGCAGAAGTCTATTTAACACATGCCTGCGAAGTCGTAGATTGGCAATTGGAGCATGTCGTTGACCAGGATGGCGCGTGGCCTGAGAATATTCGTTACCATGGTGCTGTGCTGCATCGATATTTTCTGTTCTTCACACTGCTGCACCGACTTAGAGGGATAGACTATTGGTCTCACACTAAGGTCAAGATGATGTATCGCTTCTTATTTGGCACTGTAGCACCGAAGGATTCTGTTCAAGGTGGTCCAAACTCCGAGGCCAAACTGTTGTTTCCCGCTGTTGGAGATTCGACAGTCGACGATAATTGGTTCCGTATGTTCGCTTATGCAGCACCTTTCTACGTGCAGTCAGATCCGCAGCTAAGCCGGGAGATGATGTGGGCTTGGAAGCACGGGGGGAGCGTGGTCCGAGATACAGGTGCTAGTCCTTGTACGTTGCTGCCGCTCCTCTACCCACAGCCAGAACTTCCACAGGAAGCGCCAGCACTCGCGTCCGTTCACTATGCTGGCATCGGGTATGTCATCTTTCGGCAGCATTTCGGTCAATGGGGACAGGAAAACTATGCGATATTCGAGTCTTCACCGCTAACATACCATGCCCACCACGATGAGGGGCACTTCTCCCTATGGGCGAACGCTACGCCATTGACGCTTGATCCTGGAACGGGAGGATATTACAACGGAGATCGTCATTGGTACGTGAACGGACATGCACATAACGTCGTTCAATTTATGGATGAAGCAGGCATTCCCCGGAATGGCCCGCTCCAAAGTATTTGTGAGGAAGTTGTTTTCTCGGACCAACTGGATTATGTACGAAGTTCCATTCCAGATGTCCTTGCGGAAGACTACCATCGCCATTTCACCTATGTGAAGGCTGGTGGTGCTAATGTGTACGTGGTTTGGGATCATATCCGGAGTCCGCGGAACAGTGTTTGGAATCTGCATACGATGAGCACATCTTCGGTGATCGAGAAGAACCGCATTACAGCCCACTGCTTAAATGAAATGAATCTGGAAGTTAGCTTCCTGGAACCAAGCAACATGACAGCATCGATGGATCATGGCGCCGTGTCCGGGGCTTACCCTTTGGCTGTTCAGGAACATTTTCGAATCCGCGGTGACAGTGGCGGCGATTATCTCACCCTGCTATATCCGAAATCCGGTGCATCGTCCGGTCTTACCATGCAAATGCAATCCCATCGCGAGGAAAGTGATGATTCGGAAGAACTTCGGATGTACACGATATTCCGCGAAGAACACGTCTTGTTCCACTTGGTGGTGAACGGATCAGATCGCGTTCATACTTGCGCCGTACAATCCGATGTACCGCTTATGAACCTACTAGACATAACATCGTATTCACCGGAGTCCGACGGACAATGCCAGATTCAGGTAGACAGCGGAAGGCTTGCTATACTCATAGAGATTGGCTAGTTGGCTGTAGCAGCTCTACAATCGCCAGGTCTCACACTCGACATAGTATTCGTGCAAATACTCACTTCCTGTTATTGTCGCACAAGGGTGATTTTAGTTGGTTATGGCGGGGGTGAGATGATGGCAATAGTGGAAATGTTAGTGATGATGACATAAGTTTGCGGTGGGAATTGAGGGTTCGAAGGTGGCCGCAGCCGTGATTTTGTATTTAACTGGAAAATATACAGTTATTATCGCCAATTTCCTTTGAAAATTCAATTTAACTGGAAAATATGTAGTTAAAATCTACTTTTCTGTTCACATCGGCTAGATTCCTCAAAAATAACTGTATATTTTCCATCTATTGCGTAATGGACCAATAAAATCCACAATTTAACTGTATATTTTCCATCTAAATCTGAAACACTTATCTACTTTACCTGATGCACCATTTATGCGCTTGAAACACACATCCATTTTACCTAGAGCACCATCTACTCGCTTGAACACACATCCATTCACCATACTACTTATCTCCCAACCATCGGTCTAACTCAGCAATTCATGCTATATCTCTACACTCCTATCACCACCAGCATATTACACTACATTTATACCAGTGACTGATTCTCCTTACTTCACAAATTGTTATAAGCTCAACAAAAAGGTCAATCGACATTTCGTCGACTGACCTTTTGTGTTATTCCCCCTATTGAATTACTAATTAATCCCTTGAATCGAAAAGCTATATGCATAACTGCGGTTCGCATAAAGTGTAAACTCGGGATGCGTCTTCGACATCCAACTATCGTCGCCGCCAACTCCCATTTGGCGGTAGTTAACGCGCAGCGCAATTTTGTCACTGCTAGGCAGCTTATACATGTGATCGTGTTCCTCTAGTTCGGACGGCGTATACGGCAGGGCATTCAGCTCAACTGCCTGCGCACCTTCAATACGTAAACCGAGGCCGTCGGCTCGAGTCAGTTCTGCCCATCTAACATCTGTTTTGTTTCCACACTCCTGTGGACGCAAATACGGTACGTATTGATCTGCTACTTTTCCTTGGTAAATGCCCAACCTTGCGCTCTCCGCACGATCCCAATGATTTTCATGCGGGCCTCGGCCGTACCACTTCAGATTCTCGAAGCTGGCGTCCAGCTGGAGCATCATACCCACTTCCGGAATTTCCGGAAGATTATGACCTGGCAGGAGCTCTTCGCGAATCTGAACCCGGCCATCCCCCGTCACGACATAGAGCAGGTTGCACATCGAACGGTGTGTCGTTGGTAACATATACGCAACTGATATTTCTACTTTATCCGCTTGGGAACGAACATGCATGGCATGCAGCTTACGCTCCTGGCCAGCTTCCTTCCAGGTCAGACTGCGTTCCGGCAACTTGTTTCCTTTATCATTGTCGATACTGGCACGCCAAAAGTTAGGCCTTGGTGCCACTTTGATGAGCTCGACGCCACGATGCACATAGGAAGTTAAATCACCTGTCTGCTTACAGAAAGTTACACGGAAATCCGAACTAAATACCATGACAGAAGTATTCGACTCTTCCACTTGCACGGGCAGAGCTTCTAGCGCTTGCACAGCACGCGACTCCACTGGCAACAAGAACTGCTCGAACGCCACCTCATGATCGGCAGGAGCCCACAACTGATATTGCTTCTCGACCAATCGAACAGTCAACGTATACTCCTCTCCATCAACTACGTACTCAGGCAATAGATAGGAGAGCGCGACAACTTCCGTAGCCCCTGGTTCCAAATCTAGTGGAGCATTCCCTTCCTCAACTAGCAGACCGTTCTTAGCTATTTCCCATTTCAACGTATAATCGGATAAGTTCGTAAACAAATAGTTGTTCGTAACACGAATACGCCCTTGATGCAGATCGTCTTCCTCAAACTTCACATTCTGATAGCATTTCTTTACTTCATATAACTTAGGCGTTACACTGCGATCTGCGAAAATGAGACCATTCCCACAGAAGGTGCCATCATTAGGTGTATCGCCGAAATCCCCTCCGTAAGCCAAGTACTCGATGCCTTCTGGGGTCTTGGTACGGATGGCCTGGTCAATCCAGTCCCAAATAAAGCCGCCTTGGAGAATCGGATACTTGTCAAATAATTCGGTATATTTGAATAGATTGCCATTCGAATTCCCCATCGCATGACTATATTCACATAGAATGAAAGGTTTCTTGGGATTCGAACGCGCATACTCTTCTACTTTGTGCGGCAATGTATACATTTGGCTTTCGATATCTGAAGCGGCATCGGATTTGCGGCAGCGCGTGACGCCTTCGTAATGAACGAGACGTGTCGGGTCGTTAGCGCGGAAGAAATCATGCATACGAATGAAATTATCGCCACCCCATGACTCATTGCCTAATGACCAAATGATGATAGACGGATGATTCTTATCCCGTTGCAGCATCGAATTCGCGCGGTCTAATACATTCGCCGTCCACTCTGGTTTACTTGCAGGGACCGTCCATCCTTCGTCCTCTTGGAAATTGTTCCAGCTGCCATGCGTCTCAAGGTTTGTTTCATCAATAACATAAAGACCATATTCATCACACAAATCGTACCAAAGCGGATGGTTCGGATAATGCGATGTACGTACGGCATTAATGTTATAAGCCTTCATCAGCTGAATATCGCTAACCATATCGTCATATTGAACGGTACGGCCCGTATCACAGTTAAACTCGTGACGATTCACGCCTTTGAACACGATGCGTTTACCGTTAATGGTCATCAGACCATCCTTCAATTCAAACCTGCGGAATCCGACTTTGCAGCTAACTGCTTCAATTAATTTCCCAGAAGCATCCTTCAGCGATAGTACCAAGCGATATAGATGAGGCGTCTCAGCTGTCCATTTTTTCGGGGAATCAATCTTGCTACGGAGCTGCCGATCCTGCATACTCGCATCGTTGAGCTCTAATTCAACGGACAAAGGGCCTGCTACAATATTTCCATCTGCATCATAAAGATTAGCTTCCAGCGTATGCATCCCTAGCTTTTCTCCGAAAGCATTCATCACCACTGCCTTGATTTGCAAGTCGCCGTGGAGATACTCGTCATCCAAATCCGCTACAACACTGAAATCATAAACGTGAGCCTTCGGCGTACTGTACAGATAAACATCGCGGAAAATCCCGCTCATCCGCCAGAAATCCTGATCTTCCAACCAACTGGCATCGCACCAACGATACACTTCTACGGCTAATTTGTTTTCACCCTCTTGCAGGTAAGGCGTCAAATCAAATTCGGCAGGCGTGAACGAATCTTCACTATAGCCAACCAAATCACCATTGACCCAGATGTAGAACGCTGATTCCACACCTTGGAAACTAATATAAACAGGAAGACCTTTCCATTCATCCGGCACTGAAAATGTACGAACGTAGGAGCCCACTGGATTGTAGGCTGTCGGTGCAAAAGGAGGTTTAATATCTTCCTTGCCCTCCCAAGGATATCGCACATTCGTATACTGCGGATAATCGTATCCTTGAAGCTGCCAATGGGATGGAACTTGAATCGAATCCCAGCCGCTCGTATCGTGGTCTATCTCGTAGAAGTTCATACTCCGCTTATCCGGGGTCTCTGCAAAGCTGAATTTCCACATGCCATTCAATGAAACGGTATAGGGGGATGCGCTTCGATCTCCTTTAAGTGCTTCTTCTACCGATTCATATGGCATCAAAGTCGCATGAGCATCCATTCGGTTTAACTGGAAAATTTCTGGATTATTGTTCCACTCGGGATAGCCGTTCTTCGGACGTGTGTAGGAATATTTCTGACGCATGTCGTCGTGCACCTCATTCATTAAATTTTCACTTGGTATACAGCTGTTTGAAATCTGATGGCGTCATGCCTGTATGTTTCTTAAATAATTCACTGAAATGCCGCCGGTCTTCATAGCCTAGAAGCTGAGCAATCTCTTGCACTTGCTTGCCTTCAAGCAGCATCGCCTTCGTCTGCTCCATGCGCTCTGTGGTTACAAACTGAGTAACCGTCATACCAGTAACCTTTTTGAACAGATTAGCGAAGTAGCTGCCACTCAAATACACCAATTTGGCGTAATCATTTACGGTCATGTTGGATGCGGCATTTTGACGTATATGTGCAATAACCTGTTCGACCACTTGATTCACATCTTCGACATGGCGTTTCTGAATGAACGCGCAGCCGATCCTGCACAATTCTTTGATATGTTCTTGTAGCTCTTTGAATTTATAGGAGGATAAATTCTTAATCTGATACTGGTAGCGTTCAATCCCTTCCATCTCATCACGCGTTAACTTCTCAGAGAAGACGCGATTGATGAGAAAGGCCAGCTCATCACACATGCCCTTGACCACTTCGGGAGCCGGCGGGACCGAGGCATGTACGGTTTCCTCAAACAATTCATCCACAATACTGCTCGCTTTGGGCAAATTCCCCGACCTTAAGCAGTAAAAGAGCTCTTTTTCCTTCTCCGGAGAGTAACGGGGCAAAGTTTGATGAACGGGGCTCATATCTCGATACTTGTACACGGTATTGCCACCTGTATAAAAATTATAGGAGATGGCAGCGAACGCCTGAGAATAGGAGTAGGAGATTTGATGGATCTCCTGCACTTCTTCCCCAAGCCCAATCGATATCGTATATCTGGAGTATTGATTGACATTTTCGCGGCAGCGCTCCGCAATCGCTTCGGCATGAACGGTATCTGAGGGATTGAATATCGCCACATACCGATTCGTATGATCTCGGAAAACAAACCCTTTGGTATGCTCTCTCAAGCTTTCCTCCAAAATGTTCTGAACGGTAAACCGGATCAGTTCTACCTCCTGAACAGGCAGCGTATCCGTTTGCTCCGTAAATTGATCAATTTCTGTCAGCATCACAATAAAACGCTCGCGTTCAAGTCCAATATTTAAAAAGTCCCAACGTTTCTGAGCTTGCTCAGGCGTTGTTCGGAATTGAAGCAGCAATTGAAAGTATTCCTGCCTCAAGAAGGGCAAACTTTCGCGCAGCTTTCTTTCCATCTCGCGATATCGCAGTGTTTCGTGCATTTCTTCTTCAATCGACTGCTTCGCTTTAAGAACGACATCGATAATTTTCTGCGGTGTATAGGGTTTAACGATATAATCGAACGCACCTAGACGCAGCGCCTCTTGCGCGTACTCGAAATCCGTATAGCCGCTCAAAAAGACAATTTTCGTCCGCGGAAACCATGCCAAAATCTGTCTTGTCATCTCTAGCCCGTCCACTTTAGGCATGCGAATATCGGTAAGAACAATGTGTGGCTCTGTGCTTTTGATAAGCTCAATGCCTTGCTCACCATTGCTTGCAGTTCCTGCGATGCTGATTCCGTAAGATGCCCAATCGATTTGGTTGGCTATGCCTTGCACCACGGTTTTGATATCGTCGATTACGCACATTCTAAGTTCTGTCGTCATGACTTGATCACTCACCTGTCAATGGGATAGTAAGTTTCACCGTGGTGGAGACATAAGCTTCGCTGCTCAACGTAATATCTGCTTGATTGCCATAGTACAGCCGCAGTCGTCCATAGACATTGCGAAGGGCGTAGCTTTTGGCAGGGGATTGTTCCCTGCGCATATCACTGTCAACGGTTAAGACATCCATCCCTTCCCCGTTATCTTCCACTTGAAGGATCAGATGATCCTCCGAACATGCAATGGCTATGTGTATTTTCCCTAGACCATCCATACCCTGAAACCCATGCAAGATGGAATTTTCCACCAATGGCTGCAAAATAATTTTCAAAACGGACCTATCTAATAAGGATTCATCCGCTAGTTCAATCGAATAATCAAACAAATCTTCGTAGCATTTCTGCTGAAGCATTAGGTATTGCTTCACATGTTCGATCTCCTTGGCTAACGTAGTCATCTCGTTCCCGCCGTTGAGACCAAACTGGAATAGGAGAGACAGCGACGTAATCATCTCCGTAACATCCCGGTTCTGAGACGTCTCCGATTTCCAGATGATCGTGTTCAGCGTGTTATACAAAAAATGCGGATCGATTTGCGCCTGTAGCGCTTTTACCTCCATCTTGCGTTTCTCGTACTCCGCTTCTTTGACGTCTTCAATGAGGGAAGAAATTTGCTCCAGCATTCGGTTAAACTTAAGTCCAACCTGGGTCACTTCATCTTCATATTTAGAGGTGAAGCGCACATCAAGATGATTTTGCTCCACCTTTTTCATCAACCCTTGAAGTTTGTGCAGTGGCTTGAGTAGAAAGCTTGATATCACATTAGATAGCACGAACGCTAATACAGCGCAGCACAGCATAATCCAGAGCGTAATTGTTTTGATCCGATTGACCTGCCGAAGCAAATCCGATTGCTGTTGAACACTGACCATCATCCAATCGCCTGCCATCGTGAGCCTCGAATAGTTGACTAGCAATTTATTGCCAGCGGTGTCATATTTGAAGAATCCGCGATCTTGTTTCTGCAATTGCTCCAGAAAAGAAGGATCATTTTGAAAAGGAGGAGGCTGGCTGCTTAAGGGAAGCACTGTTTCGCCATTGTTCGAAAGAAGATAATAGCTTTGGGAATGATCCAACAAATCATCCGTAATAACGCTCCCAATGGCGTCCTCCTTCACATTGACAACCACATAAACGTCTCGAACAGCCGCATCCGTCACAGGCTTCATAATCAGCGAAATCACTCTCGCTTTACCTAAAAAAAGCGCATCCTCATGATCTCCCAGCCATACGACACGTTCTGTTGTGTTCAAATATTCGGAAAATATCGTATCCTTGAAACGAACCTGCCCGTTGCGCAGATCATTCGTTGCATACAGCTCACCAACAGGCGTGTAGATCAGAACGGATTGAATCGATGGTTCTATCAGTTTCATTTGGCCTAGAGGCGTTTGCAATGAGGAGAGCCGTGTATAGTAGGAGGCCGAGTTATTTGCAAAGACATCCTCCATGGCGTTCTTGAAAGGATCACTCAGCATCATCGAAGAGGTCGAGACAATGATATGTCTGAGCTTCTCATCCAGCACGCGCGTCGATTTATTCAGCGTATTCTGACTCGAAATAAACGCTTCATTCTCCGTGGATCGAAAAGCAATCCAATAGGACATGATGCCTGTCAGAGCAATGGAAACAATCGTCAGCATTAATACCGAGATCCTTAACCGCTGGCGGAGCGATAGCCGATAAAACCATTGATTCAAGCTGACTCCCCCTTATCTGTATAATAATAAGGAAGAGACGCATGGCATTAAGCCGCGCGCCCCCTTCCTATTGTATCCATTCAGACCTATGCCTATTTGGCAAGCGTCCCTTGCATTTTACCCGAATCAAAATTTGGGTCTGCCTTCAACTTCGTTTCTCCCGCGGCACGCGCTTTCTCTAATGCCGTATTATAGCGAGTGCTCAAATCACCTAGGATTTTGTCCAAATCTCCGCCTTCAAGCATATATTTAATAATGACATTCCCTGTTTTAATGCCTTCAACTTTTGTTTCCGCCACGCTAGTCGGAGTCGTTGCATACAATGCATCGAACTTCGTAGGCAAGAATCCTTCAATACCTGGCATAGCTGGCTTCTTAGCAGTTGCATTTACATCCGCTACAATTGAGATCCCAAGGCCTTTTTCGTGATATTCCTTCTGGAAGTCCAGGTTATAGATGTACTCTAAGAATTTCCATGCTTTATCTTTGTTAGGCGTCTCTTTGTTGATGCCAATATAGTTGCCTGTATTCGCAACGGCTACAGTTCCTGTTTGTTGCCCATCAATCGTTGGCGGCAGTGCTGCGCTCCAGTTCACTTTGGTTGGGAATTGGCTTTGGTATACAGCTGGTTCGCCGGAGTGGTTAAAGTACATACCGATTTTCCCTGCTGCGAATTGGGCGCGAAGCGGATCAATGTCAAGAGATTCTACACCTGGCAACATGCTGCCATCCTGCTTCATTTGGCGAAGCCCTTCAACAATCGGTTTATAAGCAGCAAAATCATACTGACCTGTTTTATAATTATAACCGTCTAACACGGACGTCCCGCTGAATGATCCAATCGGATTGGCAATCCGCGAGAAAGCAGAGCTTGGATTCTTGAAGTTTTCAGCAAAACCGTAAGCTCCGATATCTTTGCCAGCTTCCGTAATTTTCTTCGCATCTTCAACCATTTCCTTAATCGTTCTTGGCGGCTCAGTAATACCGGCTTTTTTGAACAGATCTACGTTATAAATCAATCTCCAGTATTGCCCTGTGTTTGGAAGTGAATAAATTTGGCCATCAACCATATTGCTCTCTTCAATAAGCAAATTGCTGTAGCGTTTCTTCATATCATCTGTCATCCTATCATTCAGCGGCAATAGATACCCTTTCTTCACGAAACCAGGGAAATCATTGGTCCGGAAAATATCAGGGGCTTGTTTACTAGCAAATGCAATATCGACCGACTGATTGAAATTATCAGCCATAACTGTCATTTCTACTTCAATATTGTCCTTGTTCGTCTCATTGAACTTCTTGATAACTTCCTTCATATAATCAGCATCATGGCGGTCAATCGTCCAATACGTAAGCTTCGTCTTCGGACCGCTTGCTGCAGGTGAAGTAGATGAACTGGAGCTAGTGTTCGTGGGTTGATCTGTTTGTCCACCGCATGCTGCAAGTGAAGCTACCATAGTTACGCCAAGCAGTGTGTTCATAACGATCTTTTTATTCATGTCGTTAAACCCTCCTGTTTTCTCTTCTTGTGATTGATGCATGTATCTTGTAACTGTTTTCATGATACCGCTATATCCATCCCAACCGTGATTGACAATTCAACTTTCCATGTGGGGGAAAATAACTCTTTGTGTGATGTGCGACTATCCTTTTACACTACCTGCCGTTACCTGAATAAACGACTTATTCGCCAATACATACACTACGAGAATAGGTAGGAAAGACAAGCAAGCACCCGCCATCATGAGATGTGCTTCGGCAGCAGCGCCAATACCGTAACGCAGATTAGCTAGACCAACCGTCAGCGTCTGTAGTTTCGGATTCGTCATCGTGAAGACCAGCGGCAAGATATATTCATTCCAAGCACCGCGGAACGTGAACAGAGCAGTAACACCAAGCGCAGGACGCAATAACGGGAGAATAATCCGCCAGTATACCGTAAAGAAATTACAGCCGTCAATATAAGCAGCCTCGTCCAGATCCCTAGGAATTGCTTTGAAGAAGCCAATCAGCATGAAATAGATTACCGCATGTGAGGAGATGAGGATGATAATGACACCCCAAAGTGATTTGTTTAAACCAAGCTTGACCATGAGATTGAATTGCGGCATCAACACAACAGCCCCAATCGAAATGAACATCGTACTGGCTTGTAATGATACATATAAGCGTTTGCCAGGAAAATTCGTTCGATCTACAGCATAGGCGGACATCGTTGCTACGAGCAGCGTTCCGATCGTTACGATGATACTAATAAAGAGGCTGTTCCATGTAAATTGTGCAAAGTTAGCCTGCTTCCACGCCGTTGCGTAATTGGAGAACTTCCAGACGGAGGGTAGCAGTGTAGCACCGGTTGTTAACTCGGCATTTGTTTTGACAGAGCCCAAGATCGCCATAATAATTGGGAAAATTGTGAAAAAAGCAATTGCGATCAAAAAGATCCATTTGATGCTATGTCCGATAATGCGGCCGCCCAAGAATCCGCCTGATTTTGTACTAGTAGTCATTATATACCCTCCCTTGTTAATCCTGATTCAACCGTTTCGACATCGCGAAGTAAAAAATCGTAATTAATCCGACAATCAGGGCTGTCACGAAACCTGCAGCACTACCATAACCAATCTGCTGTACCGTCGGAGAAGTTGCCGAGACTGGGAAAAACAGCTTGTATACATAGAGGTACATGACATCGGTTTTGCCGAAAGGTCCGCCTTCGGTCATAACCATAATACTTTCATAACCTTTGAGGGAGTTGATAATAGCCAACATCACGATCATTTGCAGAACAGGTCCGAGCATCGGAATCGTAATATACCAAAACTTCTGAACCACATTCGCGCCATCAATGGATGCACTTTCGTATAGGTCGTCGGGAATCCCTTGCAGTCCGGCAATGAACAGGAGCATATAGTTACCGATCGCGCCCCATATCGCCATAATAATAACGGTAATCATGGCATAATCAGGTCCTAGCCAATCGATCGATTTGGAGATGATGCCATACTTGAGCAAGAATTGATTGAGAATACCGTTATAGGAGTTGAAAATCGTAAAAAATACGATCGCCATAACCGATGTACTTATGATAGTCGGCATGAAATACAAAGCGCGCAACAGCACTTTCCCTTTAATCCCTTTGTTCAGTATGACCGCGAGGATAAGTGAAAGCGGCAGTACGATAATGAGCTTACCGCCCGCATAGATTAGCGTATTGTACACGGAATGCCAAAACTCCGTATCTCGAAACAATCTTGTAAAATTATCGATTCCAATGAATTTCGCTTCGCCAAACCCCTGATAGTCGTAAAACATATAGCGAAGCGCCCAGATAAGCGGATATATGCCTAGCGCCAACGTTAAAAATAGACTTGGAAAAATAAAAACATAGGAATTGAAAAGGGAATTCCTTTTGCGCATATGTCATCTACTCCTTAAACTGAAATTGTAGTCTAAGCATAGTACAACCATGCAGATAGGCGGGAGTGGTAATTCAACTATGTCCGTATGACAAATCAACTGTCTTCCGTATAGGGGGAGAACACGAGGCACTACGGGTGAGAACCGCGGCAAAGCAAACAGACCGCAAAGAAGTTTGCGGCCATGATTGCACATAGTTATTTGAATTGAATCATAAAAGTTCGAATCTCATAAGGCTTCAACTGCACTCCGATCCGGGCGTCATGGTGCTGCTCGCCTTCAGGGCGTTCAAGGAGATCACACTCCTGCCAAGACACGATTCCGGCGTCACTCGCAATCTCAAGAGGTCCACTTATGCCTGCAAACTCGTGAATGCGCAGAATAACAGCATCGGGATCCTCCGCGACTTTAACCGCATCAATCATGACATGTTCACATGACAGACGGAACAAGCTGAATGACGTTTGTTCCGGCGTTCCAGACGCATACGTAAGTGGATTGTTAAGGGCGTTTGCGGCTTGCATCGTTTTCCCCTCATACCAATCGCCAGCATGCGGCAGCAATGAATAGGTGAAATGATGCTCACCAATATCCGCGGTAGGGTCCGGCACCATCGCAGATTTGATCAGCGTCAATCGCATCACATGATCTTTGATGTCATAGCCATATTTGCAATCGTTCAGCAGGCTGACACCGTATCCGCGTTCCGACAAATCCGCCCATTGATGGCCTACCGTCTCAAAACGCGCATAATCCCAGCTCGTATTCCAATGTGTAGGGCGCTTTACATTACCGAATTGGATATCGTATGTTGCTTCCGTCGCCCGAATTCGCACAGGGAAAGCGACTTTCAGCAGCTTGCGCGGCTCATGCCAATCGACATGTGTCTTGAAATCGATTCTACGGCTATGCGCATAGAGCACCATATCTTGCACTAGGGTTGAATCCATATATGACCACTCGAAACGGACGATCGCAGTCAAAGCCCCTATTTCCGTCACTTCGATCCGGGTTACACTAGCCACTTCCTGTTTTTTCTCGGTATAAAAAATATCAATATCCCATGCCTCATGCCGGCCCTTCGGCTTATCTTCAAACACTTCGAAGCGGTTGCCCGTCTGGCCCTCGGCGATGATTTCCCTATTCGCTATCCGATCATAGAGTCGTTCAATCTGTCCACTTTCATTCCATTCGATTTCATAGAATGGCGTTATGACACCATGAGGCAACTTGGTGAATGGCAGTTCCTTCACCTTTTGCAAATACGTATCTGCTCGATCTCCTTGTCGAATCACGGTGTATCCCATGGATGGAATCTTCTCGACCTTCACCAACTGGCGACCTTCAATTAACTGAGTTTCAAGCGGCCGATTTAACGCATCCAACCAAAGGCCTTCAACTCCCGCTTCCCCTTGAGGCAGGCATACGATATCTGTTACTTCCCATGGTGAACTGTTGAACACCAGCATTTCGGGCCCCTGTCTACTATCTGTTAAATAAGAAGCAGAGAGCTCCCACACTTGCTTTCCAATCGTATGAGCTTGGCTATATTCAATCCTGCTGTCCTCATAAACCTCTCGAATGGATGAACCTGGGATAATGTCATGGAACTGGTTGCGCAAAATAATTTTCCAACCTTCGTACAGAAGGTGAGAGCTCTCGCTGCTCGATGCCTGTGCGCTGGCATTCAATAATCCGCTCATGACTTGCAGCCATTCTGTCTCGCGATACAGCAGCTCCAACTTACGATTCATAAGCTTGTTATAAGCTTGACTTGTATAGGTACCGCGGTGCAACTCTAAATACAACTCGCCGTCCCAAGTATGCACATAAGATGTTGAGTCAGAAACCTGTTGATGCAACTTGTCAAAATATTCGTCAGCACGCCCCGTCTTAACCGCGGGAATGCCAGGAATTCGATCCAATCTGCGCCGCATTTCCAGCATTTCGCGATTTACGCCACCTCCGCCGTCGCCGAACCCATAAGCCAGCAATAGCGATGAATTGAGTGACTTGTCCCGGTAAGCGTCCCAAATACCTTGCACCGAAGATGGGGTAACTTTCCCATTGTACGTGTAGTAGAACGCGCCTTCACTGGAGCCCGGATCGGGCGTCGTGATGAAATGGGTCAATATTTCCGATCCATCAATCCCTCTCCACATAAACGTATCGTGCGGCATGCGATTATATTGATTCCAACTAATTTTCGTCGTCATGAACGATTCAATGCCGGATTTCCGTAGGATTTGCGGCAGTGCCCAGCTGTAGCCAAATACGTCAGGCAACCACAGATACTTGCATTCAACGCCGAATTCCTCACGGAAGAAGCGCGTTCCGTAGAGCAGCTGCCTAACCAATGCTTCTCCGGAAGCTAAGTTGCAGTCTGCCTCCAGCCACATGGCTCCGCCTGCTTCCCATCGGCCTTCCTTCACGCGTTCCTTGATCCGTTCATAAATATCTGGATAATCCGACTTCATATATTCATACAATTGCGGTTGTGTTTGCAAGAAAATGTACTCCGGATACTGTTCCATCAAGCGCAGTACCGTGGAGAATGATCGCGCTGCCTTCTCGCGCGTGTGCTTCAGCTGCCAGAGCCAAGCGACGTCGATATGCGTATGCCCAATGCATTGAACGACAACGGCGTGCAGTTTCGGCATCGAAGATAGCGCCTTCTGCAACTGTTCCTGCGCCTTCGTCACAGAGTTATAGAAAGTTTCACTCCCTGGTCTCGACCAATCGAGTATCAGAAAAGCTTGATCCAGCATCGACAATAACTCATGCCTTTCCGGACGACGTTCGTCCAATATGCGAATCGTTTCTAGCAACGCTTTGCTCGTATAGTACAGATCATCGCAAGCCTCATCTAACCAGCACATAGCTGCCAGTTCTAGTTTACTTTCCATTACACGGGCGCTTTGGTAACCGCCTAAACCAGACCACAAGCGGAACTGCAACTGCACCTTCGAGCCGATCACTTCTTCTGGAAAAAATACTTCATCATGATTCGAATCCACGCCTTGATACGGCTCTCCGTTCAGAAAAAGAAGCGATTCGAAACCGCTATTCGTGCCTTCTCCTGTTTGTCCCAACTTAAACCGGCCGAGCACCTTCCTGCCTTTCCACTCATCGGGAATACTTACATCCACTGCTAGCCAATAATAAACATCGCGGCCTGTCCATCGATCACCAATGCGAATCGAACCCCATTCACCTTCATCAGATGGATAAGCTCCAATTTCACCTTCGGCATCTAATTTGAAACGAAACGTATCTATAACCCTTTCATCACGATAGCGAAAAGGTTCCAATTCATGGATTCGCGCTTGCAACTTCTCTACTGTCCAAAACATGACAAAACTCCCCTCAATCCGTTGATGATGCTGCCGTCATATGAATCCTGATAATGGGTAATACTACTATATCTAAAGCGTTAGTTATGCCTATTGTAATGGATAATCACCTTAAGGTGGGATAGGTAAACGGATGATTCATAGGGGGTAATTTCATTTTCCTGTTAGTAATACAATAAAGGACCCTCCATTTACGTAGAGAGTCCTTTACTTTGACTTAGCTAAATAACGTTCTATTTAATTCGTATGTGACCCAAAGTATTGATAAGTCCCTTTGGGAAACACATTCCATTGAAATGGCAGATAGGTACTAACGCCTCCACCCATGGCTGGTTTACGCACAAGCGTACCACCGTTAGGCAAGAAAGCATTCGCAGTCACAGCTGTCGGATCGCCTAAGACATCAATGGTTTTCTCGCCTGCATCTTTGATCACATAAGCGTTCACTGTGTACTTAGTAGGATTATAGGCGTCAATTTCTATATTATAATACGTTTCCGGAAATTTAATATATTCCATGTAATCATAAAAGATTGCATTTATAGAAATGAACCATGCTTTCCCTAGTTGTGCAATGTCAAATAAAGAGTATTTGCTAATATCTATCCCCTTGGTAACCTGATTATACTTATACACCCATAGTTGATAGCCATTATATTTACCACTGTTAGAGAGATTCCCCATCTCAATGGCAATCTGCCCATCCCCTGCATCTAGAAATTCAGTGAACATTGGCCCTGGATTAAATACAACCGTTTTGAGTACCCAGTCTGTCTTCCCAGTTATAGCGAGATTCATCTTGCCTTGCGCATCTTTGAACGCTCCGCCCTCAACAGTAACGTAATACTCGGATTGATCCAGCAGCGATTGATGTTTGATCGTGGCTACCTTGTTGTTCGTAGTTATTTTGGAGCTGTCTCCGGCATCAATAGTCTGAATCAGAGCGTCATCGGATTTCTTAAAAATCTTAATGCTCTTACCAGCCACACCACTCACATTGGAATCAAATGTCATGGTAAGATCGCCGCTTTTATCCACATTGCTTGCACCGTTTGCAGGACTTAAACTCTCTGTAATTAAATCAAGTTCTACAGTAGCTGTAATCGTTGTATCAGTTGAAGTCAATGTTCTACCAGAAGTCAAAGCTGCCGCTTTAATGGTTACACTGAAATTAGTGATGTCTGTGTCAAAATCAGTACCATCATAATCTAGTGCAAGAAATACCTCACTATCACTAACTTTATCTGCGTCAAGAATGGTAAGACCGCTTGGAGCATGATTCAAAATGAAATCATTAGCTACCAAACCATCCTTAAATGTATCACCTTCTATAACTAAGTCTAGTATAGCTCCTCCAGACGCAAGCAGCTGACTCTCGCTAAACTCTTCAAAATTAGTTGAAGTAAACGTACGTGTGTCTGGTGACCAGAAGCTCCAGCTTGTCGTGCCGACAAGTCCTGCAAACAGATTGCCGGACGAATCCTTCAAAGCGTGTTCATCGATATGAATATCATACTGGGTGAAGTCATCTAACCCTGGATTTTTGATGGTTAACGTCTTCTCATTGATCGTTACATAATCCGTATCAGTGATATCATAACTGGCAATCGCGCTGCTATGATCAGAGGTTTTATATAGATGAATCATTTTCCCCGCGATGGCTTCAATATTCTCACTAAATACGACAGAGAAGTCAGCGCTCTTACTAACACCAGTTGCTTGATGGCTAGGTGTCAATTGTGTTATGACAGGTGCCGTTTTATCTGGTGTCGAGAAGCTCCAAGTCGCCGAACTAGATATCCCAGCGAACGCATTATTAGCTAAATCAGTGAAAGCTCCGCTATCCAGTTTGATGTAATAGGTCGTTACATCCGATAGACCAGGGGTGGTAATCTTTACTACTTTACCGGCAATGATAACGTTAGTGCTGTCCGTTGCCGAGTAGGTAGCTACAATAGAGTTATCCGATTCTTTCAAGATACTTACGCTTTTACCGTTTACGGCTTTCACATCTTCGTCAAATGTAATCACTAGTGGCGCAGATAAGTCGTTTATCGTAGAAGAATTAGCAGGCGAAAGCACCGCAATCGTTGGCGCTGTCGTATCCGGTGTCGCAAAGGCCCACTCTGTTTTCCCTGATATGCCTGCATACGAGTTACCAGTAGAATCCGTAAAGGCTCCTTCTTCAATCTCAACGTAGTAACTGCTCGTTTCCTTTAAGCCTAGGTTAGATAATGTGACCAGCCCTCCAACGATTGCCACATGCGCTGAATCTGCAGCTTTGATAGTTACGCTCTCGTCATTGGCAGTATTATAAATGATTATGTTCTTCGTAGCATCCGCCACGACAGACTCACTAAAGGTAAGCGTTAGAGCAGAGTCCTTCGATGCCGTAATTCCATTTGGAACCGGACTATAAGCTGTCACAGTTGGCGCAATCGTATCCGGTGTTGCAAACGTCCATTCCGAAGTGCCTCCAATAGCCGCAACAGGGTTACCTGCAAGATCTTGAAAAGCGCCAGCAGTTACTTCAATATAGTACGACTTATCATTCGCCAAGCCTGGATTTACGAGCACAACTTCATTATCCGTAATCTGAACTTGAGTGACGTCATCTGCGTCAAGTGCAGCAACTTCGCTGTGCGTGATGGCATTATACACTTTGATTTGCTTGCCTGATACAGCTTGAACAGCTTCAGTAAAGGTAATTCTGAAATCATTTGTGGGGTTGATCTTATTCCCATTATTAAGCGGATACAAGCTGTTAACTTCAGGAGCAGTGGCATCAGGCACATAAAATGCCCATGCCGTACTGCTCGTTATCCCTGAATATTCATTATCCGAAAGATCTGCAAATGCACCCGCTTCAACAAGCGTATAATAATCCACTTTCTCTTCGTAATTGCTGTGTTGAATCGTTACCACAGAACCAGTGATTGTTACTTTCGATGTATCGTCGGCAGAGATGGTTTCAAACACCGTTTGATCGGCTTTATAGATCGTAATTGTTTTACCAGCAACCGCCTTGACAGCTTCGTTAAAGGTCAATTTTAAAGCATCATTTTTCAATACGTTCCTTGCAGCAGTGACCGGTTGATTTACACTCACGATTGGTGCAGTCGTATCTGGCGTCGTGAAAGCCCATCCTGTTGACCCGCTTAGACCAGCGTAATAATTCCCAGCCAAGTCTTGAATAGCCGTACCGTCGACTTCAATGTAGTAATCGGTAACATCGATTAATCCTGGATTTTTGATTTCAACGGTTGCCTGATTGATTTTTACTTTATCCTTATCGTTCGCGGCATAGGTTTGAACAATAGTCTGGTCTGATTTTTTACGTAATGTTATGTTGCCACTACCTGCTTGGATAGCTTCATTAAACACCATCACAAAATTAGAGGACATAGCCGCTTTACTCAAGAGCAAAAATGGCTGCAATGGTTGATTAAGCACAGGTGGCGTTGTATCAGGAACAGGTGCAGCACTTGTCCACATGTACGTATCCCCGTATTTAACACCTGTTTGGGCACTTGGCGTAACGGCTACAAACAAATACTGGCCGACATCACTTGCTTGAATGGTGTATTGCTTCGACTGTGCCCCATTAATCTCTTCTTTAGTTGCCGAATCCTTACCCCGATACCATTTATAGGTGTAAGTATCTGCTATGTCTCCTTCCACATCTTGATAGTCCGGCATGATTTCCACAATTTCATTCAGTTTAAGTTGACCGTCCACATGAGCAGAAGTGACTTGCGGCTTGTCATTAATCTCTTGGATATTCACAATAAATGTGCTGGCAACGGTGCCCGATTTCCCCACATAATTCGTTAAGAGCGCCGTGGCGTCCTCTTTGCTCACTTTCCCATCCCGGTTAATATCCAACCGATTGATCTCAACTGGATCCGTGATTGGAGGTGTTGTATTGGCAACCTTCGTAATGTAAAGGGCATCCGCTGAAGTGACATTCCCGTCACCGTTCGTGTCCCCAATTCGAATGATAGTAAATTGAAGCGTATCTACCGCAGTTGCTCTGCCGGCTTTCTCTGCCTTTAATTCAATGGTAGCTGTTCCAGCCGAAAGAATAGTTACTTTAAGCAAGTTCCCCTCGATTTGAGCCGTTGCCGCGCTATCTTTGGACGAAGCCGAAAGCGTCATCCCGCTTTCATTATGCCAATGTGTATGATTGCTAATATCTATTGCTATGGTGTTCGCATCAATAACGGAGTTGCTGTTGATCTGCATCCATTGAACATCTTTATTAACAATAGGTGTTGTGACAATTGCTGTACTCGATGCATGTGTGTATCCCGTCCCAACTAGTGGGCTAAGGGCTAGTATAGCGCTTAACGTAACAAAGTAACCTTTATGAGGATGGGGAAGGAGCTTGTCCCATAACTTTTTCTTCATATGCTAACATTCCTTTCTTACTTGGCATTACGATTAGGCGTTAATTAAACCTGCCTTGATTAACATTCGGCGGATCATCGTTGCTGTTTGTGCACGAGTAATATTCTCGCTTGGTGCAAGCTTATTATCTGCACCTTGCGCAATGCCCTGTTTAACCGCTGAGGCAATAGCTTGACGTGCCCATCCTGGAATGGTCGTTCCATCCTTGAAGAATGAGAGTATATCTGTCGCAGCAGCATCGGTCTTCACTTTCTCGATTTGTGTGATCGACATCGCACGATCAATGATAACCATCGCTTCAGTACGTGTAATTTGGCCATTCGGCTTGAAAGTACCATCTTCATATCCACTAATTAATCCATAGGAGACAGCCGTCTTCACATCTTGCATATACCAATCCGCGTCTCCGATATCCGAGAAAGCGATGTCCTGAGCATCTTTAGGACTATGGAGCCCTAACGCCCGCAACATAATCGCCGTGAATTCAGCTCGTGTAATCGACCGGTCGGGACTGAATTGATCCTCTGCTGATCCTTGAATAATTAATCGGGATGCAAGATCATTCACATCTGTTTTGCTCCAGTGCGTCGCCACATCTTGGAAGGTTTTGGGATTCCAAATGACAGAATACGTGCTGTTCGTTAAACTTTTAATATCTGCGAAGTAGGTCTCATTATCTTTGCGAATCGTAGTCGGTACATGCGTCAAGCTGCCATCTTCGTTAGCGACAACTCCAGTCGTCATTTTGGCAGGGTCTACACCTTGTGGCAATACAAGTGAACGCAGCACATAATCATTGAATTGGTGTACAGTGACTTTCTTATCCCCATAACTGGCTTCGATGACAAAATCTACTGGTTTGCCAATAAGCTCAAAATGCCCCGAACGAGCAGCTGATTCCACATTCCCTGTCTGATCCGCAGAGGTCTCAGCGATTTTCAAACTGATTTTGATATCTTCCAGCGCAATATCTTTGCCAATGGCATCCGAAATATTATCAATGCGAATCTGAGACGCTGGTAGTGTATACGTTGCCAGATTGGTTTGAATTTCAATAGAAGCTTCTTTGCCTTCCATGGCTTTAACCAACTTGCCATTTAATTCCCCAATGACTACGTTTGCAGTGGTGCTATGAATCGGCAACATGACTTTCTTTAACGCATTGCCTTCAATTAACTCAGTAACTTTCTTGTTATCAACCGTTATTGTTGTGACCACTTGGTCATTCACCGTCGTTGTTACAGCGGTTGCTGATTGCTCTTGCAGCTGCCCATCTACATACACAGGCACACCTGCTGGAGGAGAGCTATCTGAGGATTTCATGTAAGAAGTAATCGAGCCTCCCACAAATTTAACTTCACGTTGGTGGGGCACCTGACCCGTGAAATTTCCGTCAGTGACAGTTAAACTTTCACGATTTGTAGGATCAACGATTTGGAAATGACTTGCATTCGCCTCGCTTTTTGCTTGAATCACAAAATCAAACAGGACCTGTTCGTCTTTAATTGGGTGTTGATCACTCGTTCCCGTCGTCATATCAATCCAAGCAGTGCGTATCCATCCGGCTGTGTTATCGAAGCTAGCTTGAAAGCAACCCTCTATAGTATTGAGACATTTGTCCACCTCCGAGCTTCCATATCTTGGATTAATCGCTGTAATGGAAAAGATTTTGGGATCAAAATCAATCTGCATGTTATACGAAGCGATTTCACCGTTCGGTGTAACCTTAACTGGAATTGTAATCGTTGTTCCTACTTCAATAAACTCATTCCCCATTGAGAGCAACACGGGAATTTCCTCTACGGGTTCAGCTAGTGCTGCTTGCGGTATAAATTGAACACTTCCAGCAACAAGCAGAAGTGCTAACGAGCTCTTGACTGCTTGCATCTTAAAATACTTTTGCATACAAATCCTCCATTGATGTTTATGAATTACATGCGCTTTCACGGAAGCCCGTCAATGATTTTCGTTAAGGCGAAATAAAACTCCTTTATTATTCGACATGTTACTGCAATAAATAAAAAATTTATAGTTCTTATTACCTATAATTAAATGAAAAATCACCCCCACCATGCCTATATCGGCACTGATTAAGGGTGATTACCTCACACATTTACTACTTACTCGTTACAGTCAAAGGCGAGATCGTCCAAGCTGTGGACATGCCCCGTAAGCCGACGCGCCCTAATAGAAACGCATTCGGATCCCTCCAGGTCAGGATAGGTTTATCGCTGTCCTCAGAGAAAACTTTTATTAATGAACCTTTCAGTTTCACGGTAAGGTGGCGGGTCTGACCTGGCTTAAATAGTAAACTTCCAGAGGCCGCTTCCACCGTATTTTCATAATTCACGCGCCGCAGCTCTACCTTGTCCGTATGGAACGCAAGGGTATACCCCATGAAAGCATCCTTCACCTGATCTTTGAAATCCGATTCGTTCGTCGTCCTGAACAGGATACCTACCTCATCCGATGTGTTCGCTTTGAGCGTCACATCGAAGTTAACGGTGTAATCTGTCCAACCGACATCTCCACCGAAGCGATTAACCAAGCCGACAGCTGTCGGCTTGATAACTGACTGCTCGGGCATAGGGACGGTTGGACTCGCTTCGACGTATCGAAGGGTAACGTCTCCCTTCGCCCCGTGCAGCGACAGCCACTGTGTGCCCGCCTTCAGTTCAAACTCACCAAGCGGCACCTTAGTCCATGCTGCATCATCTGCGAATAAAGACGCGTCCAGCTTAATCGACTTGGTCGTGCCGTCGACTTCGAGCTTCAACGTTGAACCCGCCGAAGTCTTGGCTGCGTTAACGGAGAGCAGATAGCTGCCATCCTCCCGAACATTGACCCGAAAGAGGAGTCCCTCTTCCCCCTTCGAAAGGCGAACAGCCTCACTGCCATCAGGCGTTAAGCCGGATTGGACGGTTGGTTGGCCTTCCCATTCAGCATGAACAGCTTCCAACATGCCAGGCAGAGGTTTAAGAGCTTGCACATCACTGCTGCCATTCGCTTCATTCGAGAAAGCTGTGAAGTGCAGATCAGGCTTCTCCCCTTGCGGCCACGCATAGCCGATTCGGCCGACGCGCCCCATCATGGCAGCTCCCTCGATCTTCAGCAGCCCGTCCCAATAAAGCAGGGTACCCGAATTGCCCGACTCCATACGGATCGTATGAACCTTCGTAAGATCGGTCTCCTTCGGCAAAGGCTTCGTCGCAACAACCGTTTCTACGCCATTTGTCCAATCTATTAGGGATAGCTCCATCGTCGCTTTGTTCACGCGAGCGCTACGGTAATTGTCCGCATCCCCATAAGCAAATATGACATCTAGTAATGAGCCTGCACCTTGCGCCTGATCCCATTTAAAATTGTATTCAGCCGTGTAGCGAGAGGCTGTCACTGCTTTAGACAACCATATTTCCTTGCCGCTTGCTTCACTTAAAGACTCCCACTTGTCAGCAGAAGGTGCGGCGCCAGGTACGTCCTGAAATGCTGGCATTCTTGGTGCTTCCTGTGGCGCACCATGTGTTGGACCAAGTACAGACATCTTGTCTCCGTTGAAAACAAGCCGATCCAAGTTCAGTTTGCGAATAGGCGGGCCTTCTGCTGATCGTCCGACTAGGTTGTGGTAGACCATATAGTAGGAGTCTAAATCAGGACCCATGACTGTCGCACTGTGACCAAGTCCATTGAAATCATTGGCAGTAGAAATCAGAATCGGATTGTTCTCTGGGATTGTGTACGTACCAATTGGTGATTCATGATTGACCCCGTAATTGACACGATACCCTTTACTAAATACATGATTTCCTGTGTACGTGATGAAATAACGACCGTTGCGCTTAATGATCATTGAACCTTCGGTCCAATGTCCAAGTGAGGCATTTAACTGTTGCCCCGGTTCAATCGTATAGGGATCCTTCATTGGACTTGCCATGATACCGTTCAATTTGGCATGTGTGAAATACCATTTCTCATCGTCGTCAATAAACACGGAGCCATCGATTGTTAAACCTAGATTGTCCGTCTTCGGTACGAAAGGACCTGTCGGTTTATCGCTCTGCAAGACGTAATGTCCCTTGCCCGCAGGAGAGGTGTACATGTAGAACGAGCCGTTCCAATACACGACCTCAGGCGCATAGGCCCCTTCGCTGATTGCTTCCTCGGTGACCAATCCTTCGTAGCGCCAGTTCACAAGATCATCCGAACTCCACGCTTTCACGCCTACCCGTCGATCCTTGGTACTGCAATATAGATAATATTTGCCATCAAAACGGAGAACATAGGGATCTCCGATCCCGTAATCCTCCCATTCCTGATCCAATACGAACGGGTTCTGGTACGTCTGAACTAAGGTTAGCGCCATCCTCTCCGCCCCTTTCTCTTGCCGAAGCAGTGGCTTTATTGTCACAAGAGCACATAGAAGAACACACACAGCGATGATATAGATCCATGTCTTCTTAATCTTTCGCATCTGATTATCCTATACCCCTGTTATCGAGTGACTTCCAATACATAAACAGATGAAGCCTTCAGCTCACAGATCGCTTTGGCGTTGACCACAGGTACGTCATGTTCATCGATAACGACCGCCTCCGGGTGATGTACATCATTAATGGTATCTGCATGTTCCCCGGTTAATGCAAATAGACGAGCTGTCCCCGATATCACGAAATAGTCCAAATCCACTTCGGTTTCAATGTCTTCGAGACTTCGATTAACCATGAAGATCGTTAATTTATCGCCAGCGGCATTACGGCAAGCGACAACGTCCAAGTTCGGCAAATCCGTTAGCTTAGGTGCTGTAGGCACAAGACTATTCACGCTAAAGCTGCCGGAGTCGGTATGACTATGAACGACATAGCCTAAGTCTCTGTTTGCATACATTTTCATGACATAGTAAGTTGGCGAACCATACACGGTTAAAGAATTCTCACTTCTGCCTGCCGATTTACCTCGAAACTGGTCCGCATAGAAATCCCCTACTCGAATGCACCCTCCCAGCCAGCCATTGACTAAATCAGAGAAGCTCCCAATCTCGATCAGATCGCTGTTGCGGATAAATTCATTCAAATTCGCTGCATTCGCAGCTGCAGCCTCAAGGGTGTGCTCATTGGGAAGCCCCTTACGGATCGTATTTGGATAGTACATCGTGTTATATTCTGTGATCGCCACTTTCAGATGCGTATAGCGCGAATCCGAGTTAATCAATTCTCTCGCTTGGCGAATGGATTCCCGTGTCCATTCCGGATAGGAGAGGATGGCTTTATATCTCTCTTCCTTCGGCGTGCGATCATTCATTCCGAAGCGATTGTAGCCATGATACAAATGCAACGTTACGTAATCCATGTGCGCTGCTGCTCGCTCAAGTAGGATTCGGTTCCAATCCTGCTTATCATCGCCACAAGCGAGCAGCTTAATCTCAGGATCAACTGCCTTCATCGCTTGCGCAAATCGCACATAACGATCTGCGAATTGTTCTGCAGTGCAATGCCCGACCTGCCAAGGTCCCCAGACTTCGTTGCCGATCTCCCAGTACTTCACCCCATATGGCTCAGCATGCCCATTTGCGGCCCGCAGTTTCCCCATCGGCGTGTCTGACCCGCCGTTGCAATACTCCACCCACTCGGCTGCTTCTTCGGGTGTACCGGAACCATCGTTCACGCAAATCAGCGGTTCCACCTGCAAGTCACGGCAAAACTGAATGAATTCATCCGTGCCAAAGTATTTATTCGTCCAACCGCCCCATGCTTCGTTAACGACGCAGGGACGCTCATTCACTGGACCAATTGCCTGTTGCCAGTGATAGGCGCTAATGTAATTGCCTGCAAGCCGCATCATACCGGCATTGAGCTCCTTGGTCATATCCACAACTTCCTTGCGAACGTTGCCAACACTATCAGACGGAAGCAGCGAAATATGATCTAGCCAAAGCATCCCCGTGGATACATGATCCCGCCAACGTTCATGCTCCGCAGGCACATAGAGTCTGAACTCCGCTTCTTCACATAAACGACTAACACCAATACGCGATTCATAATTTTTCCAGTTATGACTTTCGATCTCAATGCGGGTAGAGCCCAGCACTTCTCCAGTCGCTGCATCCAGGATGTCTGCCTGAAGGAACTTAATCTCGACAGATGCTCTTGCATATAACGATAATGCATAGCCCTGCTGATCTTCTTTCACGCTAATCGCTTGACGAATTCCTGCATATGCCTCGTCATCACTGTATATACGTACCAACTGGCTATGCCCGGAATGATAGGTTGCAGCGGGTTCGAGTGCGAACACCGTGCTTTTCCCATTCGTGAATGGGCGCCAGCTCCCAGATAGTCCTCTATAGGTTACATCGTTGCTTTCAAAATCCATATCCGAAAGCGGATAGGCCAACATCGCATCCATATGATCACGAATATCTTCCACGAAATGTCCGAATATATAAGAATTAATTCTGTCCTTACTGACTTGATTCATATTCACCTGAATCTTAGCTGTTGCACCCATGAATATAACGCTTCCTTCCGTTCTTTAGCCTTTTAACGAACCAATCATTACGCCTTTGACGAAGTGCTTTTGTACAAAAGGATACATCAATAACACCGGCAAACTGGAAATAATAATGACGACATATTTAATGCTTTCTGCCAATAAAATCTTAGATTCAAGACCCACACTGCTGTCCACCACATCCGCTTGACTGACCATCAACACTTCACGCAGCACTAGCTGTAACGGATACAAATCTTTGCTGCGAATATAAATCAAAGCATTGAAGAAGGAATTCCAGTGACCGACTGCATAAAATAAGACCATAACCGCCATAATCGGCTTGGATAACGGCAAGATCACATGGGTTAACAACTTCCAGTTGGAACACCCGTCCATATGCGCTGCTTCTTGAATCTCCCAAGGGATGTTGGATTGAAAATAAGTTCTCATCACAATCAGATTATAGGTAGCAATCGCGCCGGGGATGACTAGCGCCCACATCGTATCGACCATCCCTAAATTTTTCACAAGAAGATACGACGGGATGAGACCCCCGCTGAAAAACATCGTTAGCGTAATAAATACCATAAATATGCCACGCCCAGGTAAATCTGGCCTCGACAACGGATACGCTGCTAAGGTTGTCATAACCAAGTTGATAATCGTTCCTACTGCCGTGTACAAAATGGTATTGCCATAACCGTTCCATATTTGTTCATTCTGAAAGACATTCTTATAGGCTTCTAACGTGATCTGTTTCGGCAGCAAAATCACATCTCCATTCAGGACCAACGCAGGATCGCTGAAGGAGGCGCTTACGATAAATAGGAGCGGGTACAGGACCACGACGACGATAAGAAGAGCCAGGGCGTTAACCACGGCATCGAATATTTTCTCATCCGATTTCCTCTTTTTGAGTATTTGTGCCTGCATCATAGGACCCTCCTCACCATAGACTAGTCTCCGCCTTCTTACGGGCAAAGCGGTTCACGAGTAATAATAATGCCAAGTTAATGACAGAGTTAAACAAGCCAATAGCTGCCGTATAGCTGTATTCGCCTTTTAAAATACCTGTGGTATATACGAAAGTGGAAATCACATCACTGGAATCCAAGTTCAAATTATTTTGCATAAGCAATATTTTCTCAAAACCTACATTCATGAAATGCCCAACATCGAGAATAAGCAAAATGACGATAACTGGCAGTATGCCAGGGATTGAAACGTGCCAAATGCGCCGCATACGACTGGCACCATCCATTTTGGCTGCTTCATACAGCTGCGGATTTACTCCAGCTAGCGCTGCAATGTAGATAATGGACTGCCAACCCATATTTTGCCATATATTCGAGCTAATGAAGATCGGCTTGAACCACGCTGCCGAATCGAGAAAGCGAACCGGATCTCCACCCAACGCCTCAATGATTGCATTCAATGGACCACCGTGCGGAGATAAGAACAACATGAGCATCCCGACCATGACCACGATGGAGATGAAATGTGGAATGTATGTAATGTTTTGCACAATTTTACTGAATGACTTATTACGAATTTCGGTCACGATTAAGGCAAGTAGAATTGGAATTGGAAAAGCAAACAATAAGGAAAACAAGTTAATGGAGATCGTATTCCATAACAATCGCCAGAAGTAGTACGATTCTACGAATCGTTGGAAATGATCAAGTCCCACCCAGGCGCTTCCGCTAATCCCCTTCGCTGGACTGAAATTTTTAAACGCAATTTGTAAACCATATAGGGGGCCATAATGGAATACTGCGTACCAAACAATGGGAATGAGCAGCATCAAGTAAAGATCATAACGACTGCTCATCACTTTAAAGAGGCTGGAGCGCCTCGTTTTGGATCGAGACGCAACGCCCGCTGTCTTTGCTGTATTGTTCATGTGTAGCCCTCCAGCCGTCAGTCGTGCTTATTTTTGCCCTTTGAGGTTATCATACGCGACTTGATACAGCTTCTGCAGTTCATCGATTTTCATCTTCTTCAATGTACTCTGAAACTCAGCCCACTTATCAAAGCTCAGGGCGCCAGCAATGAATTTGGTGCTTTGCTCTTCGTAATATTTATCAATATCGTTACGAAGAATGTTGATCTGTTGCGCAGTTTGCTCATCGAACATCGGTGCTGCATAGCGAATCTTCGGCATGAAAGGATCAAGTTTCTTCTGCGCTTCTTGAACCTGCGGAGGATTGATATAAGATGCAACCTTTTCACTAATGAGATGCGGTGCACCGCCACCCGCGTAAGGAGTAATTTTGGACTGATTGCCTGAAGCCAAGAAGGCAGCCGTGTAATAAGGAATGCCATCCTTCAACTCATAATTTTCACCTTGACGGCCGAAGCGAAGCAAAGTGGAACCTTCGTCACTATAGAAATAATCAATCCAACGCATTGTTGCTTCCGGATTCTTGTTCACCGACGTGATCGCAAATGCACCGAAATCCCTTGGCACTGGAGCTGCCAGCTGCAGACTGTCGCCATGCGGTCCTTTGACTGGAGCGATCCCGACATATTGCTCGTTCACTTTCGTATCCAACATCGGATTGTTCGTCTGATCGAAGAAGAAACCTGTGTTTCCTGTCCCTTGTTTCGTCAGATATTGCGCTTCTTTCTGTGTAAACAATTCTGGATCCAGCAACTTCTCGGAATATAACTTGTTCAAATACATGAGTAATTCTTTATTCCGGTCGCTTCCCATCCAAATATTAACCTTGTCATTCTCTAAGTTAATGTTGTAGCCGAGTTGGAAATCCAAACCAAATGATCCCGCCATGATCGGTACAATACTCAAGCCGTTCCGTGCTGTCATTGGAAGTTCATCTTGCTTGCCATTGCCATTCGGATCCTTATCTCGGAAAGCTTTCAATACTTCATAAAGCTCATCAGTGGTTTCCGGTGCCTTCAAATTCAACTTCTGCAACCACGCTTGATTCATCCATCTCTTATCCGTTCGAGCCGAGTTCACACTCACAATACCTGGGAGCGCATAAATGTGTCCTTCAGGCGTTGTGATCGCAGGTCGAATTTCTGGATACGTTTCCATCAATTTCTTCAAATTAGGCGCATAGGCGTCAATCAACTTCTCAAGAGGAATTAATTGGCCGCCAGTCCCATAACGAATCGCTTCTAAAGGTGTAAGACCAGAGCGATACATAACATCCGGCAATTCATTCGAAGCAAACAATAGGTTCTTTTTCTCATTAAAACCATCCGTCGGCGCTTCAATAAATTCAACTTGCACATTGCTCATTTTCTCATAATCCTGGAACACAGGCATATCTTTGAAAGGGCCGTTCGTTGGCGCGATTCGTGTAAACATTTTCAATTTCAAAGGTTCTTTAACGATTGGAAAACCGGCTGTAGCAACACCTTTCGTCTCATCCGCTGGGGTTTTACCCTCATTCTCTTTACTTGGTTTGTCTGAACTGCAAGCGGAAAGCGTTAGGCTGGAAATGACCAATGTTGAAAATAGTACTGTCCCCCAATTTCTTTTCATGCTAATGTTCCTCCGATCAAGTTGTTTTCCACCCTATAAGAAAGCGTTTTCTAAGGGTTGATCTTAGTATAAGGAATTATGACGTTCCGTTGATTCAACATTTATGACTTTCCATTCTACTTTTTTGACTGTTTCAATTGGTCCATATAAGCCTGCGGTGTCATCTCTGTAATCCCCTTAAACACCTTGAAGAAATATGTGTAACTTATAAAACCAACCTCACTGCTGATCTGCTTTAACGAATAGGTACCTGACTCCATGAGCATGCAGCTTGTTCGAATGCGGACCCGGTTTAAATACTCCGTAAATGTCATCTGCATTTCTTCTTTGAACAGTCTGCTAAGATAGGATGAGTTCAGATTAAGCCCACTTGCAGTACTGTCTAGGGAAATGTTAGATGCGTAGTTATCCTTAATAAACTGAAGTGCCTTGGCTATATGGCGCGAATGGGATCCTTCTACACGCTGTTTCTTCATGGCCTCAACAAAGCTTGCATAGTAACCCAGCATCCAGAGTTCAAGCTCTGCGAAACTTCTCATGCGCCCAAGTTCTGCCCTTGCAGGCAAGTGTTCGATATCTTCGAAAGCTGTCTGCGGATTAAGCCGCTTCCATGTCAGTTCAACAAGATGCAGCATTTCACTGACAATGATTTGCACAGTCATCCCGTATACAGGCTGGCTTCGCAGCTCAGCAAATATAGCCGAGATGAATTGATTAACTCGTTCTCCATCCAATTGTTCTAGGAAAAGCAGCAACTGCTTCTGTTCCTTCCTGAATACGGAGTCTTTCAAGAGGGATGTATTCAAGCCTTGGTCGTGTTGAATATCCAACGCTTGGTTCGCTTTGATATAACTGGAACCCACCTGTCTCAAGTTTCCGCATAGTGGACCAATGGCATAAACGCATTGTAGGTTAAGGAACTTCTCGAGTGAATGTGTGAGTGCGCTCATTGCTTGGTTCATTTGCGTTGTAACGGCATGTTCGCTTCGCTCTTCTGAGGAAAATAAGACGATAAAGCGTCCTTCCCCTACATAGCCAACCGTTCGTTTCTGAACATCACCAATCGCCATCTGCATGACTTCAATTGCCTGAAGTACAAGGCGATTCTTTTGTACATCGGTCAAAGATTCCGTTAACAAAAGAAAAGGAACGATTTGTACAGCCGCAGATCTATAATTAACTGCATGTGAATAGAGCTGATTATCTCGGGCATATGACTGCAGCACTTCACTCGCACTACCTGTATCTCTAGCCAAATTAGCTACATGCTCACGGAGAATAACTGGACTTAGACGTTCAATCATAATGGATTGCGCATTTCGAGCTTCTTCGCTCTGCAATTGCTGAACAGCTTTATCCAGAAGCGTCAGAAGAGCTGGTGCTTGCAACCGATGCTTGAGCAAGTAGTCGATAGCCCCATTCATCAGACAGGTTCGGACATAATCATAATCGTCAAAGCTGCTTAACATAATCATTTTAACCTTCGGAAATCTTTCCTTCATCTCCCGGCTTAGCTCTACCCCATTCATGATGGGCATGCTCACATCCATAATCACGATATGAGGCGTCACCTGTTCCATCATGGTTAATGCCATCGATCCGTTATATGCCTCCCCACATATCGTGAACCCATGTTTTCCCCAATCCAGCATACTCTTCACATCATGGCGTGCCAACGCCTCATCATCGACTAATAACACTTGAAACATGATTATCCCTCCTGAAGCAAGTTATTCGAGTTATTCGAGTCCTTCTGAACCGGCAGTAAAGGAAATCTAATTTGCACAATTGTATACACATTTAGCTCACTCTCAACAAACACCCCATAAGGCTCCCCGAACAATCGCACGATGCGTTCATGTACGTTCCGCACACCCATTCCGCTAAAACGCGTATTGGTCTGAACTTTATTCACTTCAAACAGCTGCTCAATCTGCTCCTTAGTCATGCCTTTGCCGTTATCTCTGACTTCAATTCTCAATTCCTCATTAGCCTTATAGATACGAATGTCTACCGTACCCTCATATGCGGATGCAGATAGTCCATGTATGATCGCATTTTCAACAAGTGGCTGCAGCATTAATTTAAGAACACTAAGTTGCAGAAGATCATCATTTTCCACCTTAATATTCAAATGCAATGGCTCAACATATTTGTACTTCTCAATCGTCACGTAACTGCGGACATACTGTAATTCTTCTTGCAGGGTAAGGAATTCATTCGTATTCCCGAGAACACCGCGCATCAGCTCAATGAGGGATTCGGATACCTCTACGATATTCGGAACACCGTTAATTTTGGCCAGATACTTGACTGTATTCAGTGTGTTATAGAGGAAATGCGGGCGAATTTGCGCTTGCAGAACAGCCAATTCCGCTTCACGTTTCTCCCTCTCCGTCTTCATAATGCCTTCAAGCAAACGCTTTAATTCTTCAACCATGCTTTTGAAAACGAGATATAACTGCCCTATTTCATCCTTGGAATGAATCTCGACTGTTGGAAGCGTCATATTGCCTTCCATCACATGCATCATCATGGATCTTAACCTTCGAATATTTCTAGTTATTCTGGAGGAAACTTGCAGCGTCCCGATGACAATGAATATAAAAACAATGATCGCTACGGTGGCTAGCACATTGCGAATATGGGTCGTTTCCGTCAATAAAGACTTCATGGGAACGAGCGCCACCGTCGACCATCCCGTATAGTCCGATTTGCGAGTAATAACGAGATACGATTGCTGATTAATCACTTTCTCAACCGAGCCGTCCGTACCAGCTAACTGCTGATTGAATTGGATAAAAGCCTCCTTATCCAAAACGCTCGCTTGAGGCTCATAGATGAATTCGTTCTTCCTGTCCACCACGTAGAGCATACTATCTGGTGTTGGTTTGACATCATAGATTTTCTTAATAAATTCGTCATTGAGATCGAACATGACCATCCCGATTAAATTACGGTTATATCGAAGTTCACGACCTGTAACGATCGAATTATTGAAGCCTGTTTGATGAAAATAGGCATGCCCTGACCCATTTTGAAGTAAAGCATCCATCATGGGTGAGAATAATACGTTCTTATCTAGCCAAGGGGAGCCGACAAAGAACACCTTTTGATTCAACCCAATAACAGCTACACGTGAAATGTATGATTTATAAGCTATCAATGCCGATAAAAACTCCTCGATCCGCTTCTGCTCCTGAAACCACTCGAAGCTGGGTTCCTCTGTCTTGCTAAGAAGCGTATCCAGCACCGTTTTATTCGTAGCCACGACTGTATTCAATCGACTAACCTCTTCCAAACGGAGATTTAATGATTCGTCAGCCTGTCTGATGCTCTCGTTAACGGAAGTAATCGCATTATTCTTTACGGTTTCTCTCATGTAGAGATAAACAATACTTGTCACGGCAACGATACCTATTAACGTAACTAGACTGAAGGCGACAAAGATTTTCCCCTGGATACTTCCCGTAGGCGAAATCAGCTTTTTGATAGAGAACATTTTCATAAACGGGCGGCTCCTTTCCATGTCGTTAAACTTATGAAAGAAAAAACATGAACCCAGCTCGTTTCAGAGCTTGATTCATGTTTTTATATTACTCACTACAAGGCACGATGCATAGCCCCTCTTCATCTTCTTCGACCTCAAGCGGGACAATTCCTGGACGCGTCCGGAAAGGTGCTGTACGATCGTTTCCGAAAAATGTAGACATGAGTCTACCCTCATGATCAATAAACATCGTTCCATGCCCGCCATGCGGGACTGCTAATCGTCTTGACGTATAAGGGCCGTACAGCTCATCCGCAACCGCATACATCAAATCGTAAGTACCGTCAACACGTTTATCGCCGTTCCATTCGGCTGCACCCAGAATATACTTCCCCCTATATTTAACAATGAATGCCCCCTCGTAGCCTACGCGCTGACCATCGGAACATAGCAATTTGCGAGGGTCTTCCGCGAAGCCCGTCATGTTGGATTTCATCCTCGCTATCTTACCATCCTGCCAAACAAAATAAACGTGGCCATCCTCATCTTGGAACAGACTGGAGTCAATATCCGTATTCGTCATGCGTCCCATATCGATATACGGTCCTTCTGCTAGTCCAGAAATACTTTTGATCATCCCCGTTCCGCCGCCTTGAAGCGAATACGTGATCCAGAATGTACCATAGAGATAGATCATTTCAGGTGCCCATAGACAAGGGTTCTCATAGATGTTGTTCTCCCAAGTGCCATTTTCGGACAAATCCCATACCTTCGCCACATGGTGCCATTCCTTCAGGTCTTGGGAACGCCACACATGAAGTTGGTTATTCCGATCCCAGAAATTGTGATGCGGCTGATCCGACGTCCCGGTCAAATAATAGGTGCCATCCTGCCCCGTACTAATATGCGGATCCCGAATGAGGAAGTCTGCGACAGGTTGAAGACTGCCTACTCCACCTTTTTCAAACCACACACCCTCACTTGGTCGAATAAATCCTGGCTTTATCACGTTCATAGGTACAATAGAAGGATAATGCTCGACAAGCGAATAGTTGCCGCAGCCTGAGAATGCTGCGCACAACTGATTGTCTGTATCCGTAAATAACGAAATTTGGCCGCCATGAGGAAGTGCCAAGTACCGCCGACTGTAGGGACCATAGATGGATTCACTCACCGCGACAAACGTATCTACCGCATCACTATCCATCCTAGCAAAGGCATCTGCGCAAAACATGTAATACGTGCCATCCTGTTTATATAGAAAAGCCCCATACGTTCCTACCTGTAGATTCTGACTATACGAGGGGTGATCTTCTCGTCCCGCAACCTTCCATGGCTGTACGTCTACCCTCCGAGGCAATTCTGCAAGACCTGTCATCTCCGCTGTCATTCGGGCAATTTGACCATTGCCATAAACCCAATAGACCGCTCCATCTTCATCCTCGAAAAGCGAAGCATCTTGCCCGTCATTCGTTATTTTCCCCATGTCTTGGAATGGCCCCTGCACAGAAGTTGATAAGCTACGAAGCAGTCCCGTACCGCCTTCTTGCAAACCATAGGAAATCCAGAATGTCCCTTTCACATAATGAATTTCCGGGGAGCAGATGCCACTATAGCCCTTACTTTCCTTCTGCCACGTGCTTTCTTGCTCTAAGTTCAATATGTTCAACGGACCCTCCCACGACTGTAAATCGGAGGAAGTCCACACTTGTATATGCGAGCCTTCTGTTGTTCCTGTCAAATAAAATACGTCATCTGGCCCTTTGCAAATACTCGCATCTCGTAAAGAGACATCCAATATTGGGGCTATGGGTAAGGCTGATTCCGAATAGGCTGTACACGCAGACCATTCCGTCTCAGGATGCGGAGGCTGTGTCACAAAATCGCTTTTCATTTGCGCTTATTCCTTTCATCTTCCTGGTTGTATTATAGCTAAGTATACCGTGCTTTGACCAAACGCTTAATAGAGAAAGAGGTAAAGTAGGTGAGGAAAAGGGACATCGAAGATCAAATAAGGAATTGTACATAAGCGAGGGTTCTTGGTAGAATAACCGAGAGAAGATATGGAATACAACCGTACATACCATTGAAGAAGGAAGGGACTCCCCATTCACGCAATGTTAAATAAACCCAACAAATCTGGACCTATCTACCACTTGCCTTTAGTTGGGGAACCCCCTCCTCTGAGTGTACAGTTCCTAGGCATTAACTATTGTGAAAAGGATTACAAGAATATCCGAATGCTTGCCACCATTACCGTCTTCGGATATGTATTATCGGGCCAAGGCAAGATTAAGGTCGACTCCCAATCTCACACAGCTTATAAGGGAGACCTATTCATCCTACCAGCCGGCAGTTACCACGAGGTGACCTCTGATAACCATCACGAGGAACAATGGAGCTACATCTGGCTGAATATTAGCGGAAACTGGATGATTTCAATGCTTGAAGCCTATCAATTACTTCCTCATATTGTAACGAAGGACAGCGGTTTAGCTCATTTGTTCGAAGAAGCGCTTGCAGCTGCCCAGCAAACTTCCGTCGAGAACGTGCAGACCGAGCTTCAAATTATTCTTATGCGAATTATTGTTGGTCTTTCTGACACGGTACGTAAGCGAGGCAATGCCCTAACAGCAACCGTGCAAGCGATTAAGAAAGTTTTGGACAACAGCATTCTTCATCCCTATGATTCACGCGGACTCTCCTCCCAGATTGACCTTTCATTAAAACAAATGAATCGCTTATTCAAGCGTGAAGTCGGAACAACCATCTATAACTATGTCATTTCCAAAAAAATAGAATCCGCCAAGCTGATGCTGCTCGACACGCGAATGACCATAAGCGATATTGGATATAAGCTCGGTTACGAGGATCCACATTATTTCTCCAACCTATTTCAGAGCAAAACCAGTGTGAGGCCGAGCGACTTTCGCAGGATATTTGGTCATGGTGGATAGGTGCGGGGGACAGATGGCAGGAAGTTCAATTGTCATTTTTTATCTCCAATAAACGTATTTAACTGCTCTAGTAAGTTGCCTCCACCATGAAAAGAAATCGTCCCGATTTTCTCGCATATTTTCTCCAAGAATTCAAGCTCCTTCAGCCGAAACAAGGTTTGATTCTCATCCATCAGTTTTGCCGTATTCAGCAAGCTTCTCGTAGAAGCAGTCTCCTCGCGACGAGTGATGAGATTGGCTTGCGCCTTCTTCTCCGCCAGCAAGACTGTATTCAGGATATCTTTCATATCACCTGGCAAAATAATATCCTTCACACCCGCCGACAAGAATTGCACGCCATACGCTAGACTATTTTCATTCAAACGTGACAATGCGTAAGTGGTGACTTCCTGTTTCATTTTGAGCAAATCATCTAATTTCAAAGTACCCACATACTCACGCAATACAAGCTGCAGCCTAATGTGTATTTGTTCTTCAAATGACTTGATGTCAAGCGCTCGAAGGGCATTCATAATTCGATACTGGCACACAAAGTTAAGCCGCAGCGTCACCTTATCCTCCGTCATCATTTCTTGCCCTGTCAGATCCATCTGTTGTTGACGCAAGTCAACCGTTTTTACAGTAACGCCTATGGGTCCCTTCCAGAAATAGTATTTACCAGGACCAAGCTCCTTTTGCATGACATGATTATAAAACAAAGCACCACTTTCGTGACTAGCCACCTCAAATGTCTGATAGTAGCCAACAAGCTTCGGAATAATCGCTGGGTCAATTCCACTAGGTAATTCAGGATTACGTATATCAGCCCTTAGATAGGTGTGCGCTTTCAACACATTCCAGAAGGCATATCTTCCCGCTGTCAACAATCCCACGAACTTCCCATCTTCATAGTGCAGCACATACTCATTGTCTTGAACCTGAACAAGATCCAGTTCTTTTATAAGTATTTCGTCATGTATAAACAACTGAAGTTCTTTCCCTTTGACCTGAAAAGAGTTCATGATATTCATGATTTCAATATGATCATCCGAAAATGGTGACAACCGATATGTGCCAGGTTGTAAACTTTTATAATAGCTGCCTTTGCGAAATAGCAGTCCTCGTTCGTCATTGTGTATCGTCACTTTTTTAAACATCGTAAACCTCCTTGATTAATTGATCACGTAGTTGGAGCCCTCCTGCGTTGAAGGCGGAATGCTACTTAAGCACACGAGGTATGGATACGCCAATTTGAAATTAGTAAGAGATAATTGGTCTTCACTAGCAAAACCGGATATCTTCCCTTTAGTAAGAAATGGTTGTAATCCTTCTTGTGCGCGGTATCCGTAGATTGCATAGCCGTAGCGCAGTGTGCATTTTGTCACAGAGGACACCACTACTTAATCATTTGGAATATTTCTTGCTAATCGTTTCACACGATAGGGGAATTGAACCCCTGCACCTGGGGAATGCAAGCCGAAATGAACAGTACAGTATACATACACATAGAGATGTGTGCGCACTGCCGGACCCTCAGAAATCCTAGCCTAGGTAAAGTCATCCGTGCTTGCATTCAAATTTATGAGTATACGTCCATAGACGTCTATCATCATTACAATTTGCTAAACACCTTTAATTGCAACCATTGGCTTACAAGTCGCAACCACATCAGCTAACGAGGCTCCCACAACACTATCTATAATCTGATCCACATTTTTATAGGCTTGCGGGCATTCATCAAGAATGGTTTGCAAGGAGCGATGATTAACAAGAATCTCATCATCTGTCCCAACTTTCATGGATTGCGCGAATTGATCGACGGTGACAAGCTCTTTGGTTGCTTTCCGTGATCTCGCTCGGCCTGCACCGTGACAAATGGAATAGAAGTTTTTCAATCCCTCTTCTCTCCCTACCATAATGTAGGATGAGGTTCCCATGGAACCAGGGATTAATGCTGGATGACCTGTTTCTTTATAGGCCGCTGTATTCAGGAAATGACCTGGCGGCAGCGCTCTTGTAGCACCCTTCCGATGGACGAGCATCGGTTGATTACGGTGAAATTCCTTTAACGCATAGTTATGCATCAGATCATACAAGACTGGCATTTCTAGGTCTTTGCCAAACACTTCACGGAATCCCTCTTGAACACCGAAGGCAATCATATGTCGATTACTTACTGCAAAATTAAGAGCGGAATACATGAGATTTAAGTAATGTTGCCCTTCACGACTTGCAATTGGCGCATACAAGAGGTTCCGATCCGGATTAACGATCCCCCAACTATTCATTGTTTCTCTGAAAACCTTGGTGAATTCTTGCCCCAACATTGCTCCCCAGGCACGCGATCCTGAATGAATCATGACGACAACCTGACCGTCGAACAAGCCCCATTTTGCCGCTAAATCCTTATGACCTTCAGCAACTTCTAGATACTGTATTTCTATAAAATGGTTCCCACCACCAAGTGATCCTAGCTGCCCATGGGCATATTTACAAATGTTCGCCGGCAAATTCGCAAGATAGTCCTGTTCAAATTTAAACGTAGACTCTTCGACATGGGTCAACCACTGTTCGTTTGGTATATATTTCTCAGGAAGTCCTTTTAACCCATTTCGAACGACATCCATGATATCAATATCTGAATAATTCGTGTTTTTTCGCTCATTGGTTGGCACGTACTTCTCGATTGCTTTGATTAATGCTCTACGAACATCCTTGTCTTGAATATCACGTTTATGCAAGGATGTCGTATGCACCCTCATGCCACATCCGATGTCCACACCAACAATAGAAGGGGAAACGAAACCATCCTTCATGCTCCAAACTGCTGTAGTCCCAATGCATGTTCCAATGCCCACATGGGCATCAGGGGTGTAGCTCATATGCATATTACGCGGAATTCGCAAGTTATTATCAGCCATTTCGAATACTTTGCTATCAAAAGATTGAAACACATCCGAGTTAGCAAACACATGAAGATTGCCATGCTCTAAATCCATTTCGTAATGATTACCGCCGTGTATGATTGTTTTCATTTCCATTTGTATCTCCTCCGTTGTTCTTCTACAGCTATCTTCGCTTATTTCCATAACAACGAACATGGTAAAAGTATGGCGACAGGTAAAAAGTTAGTTATTTCACTTTACATTTCAGTGGTGTCTAACGCCAAAAAACCTCCCACATCGCTAAACGCGTCATGAGAAGTTTTGGCATAGCTCTATTCACCTAGTCAGCTTACATACGGAGTTTAATCACAAGCGGATGCATCGTATCCAACATAATCCCACCAACGAAATGTATCTCATTTCTTTCGATGGTGTACACCAAGTTGTCACCATTCCATTGAATGTCTTCAATAATCGTGTAACGTTGCTCCAAGGGAAATTTAAACACCTTTAGGTCGAGTTGCCCGCCCAAAATTTCAAGGCGCATGTGCTCCGAATTCTTCTCGAAGGTTCCCCAACCTGCATCGAGCGACCAGAACGTACGGAATATTCCCTCGTCTGATTGCACAGGATTGAAACCTATCATGCCTTCAACCATATTGTACTCAAATCCGCTGAAAGCTTGCAGCAAAGAGTAGCTCGCCATCGATCTGGCGTAATTGCTGCCGCACTCGATCTCGTTCCACGGATTACGTTTTTCACCATCGTAACGATGACGAATAGCTTCCACGATGGATATGCCCTCTTCGACCAGTCCTACCTGAATCATATGCGCGGCTGCTTGATATTCAAAACCCGTCATTGTTTCCGTGTTGTACGTCAATGGTATCGCTGGTCGATAGATGCCCTCGGGCCATGTGCAGATCATGAGTCCACCCTCGTCACCCAGCGAGAATAACCTCCACGTGTTAGCCACTTGCCTCATGCTGGTTCTTAAATTATTCCGATACAGTGATTGCAACGCAGTGCGTGTCTGATCCCTATCAAAAATTTCACCTAGCCCAGATAAGTTCGCATGCCACTGTGCAATAACCTGGTCGATGACACAGCCTTCGGCAATCTGGTATTTCATTTCACCTAGTTCCTTATGCCAATACTGACGGATGGTTTCCTCGTCGAATTGCTCTAGCAAGGATTTATCCGATAAATCCACTTGTTGAACGTAGTACTGACCATTAAACAGATGCTTATCTACCCACTTTTTACCGGAATGAAATATACGGCTGTACTCCTCTGATGTTGCTTGATCGCCTAAGAACTCCGCCATTTCGGCTCCCGCTTTGAGCGCGGCCAAATAAAATCCAGTCAACCAAGAGTTGGGACCGTAAAGCTCCATATCCAACGTATGGTGTTGTCTGCCCACGAGCACGCCCATCTTTTCGGGATCCCATTTGTCCTCGTTGCTATCTGACCATGCGTACGCAATGGATTGCTTGACGGCCGGCCAGATAGATCGCAGCCAATCCGTATCGCCTGATATTTTCCAATCACGATAAGCTTTCAAGACTCCGCCAAATTGTCCATCTGCACAAGCGCGGAAAGACATTCTCTCGCGTCCTAGAGGAAGCATCAAGCGGAAAGACATTCTGCCATCCTCGCGTTGGTTGTACGTGAAATCAAGATTTCTCATGCTGCGTTCGAGTTTGGGAAACAGAAATGGCAAGGCATACGCATAGTTCCACACATGCGTACAAGATCCCTCACAACATCCGGTATCCTCGATAACGCCTTCAAATCCATAAAGGGAACCGTCGGTCAGTCGTAAACACGTCGCCGACTTGAGAACAGATAAATTGGCGGAAACCGCCTCTTTGACAACATCCGGCACCGTAGAAGAAAACAGTGCTTCTTTAAACGCTAGCGTTGCTTCGTATAGCTCATTCCAATGCCTGAAAGCATACGAGGCACTGGCCCGAGAATCCGCAAACAGCGTTGCATAGTAATTGCGCCAGACGTTGGCTCCAGTTGGATTCGGATTCCAATAATTATTCACGTTGGGGAAGTTCCAACTAATGGTGAATCTAATCTTCTTCTTCTCACCAGGCATCAACGCTGCATGCGCAGCTAATGAGGCTGTATCTTTCCTCCGCAAGGGAGGGTCATCTACCCGATACTGTCGGTTATTCAGATGTCCAGGCAGTGTGAAATCATGCCAGAACATCTCCAAGTTATCGCACCATTCACCCCGATACCAGTATTCTTGGTAGCTGCAATCTGACGCATCGGAAGCAATCGTTATATCACCGAATGACGGGTCCGCTGAGTCAAACTGATTCGATCCTAGCCGAATGGCATGGACACCCTCGCTTTCATTATATTCGTGAACAATTTTATCTGATGGAATCGGATTTCCTGCAGAAAGACATAGCGTATAGAGGAGCGGTTCGTTCTCTGTATTCTCCACTTCCCATTCGAAAAAAGCCGCCGGAATGCTCGAATCATCCTCTTGAAGAGGAATGAAAGGATTCCATGCGACCAATTCAATGCGTCCTGGGAACTGCGAATCCGCGAACGACATTTCGGCCAACGGGAATTCTCCCCTAAACTCGACTTCTTCGAAATGCGGCATGCCGGCCATCGTTTCGCTCTCGGGTCCGAAGCCATATCCGCTATGTAGAGGGGCTTTTCGAACATGCTCACCCATGTAAGACGCCTGTAAATCTCCATTTAACACACGTGCATCTATCACTTTCCCCTGGCGCTCTACCTTGATAGAAAAGTGACTAAAACCGTTGAAACTCTTTTTGTTAGGCCGATTGAAAATTTCCCAATCCACCAATCTTCCATTCCCCGATAAACCGATGCACCCGCTTCCGATTCCACCTAACGGAAAGCTAATTTCTCGCGTTTCAGTGCCTTTATACCTACTATTCATGGATGTGTCATCCCCCAATAACATGCTATACTTTACTAACCTACTCCCTTATCATAATGGAATAACGGATGGAATTCTTTGTGGATTAACCGCTTTTTTTATGTAAAAAACAACTGCGAGATCGCATCCAGAAAGAGTTGAACGCCTATGATTTTAGAAGATTATGCGATAGCGCCTTTCATTCGTATCGCAGGTTATGCGGTCCGCCCTCCGTTTGTTTTAGGTGAACGGAGCTTGCTGGATTACATCCTCTTTTATGTGCAAGAGGGGCAGTTTGAGATTCAGTTGAATGGTGATATCCATAGATTGAAGGAAGGCGACTTGTGCCTGTTTCAGCCTGGTGACGTGCATACCATCAAGGGGATTACCCCTACGATTAATCCGTATATTCATCTTGATTTCTTCTATAATCCTTTGAGAGAGAGCAGCTTTGTAACCCTCCCAGGGCAATTGGACTTAACTCCCTACGCGTCTTATATGCAACCTAGGATGCATGATTGCCAAGATCTGCGAATCCCATTTAAGCTCGAAACCGCCAACTCGAATAGCTCGAATAGAATGAGAGATCTCGTGTTTAAGATGATCGAATGTTGGCAGTCGCAGACGTATATAGGCGTCATGGAAGCCAATCAGCTTGCCCACGAGTGGCTGACGGCTGTCTTCAAAATCTACATGAAACCACAAACCGCTTCCGTATCTCCTCAACCTTTCTTGAACTGGATAACGTCTTACTTTGCATTTCATATTTCCGAACCTATCAATGTCATCGATATGGCCAGGAGAGCCGGGCTTTCGCCTTCTAGATTTAACGTACTGTTCAAACAACATTTTGGCACGACACCTTACCAATATTTGTTGCATTTGCGCATCGAACATGCACGAGAATTATTGAACGAAGGGGTCTCCATCCAGCAGGTAAGCGAATATTGCGGCTTTACGGACGTTCATCACTTCTCCAAAACGTTCAAATCGATCATGAATAGCAGTCCTGGTCACTATAGAAAAAAAAGGCCACCGGGCAGTTAACGCCCGGTGACCACTGTCTACCTTTTTTTCATCGAATCGGCTTCCGTTTAAATAATAAGTACAAGAAGAACGGGGCGCCAATCCCCGCCGTGAATACCCCAGCAGGTATATCCAGCGGCATAAACAGCATTCGCCCGGCCAAATCAGCCAACAGCAGCAGAATCGCACCGATTAATGCTGAAACCGGAATGACCAGCGAATACGAATTGCCTACGAGCCTGCGAGCGATATGTGGAGACATAAGGCCAAGGAACGAAATCATCCCTGCCACCCCGACAGCCGCACCCGCGAGTGCTACGCTGTAGAGCAGCACCATGACGCGGGTAATCTGGAGTCGACTGCCAAGCCCCGTAGCCATCGAATCGCCTAGGGACTGAATCGTCAATTCTTTGGCATAAACAAATGACAAAGGAATAAAGACGATAATCCAAGGCGCGATGACCCCCACGTATTTCCAACTGATCCCGTAAATACTGCCTGTCATCCAATTCAGTACTTGAGCTGCCAAGTAAGCCGGACCGCTAATGAGCAGGAACATAGTCAGCGCTCCAAGCGCGGTTGATAGCCCAAGTCCAATGAGCACTAACCGATAGGTCGATATCCCCCGCTTCCAGGCAAGGGAGTAATTGATCAGGACCGCAAGCAATGCGCCTACTACTGCAACTACAGGAACCCAGTGAACGCTGTAACCAGAGAACAGGGTAAGGAATGCAACGGACGCTGCCGATGCACCACCCGTGACACCGAGAATATCCGGCGAAGCCAGCGGGTTCCGAATGACACCTTGCAGCAGGGCGCCAGAAACTGCCAACGCCGCTCCGATAAGAATAGCAGCAAGAATTCGGGGCAGACGGAATTTGAGGAGAATCAGTTCCGAGCTTCCCATGTTTTGCCCGGTTATCGAACGCAAGACGTCTTTCATCGGAGTATTCACACTGCCGACGGAAAGACAGAACATCGCGAGTACGATCATCCCGAGAAGTAAACTGGCGATGATGAGCGCGGATCCTCTCGCTCGTGAATTAGTCATGTTCCTTCCTCCTTGCTGCATGAACCAGGAAGGGAACACCGAGCATAGCTGTAGCAATGCCGACAGGAACTTCCTTAGGCATCAGAACGAAACGCGCAGCCAGATCCGCCGCTACTAGCAGCACAGCCCCGTATATGGCGCAGCAAGGCAGCAGCCAACGGTGATCTGTGCCGATCAGCGTCCGACACAGATGCGGAACGATTAATCCGACGAACGCAATTGGACCAGCAGCCGCTACCGAACCGCCGGCGAGCAAGACAACGGCTAGTGAGGACAGTAACCGAACCAGGGTCACTCTTTGCCCCAGCCCACGTGCACTGTCCTCGCCTAACATAATAATATTGAGCGAATTAGCTAATAGCAGCGCGAGACCTATACCAATCGCCATGTAAGGGGCTACGGCGAGCAAATGCTCCAATTTCCGCCCCGACACGGAGCCGATCATCCAGAATAGAGCCGTATCCAACGACTGTTTATTAATCAGAATTAAACCGGATGTAATCGATGAGGCAAAAGCTCCCATGGCCGCGCCAGCCAGCGTCAGCTTGACCGGCTCGAACCAACTCCCTCGCATGGCCAATGCGTAAACGCACACTGCAACGAACAGCGCACCGGCAAACGCGATCCAAATCATCGCATTCATCGTAAGCGATGATCCATACAGAACCAGTCCAATGACGATAAATAGCGAAGCTCCCGCATTAATACCGAATACGGAAGGAGACGCCAAGGGATTCCTCGTCAGCACTTGCATAACGGCGCCAGCTACCGCTAGGCTTGCACCTACGGCAGCAGCAACCAGAACCCGCGGAACTCGGGTTGTTCTTAGAATTAAATGCTCATTCGAGCCATCGAAATGCTTGTAACTTTCCCACAAATCGCCAAGTCCGAAAGTATGCGCGCCAAGTAAAACACTAGCTGTAGCCAGCACGAGCAGACATACTGCTCCTGCCAGCAATCCAATGATCTTACTTTGGCGCTTGTGGAGCAAAGCGTGCGAATTATTTGACATCGAAATATTTGATCAATTCATCCAAGAGCAGGTTAGCCGCTTTGTATCCACCTGCGGAATTCCAAATTCCTTCATCAACTTGAATAACTTTGCCCAATTTCGCTGCGTTCAAATTTTTAAATAACGGATCATTCTGCCATTCCTTCACCACATTGGCTGCATCCGTCTTCCCTTTGGCTTCCGTTACGAAGTAGAACAGGACATCTCCGTCCATTTTGGCGATATTCTCTTTATTCAAGACTTCAATGAAGGATTCTTTATCCTGCGACTCAGGACGGGCTACACCCAGTTGGTTCAGCAATACGCCAGCAAACGTCTGTTTTTGATAAATACGTACTTGCGATGCCGAGAAACGTACTAACGAAACTTTCGTTGCCGCCTTCGTTCCAAGCTTCCCTTTCACTTCTGCTACGCGTTTGTCGAAAGCAGCCATTGCTTTCTCGCCTTCATCTATCTTATTGACGGCTTCGGAGTACAATTTGAAATTAACTTTCCAATCTCCTACCAAGTCAGCAGCGAAGACGGTTGGCGCAATTTGCTTCAACTGATCGTAAATTTTCTCCTGCCTTACTTTATTCCCGATAATAAGATCCGGCTTCAAGCTGGCAATCAGTTCAAGATTCGGCTGTAACTCATCCCCGACGACCGTCACGTTCTGCATATCATTCTTAATGTGGTCATACCATGGTTCGCCAAGCCAAGACATAACTGCTCCTACCGGCTTCACGCCAACGGCAAGCAACGCTTCTGTCCCCTCATTGGTCAAAATAACAACACGAGATGGTGTGCCCTTAATTGTCGTTTCACCCATCGCATGTTTAATAACACGCGTTGAATCAGCTTCTTTATTAACTGCAGCCGTTGGAGAGCTGCTCGTAGTTGGAGCTTGCGTCACTCCATTGGTTGCGGATGGTGTTACTGTGGATCCCGTTGAACAGGCGCTGAGCATTAATGTGAAACAGATGACGAGCATCGTTGTCACCCAGGCTCTTGATTTGGTATACATTTGTGCGTTTCCTTCTTTCTTATAGTGATAATGATTCTCATAACCATTACTACTATAGCGTTTAAGCCCCCCACCCACAATGGAATATGTCGACAACGAGAATGGATTATTTCGACGCCAATTCCGATCATTCGTTTCTTTGAATTTCTTCGGAGATACACCTTCTTGCTTTTTGAAAATCCGACTGAAATAATAACTGTCCGCGTAGCCGACACTCTCCGAAATCTCTTTCAACGTTCGATCGGTATGAAGGAGAAGCTCCTTCGCCTTATCCATCCGTAACTGAATCAGATACTCGATTGGGCTGGTATCCATTTGAGTCTTAAACAAACGAAGCAGTTGTCTAGACGTGCATTCCAATGTGTCAGCCAATTCTTCCAATGACAACGCTTCGTGATAATGTTCCTCCATATAATAGATGGCTTGGCTTACTAGATCGGGCTGTATGATTTCGACACCTTGTTCATGCAGCTGCTCCACCAACTCGTAAAGTAACTGATAGAACAATGTTTTTACTTTAAATTTATCGAGCGAACTTGGTGCTTGCCAAATTTGATGCATATGCTCCAGCTTCTGAAGCCAAGAGATCGGATATTTGGGCGATAAACCGTAACGCAACTGGAACGGATTCTCGCGCTCCATGAGATGGACCAGCTCATATCGGCTCGGCAGCGGCAAAATGGCCTTGTACAGCACCATAAAATATTCCAGTTGCTCTGCTGCAGTAATGTCCAGCCTAAGCCCCTTTCCTACGTGCAAAACATGGAATCGCTGCATACGGCTTTCGATTCCGTCTATATGAAGTTTGGCGCTGCCGCTAGTCACATATAGGAACGCGCTCGTTGGGACGCGATAACCGCGCATGACTTCACCAGGCTCCAGCAGCATGCGACGAACGTCCATCACTCGGATGTGAACATGATTCCACAATACGAGATGGTCGCTAATTCTCATAAATCGGTCATTCCTTTCTTTCTATCAATAGCATCTATCATATCATAATTGAGAATAATTCTCACTATTAATTGAAAGAAGTTTATCCCGATATGCACAGATACATTTTGTATCGCGCACAACAAAATAAAAATAAGTGTATCTTCAACGAAAATACACCTTTTCAACCATTTTATCCTCTTACCCGTTCATCAAATTCTCCCGATACAGCTTTGGGCTGTACCCCGTTGTCTTCTTGAACATTCTGCTGAAATGCTCCACATTCAAATAACCGACCGTTTCAGCGATATCCGTTATTTTGTTGCCCTTCTTTTTCATTAGCCGCTTGGATTCCTCTATGCGCAAATTCGTTACATATTGAATGAAGTTGCACCCGACTTCTTTGTTAAACTGCTTGCTTAAGTAACTCTCACTCACGCCAACCATTTCACTAATCAACGTAAGATTAACGTCCTCTGTATAATGAAGGTCGATAAATTGCTTCGCCAACGTTACAACGCTGCTATAGTTAACTTCTGACTTCGCCATTCCGTGAAGGTGTTGATATAATTGGCTGCAGATGCGATATAGCCAGGATTTCGTTTCATCCAACGTCTCCCAACGCTTCAAGTATTCAAAAGGGTGCTGGAGTTCGACATCGAGATCTTCCCATCGAATGCCTTTTCGATAGAGCAGACCGCCCAGCTCCCAGAGTAAATCCTCAAACGCAGCGTGAACATCCTGGGGCTTCCAGCCCCATGTTTGTCCGAGGAGCAGCTGCATCTGCTCAAACTCCCTGATCCATAACTCCTCCTGCGTATGTTCGAGCCGTTGGGCAATCGCCGCACCTGTCGCTTTCAATGTGACCTGCAGCTTACGGGCAGGCTCAAGTTCGCTGTCAGCACTGTATTTCCCCTGCTCCATACAACTTTCTGGGTATAACACTTTGTTCCATCCGGCAAAATAACTCATTGAAGCCAGATGGGCAGCTTGCTGATACAATCGATACCACTGTTTCACACCATTAGCTAGTTGACTTACGCCAATTGATATTGAAACATTCACGTATTGGTTGAGCCGAGTTTGAATCATGGAGAAGGCATCCTGAATCTTATCCCGAATTACGCTTTCACTTCGAAATTGGGCAAATGAACAGAACAGTACATACTCGGACTGGCTCTTCCCATACAGGAGATGAGGGATAGACATTGCGTCTAGCACGGTTTGTACAGACTGCATGATGAACCTTTGTGTTTGTATATCCTTTAAGTTTCTATCCGTCTTGATAGTGACAGAAGAGCCTTGCGAAATGGAAATCACAGCAACTAACTGGTTGAATTCGCTCAGCCATTTGAGCATACTAGTCGCTGTCTGTTCAAAACCATTCTCGTCTTGCATAGGATCACAAGTAATAAGTTGCTGAAGAATTTCCCTTTGCTGATTGCTCTCTGCCTCCGTATGTTCAGACGTACTAGGTGTTGGCGTCTCGCGAACACGAAGCTCACTCAGTGCTTTCATGACTACGGGAACGAGATGCTCTTCATCCATATCCGCCTTCACGATGAAATCGAATGCCCCCAGCAAGAAGGCTTCCCTGACATAGTGATATTCGCTATAGGCGCTTAGCATAATGGCAACAGGTCTTCGCTTCTGTACAATTGCCGGACACGCACGCAGCAACTCAATTCCGTTCAATCTGGGCATCTCAATATCAAGCAGCAACAGATCAATATCACCATGCTGCTCGAGAATAGCAAGAGCCTCCAAGCCATCCCCGGCTTCAAAGGCAACCTGAATACCTAGACGATCCCAATCGATCATATGCTGCAATGCAAGACGAACCAGCGGTTCATCGTCGACAATCATCAATTTATGCAACCTATTCATCCCCCATTAGCGAAGTTGATTATCTTTTGATTATCTCATTTCCAATTAACCTTTCACTGCACCATCCATAAGTCCTTTGAATATATACCTTTGAAAAACGATATAGAAGACAGCACTCGGTAATAAGACAATAATAATCCCTGCACAGAGCATTGACAAATCCGAACTGCGCGTACTCACGAACGCAGTCAATGAAGTTGCGAGCGTTGCGAGCTCCTTATTAGGCATATACAGTTGCTGCACGAAGATGTCATTCATGATAGTCACGCTTTTCAATATCGCCAGCGTTGCCGTTGCTGGCAGCAGCAGTGGGAAAATAATCGAACGGAAAATACGCACGTATGAGGCTCCATCCAGCATAGCGCTTTCGTCAAGCTGTACGGAAATCTTTTCGAGAAATTGCATGTAAATGTAAATCTGCATAATATCAGTTCCAATATAGATGAGGAGTGGCGCTCCTAACGTATTATATACACCGAGTGAATGAATGAGTTGGAACCGGGCAATTTCTGTCGTATACGCTGGAATAATCATCGCCATCATGAAGAGAACGAGAATCCACTTTTTCATTCGGAATTGAAAGCGATTGAGCACATACGCCGTCATAGTCCCAAGCAACATATTGCCCAGCATACTTAGCACGACGAGTAGAATTGAATTCCCCAAACCGCGGATCATATTCCCCTCTTTCAACGCACTCACATAATTATCGATATGAAGAAAACTCTTCGGTAGTGAAAACGGAGATGTTTCAGCTAACTCCAAATTCGTCTTAAACGAACCGAAAACGACCAGTAGGATAGGAACGAAAATAAGGATAGTCATAAGTGTAAAAAGCGTGTAGTAGACGATATTGCCTGCTAAGCGCTGTGTATGCAATGATCGTGTACGGCTATGCAGCGGTTGCCCCTTCACTTGTTCCAGCATTCGTGTACGTTCCATGTCAAGCCTCACTCCTGTCTCTCACGATCCACGCTTGCAATGATGAAAATATAATGATTAGCCCTAAGAGAATAACGGCCATTGCAGAGGCTAGCCCGTAATTGTTGTAAGTAAACGCCGTTTGGAGGGAAAATAGTCCGAATGTGCTGCTTGCACTTCCAGGACCGCCATTCGTCATTACAAGTGGAATATCATATTGGAGCAGCGCTCCGGAAACATTCATAAACAAGATAATTTCGACGACGCGCCGAATACCTGGTAGTGTTACATACCGTTGCTGCTGCCAAAAGTTAGCCCCATCAATTTCCGCTGCTTCATAGAGATCTTTCGGAATAGATTGCAAACCTGCCAGAAATAAGACGATATGAACGCCACTGTAGCGCCATAAAGAAACAACAACCAACGAATAGTTCACAATCTTGGCATCACTCAACCAGCTTTGAATCCAAGATTGAAGTCCCATCGCTTTCAACAACTCGTTCAGCGGCCCATTGATGGGATTATAGATGTAGCTGAACATATACGCTACGGCAATTCCGTTGATTATGTAGGGCATCAGGACAGAGAAGCGGAAAAATGCACTCCCTCGCAGCGCTCTTGTCAGCAAGACCGCCATAATGAGTTCGAGCGGAATCGCAATGGCATGCAATAGAAAGTAGGTTGCATTATGTCGAATCGCATGCCACGCTTCAGGGAAATCAAATAGCATTTGGATATAATTATCGAATCCGATGTACTTAAAACTCGGGCTATACCCATCCCAACTGGTAAAGCTGTAGCGAAATAACTGTAAGGTTGGATAGATGAGAAACAGTAGTAAGAGAGAAACAGGTACGAACAGAAACGAGATAATGACGATTTTCTGCTGCATGCGATAATTCATATGATCACTCCTGTATGAAAATAGAGGGCACTACTCCAATTGCTCAAATAGTACCCTCTATTCAATTTCCTATTTATTCGATTCAACGGCTTTCTTCCACTTATTGTTCAATTCTTTCTCCAACGTATCGATCGGTTTACCTGCGTAAATTTCCTGTGCAGCCTTCTTGAAATCAAATTGTGCCGCACCGCTTACTTTAGCAAATCCTTCGTCCGTAGCTGAGTAAATGAATGGTTTAAATGGATACTTCTCCGTCCATTTGTTAAAGAACGGGAGATCGGTGCTAACTCCATTCATTGTGGAGAACTGTTGTGCCATATTAATGAACGATTGATACACGTCTTTGCTGAACATCCAATCGAAGAAGGCTTTCGCTTCCTCAACGTTTTTGCTATTCTTGTTAATGCCGACATTCATGTCAGACACCGTCATCGAAGTCAATGGCTCGCTCTCTGTACTTCTGAATGGCAACGGGAATACGCCAAGATCTTCATCTGTTTTAACTCTATTCGCATAGTCGCCATAGTACCATTGACCCGCTGCGATCATAGCTGCTTTTTTAGATTCGAATAACTGTGTGGATTGATCGAAAGAGATCGAAAGGGCATCTGGACCTGCCAATTTCTTCGTGGCCATTTCTTTAATGATTTTCCCCGCTTTATCAAAGGTACTGCCTTCTCCGAAAGGCTCAGGCGTCTTCGCCAAATTCGCCAAGTAATTCTCATCCCCAGAAAGAATGTGCGGACCGAACTCCATGAACGGATAGAATGTCCAATCTTCCTTACCGCCGATAGCAATTGGCGTATATTTGCCGTTTGTTTTTATTTTCTCCATCGTAGACATGAACTCAGGCATGGTTTTCGGTACTTCCAAATTCAACTCTTTGAACATACTTGGGTGGAAGTAGACGAATTCCGAGAAAGAAACGAGTGGTGCGCCTAATGTTTTGCCATCTATTTTGGCCGGAAACTTATTATTCTTCGCGCCAGCTAACTCATCGAGCGGTAGAAGTGATTGCTTATAGATTTGCATGTGTGCTGGTTTTAAATAAAACAGATCAGGCAAGTCGTTGGCCGCCAGTCGCACCTTTAAGTATTGACCGCCATTATCAGGCACCATTTCTACATCTATGGTCACATTCGGCTTCAACTTCGTGTATTCTTTCACTTTATCTGTCCAGAACTTGAGATCTCCTTTGGCATCCCACATGGCTAGCTTTAGCTTAACGGGTTCCGCCGGTTTGGGCGTTGCCGCAGCCGCTTTGGTTTCTACAGGTTTGACTGATGTTGCTGGTGAAGCCGTTTCCTTCGAACACCCTGTCAGTGCACTTAGCATGACAAGACCGCCAACTAGCGCAGTGCTTACAAATCTTCTTTTCCCCATTCTTGAACCCCTCCAATGAATGTTGCTTCGATTCGGTTTGTTGTTCAACCTGTATTCATCATACATGGAATGGAAACGCATCCAAATGATCTTTTTGGCTATGAAGTTGATCTTTTTTGAACTTCCTTATCTTCCAAACGCAGCGGTCACTCTTCTTCTTGATTCCGATGAAGTATAGGAATTCTTATGGACACTCTCGTTCCCGTTGGCTCATTAGTAGTCAGAGTAATGCCATATTCCTCTCCATGGTGCAGTTGAATCCGGTGATGAACATTCGCAACGCCCATACCCGTAAACGTATGCGGACTGCGTCTCGTCCTAAACTCATCGAGCTGCTCCTCCGTCATCCCCTCACCATTATCGGAAATCACGATATGTAGACTTCCTTCGTGCAAATGAGCTGCAATCACGATTTTGCCACGCGTTTCTTTACCAGCCATACCGTGAACGATACTGTTTTCCAAAATGGGTTGGAGCAATAGTTTCAGCAAATACTTCGATTCCACTTGAGGGTCAATCTGCCATTCAATTTCGAATGTGTTGCCGTATCGAATCTCCATGATATACAGATAATGTTTCAGATGGTCAATTTCATCGGAAAAGCGAATCAGTACGCCACCTCGGTTAAACGAAGAGGAGACCAAGCGCATTAAGGCATTCGTCATGTTGCGAATGTTGTCTGCTTTGCTGATCAGCGCCATTAATCGGATTGCATTCAGAGTATTAATCAGAAAATGCGGATTGATCTGCGATTGCAAGGCTGCAAACTCTGCTTTCCGCTTCGTTTGCTCTTGCTCCTCCCGCTGCCGCAACAGCAGCTTGATCTGATCCAGCATATGATTGAATGTTCGGCCAAGCATAGCCATTTCTGCAATGCCCGAAGTGCCACTCTTGGCATTCAACTCTCCTTCCATTACGAGGGACATCTTCCGGACGAGAAGATGAATGGGCCTAGTCAGACTATGTACGAGATAGAAGGAGATCAGCACAAATATGGCAATGACCGCGAAAGTGACCAATAGAACAATTTTAAATATACGGTCATAATTTGCCGTCACTTTGCTATAAGGTATTTCTTGAACAACCTTCCAGTCTGTATCGCCAACGCTGGCATAGGTAACTAACGTCTGACGACCGCTTACCTGATCGATAAAATGCCCTTCCTGAGCAGCACCGATCTGACTCAGCTTTGCCGATGTTAAACTCTTAGGATCCCAATTGTAGCTCGCTGTGACTACCTGCCCATCCTTGCTGACAATCACATAAGTTGAATCATCGTGAGGCTGCTGCCGTAGGATCTTATCGAACGCTTCCTCATTCAGCGAGAAATACACCATCTCGACATCGCTCAAGGTATGGTAATCACTCGGTGCAATCGCAGCTGCCACGGCCAGAGGAACCGTCACGCCATATAGTCGTGTTTGTTGGAGACTAAGAAACTGTACGTTATCCTTTTGCTGCAACGTTTGCGGATACCATGCCTCCGAACGCAGCTCCTTCTCATCCTTCGTCATGTTCTGCTTAAACGAATACACACCGCCGCTTTTATAAAAAAAATGAATGGCGAGCAGCTGGCTGGACATCGAGTAGGTATATCTACTCAGTGCAAGCGTCAGCTGGTTGATATACGCATATCGGTTGCTCTCATCCGCTTGATGCAAGGCCGTTGCCGTTGATAAAATGTCTCGGTCCACACCAACTGCCGCTGCAGCATACTCAATTTTGCTAATCTCTTGTTGGGCTGAGTACGTGACAGCATGCAGTGTCTGCAGCGTGCGTTCCGTCGTTTGCTGCAACAAGTCACGCTTGTATACTTGGAGGATCATTGTACTGATTGTCACGATGGGAACAACCACCATGACGATTAACAGAACATGGAGGGTCGCCGAGAACGTCCATGGTTTAGCAAATAGCTTCAACACCTTCACCCCATAATCACACATTAGAAATAAGACTGCGAAGTCATACATTCGTTCTATCTAGGGAGATGTCCTTTTATTGGAAGAGAAATCAGCAAGAATTTGTGAAACACAAAGAACGGCCCGCTTCTATTAGCGGCCGTTCTAATGAATTCTTAATGAGAGAACTCCCTTATTTAAAATGACCCTTCGGCTTTTTCCCACTCCATCTTTCATCTACCTTCTCATGGATGGATTGATACCTCGCATCCACACTAATTCGGTATTGATGGGTCGTATTTTCGAGCGAACAGTGCATCAAGAACATACCGAAGATCAGTACATCCCCTGCCTGAAATTCGGTGGTCGCCCATTTGCCGCCGAACTTCTCTGTAATGTGAAGCGGATCATCTGTATAATGGCCAATCCCATCTCGATCTGAATCTTTCGAACCGTACGATTGCTTTAACTGTTCAAATCGATGCGAGCCTAGGCAAATCGCTAATCCTCCCATGTCATACGATACATCACCTAATGGAGACCAAACCGTGTAGACGTTCGGCGTACCTCTGCCCATATAGACGATATCATAGTGGGCACCTGTGAAGTCACCCTTGCCGACGGCGCGAAGCCATTTGTAATGGTAGGTTAGCGAAGGTTCACCAAGGAACTCATCAAAAAAGCCCATGATATGTTCGCCATTTAGGACATTCAAAAGCGCAGGCAAGTCCTCATTGGTCCCGCCCATGAAAATAGTTTTGGAACCGTCAGCCATAACGCCTTCTTCGAGTTTCGTATCTCGATCCAGCTTGCCCATCTGAGACATTTTCTCCAAAATGCTCGTGCGCGCTTCCAGCACCATGTCCCGATTATGAAAACCGCGAATGAGCAGGTAGCCATCCTCTTCCATTCGTTCGCGCAACGCTGCACTATCATGGAAAATATCGTTGGAGCTCCTAAGCTCCGTTAAGTGTTGACCATTAAGTTCTAATTCCCGACTCCCTACTTTCACCATCATGTGCACAACCACTCCTCAACGTTCATATGTGATGACTTCCATGTATTAACTGTACGTCACCACAATGAAATTTCCCATGGATCGCCGTATGCAAACCATGTATAATTGTACAAACATGAATGTTAATAGGTGGTGAAAATAAGTTGTCTTACATGAACATTCCATATAGTATACATAGCGAATCTAAGATTCCCGCCTGTGCATTTATGTCTATTTGGGATGTACAAGCGAACGATACTTATCACTCGATCAAAAGTGAAGGATTTACTGTCCCTGGCCTATTTATTACCTACGAGGGAAATGGCATTCTTACGCAGGATCAGGAAACATTCGCTTTGCATGCTGGTACTTATATTATCGTTCAAGATGGCATTACGTCTTCCTATCGGTGCCAGAATAATGACTGGAAATTTTATTTTATCGACTTCAGCTCGCTAGATATGTCTCGCTTTCTGGAACTTCCTATTAATGAAGTTGTAACGACTGGGAAAATCGGTTTGGCTATGCAAAAATGCGAGCATCTGATTGACCTTCTGATTGAACAGCAGCATGGTTACGAGTATGCCGCTACAATCCTTTTGCAAGAAATATTGCTGCTCTTCGCCAAAGAGCGACATGCGACAACAACGCAACAACATCAAGAGCTCAACAAAATCATTATTTATATGCATAAACATATCGACAAGACCATTCGTGTCGATGAACTCATAGCTATGAGCGGTCTTTCCAGAACGACCTTCTTCACACGGTTTCGATCCAGAACAGGACTATCGCCTAGTGACTACATGCTTAATTTAAAACTAGAATCCGCTAAAATATCACTCGAGACGACCAACTTATCTGTGAAAGAGATTTCGACTAATCTCCAATTCTATGACGAATTCCACTTCTCGAAGCTATTCAAAAAAAATTATGGTATTTCTCCGAGTACGTTTCGTGGTAGGTAGGGCATGTGAACGTGGCTTATGCCGCCACATCTCTTCGCGTAAACATAAGCCAGGAAATCAGATTAAACGCAATAAAGTAAGCCGCAAGCATACCGATGGAGAAGGAAAGCGTCATTCCACTCTGATAAGGTCTCCCGCTCAGATACTGGGTGAGATCGGTGTTCGCAAACAGCAGGTACTTGCTCCAAGCGAAGCGTTGCAGTGCCTGCAGCAGAATGTTGCCTCCAAACAGAGCAACTATCGAGAAGCCTATGGCCATGGTGCTGCTGCGAAATGCAGACGAAATCATAAAGGCCATTGTGACATACAGTATCGTAGAAACCCCGTTCATCAGGTACGTTTTCCACAAGTTAAGCACCATATTCTTCTCGACGATATACCCTTCATTGGTCACTTCGATCAATGGCAGTTTCAGATCTCCAAATCCAAATAAGATACCATTGACCGTGACAGATACAACAAAAAGCGTGAGCAGTAAAAGCAATCCGAACAGCAAGGAAGACATATATTTGGCTAGGAGGATCTTTAGGCGATTAGCCGGTCGAATGAGCAGCAGCTTGATCGTGCCTGTCGAGAATTCTCCTGCCAAGCTGTCGCCGGCGATGATGATGGTGAATACGGTGATCACGAGCACTAAGGAGGCGGAGAAGTTGATCCCGTCCCACATCGTACCATTCGTCGTGGAAATGTTTTTCTCCAAATGATAGTCGATGAGCGCGATTCGCTGCAGATTATAAGTACGGTCTTCTTCCGAAAGTTCTGATTTGGTCAACAGCTCGTTTCGGTGCACTTTCTCCTGCTGCAGTTCCACCTGCCAGCTCTCGCCTTGCAACTGTGTTCGATCAGAATGCCATTCGATGATATTAACGAAAAGCACCAATGCAATCATTACTCCAACCAAAATCCACGTTCGTACCCTTCGATAGATCTTCATATTCTCATTACGGACAAGATTAACCAATCTGCTTCCTCCCTGTACCTGTAATTTCCAAGAAGCGATCTTCCAGAGACAGACGAACCATCTGAACACTATAGATTCGTATATGCTGCCCCATCAGTGCTGCCAGTATGTCCGGAACACGTTCCCTGTCGGCGGTGACTTCTAAGACTCCCTCCTCGAGGAGCCCAATCTCCTGAATTCCTTCCATTTGTCCCACGATGTTTAATGCTTGTTCGATTGGCTGTGCCTCTATCCGATAGGTTGGTATCTGCTGGCTATCCTGAGTAAAATGGTGGGTCAGTTTCACGTCGATCAGCTTACCCTGCTGCAAGATGGCGACCCGATCACACATAAGTTCCATCTCAGACAACAGATGACTGGAAACAATGACGGTAATTCCTTCCGAACGGGTCAACTGCCTTAAATAATCGCGCAACTCTCGAATCCCTGCAGGATCCAGACCGTTCGTAGGTTCATCCAGAATCAGTAGAGATGGTCGATGCAGCAGCGCCTGAGCAACTCCGAGACGTTGACGCATACCAAGAGAGTACTTTTTGACTTTGTCGTGAATACGGTCCTCTAGTCGGACTAGTTTCACTACCTCATCAATCCGTTCTTTTGTCACACCTGGCACCATACGGGCATAATGAACGAGATTCAAGTATCCGCTCAAATATTTGTACATTTCCGGATTCTCAACGATCGCTCCAACATGTTGGATAGCTTGCTCGAATTCGGTTTTAATATTTTTGCCTTTTATCAGGATCTGCCCCTTCGTTGTGGACATCAATCCGACGATCATGCGGATAGTCGTTGTTTTGCCCGCCCCGTTAGGGCCAAGAAAGCCGAAAATCTCGCCTTGCGGCACATCAAACGTAAGATCGTCGATCACGGTGGTTCGGCCGATCCGTTTGGTCACATTTTGCAAACTAATGATAGGTTCGTTGCTCATATACGGCCTCCTTCCTTTGCGTAAAGGTGTTCCTTAACACGCTCTCTTTTCGTTAATAGCAGATTGAATTTAACATAATATTTATCGAATTACAATATATAATTATTGTTATATTAACAAAATAAAAATTAATTCTCAGCATATACCCCACCTTAAAAACAAAAATAACCTTACGATTTCTCGTAAGGCTAGAATAATTAACTGTTATATCCCTTGCTTATAGTTGCAATGCCTTTTCAAGCGCTCCAGTCGCCCCAAAGCCATCATGGTAACTAAGTTTCTTCCCCTTTTTTTCTGCAAGCTCCCTCACAGCCCACATCGAAGTATGTTTAATCGCACCTTTTAGAATGATAACGACATCTGCATGATTAATAATTCGTTGAAAGTACTGCTCGATCGAACCTCCACCTGTCTTACCACTATGATGCTCGACAATTAAACCACGCTTCTCACCAAGTTTTTTAAACGTATCGGATTGACTTCCGCCAATAATCGCAACTGTCTTCATTCTCATTTCCTCCATATAAACAGCATCTTTATTTACCGCTTCCGCAACTCTGTTATACCTATCCTAACTCATTCTACAATAAAGTCAATAGGTTTAGTCGGATTTATTTCTTGAACGATGGTGCTACGGGCCATATTCATTATCTCCACGCCACTTTTTACGCGATCACTAGCAATTTGAGTGTTTGTCCTATATCAGAATATGAAACTAAACATATAGTATTGTATCGCAAAGGAGGTGATAGCATTGTCAGAAAGCATTGCAAGAATTAATAAACAACTCATCGCAATTAACAATGCCGTTCTTCTTAATAGAAAGACAATCATTGAATTTAAAAAGACATACCCCACAAATGCTCAAGCCATTTTATTACTGATTCGGAAACAACTGAGGGCTATTAACATTAGAGTTCTTCTAAATCAACAAACGATCGGAAATAAACTTGTTCTCTCAGGTAAAAAATTCGATAAAATTGCCTTGAGACGAATTCTAAATCAGCTTAAATTAATTAACAAAAATGTTCTTATCAATCAAGCTTTCATTGATCGTCTCTTAGCATGCAACAAATACAATGCCGCGATTAAAAAGAGTTTGAGAAAGATTAAGAGACAACTTCAAACCATCAGCAAGCACCTTCTTCTTAGCCAACGGATCGTTGATGGATTAATTCAGCCACCGATTGTCACTTGTCCACCTGGTCATATATGTCAATCCGTGCGTTTGATCGATGGGATAGGACTAGACCTGGATATTGATCCTAGTGAGCCAAGCATTAAAATTACGGTGAAATTATTTGGGGCGTCTGTTCTATCTGGTACGATAAGCTTAAGGAATCCAACCATTGGCTTAGGCGGAGAGTTTGGTCTCTTCCTTTTGGAATTAACTTTCAGAGGGGAATTCGGAGACCTTGCTCATGGTCATTTTAGACTTGTCTTGGGTGGTAGAGCTTGTATCGGCCCTCCTGGGTTCCGTAGTTGCACCGGTTTCAACCAAATCATTTACGATAGGTAGGTCAAAAAGCCTTATGCACTCTTAAATGAGAGGCATAAGGCTATTTAATTATTTCGTCACTTGTACAGTTAGCACGTCACTTGAAGTTACTCCACTTGCATTGACCAAGTCACTTCGGTACTTGTAAGTACCGACACCGCGTCCAGAAATTGCACTCCGTGTGCTTTGAGCACCAGGCGTTGCCGCTTGCAATAATTTCGTATCGATTAACACCTCATTCTCGTATAGACGATATTCTGTCGCATTGGTTCCCCACCACATGTTCATCGCAATCGTAAACGTACCGTCTCCATCCCAATTATCATGGGAAAGCTCCGGTTTACCTGGCGATGCGTTCGTGACGGTGACAACAAACGGACTGCTCGTCGTCCTACCGAATGAGTTAATAAGCTCACTCGTGTACGTATAAGTGCCGTTCGCATTACCACGTATCGCGACTTCAGCCATTTGCGCTGCAGGAGCCGCATCCGTTAACGTTTGTGTAGAGATGAGTACGCCATTCTCATACAATTTGAATAGCGTACCGTTATTCCCCCACCACATATGCATGGTTACGGTGTAATTACCATCGCTCAATCCCGAAGCGTATCCGTTGTTGGATGATAAGACTGGCATACCTGGAACTCCCGACGACAACGGCTTCAGCACTGTAATCGTTACCGCATTGGTGTGCACAGTTACCCCCTGCAGCGTAACCGCAGCTGTAATCTGCGCAGTACCTTCAGCTATGGCAGTGATATGCCCTAGGGCATCCACCGTTGCAACGGCTCCATTGCTTGAACCGTACGTAACCGTGGCTACTGTGAGATCAGCAGGAGCTGCATTGTTAAGCGTGCCCTCGATCAACGTTGAAGCCGATGCGCCAACTTGAAGGGAAGTCGTGTCAACTGTAAGCATCGCTTGACTAAGGACCGGCGAGGCTGGCACTTCAGGATTTTGCGCTGTTTGAATCGTAATATCATCCATATAAGCCGTATAAACGCCATCTGCCGTGTTATCATAGGCCGCGATAACCGCTACGATCGTCTTGCCTAAGAAAGAAGCATTTAAATAATAGGAAACCTTCTCCCATTCGCCTACGGTGCCCTTTGCGCTTTTGCCCGTAAACCCAGCTCTATCGCTTAAATACGTACCGTCGTCAAACAAAAGATCAATGAATGCGTGCCGACCTAATTCGTCTTCTGCTTTCAAATAATAGGATAGTTCCAAATTATTCTGAATCTTTATTTGGGTTGGCGCAATGCGTGCATAAAGCTTAGCATTCTCGGAACCGTTTGCTGATTTACCGCTAAATCGGAATGAATACGCGCCTCTATGAAAAGTACCTTTCTCGATGGCAAAAGCGTCCAATCCAGGGTTCGAATTCACCCGCTTCATAATTTTCGGATTTTCGCGCCCATTGGTATCCTCGGGATTGTAAATGCCTACGTCAACGTTGGTCAGTTCTCCGCCTGCAGCGACGCGTTTTTCAAAGCCATTCCGCCAGTAAACAGGACCTAGCGAATCCGCAATCGGCACTTCATAGCGGACAGGATTGCTCTCCGTAATATCACGATTATTCAACTCGGCAATGGCTCCCGTCAGCCGCAAATAAAAATCGGAAGAAAGCCAAGTCCCCTCTGAGGCTTGTGTGTATACATACTGCTCTCCTTTGGGGATCTCATAAGAGTCTTCAGCACCTTTTATGATTTGAGTACCTTCATCAAACTCATCAAACATGGCGATATACGTTGTCCGAAGACCATGCTCTCTGAGTAGCGCCGCCTGCGTCCACATGAATTCTCCGCTTTCTCTCCCTATCTCATTTGGCTTCGAATTCAGACCATTTCGCAGATTCGACCAAGCAAACCCAGGGAAAACAACAGGCTGGAAGTCGATTCCGTATTGCTCGCAATACGCCAGTTCTCGATCCAATCGTTGGTCTGCTCGCTCCCACCAATCTTTGGCGGCCTCTGAGCCATTGAACCGCCCTACCGTCCAAGGGGAGGCCATATCAAGAGACTGATAGACCGCAGCATAATCATTAGTGACCGATGCCCAAGTATTATCAGGCAGCCCGCCGATAACATAATAACCTCTGTCTTGGAACCAATGAATCAGAGTGAGGGCAGCGCTGGCGCTCGGGTATCTCGACGGGTTGTCTCCTGCAAGTCCCCATAAGTTAACTACCGGTTTACCTTTTGCATGGGCATAACTCGATGAGCTAACTATGCCTTTTCGTTCGATGTTATAGACCCAATCTTTTTTGATTCGGTCTATCGCAGCGTTTCCTACACTTCCTGATCCCGACAAATCATACATGACATAGAATAGTTTGTTATACTTTTCGGATGCCTCTTGAACCATGTTTATATTATTGGGTATAGGACTTTCGACTTCTTCCGTTGTACTATAAAACCGCTGAACAGCTAACCCGTCTATGCCATAATCACGTAACCAAGAAACATGTAAGTCCACGACGTCTTTATTCTTGGATGTAAATAATTTGGCTTGTTCGCCGGTTTCCAGGTTATCGAAATTGGTTGGAAATAGTGCATTGTCGGGATACTCCCTGACATCCGGCCAATTTTCAAATTTAAGCTGGCCCACACCTGGTCTCGTCCCAGCGTTCCAATGAACCCATCCTGAATTGGTTGCATTGGCATTAAACCACATCTGATAACCGGCAACCGTCTTGCCGATCATGTTATTACTTGGCGTTTCCCCGGCAAATGCAGGTGGTATTGTCTCATCAATAGACGGTTCCTTGCCGCTCTCCACACGTATACTTTTCACATAAAAATCTCCACCAGAAGCTAATATCCGGAAGTCAGCACCGCCATTTTGTGCCTTCCTCATTTGGGCATCACTCACATAGATTTTCAAAGTGACAAGCTCGCCAGTATTATATAGTTGTATAAAACGTCTGTTACTGTAAGCGTTTCCTGTAGACTTTTGACCCAGCTCTAAGAATGGTTTCTGTGAACCGACATCGTAATATTGAATGGTAAAAATGACATCTTCGGCACCTCTAAGGGGAGAATCTGCACTTAACGTAGCGTACAAATATTTTTGAGCGCTAATACGCCCAACCGTATCTCCTGCATGCTCTTCTACGAAAGTTTGAGCTTCGGAAGAGGGATTGCCGTTGTATTTCGTATAGACGATACCTTGTTCCACAACTGTCTCTCCGAATTCCAGCAAGGCAGGTAAGGATTGAAGGTTGCCAAAGGCAGTTGCCAACTCCGCTGTAGCAGTGGCTACCTGTTCGTCAGTGGCTTGATTGTTGTCATAGACGGATTTAGCCCCTTGCCATTTCACCAAGTAGGCATCCCATGAAACCGTGCTGTACGGCGTGGAATCCACAGGTTTTTTGTTCAACTCAGCGAGCAGCGCTTCTTTGCTAACAGGCTTAACAATTAACGCGCTTATAGCCGCATTGATATGATCTATCGCCTGACCAAGTTTGACAATATCGGTGCTGTTTGCCTGGAGCAAAGTGTCAGCAGCAGCTTTAGCCGCATTGTAAGCAATCAAGGAAGCAGCGGAATATGGGCTGGTATCTACAAAAAGTGCTTGCAGTTGCGTCCGCATAGCGGCAGCATCAAATGTCTGATTAGCAGCTGTCAGCTCGGCATCAGTCTTCATACCGACTGTGGCACCGACCATTACTTGATCGAGATACAGACTGCCTTCGGTTACCCCAGTAAAGGTAAACTGCATATCAGTCAAAGCATTGAGCAAAGTTTTGGTATCGGTTACAACTTGGGTGCCATCGAACAATTTGCGCAGATCGAAGGTGACAGTCCTAAACTTGTTGTCTGGGACAAGGCTCTGTTCATATGAACTCGTTTCGGCAACAGCTGCCGTATACGTCTTACCGCCGCTTACGAATTGCAGTGCCAGTTTGGCGGCAGTTTCATTAGCGTTGAGGACATTGACTGACAAATAGTTATAATAGCCCGCTTTAAATTTCAAGCTGTCATATGTCAGGATCGGGCTTACGCCGATTACTTTGCCCGCAGCATCAGCATAGTTCACTTGCAAGGCAGAAGCACCTTCCAGCTTCAAAGCGGACGAATACCCATACGTCACCGCAGTTGTGGTGCCAACAACCCCGGACTTCCAAGACGGATGAATCCCGAAGGCGTTCAATGTGGTATCGTTTTTGTCATAAACCCACTCGTCTTTGTCTGCGTACATCCAACCTTGCTCCGTATAATAACTGACACTTGGGTCGGGCGCATTGGTGTTATCTTCATACGGGGTAGTACGGAAAGGGCTAACCGGAATATAATAATCTCCTCTGGCGGTACCAACCAGGTTGGCATTGTTATTGAAATTGTCAAACGCGTAGATGACGTTCTTCGGATCTGAAACCATATTGCTCCATACTTTAACAGTGTTCGTTCCTGTAACTTCAGCCTTGGCGGTAATATAGAGATGGTCTGCCCCAGCAATACTGAAACCATGAAGGGAAATATCGTTATAAGACGTAAGGCCTTCTCCTACATTGTCAAAAGTAAGGGTAATCGCATTGCCGGAAACGGCCATGCTTTGATAGATTGGAGCCGATTTCAAATCGCCCGCGCCGTATACCAAACTCATGGCACTATCGGCAAACCGTTTGCCAACCTGTTCCTTTGTACGAGGATGGATCGCGCCAGGCGACGTACCGTTCAGTACATGCGTCAGTGGAACGTCGTAGATCGGAAAAAGGGTCATATTCTTGTCAGCGTTGGCCAAGTAGGCCTTGGTCATACGTTCAGCCAACCAGCCGAGATGCTGCGGGTTGATGTTGCCGACGTCATACTGATCCGGGGCAACTTGTGCTTCGATCAACGGCATCGTATTATTTGCGAAGCCAAATGCGTCGCTCCAGCTCTTTTTCAACAGATTTAATTCAATATCATAGATTTCACTCCGGTTGGAGTTGCTTTCGCCCTGATACCAGATCGTACCGGCAATGTTGGTTCCTGCAAGTGGACCGATTTTCTGATTGTACAGACTGGACATTTTACCTGCATCGGATGGCCACCAATTGGCATCATAGTACAAACCGCGTTTTATCATGGCTGTTTTGACTGCTGCATCACCTTCGATGGCCAAACGCGGCAGCCACGCTTCAATGATGGTACCTCCAGTAGCAGCGCTGATAACGCCTACAGGCACATTCAGCTTCGCCTGCAGTTCTTTGGCCATGAAATAGGCGGCGGCAGAACAGCTGCTAACTTGATTCCCTTTGTCGCCTGCCCCCCAGTAAGCTCCGGCAATATCAGGCAGCGGATCAATCGGCTGAGAGCCAGTTTGCCCAGCAGGATATGTAGGAACTAGGAAAAAACGGATGTTATGGTTATTCGCATTGGCTATTTCAGCTGCGCCTGTCATCGAGGTGCCCACGTTTAATGCCATGTTGGACTGCCCGCTCGCAAGCCATAATTCGCCTATGGCAACATCCTTGATAGTCTGAATGACGGTATCGCCTTCACTTACAACAATTTTGTAACTGTCATAGCTGCCATCTCTAGGGGATAATGCCACATCCCATCTTCTAGAAGCCATGACAACTGCGTTCTTGGTCTCCAGCGCGGTTGTCTCATTGCCTTTGAACAATTCCACTTTTATGTTTTTACCTTCATCCGCATAACCCCAAATATTCATGGGTTTCTTCTGCTGAAACAACATGCCGTCGTTGAAGAAAGTCGGCAGCGTGGTCGCATTGGTGATATCAATCAAGCGAACATTCGATATTTTGAGCACCAATTTGTCCGTAAAGGCAGCCGGCCAATTGGTCATATAGAGGCGCATATAATTGATTTTGGAAGTATCAATTGTTCCACCTGTGGCGCCACCGGTAGTCAACATAACGGAAACGCTGGATTTGCCGTTTTGCCAATTCAACGATCCGACACCAAAATTCAATTCATTTACGTCGTTGCCACCGCTGCTGCTAAGCTCAAGTTGGCCCGACACTTGGGATAGCACCGTAATATTCCCAGGATGGGTCAGGTTTTCCAATTCGGTATCCATGACCAACTTAACCTTCTTGATATCGTGGTGTGAAGCGTCAATTGGAGGAAATTGAACACCGTACACGGCTGTGGGAGTTCCAGCACTTCCGCCACCGGTAATCTCATACGTCTTGGCGAAAGGAATATCTGCCACATGAGGCGTAGTGTCGTATTGCACAGGGAGCACCGGATCGGCCGGACGGGACATATCCACGATATTGACATCTTTCATCCGGATGACATACGTATCTGGCTTAACGGTGAAGCCCCAGTACTCTAAACGGAAAAATCGGATATGCGCCAGATCGACTGCCCCAACATTACCCATTACTGAAAATGGAAGCAAAATGTCGTTCCAGCCTGACTGAATTTCAGTACCGTCTGCCCGCTTCAAATCTTTGGAGTTGTACATTAAATAATGTCCGCCGATTTGATTATCCGACACTTCTAGCCGGCCGTTCCCGCCGACAGTTTTAATCAAATCTTGGATGCTGCCAGGATGATCTGTATTCTCTACATAGAGCTGCAGACTCAAGGCTAGATTGGCCGGAGCCACCGATGACACATCTAAATCAACCGAATTGGTATAGCCCGTTCCAAATCCATAACGAGTAGGATTGGTTTGTGTATAGGGCTTAAGTTCCTTACTATCAAAGATTTTCTGGACAATATGATTATCCATAACTCCTTTAGTGGTTGAGGCCGAAACACTTGTCTGTATCATGAATGGCATTACCAACATGATACACAAGAGAACCGCCAATAGCTTTTTTGCATGCATGCTATTTTCCTCCTGTTTCATTGATCTTTGGATTAGCAGTCAAAGCCATATTAGTGCATGTTCACTCCACTTTTTTGCTTATACCTCTATAACTTCATCCCCCCTTGGACTATTAATCGAAACGAAAGAAATCGCTTACATTCTCTTTCTCCACTTACTATATATCTCTCCCCCGCTGAATTGAATGATGTTTATTTACAAAACTTGACATATTGTTACCTAAGACTTTTAAATCCAATGCAGGACAAGCTACACGACCAACGAAAAGCGGCAGTCATGGACTAAAAAATAATGTCCTAGACTGCCGCTTGTTATTGATTTAACGTATTCGAAAGTTCAATGGATAAACAGACCTCTTTGGCGGATTGCCCCTCGTATTTACAAATGAGAGCCTCCACTGGCATCGATTAATTGCCCGGTTACCCAGCGACTGTCCGAAGAAGCTAGAAAAGCAGCTATATCAGCGACATCTTCTGGTTGCCCCCATCTTCCAAAGACAGAAAAATCAGCACCATATTTTTGTGAAGCAGGATCTTGCAGCATTGCGGCATTCATATCCGTGGCAACGAATCCAGGTTGGATGGCATTGATTGTAATGCCACGTGAGCCGAGTTGGTTGGATAAAACGAGTGTTAGCGTGTTAATTGCTCCCTTGGTCATACTATATGCAGGAATAATAGGGAGGGAAATCCTCGTTACAGCGGACGACAAGTTAATAATTCGACCTTCGTCTCGCAAGCGTGGCAAAGCTTGTTGAGTCAGGAAAAATGGTGTTTTTACGTTTATTTTCATAACTTCTTCGTATGCCTCTTCCGTAGTATCCTCGATTGGGGCTACTAGAGCGATGCCTGCGTTGTTCACTAGTATATCGAAGTGAGTGTCACCTGTACGCTCTTGCAACAATTCATCCAATGTCTTATAAAGTGTCTGTATGCTTTCTAAAGAACCAAGTTTTGTACCGATCGTGAATGCTGTTCCTCCATTTTGTTCAATATCGTGTACTACTTCTTCTGCAGCAGCTCGGCTCGTGCCATAATGAACAGCTACTAATGCTCCTTCTTGTGCCAAACGCGTCGCAATGGCACGTCCAATCCCCCTGCTTGCTCCCGTAACCAAAGCAACTTTCCCCTTTAATCTAGTCATGATTTTAGTCTCCTTATATATCAAATACGTTACACGATAGTTATAACACAAGGTAAATTTTGAAACTTGCTCTCATATTCAACGAAAAGAAGCCGCAATCGCCCTCCTATCCCCCGGAAATCTCTCCGAGCATGAAATAGGAAAACGAAGCGGCATTGAAAATCCAGCTATTTAGAAAAATCATTCGATCAACCAGGACGCCTTGCAGGCATGGTTGTCTGTTGAGTAATGACGATAACGCCGTTGTCTTTGGAAATGAGCTCTGCATCTCCTTCGACTTTCACGCGTTGCGGCATAACCGTTGGCCGTACCTCTGCGCGAAGGTATGGCTGGCCACGGAGTGCGACAGAAACCTCCGCTGGGCTTAGCTCCAAACAAGCGGTCGCTCTCGACATCGAAGCGAACAACGTGTGTCCGCTATGGCGGAGCACGCTTCCATACCCGATGAAGCAGCGCTCCACGTTCGTCCAGTCGTCTTCGTCAGCACCTTCAGGACGGGTAACCACAACGAGGTAGGCATCTGTTTCCCAGCCGTGCAACTTACGTATGCAATTCTGATGCATAATCCGGCCATCAGCGCGGAGGTTCAAGTACACATCCGTCTGCTTGCCGCCTGATCGAATCCGGACACCAAGCATTTCGTGTCCCTCCAGCGCAGTCACTATGGGAAGCGGCTTCTCCGGTTCTACCGGTATCACAGCGGTAATAAATTTAGCCTCAGCAACCGATTCGCTAGTTTCAAATGACAAATAGGTTACTTTTGTATCCGGAGCATGATCAGCCAGGCCCTCTTTTTCCTGAATAACCAAGTCTTGTGGAAATAGATGCGTAACATCGACACTGGCCTCACCGTTCGTTACACGCACGGAGCCACTCCCCCTGATTTCGGCTTCCCCTTCGTAGTGCAGCAGCCATTGCAGGTTGCCTTTCTCGTGCGATCGCACATCGTCAATGATAAGGATGACACCGTCAACCCAGATGAAATGGCGGAAATTTCTCGAGAAATGCTGGGACATCGGGCCTGTTGCGTCCGCGTACACATAACGAATGCCCGCGTGATCCACTAGATGGTACACGTGACCAGGCTCTTTCACGCCCCGAGGGACATCCGACTTCAATTGCCCCTCGCCGTTAAAGAGCACCACATTATGCGCTTCGCTCTGCACGTAATAGTCGAGATATTCCGGTCGGTCATACGAGCAATTTCCGGAGTCCGTCAGTAGCGCCCGCCCTTTATGATACAGAACAAATGAACCCGCATCCGCATGCGCATGATTCCAGGTGAAGCCCGACTTTACCACCAGCAGGGTGCTATCTTTATCCCAATCGTCACGCATCGTTGCCCAGCCGATATCTCTATAGATAACCGAAGTATCGGCTTCAGATGGAGGATTCGAGGCCCCTTGCCATATACGCTCATACTGAATAAAATCATAAAATCCATACTCCGCTTGCCATTCTGTGAGATACCAACGCAGCCTTGAATCTTCAAGCCCATTCGCCAACAGCATCTTCGCTGCCTGAACAGCACCCTTATAGAAATGTCCGTCACCAAAATTGACAGTTAGTGGCCGCTCGGAAGACGGATACGTCGTATGCAGGAACAAGTCTCCAGCTGTTGCCAGCACAGGGATGTCGGTGAAATCCGTATACCCGAATGAAGTTTGATAAGCGAGTCGGAATACTAGATATTCATACAACCCATAATCGGCATAATTCACACTTTCATAGAAGGCTCCCGCTTCATCGTAATTCAAACTTTTATTGCCCAACACACTGCCCTTGTACAGGAAATATTCTGGAAAAATGCGAACGATCTCTTCTAGCCATGCGCACGCAGCAGGTTCCTCATTCATGACCGAGAGAACGCCGACACCTGCTAATCCGATCATGACCGCCCACCAATTATGACCCATGGAATCGAGCGTATGGATACGGGTGTCGGCAAAAACCCAATCCTTCAACGTAGGCAGTACACCAAGCTCCAGCAGACCTTGACGGACAGTAGCGCGTTCATCACTACTTAGCAAATCGTAAATACAGTCATAACCGACGGCAAATCCGTGGCAAAAGCGCGATGTGTTCAACTCTGAATGCCACGGTGGATCGTTTCGAAGCAGACCTTTGCCGTGCCATTTGTGATAGGCACTGTAATGAAGAAGCGCTTCTCGCAACTTCTCGCCATAGTGCCGCTCCCCTGTGACTTGATACACAAGACCAAGGATCGTCCCCATCTTGGCAACTTGCTCGCTTGGCGGTCCATAGCGGCCATGCTGAGAATCCTCTCCGTCCGCCTCAGCCTCTTCGGTAAAGGATTCTTTCAGCAACTGATCCGCACTAGCCACATAGGTTTGCCATGATCGCGCCATTTCTGCATCTTGTTGCAGCTGTACTTGGAACCGCTCTACCCAATCCCGATCCCAATATAAATAAGGATGCTCCTTCTTGCTACGTTCAGCCATTGTTCACTCTCCCTCCAATCGTAACGATTTCCGCAGGTCGAACCGAAACCAGGTGGGATTCGCCGATGGCATCCCCTTCTTCTTCCAAAACATTGCTCACATACAGCGTTCCACTGGAGCTGTATACATCCTCAATGTGCAGCTTCGCCGGCTGGTTGGTCATATTAAACCACCGTATCATGAACGCATCGGAGGCATCGTTCATTTTAACTGCGGAAAGCGCGAGTCCTTCACCTGACCAACGTACAAATTGATGCTTCACGGGGAGAATGCCCGATTGCACTGGCGTCTGTTGTGCTATCCATGGCACTTGAGCCTGATATGCCGTGGCATAAGAGCGTTCTGCATCAAGCATTGCGCCGTGAGGGATGATGCCGTATTCAAACTCATGATCGCCGAGGCACTGCGCCTCAGGGGTTGGGAAGACGCCCCAGTCGCCAAGCTCCTGCACAGCCCGCAGCAAGGTCACGGCGATTGTTCCACGGTCGTCACGCAATACCTCATACTCGTTTAATCCAAGGTTATAGACCGTGAGACCATGCGTATCCTTGCGTATGTTAACAAAAGCCTGCTGATGTTGACAGTTGCTCGGGTTCGTCCATTCGGAAGCGGGAAGCGTCGCTCTTTCAGCAACTTCAAAAATCGAATCAACATAATGCGTATCTGCAAGGATATCCGTCGGAAATAGAACTCGAACACGATGATCTTTGGCTTCATTTGTTACACTTGTCTTTACTTTTAACAGGGGAATTCCACGTTCCAGCGTAAGACGAGTTGTGACCGTTAAAGTCACCGTCTCTTTGCTTCGCTGCGCTTCCCGTTCAAGGAACGGCACGAATTCCTGAATTTCCTGGTTCAGTCTTTCATCCGCGCTGGCAGGAATCTCCCACTGGTGAACGATGGCTACAACACTTCGATAGGAAGTTTGTTCTTCTACATAAATGCGGGCAGGCAAGCCGCGTGTGGTAAGCGGGATGTCCCCTTCCGGTGCTTTGAAAATATACTCATTCCCGATGTCCCCTACATCCTCGTAAGCTCCTAAGCCGGCAAACGTCTTGCCATTTCGCTTATCGATAATGTCGTATGTCCCGTCATCCGCGATGTGTACCTCTAAGAAGTCATTTTCCATCTTGCGCGCAGCCATCTTTACATCTGAAGGAGCCGATACTGGCTCCACCTGATTCGGGCTTAATGCGTAGGTGGTATACCCCATGGCCGGAACAGCTTGAGCTAAGAAATGCACCCGTACAGAACGTGCCATATACGGTTGACGGAATTTATCTTTGGGCAGCTCATAGCCAAATGTCACACCACGATCTTCAATCCTAGCGTCTATCTGCTCGCCGTCGGCATTCACGACAGCATAGCCTTCCAAGCTTAGCGCCTTTAAAGCCTCCACACTCTCTCTGCGATCGCCGCCAAAGGGAATTCGCTTCACGTCTACGTCAACGCTGATCACCCCTGAACGCTCCCAGCCGGTTGTATTAAATACCGTAAACGGGATTGCTCCCCTATCATAAGCTGATTGGGTATCTATCTGCCCGATGATTGCTCGTATACTGTCTGTCGTAATCTGTTCAGCAACCTGAAGGCTTTTGTCAAATCGCGTGATCATCTCACGATGTACTTCATCCACACTGCATCCGCAAATACTGTCATGCGGGTGATTTTGCATCAACGTTTTCCAGGCATAGGTGAACAGATGGTTAGGATACGCGTGCCCCAGCCAATGTGCAAAAGTCGCCATAGGCTCGGCTACCTTCTCCAAGAAGGTTTGCACTCGCTGATTCTGCTGTTTAATATACACTCTAGCCGAGGCTGTGTTGACAAGCGTCCACCAACCATCCGTGCGTTGGCTTCTTAATTCGCCTTGAACGATCGATAAATGTTCTGGCAAATGCTCCTTAACACTAGTGATGTAATCATTAAAATTAGAATGCGTAAACGTAACATCGGGATACAGGTCACGCGCAGTCTGAAGCGCAGCTAACAAATCCGTCTGAACTGGCTGATGATCGCAGCCATTCATAAAGAGCAAATGCGGTGTTGAGGCATAACGCTCTGCGTCCTTCAGCTTCCGCTCCCAGTACTCGGCAGCCTCGCCCTGATCCGTTGGGATTTCCATGCCATTATGATACCAGTTGGCGAATAGAATACCGAGCACGGTCGAGCCGTCCGGTGACCGCCATTTCATTTCTGAGAAGGCAGATTCATACTCCCCCTTTGCCTCATTGTTGAATCCGACGGGTTTCACCCCTCTGCCGAAAACAGCCGTATCCATGCCAGCCTGCAGTAGAATCTGCGGCGCTTGCCCCATATTGCCAAAGGAATCAGGGAAGTATCCCAGTTTGCATATCGTGCCATATTCTCTTGCATCCTGATGACCAATTAATAAATTCCGGATATTCGCTTCACTGCTGGTCAGGAACTCATCCTGAAGGATGTACCAAGGCCCAATAATGAGTTTCCCCTCTTGCACCATGCGCACGATAACAGCTTTCTTATCAGGTCTTATTTGCAAATAATCTTCCAACACAATGGTCTGTCCGTCCAAATGGAAGCTTTGAAAGTTGGGATCCGTCTCGAATAAGGTGATGAGGGTATCCATTAATTCCACCAAAAGCACCCGGTGCTTCTCAAAAGGCATATACCATTCCCGATCCCAATGCGAATGTGACACAACGTGTACGTGTTTATTTACCATGACTAGCACTCCTTTACGAATACAGAAATAAGTTGTATATTTGTTATATACTTAATACAAGGGGAAATGAAACCTATGTCCAGCACGCCAGCAAGAATTCCGATGTACATCCAATTAAAAACGTATATAATGAACCAAATTCAGCAAGGTATCTGGCAGCCCGGAGACAAGCTCCCTTCGGAAAATGAACTGGCCGAGCAGTTTGACGTCAGCCGCATTACAGTCAAGAACGCGATGGCTGATATCGTGGAACAAGGCCTAATCTACCGTATTCAAGGCAAAGGTTCCTTTATCGCCGACAATGCTTCACCGCCGTTCCTGGCCTACGAGCCTCAGGGAACCATGGGTTCGTGCGTAGCCTTCCTTATGCCTCGTCTTGATAATCTGTTTACCGCTAACTTAATGACTGGTCTCGAACAAGAACTGGCTGCGCATGGCTATCACCTCATCTTTCGCTTGACCCACGATCAGCAGGAGTTAGAAATCAAATTACTGAAAGAACTTACCCAGCTCGGGATGAAAGGCATTATTATTTACCCGGTGGAAGGAGAAACTTTTAATAATGAAATCCTGAAGTTGACTCTAGGCAATTATCCGCTTGTCATCGTAGACCGTTATTTGCGGGGGCTTGACGCCAATTGCGTTAGCTCTGATAATTTCACCGGGGCATATGAAGCGACCCAGCATTTGACGAATCTCGGTCATACGAAGATCAGCTTCATCAGCACTGCGATCACCGGCACAACGAGCATTGAGGATCGGCTGCGTGGTTACGAGCAGGCTTTGAGCGATGCCGGGCTGTTCATCGATTATCGGCTGCGCCTGATTCTGAACAACGGATTGCCGGTCTACGACCAAATCAAGCAGTACATCTCGGACAATCCTGACGTTTCCGCCATCGTAACGACGACTTCTACAATCGGCCTGTTCGCCACGAAAGCCGCCCGAGACTTGGGTCTCGTCGTTCCACGGGATCTATCAGTCGTCTGTTTCGACGACTACGAGAAGTCCGAACTGTCCGAAGTTCCACTGACGTATGTCAATCAGAACGAGAAGCAGATGGGCAGCGAAGCCGCGAAACTTGTGCTTTCCTTGATCCAGAACCCCGGTCAGGAACGTCGCAACCTCGGGCTCCCGAGTGAACTCATTGTCCGCGGCTCAACGACTAATCCGAATCCTGCTCGATCCTAGCAAGTCACATCAGAGGCGGGCACCTTCACTGCCTCCTTGTGTGCATTATAACATCCAAGTTGTATTCGGTAAATATGTTGTATATTCATTTATAACATTATTAATTGCCATTGGGGTTGATTCCAATTAAAACGAAAATCCAATATCAATTTTTTATCTACTATTTATTTCTTTCCGTTATACCGCTTCTTGCTCTTTCGTATTATTCTTACTCGAACATTAAAACGAATGCTCAAAAAGAGTTGGTCAACACCATTTCGTTTGATATTCGTCAAAGCCAAGCATCCCTTGATGATCTATATACAAGGTTCCAGAAGTACATGGACATCCTGTCGAATTCAACCACTTTCTACAGTTTCGTTCTATCAGCGTTAGGCGACATCAAGCACGGAGATATCCAGCATGCCAAATATATCGGTACAATGAGCCTCGATCCGCAAATCAAAAGCCTGTTTGCAACCGACGATGCCATCTCCGCCGCTATGGTTGTGATTGACGGTCGCGTCGTGTATAGCTACAAGTCGTTCGTCTCTGTTACGAATGACTTCAAGAACAATCCGATCATCGCTAGTACCGAAGCTAGTCCGAATATGCGCTGGTTCAGCAATCAACTCAGTCCTTTTGGCGTTTTCGAAGGAAAATATTCTGTTATCACCAAAAATATTTATAATATTATGGGAAATAATCCCTCTGAGAGCTTGTGCCAAATCATACTTCTGGTCAACCAGCAAACGATGAATGATCTTCTGAGCAGCCAGCTCCGCTTCTCTGACAGTATCGTTCGCGTATTGGATACCGACAACACCGTTATTGCTGGCAATGATCATACTTTTCCGATAAGCGATCATCGCATCGCAACCATGACAGGGCAGCTTCCGCTTAATCAGAGCTTGGATACGATGTCCTATCTCGATGACTTCTTTGTTTTACAGAACAAGTCGAATGCGACCAATTGGCGTATCATTCAGTTGTCCTCATCGAAGCATGTCACGGAAGCATCTTCATCCATTATTTTATTTTCCATCATTCTTGTTGTAGCCTTGCTGATGTTAATGATTCTATTTTCTTTTTTTATTTCAAAAGAGATTCTGCTCCCGATCAAGCGTCTAGCAAATGCCATGAAAAAGGTCGGTGAAATGAATATTAAAATGGCCGTTGCGCCCAATTCCACAAATGAAATCAGCCAAATTGCAAGCGGCTTCAACCAAATGGTGGATCGCATTGATAATTTATTTCGCCATACCATTGACATTGAACATCAGAAACGCAAATCTGAAATTGATATGCTGAAATATCAAATCAATCCCCATTTCTTATACAACACGATTAATTCCATCCGTTATTCAGCGATGAAACATGGGGATGAAACGACGGCCCATATGCTGGTCACGTTAAGTCGATTACTTCGCAATACACTCAGTCATCCCAGCAATGTGATTGCTTTGAGAGAGGAGATGCAGAATATTCAAGACTATATTCGGTTGCAGCAGTTGAGGTACGATAATCAGTTGCATGTTGAATACCAGATCGAGGAATCTACCTCTCATTTGCTAGTGCCACATATGATTCTGCAGCCTATCGTAGAGAATTCTATCATGCACGGACTCAATCACAATTTGAATACAGGCGCTAATGCCAACATCATTTTATCCGCATATCTCAAAAATAGTACAACACTCGTTCTCTCCGTTCACGATAACGGAATTGGGATATCACGCTCAGTTAAAGACAACTTGCTCGATCATCAGCCGACGACAACTTCTGATTCCTTGCGAATTGGCTTTATGAACATTCACAAAAGAATCCGGCTCCAATACGGAGAACCTTATGGCATCGAGATTGAGAGTCAGAGTGAGAATGAGGCAAACTCGTTCACCACTGTGTACATCATTTTACCCGTGCTTAGCAATATGGAAGATGCGGACGCTCACTTGATCGGCGAAGGAGGTGCAAGTTTAGGATGAATGCCATTATTGTTGACGACGAACCTTATGTCAGACAGATGCTGAAGAGCATGATTCAATGGGATCATTTGTCGATCCGTTTGGTAGGCGAGTTCTACAATGGACAAGACGCTTATCATCGGATTATGCATGACACGCACATCGACTTAGTCATTACAGACTTGAGAATGCCGATAATGGACGGCTTGCAGTTAATCAAAGAGACTTTAGTCATCAGACCGGATATCACCTTCCTCGTCATCAGCGCTTTTAACGAGTTTCACCTGGTCAAAGAAGCCTTCTTGCTAGGTGCTAAAGATTATCTATTGAAATCCGAAATGACAGAAGAGCATATTAACCACACCTTGTCCAATCTGCGATTAAAGGATCGCCCCAAACTAGCAGCCATTTCCAGCAAAGATTTGATGAAAGAGACATTATTAAGTCGGCTGGCTGCAGAGAATATTACGGCAAGCGATCTCGACACCTTAAAGGAGTTGTTATACAACCAGGATAAAAAGCGCGTAACCGTGCTTCTATTACGGTTAAATAAGCTTGATGCACACGCCTCTACGCCTGAGGCAAGCATGAAGGAAACGATTGCGAGATGCCTCTCTCCTGACGGAGAGATCCTCGCTTCCAGCAGCCAAGCGCTCGTTGAAATTATTCAGACATCACCATTTGAATATTTAATTCTTACGCTCTATGCCTGGCAAGAGTCCGAAGGTTGCATTATGCAACATTTGAGACATGCCGTTAACACGTTTCGTCCGAATGGCTTCCGCATCAACCTTGGTGTAAGTCGTGTTTCTTGCGACTTCTCCTCGCTGCCGCAGCTCCTTCATGAGGCGAGACTGTCCGTTGATTATTGCTTTATTGCAGGCAACGGTTCAATTATTCCCTACTCGGCCAAATTTGAAGAGACGCCACCGCTGACCATTGATAGCCGCCAACAAATTGCCATTTTGAAAGATCAGTTGAGCGCCATCCTCTTTGACAAGCGCAAACCGGACATTCAGAAGATCAGTATTTCTCCGCAAGTCGTGAGTGCCAGTCATATTCGCGCGATCAAAGAGCTTTACATGAAATATCATTTTATTTTCATGGATTTTGCGTTGCAAAATGGACTCCACAGCGAGCTGCGCGAACTAAGTAATGCGTATGAAGATCATTTGAAATTTTATGGAGATTTGGATTCCCTGAATAAATGGCTGTCCTCCGCAATTGCGATCGTGAAAAACCATAATGGCGAGAACTCAATGATCAATCAGGTTAAGCATTACGTAGAAGAAAATTATATGTCTGATATTAACTTGCAATTCGTTGCTAACAAATTAAATATCAACAGCAGTTATCTTAGTCGTCTCTTCTCAGAAAAAGGGGATACCACATTCACCAATTATCTGGCTCACATTCGGATTACCAAAGCGATTGAATTTATGAAATCGTCCAACCTGAAAATCTATGAAATATGCGATAGAGTGGGCTATACCTCCCCTGAACATTTCAGCCGAACATTCAAGAAAATGACAGGCAAAAGTCCAAAACAATTCATGGATGGTCGTGAACAAAAATAATTGCTGATAAGCTAACAAAAATAAATCTGCCGAGATACTCGGCAGATTTATTAGGTTGCTGCATTATTTGGAATAGTTAATCTTGATCGTTTTAATTTCAAAAGGTTTAAAACAAAGGGCGATCTCGTTTTTCGCTTCCAGCAGTTCGATGTCTTCCTCCAGCATATTGGTAAGCGTGGCTTGAATCTTATTATCTGCAAATGTCAGCGTCGAATTGGTATAAGTTCCCTCTGCTTCATACAATCTAACAATATAAGCCTTCTCGTTATCTTCGCATGGCTTGATCGCTTCAATGATTACGTTAGGTTCGCTTACACGAATGAATGAATCAAAGCTGCATACGCCAGGCAGGATAACTGGTTTATAATTGAATGCATAAGCAGGCTTGATGACGGAATCTGCATCGAAACCGCTATGATGCGGCAGGAAGGCATAGGAGCAGCTGTGATCTCCTTTATCCCCCCTGTAATCCGGTCGGCAACCGCCCTTATGAAGAGTCAGCCCTAGCTGAGATTGGTGCACGGATATGCCGTACTTGCAATCGTTTAATATGGCGACGCCGTACTTGTTTTCCGACAAATCGGTGTATTTATGATTGCATACTTCAAATTTTGCTTTTTCAATATCTGTATTGCGGGTCGTCGGACGCTTGATATACCCGAATTGCAGCTCCTGCCTCGCAAAATCCGCAAACACACTCGTATCAAAGACCGTCTTCAACAATCGGTGATCATCTTGCCAACTCATCCGCGTCTCGAATTTTACTTGCTTGCTGTCACCGTAGAAAATAACATCCTGCAGTAAAGTGGATTTGGCAGTCAATTGATAGTGATTGCGGATTCGAAATTCCACGAGTCCTTCGGATACGATCTCGCTCGACAGCAGCTCAGCGCTGTCCTTGAACTTAAGCTCTACATCTGCGTCAATGTCCCAGCTGTCCCAAGCCGTGGGAACATCCTCTGCCATCAGCAGCGTATTCAAGGCATAGCCTTGTCCTCTAAGTTCCCTATTCAAACTCTTGTCGATCAACGATGAGATATACTTCTTCTCATTGAAAACCACTTTGTAAAATGGCGTATCCAGCGTATTATCTTCGTAATGGAAGCAAGTAGCTTGACTAGGTTCGCCTTCAACCTGCGCTAGCACAACAGATGATAAGGCTTTCATTGTCACACCAGCAACTGCAAGCTGCTTGCTCCCCCATAAATCGGTTACCCGTTGCTGCGCGTAATCTCCTTGAATCACATAGCCATCGCTAGTCCCTAAATAAATCGTATCGCTGCGATCAAAGGATAAAGTGTTCATAACCGAGACTTGATTGTCCGACGGTTGGACGGGCACGACTTGTTGAATCAGCTTATCCGCTTCCTGAATAAGGTGAGTCGTTTCCAGGATACTCCGGTCATGCACATCAGGTATCGATGTTCCTGGCAAAATATCATGAAATTGATTAATAAGCAGTGTCTCCACAAGCGGTTTAATGGCGGTATCTCGGCATACCTCATCTTGGCGAACCGCTTCTCTAACCGTAAGATATTCCAAATCATGCACGCGAATCTCGGACAAACGATTGTTGCGCTTGATCGTATGCTGATTGGTTAACGTCCCCCGGTGAAGTTCGAGATACAGTTCACCCGCATACACGGGAGGGTTCGTCAGAGACTTCTCCAGCCTCTGCATGAAATCGCCAACAAACATCGTCTCTACACGTGGGCAGCCTTCCAAATCACGACTTCTGCGCGCCATTTCAATCATTTCAAATTGCGGGCCGCCGCCGCCATCGCCATACCCGTAGGCCAACAGACGCATATTGGAAACGGTTTTGTCCGTTATGGCATCCTTCGAGCGATGTCCGTCCATGACGGAGTCAATGCAAGTTTCCGGATCTGGCCACAGATGCGTTTTGTTCAGGTGCGACAATACTCTCGTTCCATCCAGCCCTTGCCAGTAGAAGGTGTCGTACGGAAATTTATTCGTATCGTTCCACGACATCTTGGTCGTTAAGAAATAGTCAACTCCGCACCCCTTCATGATCTGCGGGATAGAAGGACTGTATCCGAACGTATCCGGCAGCCAGAAGCAGTTCGACGTATAGTCGAACTGCTCCCGCGTAAATCGCTGCCCCCAGACGAACTGCCGCAGCATCATTTCCCCGCCGACTAGATTGCCGTCGCATTCGATCCAGACCGCACCATTTGGTTCATACCGGCCGGCTTTGACCGCAGCTTTGATTCTCTCAAACAAAGCCGGGTAGTGCTCTAGCATCATTTTCCCGTGATAGGCAGAACTCTGCACAAACATATACTCCGGATACTGTTCCATTAAGCTGAGCTGATTGGCGTAAGTACGTGCACACTTCTTCACAGTCTCATCAATCGTCCAGCGCCAGGCTGTATCCATATGAGAATGTCCAATGATGGCCGCAATCGGTGCCAGAGACGTATTCTTGTATTCGTATAACGGTTTGATCAGCAGGCTAGCTTGCGCTACCGCTTCCCTAAACAGCTCCGACTCAATATTATCCGGAGAATAATAGAGAACCTCATGAATTTGCGTTAATGTCCTGATGATATTCGCTCGGACAAAACTATGCTTATCTAGTGCGCCTGCCATCTGGTTAAACGTTTTCAGATCGAAGTAAAAGTCGGCCATGACATGGTCTTTCACACAAACTTCCACCGACTCATACTTGTGCATGAAGTCGGATCGCGGAGATTCAGCCAAAGGCTGGCTTGCCGCAGAGAAATGCCCCGCATACGACTCCAGCGCAATTTCAATAACTTCGCCGCTATGAACATCCGACTTAAGTAAATCGCAGTAATGATTGCCATGGCTTAATGTAAACGTCCCATATGGCGCTCCATTGACCCATAACAGAGTCTCGTGGCCCCCGACGTGCGGCTTGAGGAACAAGGTTTGATGGTCCAGTTCTGGCTTAACGGCGTAACTTCCCTTCAGCCAGCAGTACTGCCCCTCGCCGCCCCACACCTCGCCTGGGCTTGCCTGAACGAATAACGAGCCCTCCGGTATATGATGGAGCCGTTCCGGCGTTCTGAATATGCCGACATCCAACGTATCCACTTGGGTAAATATATACGGTTCGATCGTTTTTTCAAATCGCTTGAGCTTGCCCAGCATTCGTTCTGTTTGTTTGTCATTCAGCATCGCGTTCAACGTTCTCCCTACTTCTTGTTGTACAATCGGTTAGCGTTCTTCACTAACTCATCGCCAAGTTGTTTTTTCCAATCTGCAATAAATGCATCAAAATCTTTAATCGTTTTCTCGCCAACGATGACAGAAGTGAACATCGTGTTCCATTGTGTCGCATACGTTTGATTCTTACCATCTAGCGTTTCGCCGGATTCCGTGGTGATTGGCCCTTCCACTGTCGGCTTATCCGTAGTTACGAGATAATCCACATTTTTCTTGCTGTACAATCCGCTGTCATCAAACAACAGCTTCTGTCTGTTCTCTTTGACAAAAGTAGGAAGTACTTTCGCATTTACTTCGTCTGTAGCATCAAATGCGCCGTTAAACGGCCAGCCGAATCCTTCTTTGGCTTTGGCATCATTCGTCGAGAATTCCTGTTTGACGACAGGAGCGCCGTTAACAAGGGTATAGTGCGTATCCTTCAAACCATACTTGGCAAGTGTAAAGAGCTCCGGATCGCTGAAAATTTTATCCCACGCTGTCATGATTTTATGGAGCTTATCCCGATCTTTCTCCAGTTTCTTGTTAAAGAAGACAATATTGGTAAACATCGGTGCATTCGCGACAATGCCCTTGCTGCCGTCTCCAAGCGTTGGGAATGGTGCCCATTCCAGCTTGGCATTCGGATATTTCGCTGTTAGCTTCGCACCGATACTTCCTTCATCAAATGGAGGATTGATCTGAAGCGTCGTATTGTAATATTGATAGAATAAGGCATTGTTATTGACAAACTCGTCGGCAGGTGCCGAATTATTTTGATACATCGTGTAATATTCCGGATTGATATAACCAGCTTTATACCATTTATTAAGCTGAATTAAAGCTTCTCTCATGCCAGGCATAAAAGGCGCATATTGAATTTGGTTATCCTTGTAGATCCATGCATCACGTCGTACACCATAGGCAGATAGGAAATAATACATCGCTTGGGCTTCGCCGCCATTCTGAACCGTGATTGGATAGTTGGACGGATATTTCTCCTTATACTTCTTGAGCACAACTTCCCAATCGGCAATGGTCTTAGGCGTACTGACGCCAAGTTCTTTCAGAATGTCAGAACGGATAGCAACCCCATAAGGCAGCGAGTTACCTAATGCTCCGTTATTAAAGCCTTTGAGCTTGCCATCTCTGGACCAGAGGTCGAGGATGTGGCTCTTCTGATTACCCGCTCTGCTGACGAACGATGCATAGATATTGGGAGCGTATTGCTTCACTTCGTCCTCCGTCAAGTTGGCTGCCGAGTCAAACAGCGCTTTGCTGCTTGTAACATAGCCTCCGTACACATCCGGCATTTCACCAGAAGCAACGAATAAGTTCAGCTTGGTATCATAGTCTGCATCAGGCACAGCCGTGATTTTCAAATCAACGCCAAGCTTTTCATTCAACTGTCGAATGACTTCCGAATTGGGATTGGGCTGAATGCGTGTCGTAAAGATATTAATGGTTGGCCTTTCCGTCTTCTCTTTCTTGGTGTCTGGGCTTGTGCTCGATGTTGAACACCCCGCAAGCACAGCAACAGCAGCCGTGGTCAAAACCAATGAAGCAGAAACACTTTTGACAAATTTCATCGACAATTTCCCCTTTACGTTCATCATATATTTGGACAAGCCTTTGAAACCTATATTAACCTTTCACAGCGCCAATCATAATTCCCTTAACGAAATATTTCTGCAAGAAGGGATATACCATGATAATCGGGATCGTGGTGACGAGCAGGATGGCTGCTTTAACAGATTCAGCGGTATATCGCTGACCGGACATATCCACATTTTCAATTCCCATCACATTGGCCAACGCAGCATCCTGTGCATTATTAAGCACATCTCTAAGAATTATTTGCAAGACTTTAATTTCACCATTCGAGATATAGATCATGGCATCAAACCAGGAATTCCATTGACCAACCATCGACCACAACGTCACGGTTGCAATAATGGGGGTAGAGAGCGGTAATACGATTGTGAAAAAGATAGAAAAGTCATTCGCGCCATCCATATATGCACTCTCTTCAACTTCAACAGGAAGCGATGTGAAGAAATTCCTAATAATTACAATTGTATACGCACTGCATAACCCAGGAATGACTAAGGACCAGACGGTATTGAGCATGTGAAGCTCTTTGACCAGCAAATACGTCGGAATTAATCCCCCACCGAAGAACATCGTAAATATGATGAGACCCATCCACATCTTCCTGCCCAGCAAATATCGTTTGGATAACGGGTAGGCAAGCATCGCTGATACCACAACGGTTAGAACAGTACCCAACACCGTACGCAGTGTCGTCCAGTAATAGGATTCAAGTAAAGAACCGGTAGCGAAAATCTGTTTATAGGCATCAAATGTCGGATTGCTCGTATACATATGGAGCCCGATTTTGCTCGATTCATCCGGAGGGCTAATTGAAATAACGATCTGCTGCATAAACGGGAACACAATGGTGACACATATGAATAACATAATCCCGATATTAACAACATTAAATACCCTTTCACCTACACTTTTTTTCATGTGTGTACTCTTTCCTTTCTAATTAGAAAACTGTGTAGTTCGAAAGCTTGCCTACAATCCAATTTGAAAACAAGACAAGGATGAGCGCAATGATACTTTTCGCAATACCAACAGCTGTAGAGAAACTATATTGCATATCAACCAAACCTACCCGATAGACAAACGTATCGATAATATCCGCAGTTGGCATCACCATGGAATTGTACAAGTTAAAAATTTGATCGAATCCGCCATCGAGAATACCGCCAAGTCCTAGGACAAAGAGCATGCAGATGGTTGGCAAAATACTTGGAATCGTAATATACCAGCATTGCTTGAAGCGCCCCGCGCCATCAATGACAGCCGATTCATACATGTCCGAATTAATGCCGGCGATCGCGGCCAAATAAATGATACTGCCGTAGCCAATTTCTTTCCATACGTTAGAATACAACAGAATTTGAAGGAACGACTGCCCATTTCCTAATAGAATGCGTGGCTGCAAGCCAAATGCTTCGCAAATCAACCCATACAATCCGTAGCTAGGCGAAACAAGTTGAAAGATCAGACCCGCAACAATAACCCATGAAAGGAAATGCGGAAGATATGAAATCGTTTGCACGATTCTTCTAAATTTATTGGAGACTAGCTCATTGAGCAATAAAGCGAAGATAATCGGTGCCGGGAATCCTATGGCAATTTTCAGGATGCTGATTTTCAACGTATTCATCGTGACCGTCCAGAAGTACTTCATTTCGATCATCTCACGAAAATACTTGAATCCAACCCAAGGGCTTCCAAATACACCGTCTTGCGGGCTGTAATCCTTGAAAGCGATCAGAATGCCATACATGGGTCCGTACTTAAAAACTAGAAAGTATATCATACCAGGCAATAACAATAAGAATAGAAACTTTTGCTTCATTAATTTGGGGAGGAGGCGTGATTTCTTACTCGGGTAGCGAATGCCCAATCCAGCCTTCTCTTGCACAGCGTTCATACTCATCTCCTGCTTTCTCATGTTTGTTTGACACGCGCATCTACGAATGCGCTTTCTTTCTCTTGCTAGCGTGTTTGCATGAACCTATTGTATCGCCTATAGGATTGAAAATTAATGATGTATCTTTACAAATACTGACGTATTTTTACTATCCGAAACAAGTCTTTCATACACAAAAAAGCAGCCGCCCACGTATTTACCATGGTCAGCTGCTTTCCCATTATCATGTCTATTTCTTACGCTTTGCGTACTCCGCGTTGATTTCCTCAATTCCTTGATCGCCGCCAGACTTCCGCCACTTCTCAAGCTCACTGTTCCAGCCATTGTCGTCGATCTCGCCTAATATATACTTCACCTTCGCATCATTGCGAATCTTATCCAACTCACCGCTCTTCTCGGAAAGCGTTGAAGATATTAATGAAGCCGCTGGATTCGGAACTGCAATGGACACGTTTTCCTTAAACATATTCTTCAACTTCTGTTCAAGCGGTGTGCTCGCCCCTTCAAGAGGTGCATCCGTATTCATCACGATGCTCAACTGCGGCACAGGCAGCAAATCGTCGACCTTCAGCTTCTGCTCCGCATCTGTGCTGACGGCTTTGCCGCCTTCGAGGTGGTAGTGCTTGCCCTCTACACCCCAATTGAGGAGGTTGGCAATATCCGGTTGGAACATCTTATCGAAGAAGGTTAGGATTGCACGCAATTCAGCTTCGGTTTTAATTGATTTTTTGGGGAACATGAATATGCCATTGTAACCGGCAGAGGCCAAAATCCGCTCTCCCTTCGGCCCTTGAATACGCGAGACGATATCGGCAGCCCCATTCGGATTCAACTTCTTGATCTCTCGATCGTTGCCGACGACATCGTCGATTGCCGTGGAGATAATCATGCCTCCTTTGCCATTCTCGAATAAGGCCTTACTTTGGTTCCCTTCCGACACTGCAAAATCGGGATTCATTAACTTCTCCTGATAGAGACGGCGGTAAAACTTCAAGGCATCCAAATATTCCTTCGTCACAAAGCTTGGAATAAGCTTGCCGTCTTTCAACTCCCAGCCATTGCCCGCACCGAAGAAACCAGACAGCATGTCTAGATCCGCGATACCTTTACGCGAAATCAGTCCATACGTATCGTTCTTCCCGTTCTTATCCGGGTCATTCAGCGTGAATGCCTTTAATACGTTGTACAGATCATCAATCGTCTTCGGCTCCTTAAGCCCAAGTGCATCGAGCCAGTCTTTGCGGAAAACAATGCCACCACGCGCAATGACACGAGGGCGATATAAAGCGTAATTTTTACCGTCATGCGATACGTTTTCGAGTACATCCTTGTTCAGTTTGGACAAGTTCGGATAATCCTTCAACAAGGGGCCGATTTCCCAGAAAGCTCCTGAACGCACGCCGTTCAGAATGCTTGGCGCATAGTTGCCTCCATCCAAATTGGCAATGACCGTTACCTGAGGCAGATCATTGGAAGCTAGGCTGACGGACAGTTTATCCTTATACGCCGCATTTGGCACCCAAGTGATATTCATCTTCGTATTGGTCATTTCTTCAAGTTTCTTAAAGACAGGATTATCCGCTTTCGGTGGCTCCGTAGAGAAATAAGGCAGCATGAACGAAATGGTCGTCGGCCCCTGTGCCGCTGCCGGATTATTCTTCTGCGCTTCTCCTGTCGCAGCCGGGGCATCTGATGCATCACCGCATGCCGATAACAGACTGAGCGAGAGCACAGTCAAGCAGGCTCCAGCCGTCCAGCGTTTCTTCTTGTTTATCATCTAAACCATCTCCCTATTCATTATTATAATGGATTTCAGCCCTTTACTGAGCCGATAAGTACACCTTTCGCAAAATGCTTTTGTAGAAGGGGATATACGAGCAGAATCGGCAGATTGGCAAACACGATCACCGCTGACTTAATCGTTTGCAGCGGTGGTGGGACGAAGTCCGCACCCATTTCCGACGCATCGCCGAAACCTCCCTGTGACAGGATGACGATTTGCCGCAGGAGCACTTGAATTGGCCACTTCTCTGGATTATTCAAATACAAGACAGGTGTCAGAAAGGAATTCCAATGTCCCACCGCGTAAAACAAGGAAAACGTCGCAATTGCCGGCATAGATAATGGAATGACAATCCTGAGCAAAATGACAAAATCGTTCGCGCCATCAATTTTGGCTGATTCCTCTAGACCATCCGGCAGCTGCTGGAAAAAATTTTTCATCACGATCAGATTGAAAGCACTGATGGCCCCCGGAAGTATGACTGCCCAATAGCTATTAAGTAGTCCGAGCTCCTTCACAGTCAGGTAGGTAGGAATCATACCGCCTTGGAACAGCATCGTGAATAGCACCAGGAGCATAATTTTGCTGCGACCAATTAATGTCTTACGGGATAACGGATACGCCATCAACGTCGTCATTCCAATATTAAATAAGGTGCCGGCCACCGTAATGAAAATTGTAACCGCCATACTGCGCGTAATGGTATCCGTCGTTAGGATATACGCGTAAGCGTCCAGCGAGAACACGGTGGGGAATAAAACAAATGCCCGTTGCCGTAACTCCTCCGCCGTCGTGAAGGATGACGCTACGACATGAATAAATGGGATTATGGTGAACAACGTGAATAAGCTGATTAGGCCATAATTCAAACAAGTAAACATTCGGCTGCCAAAGGAACGATCTTGTACCACCCCCGCACCTCCTTCTGATTAATCTAATAGACACCTTCCTCGCCGAAACGTTTGGCAATCGCATTGGCTGTTACGACGAGAATAAGACCGATGAAAGAATTGAAAAGTCCAACTGCGGTCGTGTAGCTGAACAATCCCTGCTGGATACCGTTCGTGTAGATGTACGTATCAAACGTCTCACCCACCTCCCGATTCATCGCATTCAGCATCAAGTAAATTTGCTCGAAACCTAGCTCGAAGAAATGACCCAATCGGAGAATGAGCAAAATAACAATCGTGCTGCGAATGGCCGGAAGCGTAATGTGCATGAGCTGTCGCCAGCGCCCTGCTCCATCGATACGTGCAGCTTCATACAAGGCAGGATCGACACCAGAAAGCGCAGCTAAGAAAAGGATTGTCCCCCAACCGGTTTCCTTCCATATGATCTGTGACGTAATGATTGTCCGAAACCAATCCTTGCTTAGTAGAAAGGAAATCTTCTCCCCGCCTGCGGATTGGATCAACTCATTGACAATTCCCCCCTCTGTCGTCAGCAGAATATAGCTGAGCCCCGAGATGACGACCCATGAGAAGAAGTGAGGTACATAGATAAAGGTTTGAGCGAGTCGTTTAAACAACTCATTCTTCACTTCGTTCAACATTAGGGCTAACACGATGGGAAGCGGAAAATAAAAGATCAAGTTGTAGAAAGCAATGTAAAAGGTATTGCGCAACAAATGCCAAAACGAAGGATCGGTGAAAAATCGTTCAAAGTGCTTCAGCCCTACCCAATCGCTACCCCAGAACCCCAGAAAGGGTTGGTAGTCCTTGAATGCTAGGAACACTCCCCACATGGGTAAATATTTGAATACTGCAAAATACAGGATGCCTGGAGCCAACATTAGATACAACCAACGGTCTATTCTCATCTGGCGAAGTTTCTGACCGTTTGGGCCAGCCAGCATCTTCGCTCTCCTCGCATTCATGTGTTCATCCTCCTTTATCACGGAATTTTCACCAGCGGCGTACCGGTTCATGCCACTTATCGTAAGAGGGAGGGCGACGTGCCGTCTATAATCAGAGACGGTTATATCCGCATCGATGACGATGCCGCACAGGGAATAATCCGGAACGGCTGCCCCATAATCCATAACGGCTTAGCCGTGAGAGTGAATATAGAAAAACGCGCCGGATCTAGTCAAGATCCGACGCGCCTATATATCTGTCGAGCTCCGATATTGCCCAGGAGTCATGCCTTCCATTTTTCGAAAATACCGGATAAAGTTCTGTGAATTATTATATTGAAGCTTCTCGGCAATCTCTGATATCTTCATGTTCGTCTCAATCAGCCACTTCTTCGCAATTTGCAGCCGGTACTGGGCAAGGTATTCGCCGAAGGGCATGCCTACTTCCTTACGAAATACGTGACGAATATAATCAGGGTGATAATTGATCCGGAAAGCGCACAACTCAATCGTTAATTGTTTATCGTACTCTTGATGCACCATGCTGATCATTTCCTCGGAAATACGGAGGTATTGTTTGTTTCGCTGATCTTCTAAGAGTCGAATCGACGGTAAAATAATAGACTGGTTGAACCATTCCACAATCTCTGTGGAGGTCTGTAACTCAAACAGTCGGTCAAAGAGCGATTTCTCCTCCTCATACAACGATTGCAATAACCCGCCTGATTCCTGCAGCAACCGGATTAAATCAGTCAGAAGACCGATCATCATCATTTGGTATTCACGATGAGTCAACTGCACACTGAACACCTCATGCGAGAACTGCTGCAAGAGAACATACGCCTGCTCCCGATTCGTCAACTTGATGGCATCCATCAGATCGTTTTTCAGTTTCTCGGGGTATTCGGGCAGCTTGCGATCGTTTGGTTGGACATCCGCGATGTATAAAATGGCCTCATGGCCAAGCTTAATCCGGTAGTTGAGCGCCTCCAGCGCGTCCTTATATGCGCGGTGAGCGCCTTTCACATATGTGAACGGGCGGCTGATGCCGAGGCTAACTTTGATGTGGAGGAATTTTTTGACCGTATCCTGAATGCTGCGAGCCAATTCGTCTATATACTGTACCGCCTCTTCCTGTGTAGGGTGCATGCAACGAATCAGATTGACCTGCGATTGATCCATCAATATGGGCTTGAGCAATCGGTCCGAAGCTTGGACCAGTTCACCGACAATGTTATTCACTGCGAATAGGAGCAAATCATAATCTTTCTTCTCATACTTGCTCCCTTCGAGCGTGTCAATCTGCACGACGATGACACGCAAGCTGTTCCAGGTCTCCCCGACGAGCGACAACTTGTCTTCCAACTCTTGCTGATGAACATCCCCTAGATAGAGCTTCATGATAAAAAAATCCTGCAACTGATTGTGCTTATACTGCAGCTCGCTGCTTAATTGCTTTTCGTTAAGAGCGTAAGCGCGGAATCGCTCGCCGATCAGCTGAAGTTCATCTTGTCCTTGAAGCGGCTTAGCTGGTGCAGATGAGGCGCTAAACAGCTCTTGGTACAATCTCAGTATCGGTACATACATCCGCCTAGTGCCCATTAATGACACCAAGACACCAGCAACCAAAACCAAGCCGCACACGAGCACAGTGAACCATTGAATAGACCTAGATTCTCGTTTCATCGCATCAACGGATACGAAAGTTGCATAAGTCCAGCCATTATAGTCGGACTTACTGTAGATCAGATTATAGTGATCTCCGTTCCTTATGACGGGGAGAATCCCCTGTTCCAGCTTGTCAGCCGCCAGTTGGCGAAAATATGGCTCTTCCGCCTCAGACGAGCCGATCATGGAGCGATCTACGTCCGCAATAATCCGATAGGAGGCATCCATAATAAATGGCTTCCCCAGCTCGGTATCGGCCGTCAGATACTTGCTAATCTCCTCATAGGGTACCTTTAAAATGACAGCAGCCGGTGGATCGAGCGCTGTTACCGGCAAGGTCTTGATCAGATCGATCGAGTTCTCGCCAAGGCGCCAAAATGAGCCCCGCTGTTCTCCCAGCGACTGCTTTCCGTCAGGCTCATTGGATGAAAAGCGCTCATACCCATTATTCGTTGTTTTCCATTGATATCGATATTGGATAAACTGAACGTCGCTAAGACCTAGATCATAGGTTTTAACCCGACGAAGTCCTTCCTGCAGCTCCTCAATCATCTGAATGTTGCTGCTGTGCTGCACATCCCTCACATCGGTCGTCAACAACTTCGAAACGGAGGAGGACGCGGTAAATTGCGTTAACGCATTATCGGCCGTACGCAAGCTCTGTTCCACGCGCTGATGCATCTGTTGCAATATTTGCAGGGAACCCATGTTGACCTTTTCTTGAATCGCATGAGACGAACGAAGATAGGAGAAGCTTCCTACCGTGACGATCGGGAACGTAATGAGAAAGATCGAAAATACGATCATCTTATGGAAGTATTTAGATTTCACTGGTGCCTTCATGAATGATGTGCTCCTCCTAATGCCGATGAGATCGTTATGTTTATCGTAGCTAGTTTAGGAGTTACCGTCTATAATCATATACGGCTTTTTTGTGGCATTGTTGGACGGGAATGCTTATAAAACACTAGCCAAACAGGTTTATTATTTTAGCAAATGATTACTTCGCAACTAAACAAAAAGCGATTTCTCTCTGATCCACGAAGGTCAGAAGGAAATCGCCAAAATCCAAATTATTTCTTATTTAGCTTGAGAACTGCCTTATCTAACATCTCTTCTGTCAGTGCGCCTCCGCTAAATGCGGCTAACCCTCGAAGCGGTAAATATTTCAGAAAGGCAGCCATCATATCAGAACTCGAGCTATCCTCTTCACCGTCTACTGGAGAACCGAATGGAGAATGCTGCACAAGCTCCATAATAACTGGTGCTAATTCTGGATGCTCCATAACATCACCAACCGTAGAATTTCGAGTAAATCTTGGCTGTATGACAACTGAAGATGTCACATGAACGGTTTCCTTCAAAGCGATGTCCGCAGAAGATTTACCGATGAGTACCTCAAAGTCGCCTGTTTCGACAACCCAATCTTGGAGTTCAATATGGTAATAAGCAAATGCTCTTTTATTTAAAGTAAACGTCACTTGCTTCTCTTCACCTGGCTGGAGGCTGATCTTCCCAAAGCCTTTCAGCTCTTTATCTGGTCGGGATACACGGCTTACAACATCACGTACATACAGTTGAACGACTTCTTTCCCAGCAACTGTGCCACCATTTTTCACCTTAACTGACACATATATGTCGTCGCTGTCTTTCACATGTGTCTGATCAACAGTCAAATCAGAATATTCAAAACTTGTATAGCTTAAACCATGTCCAAAAGGGAATAAAGGTCGCATCATCTTTGTATCATAATAGCGATACCCGACATAAATACCTTCATTGTACGTAACAGTATCTCCATTCCCCGGGAAATACAGGTAAGATGGATTGTCACTCAATTGCACTGGAAATGTCTCTGCTAGCTTCCCGCATGGATTGGCATCGCCAAACAGAAGATCAGCAATTGCACCACCCATAGCCTGTCCACCTAAATATGCCTCCAAGACGCCGTTAACGTTGCTAAGCCAAGACATTTCAATCGGAGCGCCATTACTGAGCACGACAATTACGCGACCTTGTACCGCAGCGACAGCTTCAATCACTTTGATTTGATTATCTGGAATCCGCAGATGCTGGCGGTCAAATCCTTCTGACTCATAACGCTCGGGCAAACCAGCGAAAATAACAACGACGTCCGCTTCTTTAGCGACGTGGGCAGCCTCTTCGAGCAGCACTGAATTAGAATCATCACTATCCAAATCATACCCTTTGGCATAAGTAATCGCTGCCTGGCTCCCCGCTGACTTGGTTAACTCCTCAATGATGTTATCCAACTTCGTCGGTTTGATGTGTGAACTGCCCCCACCTTGGTAACGAGGCTGATTGGCTAAAGCCCCAACGACAGCAATATGTCCTTCTTTCGCTAGAGGGAGAATGTTGTTCTCATTCTTCAGCAAAACCATGCTCTCCCTCGCTACTTCTCTAGCCAAGCGGTGATGTTCTTCTGCATCGTAAGTCGCGTCCTGCTTCTTATGATCAACAGCCTTAAAGATTACATGGAGTAGACGTTCGACAGCAGCATTAAGACTCTCTTCGGAAAGTTGTCCGCTTCTGACCGCATCAACGATCTTCTGGTCTCCTGATCCTCCAGTGGCTGGCATTTCCAGTTCAAGCCCTGCTTGCAACCCATCAACTCTCTCATTCACTGCGCCCCAATCGGAAACAACAAATCCCTCATGTCCCCATTCTTCCTTCAAAATATCGGTCAGCAGACGTTCATTCTCCGCACAAAATTCATCATTAAGCTTGTTATAAGCGCACATCACGGTCCATGGCTGACCTTGTTTAACAGCTCCTTCGAAGCTTGCCAAATAGATCTCACGCAACGTTCGTTCATCGACAATCGCGTTCGTTGACATTCGGCGGTGCTCCTGGTTATTAGCAGCAAAATGCTTTAAGGATGTCCCTACGCCTTGGCTTTGAACCCCTTGGATATGCGCCGCTGCCATCTCGGAGGACAAATATGGATCTTCTGAGAAATATTCGAAGTTTCGCCCACATAGCGGTGATCTTTTAATATTGGCGCCAGGGCCAAGCAGAACACAGACTTCCTCAGCCTGACACTCCTCACCTAGCGCAACACCTACCTTGCGAAGCAGTTCTCTATCCCAAGAAGTCGCAAGCCCTGCTGCAGAAGGGAAACATGTGGCCGGTACACTGTCGAAGAGGCCTAGATGATCGGCAGAAGCTCGCTGTTTGCGAAGACCGTGTGGCCCATCCGTCATCATGATTGAGGGAATCCCGAGCCTCTCAATTCCTTTGGTGTTCCAAAAATCAAGACCAGAACATAGCCCTGCTTTTTCTTCTAGAGTCATCTCAGCAATGATACCTTTTATATTACGTTTCATCGGTATTAACCCCTTTCATGTTATGATCTTAATTACGTTTTAACCTTTCACAGCCCCGATGGTCATACCCTTCACGAAATACTTTTGGAAAAACGGATACGCAATAAGGATTGGAATAACCGCGATGACAGCGATGGCCATACGGAACGTTTCGCTGGGCAGCTGAGCGATCTTAGCTCCTGCGCTTGCACTTAATTCACCATTGCTTGCAAGGAATTGTATGTCGCTCATAATGCGATTGAGCACATTCTGCAGGCTGAACAATTTAGGATTTGTCACATAAATCAACCCGTTGTTCCAATCGTTCCAATACGCCAGCCCCTGAAATAAACCGACCGTGGCAAGAATCGGGAGTGATAGAGGCAATACGATTTTATAATACATTTTGAATTCTGTAGCTCCGTCGATACTCGCCGATTCAAGTACCGGCACGGGAATCGTCGTCATGAAGAACGTCCGCATGAGGAGCACATTGAAGCCGTTCATCAACAGCCCTGGCACGATTAAAGCCCAGATCGTATTCTTCATATCTAGCAGCTGCGTGTAGACCAAATAAGTTGGAACAAGGCCTCCATTAAACAACAACGTGAAGAACAAGACGAAAGCGAAGAATGTTCCGCCTGGCAAATCCCGACGTGATAACGGATAGGCAAGCATTGATGTGATAGCTAAACTTACCACGGTTCCAACGATCGTAATGAGAAAGGTAATCCCATAAGCGTTATAAATAAGCGCTGATTGCTCCCATAGATACTGATAGGCCGTTAAACTAAACGTTTCAGGAAAAAATGAATAGCCGTTTTGCAAAATGGTAGTCTCGTCGGTGATCGAAGACATGACGAGCAACGCGAACGGAAGCAAGCACGTTAATGAAAATAAGATCATCACCGTATGGGCTGCCCATTGCCAACCTTGATTTTCTTTATGCATGGTGATCCCCCCTAGAACAAAGCATTTTCTTTATTTATTTTTCGAACAACATAATTCGATACAATGACAAGCACGAATCCAACCAGTGACTGATAGAAGCCCGCCGCCGATGACATTCCAATATTGCCCAGCTGAAGCAATCCTCGGAATACGTATGTATCAATGACGTTCGTCGTATCGAATAAGGCGCCAGCGTTCATAGGAACTTGATAGAATAAGCCGAAATCCGAGTAGAAAATGCGGCCAATCTGCAAGAGTGTCAGCATGATGATGACGGGAGTGATGAGCGGAATCGTGATCAAGCGGATCTGATGCCATTTGGATGCCCCGTCTAGCGTCGCGGCTTCGTAATACTCAGTGTCAATGCCGATAATGGCTGCGAGGTAGATAATACATGCATAGCCAGCCCCTTTCCATGTATGAACTAGCGTTAGGATAACAGGCCAATATTTCGGCTCGTTGTACCACGAGATTGGATCTATGCCAAGCAGCGGTAGAATCGTCTTGTTCATAAATCCGCTCTCCATACTCAGCATGGAAAATACTAAATAACTAACTAAAACCATGGAGATCAGGAACGGTAAAATAATAAGACTTTGATACAATCGCGAGGCAAATTTACTTTTAATTTCATTAAGTAGAATGGCGAAAGCAACGGCAACGACAAGTCCGATCACGATAAATGCCGCATTGTATAAAAGCGTATTTCGCGTAATAATATAGGCGTCTGACGTTTGGAAAAGGAATTTAAAATTCTGGAATCCAACCCAATCACTCCCCCATATTCCCTTCGCAAAGTTAATGTCTTTGAAAGCAATGACAAGTCCGAACATTGGTAAATAATTGTTAATTAACAAATAAGCAAGCCCGGGCAGCATCATGAGGTATAGTGGACTGTACTTCCATATTCTCTTCACCGCTAAGCTCTGCGTGTGCTTTCTCATACCAGTTTCCCCTTTCAGTTTCAACGAGTTGTTAGGTCTCTTTGTGTAAGTTAATAGTAATCGATTGCCTATTCTACTCACTACCGTTCCAACGACTTCCGATTTGCACTTTGCCGACTAACCCACTAGTTCGAAAAAAAGCCCCGCTGACCATAGGCCGAGCGAGGCAATTAACTATCATTTCGAGATAATGTTCAACTCATTTTGAATGACTGGCAGCAACTCGTCAGGAATTTCGTAAAAAGCGAGCTGGGACATCTTCTCGATCGACATGACACCTTTGGTCACCTCGAAGAACGGATTGTTTGTCGTATGACCAAAATATTTGAGAAATACCCCTTTCGCATCAACATCGCTGTATAGGTCTTCGATGGTATCATAAATGGAAAAATAGCCATCCTTTAGCTCAATTTGCCCGCCACCGGACAGGTCGAAGTTCTCAAACCAATTAACTACATGCTTGGCTTTCTCTTCTTTGACATGAATGTAACGCTGGTCCGCTTCCATGACAGAAATCAAGACGATTTCGTCGCTATGAACTACAACCTCTTCTTGAATACCCTCTACACGAATACAGTTTTCCCCACGAATCAGCGTAACATCTTTCACTTCAAATACGCGCTCACTGCCCCTCATTTCCGAGAGAAGCACATTGTTATGATAGACACGGATATGGTTCATATTCGATAAAACTACGATGTCATTCTGTTCCTGATGTCGATGAATAAATCGACGTCCAGCCAAGTGTACGAATGGATCTTGAGACCAATATGCCTTGCATAAATAGAACGAGTCCTTTTTTAAAGTTCGATCAATCGTCACGAGTCCTTTCAAATTCTTGCCTTTCTCCCCGCCTTCATTCCGGTTTGCGCTTCCGAAATCAAACATATTCCACACATACCCGCCAAGTACATAGGGTCTTTCTTGGAAAGTCTGCAACGCGTTGTGATGGAACTTGAGCTGATATTCCTCCGTATAATCCTGAACTTTCGGTTCGTAAGAGTGATAGTTCGGGTTGGTGTCCACGCCGTATTCGGAAACTAACACAGGAACGTTCGGACTCGTCCGGTGAAATTCATCAAGTCTCGTGCCTAAATCTTGGATCTCCCCATAATACCAGCCGTAATACAGATTATAGCCGACGAGATCTGTAAAACGATTAATGACGCTGTCATCCGCCACCCCATTAATATTCGCCTGAACGACGAAGCGGCTGCGATCCAATTGCCTAGTGATGTCGACCAGCTTTTGAATCGTTCGATACGTATTTTCTGTTTCCACAGCAATCGTGATTTCGTTCTGAACTCCCCAACAGTAAATGGAGCTGTGATTATACGCCTGCTTAATCAAACGTTCCAACTGTTCAACAGCGTTGCGGCTTTCCAAATCTTTCGTGGATGGAATGCTAATGTACGGAATTTCTGCCCATACCAGAAGCCCGTTCCGATCACAAAGGCTATAGAAATAGTCATCATGTTGGTAGTGAGCGAGCCGAATACTATTGGCGCCTACCTCCTTGATGAGTTCCATGTCTAAATCCATATGCTCTTTGGTTATTGCATTTCCTACGCCTCCGAAGTCTTGGTGTCGGCACACTCCGTTGATTTTGATTGGTTTACCGTTCAAAATGACTCCATGTTCAGAAGACAACTCAACCGTTCGAAATCCAATGTCGATTTGACGTGTATCAAGTACTTGTCCTTGCACTTTAACTGAAATGAAAGCCGTATATAAGTAAGGCTGTTCGACACCGTTCCATAGAATTGGAGAGCTTATCTCGCCTTTAAAGGTGAACTCGCTAGTAGTCGTTAACGCCAACATCGAGTTATCTTCCCAAACAGTATTCCCCTCATGATCCCTGAGCTCTACCTCTACAGATACCTGCACCGTTCTAGCAAGCTCATCTACAATCTGCCCATGAACATCGAGTTGGAAATTCCCTTCACCCAGTGAACTCTGAGTAAGATAAACCCCATCGCGTCCGTTATCCATCAAATCAAAGTGGATGTCGTCCATAACTAACAGCTTCACTTCACGGTAGAGGCCTCCGAAAAATGTAAAATCGGCTAGCAGTGGATATACTTCATTATCATAGCTATTATCCACTTGAATCGAGATCAGATTGTCTCCTGCTCTTAAATACGGATAGAGTGGTACACGGAACATTGCATATCCACAGCGGCTATCCCCTGCAAGGTGGCCATTGATATACACATGGCCGATATTGCCGGCTGCACCGATTTCTAGATAATATCGCTTGCCCAACTCTTCCTCGCCAATCTCTAGTGTTCTTTGATACCAACACGCACCGCGGTAGTAAAGTTCTTCTCCCCCTTGACCATCCTTATCATTCCATGTATGTGGCAACGTAACCATTTGCCATTCTTTTAATCCCTCACTCGCGTTAGCAGGATCATTTTCTTTGGTGAACATCCAGCAATCATGAAGCAGCCTCGATTTATTCATAGGATTACCCTCTTTTCTTTAACATAGATTTGCGAGTATGATGGCGTAAAAAAATGCCCAATCAACCTGCAAGTTGACGGGCATTGGTAAGACGGTAACTTATTTACTGTTTTTCGCCCATGCATCCAGTTGCTTTTGTTTCTCTGCAATAATTTTGTCAATGCCTGCTGATTTCAACTTAGCGATGAATTCCGGCAAGGTCTTGTCTGGATCAACGCTACCCGTTTCAAGCGGAAGTTTATACTGCGTAACAACGCTTGCCACCGCGGCATATTCCGTCTTAACCGCACTTGCATCAAATGTAAAGCCTAGTGCCTTGGATTTTAACGCCGATTTGTTGAATTGATCCATATTGGTCCAAATCTTTGGATCATTTCCATTAAATACATAGGACAAGAATTGGTTGCCGAATAAATAACCCATATTCAAGTTGTAACCCGAGGTTTTCGCGTCTACACCTTGCGGGAAGTCGATCACATTGTCTGATTTGACAACGTAATGTTGTCCCTCAATGCCCCAGTTGAACAAGTTCACGATATCTTTATCCGTATACAGAAGATTCATGAAATCCATCGCTTTTTCTTGCGCTTTGGAATTAATCGGAATTCCCCACATGACATTGATTACACTCGCCGTTCTCGATACAGGTTGTACCAAGGTCGATGTAACCAGTTGCATACCCGCAGCAGTGGATTCCGATTGCTCGAAGCCTAATTTCATATTAGCCAGATAGGCGAAAGCCCGATTCGACTTGATAAAATCATATTGAGAAGTCTTGTTCGTAGCTGCATCTTTCAAAATAAGCCCCGAATTGTACCAACCTCTTACCTTTTTGAGAAGCTGGGCATATTCCTGAGTCTCGTATAAATTAACGACTTTCAAGTCGTTATCGTAATTCGGCAGTACACCCATCGAATCGCCAAGATCATCATATGTGCGGTATCTGTCAAGAATGGAAACGCCAATGTTGCCTGGAATGAGCGGTGTCATATTCGGTTCATTTGCTTTAATCGTTTTCAGCGTCGCTTCAACGTCGTCTAGTGTACGGATGCTATTGACATCAATATGATACTTGTCGACAAGATCTTTCCGCATCGCTATCCCTTGACTTGAAGCAAAGTCGCGAATCGTTGGTATCGCATAAATAGATCCATTTATTTTCGTGGCATTTAAATAAGCGGGATCCATCGTCTTCATTATTCCTTGACCATGCTGCTCAAGAAGCTTATCAAGCGCAATAATTTGCCCTTTCACAACTAAGCTGCTGTAATTATTGTTCCCGACAATCATGAGATCCAGCTTCTCGCTACTACTCAGCATCAAGTTCACTTGTTGATCCCAGTTTCCATAACTAATCGGGGTTAGTTTCACAGTCGCATTAATTTTCTGCTGCGTGATTTTGTTAACTGCATCTTGAACTAGCGACATATCCTTGGGAATCGTCCCGATGACTGGAAAAGCTACATTTAATTCTGTCGTTTTCTCTGCAGGTTTCGAAGAGGCATCTCCTGTGGAAGCTGTGCTCGTGCTGCTAGCGTTATTTCCCCCACATCCAGTTAATACGATCATCGATCCAAGAATAAGTGCACTTGCCGACTTTATGCTTTTTCTCATGGTTTTCCCCCATTTTCATTTTGTTGCTCGCTTTCAGAAACGATGCTTTGCATTCCTCGGCGATAGTTTTATTTTACCTTCACCCCGCATCAGCTTCTGCCCCGTTCACGACTTTTCATTATACATTTGCCGACTATAGTCAAGGCTCCAATTGCTGATGCAATTGACGGTATTCATTGGGATTCATATCAGTATACTTCTTAAACATACGGGAAAAATGCGAGAAATTCGCGTAACCAATATGCGAGGCAACAGCACTGATCGGCATCTCAGTCTTGATGAGCAGCTCTTGCGCAAGCTTTAGTCTCTCTTGAAAGAGATAGTCAGAAATGGCTAAACCAGTTTCCTTTTTAAATATGCGAGTTAAATAATCGGGATTAAGAAACACGTGATTGGCAATGTCTTCACGCGACAAATCCTCGGCGATATGACGTTTAATGTAGGAAATGACGCGATTAACTACACTCTCCGATTGTTCGATGGTGCCTAAGAATTCCACCGCTCTGTCTATCGTGTGCTTCATCCATGCAAGCAAGTTCGTCACTGAACGGGTCGCTGTTTCAGTAAAGCTCAACGAAATAGAATCACTAAACAATTGATGCGCTTGAATGCCCTTATTTTGAAGAGCTACATACATCATCTGTTGAAAATCTTGATAGAAAAGTTGAAGTAGCTGGGCATCCAACCGATCTTGCTGCACCTGTTGAAGCAAATATGTGGTTGCTTCTTGCAACACTTTGATATACGCCATTTCCTTCAGCATAACCGCCCATACCCCCATATCAGGCAGCTCGTGCTGTGAGAACTGGACTTGGAAGTTGGACAGTTGAAACACTTTATTATTGTAGGCGACATTACTCTTCTCAATATCACGAAGCCGATTGACCATCGCGTACATATCTTGGCCGTGTACAAATGACCCCATATAACAAGAAAGATCACAATAAAAGTACTGACCGCAAGCTTCAATATAGCGTTCACACTTGCTTTTCAAGAGCAACTCGAACTCAGCATGGTTGTCTGCTGGCAATATGGCAAGTAATCTTCCGCTGTCGAGAGCAATGACTTGACCGTTCTGTTTACTACCGGTTATCAATTCTTCAGCAGCATTCTTGAGCGCGTATTCCATAATTTTCTCTTCACGCAAAGTTAGCTTCTTATGCCACCTCTGCACACTAAGAAGAATAGGGATAACCGTTATCGCTTCATCATAAGGAATGTTCCGCTCCGCGGCGGCATTTCGAACCGCCTCTGCTGCAGGGGGAATTGCTTGGTTGATCAGATCCATCCAGAAACGCTCGATCAGCATAGGCTGGTGCTGGAACCAGAATTGGCCGTATTGACTGAACTGAGCTTGCTCTGAATCTTTCTGAATTTTATCTATCGCTTTTTGAATCGTGTCCTCTAGTTCCGTAAAAGGAATCGGTTTTAGAATATAATCAATACTCCCCAGTTGGAGAGCTTGTTTGGCATATTTGAAATCCGCATGGCAGGTAAGGAAAATCGTCAATGTCTGTGGGTATTTTTCATTAACCCAAGCTGTCAGTTCTAATCCATTCGCTTGCGGCATCTCAATATCACAAAGCATGATATCGATTCTCTCGCTTTCGAATACATCCTTAGCTTGTTTCACAGTAAAAGCGGAAAACACAGACGAAATTCCAAGTTTTTCCCAATTGACACCAGAACGTATTCCTTCAACAGCGTGTGTCTCATCGTCAACAATAAGAAGATGAAGCATGATGGTTCCCCCTTCTTTATAGCTCCGTCTCATAAGGCAGCTTGATCTCGACAACAGCACCGTGAGGATATCCATTGAAACAGGTAATAGATGCTTTCCCTCCGTATAGAAGCTGCAATCTCTTCCGAACGTTCCATATCCCGATATGTTCCCTTTCTTCATCATGAACTGTATGCCCCGACTGAATTATGGATAGAACGTCTTCTGAAAATCCTTTTCCCGTATCCCGAATGACAATCTCAACGTACGGATCAGGACCATCCTCTTTCAAATCAATGGAAACGGAAATGTAAACGGGCTCTTCCAATGTCACACTATACTTAATCGAATTTTCCAAGAATGACTGTATCACAAGTGGAGGAATCGGGATGTTCTCCAAGAAATCTGGCACATCGATCAAACACGTCAGGCTTCCCGGAAATCGAAGCTCTTGAATGCGAACGTAGTTACGGACATGCTGAAGCTCTTCACGAAGAGAAACAAACGTTAGATTGCTTTGAAACATAAACCGGAAATAACGGACCAAGCAGAGCGTCATCTCCTGAATCAACTCGTAATTTTTCACTTGAGCCAGGTTAAACAAGATGTTTAACGAATTCATGAAAAAGTGCGGATTAATCTGAAGCTGCAAGTGCTGAAGTTCCGCCTTCTGCTTGCTGAGTTGCTCCTCGTACACATGAATTTTGAGTTCTTCGATTTGCGCCATCATATGATTGAAGGTTTGATTCACCAGAAGGATTTCATCAGAAGTTTTATAAGATTCAATCCGAACATTGACATTGCCATCATTAATCCTTTTCATTGCCATAATCAATCGTTTTAACGGGACCAACAAAATTTGACGAAGGAAAAAGAGGCTCAAGGGCAATAAAGCAATAGAGATCACTGAAATGAACAATGTCAGTCGAGATAGATTCGGCAGGTTCTGCAGGATCTGGCTGTCTTTAATCACTGCGGCCAGACTAAAATTGCCTTCTTGTGAGGGTTCTCCGACGACGAGCAAACTATTCTTCTCTCCAGTCATATAGTACTGGTCAAAACTCTTTGTAAAGTCGATATGTTCGTCCGGCAGCGTATTCGTACTAATCATGAGCTCTCCCGTTTTACTTACGAGAAGAGCACTCCCCTCTTTTCCTAAATCGATCAGATTAAGCGGTATCAACAGCGTCTTGGCATTTACCCAAGCCCCGATGTAGAGACTACCTGACCGAAGGATACGCAGTGCATAATAGTCTTGTCCGATTTTCCTTACAAACCACCGGCTTCCAGCTTCTGCAAAGTCCGGATGACTGCCCAGAATCTCATGTAACTCCTGTTCAACCATATCCCGTTCAGCGAACTCGATGTTCGATTTGAATATATCAAGAAGATCCTTGCGTGTGTCAGAATAAACAAAGAAAGCGTCAATGGATTTATAAAGAAGAATATCACTCGATAATTTATTAGAAACCGTGTGCTTCGCCAGTTGGTATTCGTCCTCTGAATTAGGAAGGTTCATCGACTGGATATCATAATCGGAAGTCACTAACCCGATCAGATTCCGCTCAGCATCTCTTAATTGCGTGTCGATCTGCCCCATATATAATGAAATCAAATTTTTATTGGATAAAGCCACTTGGTTGTGAACGACTCGAATACTATAAAAATTATTGTAGAATAGCAGCGTGATAAGAGGGACGGTTACCAGCAGTAAGCCCACAACCAGCTTGAAACGAATTGAGTTCCATGAAATATGAAGGATTTTCATTTCTTCTCCCCCTGTGCGGTCAGTTAAAAGACTGCCGAGCTAGGCTCAACAGTCCTTTACGTCTTCCTATTGTCGGTTATTTTGCGATTCCTGAATCATAACAAATTTTCCGATTCCGCACTACCGTTTTGACGACATCGGGCTGTGCATTTCACGATATTATAGTTGAGAGAAGAACGTTGCTTGTCCTTGTATCGCTCCTTTAAATTTTTCTCTCATTCACGCCAACTTTCTTCGCTATCCTTCCGTCTAATTCTTATCTGAAAAAGGTGAGCTTTGTTAACAGCAGGAGGAAGCAGATTATGAGTTTGCAAGTGGAAAGTGAATTGGCAGCGAGCAATGCTGCTAGTAAATGGAGGTATATGCCAGGACTCGATGGGCTGCGTGCGCTGTCAGTTCTAGCTGTGATTGTCTATCATTTGAACAGTTCTTGGTTACCCGGAGGTTTACTGGGGGTTGGCGTTTTCTTCACCTTGTCGGGCTATTTGATAACCGATCAGTTACTTATTGAATGGCAAAGCACGAGACGTATTGATCTAAGGACGTTTTGGATAAAAAGAGTACGAAGGCTCCTGCCGGCTATGATGTTCATGCTTGCCATCGTCAGTTTATGGTTACTTATTTTCGATCGAACACGATTGTTTCAATTACAAGGAGATTTCGTATCGGTATTGCTTTACTTTAACAATTGGTGGCTCATATTTCATAAGGTCTCTTATTTTGAAAGTTGGGGGCCGCCATCTCCAATTGGCCATTTATGGTCGTTAGCCATTGAAGAGCAGTTCTACTTCATCTGGCCCCTGGTGCTAGCACTTGTCCTGCGCTGGGTTAACCGTCGAGGGATAGTTTTCGTACTCACGTTAGTAGGCGTTCTCGCTTCCATACTCGTTATGGCTTTCGTCTATCAGCCTGGTATGGATCCAAGTCGGGTGTACTATGGTACAGATACACGTGCTTTCGCGTTGCTCATAGGTGGAGCGCTCGCCATTATATGGCCCAGCAAGAAGATAGCCAAGCAGTCTACCGGCAAGTCAAGCGTGGTACTCGATCTGATTGGTGGCGCAGGACTAGTAGGCATCCTTATTATGATGTTCACCACGAATGCCTATAACGCATCCTTGTATGTCGGCGGATTAGCCTTATTTTCAGTAATATCTGCGATCGTCATCGCTGTTGTTACGCATCCAGCCAGCCTACTGGGGAAAGTCATGGGCAGTAAGCCGCTGCGTTGGCTCGGTAAGCGTTCCTACAGTCTGTATATCTGGCACTACCCGGTTATTGTACTGACTAGTACCTCTTTGGGCAAAGAGGAAACTCATATGGGTACCGTCCTTCTACAGATGTTACTAAGCTTTATTTTGGCGGCTTTCTCTTATGCCTGTATTGAGGAACCATTCCGACGAGGGGTCATCCAAAGACAGCTGCTAACAGATCTCCGTTCGCCTGTGCGACTGCGATATGTGCTGATGGTTACTATTTTACCCATCCAACTTTTCGTCATCTCCTGTTCCAACAACTTATTTGATGTGAAATCGTCAGCTAGCGCTGCGACAATCCTTTCCGAGGTGACGATTGTCAACACAACTGCAACAGATTCATCGCCCAACGTTCCATTGGTATCGATATCACAACAATCGTCATCAACCTCATTATCAACATCATCACCATCGTTATCACAAGCAATTGTACAATCGCCAACACCAACTACAACTCCAACCCCAACCGAGGCACCCCCCAAGCCACATGTTGAAAATGACCAAATGATTACGGCTATTGGAGATTCCGTTATTTTGGATGCAGCACCCTTCTTGGAGCAGTTGCTTCCAGGGATCGTTGTAGATGGGAAAATCGGCAGGCAAATGTCCCAATTGCAAGGGGTTATCGATGAACTGAGATCCAAGAATCTGCTGGGTAAAAGAATTATTATTGAACTTGGAACCAATGGAGCATTCAATCCAGATCAATTGCGAAGCGTCCTGACTTCACTGGGGGATATGAAACAAATTATGCTAGTGAACACACGCGTCCCTCGCGACTGGCAAGATCAAGTCAACGCTACATTGTCCAAAGTGGCCGCAGAGTTTCCACAAGCGACGGTCGTAGATTGGTATAAGGCAAGCAAAGGTAAGGAAAAATACTTTGTCCAAGACGGTGTTCACCTGAAAGAGGAAGGTGCAAGTTATTACGCATCGCTTTTGAGCGAAGCCGTACATAAGACTAAGAAGTAAGGCTTTGGCGGGTACAATGTAATTGAGGCGTTCCAATAAGTCTATATAGACTTATTGGAACGCCTCTTTTCGTTATGGCCCAACGACTTCCCGTAATTTAACTGGATTTTCTCCATCTATTTGAAACGGATAGAGCGAATTCGGATGATTAACTGTACTTCCTGAAGTTAAATTCCTTCCATTGTCTCGATTTTCCAAATTTCGAACAATTCACCTGTACTTTTTCCATCTAATCATGAAAATACCTCAAATTCAAGCACATTAGCTGTAGTTTTTACATCTAAATGTGTATGCATCAGTGGGACAGCCCCATCTTATTCATCGTCATGAACCAACTTTATTTCTCAAGAATTAGAACACCATACGGATCCATGGAAACGTCTTTTTCAATAACACTGCCAGTGAAAAGGGATACTAGCGGCTTTTTCACATGGATTGTTACCTGTTTATCCGAGTAATTCAATAAGAAAATATACGCCTTCTCTTGTGCGTATCGAATGCCCAACTCAACTTCGGCAGGGATATCCATATCCGCAGCTAGGGGAGATTTCAGACCTATGTCATCCAAAATAGCATCCACAACAGGCTCGTTGTAAGCAGCTCCATAATACCATACTTGCCCTTTACCGACCGTTCTCCTTGTCAATGCCGGCATTCCTTTGTAATACTCAGAGGCGTATTCAGCCAAAATGTCAACATCCGCTTGTTCAGCACGAAGAATTTCATTAAAGCCAACAGCTGTCGTTCCTGAAGGCAAGCTGCTGCTGCCCCTCCAGCTCAACTCGGCTGGCTTTACGGTTCCTTTGATTAACGTAAAATCATCAACTTTAATTCCGCACAGTTCAGCAACTGCGCCCGGGAATGGCCGCATATAACAATGACCGCTCGGATTCTTATATCCTGTACGGGCACCGAAGAATAACTTACCGCCTTGTGCAACGTACTCTTGCAGAAGCGCTGCCGTTTCATCTGTCATGATCGCCGCATGGGGATAAACGATGGTTTTGTATTTCGTTAGGTCTTCCAGAACAGTTGTCGGTCGCAATGTGATCATATCGGTTGGCAGGTGACGATATTGCAGCTGCTTATACCACGAACGAACACTTTGGTTATTTAGCGGACCGTGCCACTGATCCAGTTCTCCATCCCAACTATTATCATAATCCTGTAGGATGGCAATCTCCGCTTGATAGGTCGTACCCGCAATGAGCTTACCTATTTGGGCAAACTCTTCGCCTATCTGACCTACCTCTCTCACTCTGCGATTCGGTTCGTTCGCGTAATCGTTAATGCCATGCCAATACATTTCTGTCCCCATCGTTGCTGTTCGCCAGCGGAAATAGACAAGCAGGTCCGTGCCGTGAAGTACCGATTGGTACGACCATAGACGAATTTGCCCTGGCCTAGGCGTTCCCATTCCTTTACTATCCACCCAACCGCCAGGACCGGATTGCTGTTCCATTACACAAAAGTTCGGCGACATCGAACGAACATTGGATAGCTTCATACTCCACGCCCGATCATTCAGTGGATTCTCATCATCCCCCACACGAACCGTTGCAAATTGCGGGTAGGAATCATACGAGAAGAAATCCAATAGCTGATCCGTCATTTCGTGATTATCAATATGACCGAACGTGCCGTTCGTCGTGACCCAATGATGCGGATCTAACTCCCTGATGATATCCGCTTGCAGCTTGGCAAATGAAATCGCGATGTCCGAAATGAATCTTTTCTCGTCTAAAGCCAAATGCGGATTCGGCGACGCACCAATCATGGTCCGTGTGAGATAAACCTGCTCCCATGCGGTATATGTTTGGCTCCAGAAGACAGTTCCCCAAGCTTTATTCAGGTTATCTAGTGTCCCATACCGAACTTGAAGCCATTCTCGAAAGGCTATATGATCCGTCTCTGCATAAAAAAGATCCATCTGGCAATTGAGCTCGTTATCAATTTGCCAACCAAACAGTGCAGGATGATCCCGATAGGCTTCTACCATTTTACGAACAATGCGCTCGCAGAGCTCTCTGTACGTCAGACTGGAATAATTCGTATGACGGCGCATGCCGTGCCTGTATATGACACCATCGACGTTGGCATTCAATACTTCTGGATACTTATGTGTAAGCCATGCTGGAGGCGTTGCTGTCGGAGTTCCTAAGATCACTTTCAAGCCATACTCATGGGCAAGATCCATCACACACCTAAAGAAACTAAAATCAAAGTGGCCCTCCTGCGGTTCAAAAATCGTCCAAGCAAACTCCGCTAACCGAATGACCGAGATATTCATCTCTTTCATTCTTCTGAGATCGTCCCCCCACAGCTCTTCGGGCCAATGCTCTGGATAATAACAGACGCCTAGTCGTAATTGATCCATTTGAATGGATTTTGCCATTAGTTTACCTCCGCATGAAACAATGCTAATTTGGCATACATGTCTTCTAAAATAAATCGGACATCGATATCTCGATATACTCGGATTCGTCTCTCCATTTGATAATGAATATAGGACAAGTCAGGGGCTATGCGCGGTGCTGGCTTCATGTCATAATCAAAAGGCTGATCGTTCATCAACAGCCCTACAGCCGGAGAATCTCCCAATGTCCATACTTCTCCTCTAGGCCATCCTGGATTGTTTGCCCATTGATCGTTGGTCTCCACCAATTGTTGATATAAATAGTGGCCGATAGCGCCGCAAGGTTCCACTCTCGCTTTTAATTCCGCGATACTGACTCTCATCTTGGCGTAGACATTTCTAGGAATTTGCCACAACGGAATCTGTGAACCCAGCACAACATTCGCAGCGTGAATATCGTTCCCTAGATTAAATTCCTCTCCACCTTTTGGCCAAGCTCCTCCTCCAATCCATACCGCTGTCAAGCGATCAGCAATCCCAGGGCTCATGAGATAAGCTGCCGCTAGATCAGTGATGGCTCCTAAGAAAATGACGAACAATGGCCTTGGGTCATCCGACATAGCTTCGCGTACTATCAACTTCGCCCCCTCCGATAGGGCCGGCGTTGTTTCGTCTTGCATCGCATGTTCTGCCCCACAAAGAACGGGATATTCTCCCGTTAACCCCATGAGATCCAATAACAGTTCGATTTCTTTCACACTATCGAGCATCGAAGTCTTGCTTCGTGCCGGGCCAAAATGAGCACCAATCAGCCCTTTTACGATAAATTGCGAGGTTAATAACGCATGAACGATGGCATACTGGTCATCAGCCTCATTCTTGGCATCACTGTTCACGATTAAGCGGATTTTCTTAAGCTCAGGTACCTCCACGGCATATTTCATTAGCCAGACCTCACTTTACTTTTACTTGCAGCTATTCAATTACACAGTGTACTTCCCCTTCGGTGATGCCTACTTCATTAAAAGCATCAACCCTGACATGGAGCGATTGCCCTTTCATTAAAGCGCCAATTTGGACGGATTTCTTCTCAAAAACCATATAACTATGATAAAGTTTGTCTGGTGCAAAGCCCCATAGTACATTGAACCCAAGCACACTTGCGCTTTCCCATGTGACGGAAAGGTCTAATTCACTCAAGAGTTTCGTTTGAACGTTGGATACTTGCTCAGGAAGTTCCCCTTCACCTATCCCAAACACTCGCAATCCGGATATGCAGGCATGTTGATTGAAGGGAAGTTCCAAAACCGTACACTTGATATACCGTGCTTTCACCCCATCTTCTTTCACAACGAAATCATGTGACAAATCCGAATCCACGCTTGATTTATCTTCCATGACAAAATAGTCTTTTCCGTCAATGGAACCCTCCAGAAGCCATCTTGTCACATGCTTCCGCTCATCCAGGTATCTTTTCGTTATGTTGATGACTCCGTTTTCCATTGGTGTTACCCCCTCTGGAAACGAAAGGTCCAATTGATCATCGGCAAAATTGATTTGTACAGCACGTACGTCACATACATGCTTCAGATCAATCTCAAGCCATTCACCTGGTTCATGGGATGCTGCCCTCCACCAGCTCTGAATATTTTCATCCGTTGCCTTCGAAGCGTCTTTCCCTATTTCACAAGAAGAGGCACAAGATGGCTTGCCATAGGAGAGAAGCATCCAATCTGGATTACACCAAGGGTCTATCGCTGCCTGTTCGATCTTCATAGGCCAATCGCCATATCGCTGATTACAGAATAATTCGCCGTCTGGATCAAAGCCTGCCGGCCACAACCCCAAACGTCTTTCAAAAGGATGATTTACGCTGACTCTCATACTTGAGGTATGCCACCAATTGCCAAACTTATCTTCCAGTGTGGATCCATGACCGGCACCGGGGATAAATCCGCCCGGCTTATAGGAGTAAGGGTTATTTTGAGCTAAAACAAATGGTCCAAGCGGCTTGTCGGATACGTAGACACCGTCGGAGTACACATTGTATTGCGTTCCGGGGCTGGAATATTGCAAATAATATTTGCCATTATATTTATCCATCCACGGTCCCTCGATGTAGGGATCACTGCCGACAACTCTCCTGTACATATCCAGTTTTTCTTCGGTCATGTTTCCGCTTTGCGCATAGGCTTGAACCAATTCCTCGATTTGTTCCGCTGTTTTGTCAAACACATGATCTTCACCGCTTCGTTCATAACCAATCCATGTGGGCTGACCAAAAATAAGTTCAAGCGGCTTACCGATCGGTTTCATATCCGCAGGATTCAGCTCAACGCCATAAATAGGTGTGATGTTGGAACAGCCCCAGTAGAAATAAATGCGGCCATCCTCATCGACGAACAGATTTGGATCCCAAAAAGGGAAATCCACAGGAATTTCTTCAAATGCTTCTTGGACGGGATCTTTCGTCCTAAAGAAGGAGCAATTTTTACTTTTGGAAGATGCAGAAAAATAAATATATTCCCCGATTTCCCTAACATCAGGCGCGTAGTCATAAATCGGCACACCTGTAAGGCTATGAAATTCCCAATCGACTAGGTTATCACTCCTTAGGAATCCTGCTGTCATCGATGGGAATAGATAATACTTTCCTTTAAACAAGATTAAAGAGGGATCTGCTGCTTCTCTTGCTATGCTCATTTTCCCAGATTGAATAAATTGATATTTGTATGCCATGTTAATGGGATTACATACATATGTCATATAAGCTGCTCCTTCCACAAGGCGGATTACTCAGAGTTAATGCCGTTCTTTATAAACAAAATAATCAAAATCCGCATGTAGTCGGGTGCCGCTCAAGTCTTGCACACACATGCCAACGAACGTACCCGTAAACCGCAGCGGAAACGCGGCATCATCCGAAAGATGACGAATATCGATTTCAGGGCCGATCCAATTCCAATCGCCTTCCCCGAGTGCATAAGAAAATTGCAACTTTTCCCGATTCACATTCGCTTTTAACCTGACAGGTGTATGTTCGGGAATCGACACTTCAGCATCAAGGAATTCATCGTACTGTCCTTGAATCGTCTGGATAATCCCCAACACCTTGCCAGCCTCTTCCTCATGCGAGATACGCAAATAGACATAATCGTCCCCATCGTAATACAGAATTAAGCCTGCCATTTGCTGAAAATGTGCTGGATTAAATTCGAGTTGAGTTTCTGCCTCGAACTGAAACGACTGTTGTCTGCGAGCTACGAGACTTTGGCGATGCCACGAACTTAAGGACTCCATTCCCCGAAGTCGCAAATGCCCTTCTCTTTCCTCTAGCGAGAACCAGCTTGGATCCGGTGGAATTCGCAGTGTGCTCCAATGCAAACCTAGCTTTGCTTCATCAAAATCGTCCTTCTCCGCTTCCGCCGGGAAAGGGAAACTCGGAAGCTGGGGAGCTTTGGCTTGTAGGAGCGGACGATTTCCGCCTCCCGCCAATCGCAGCCAGCCGCTGTCGTCCCATACACATTTTTGAAGCGCCGTCTCTCTTCCTAGTGTGCAAAAATGTTCCACAGTCGGTCTTGCGCACAAATGTGCCAAGTACCATTCACCGTTTTGAGTTTCGACGAGGTCGCCATGACCAGCCTTCTGAAGAATCGAATCCGCAGCTCCAAAGCTTGTCAGCATTGGATTATGCGGGTCGATTTCATAAGGACCGAGAAGGGAGGTTGAACGGGCCATCGTAACAGCATGCTCGTATTTCGTCCCGCCTTCGGCTGTCATCAAATAATAGAAACCATTCCGTTTGTATACATGCGGGCCTTCCGTGAATCCAAGTTCCGTCCCTTGGAAGATCGTAGACACAGGGCCAATTAATTTGTTTTCATCGACCGAATATTCTTGGATGACAATGCCACCGAACTTGTTGCGGCCCTTGCGGAAATCCCAGATCATATTAAGCAGCCATTTACGACCGTCCTCGTCGTGGAACAAGGACGGATCGAAGCCGCTGCTGTTCAAATACACGGGATCAGACCAAGGTCCAAGTATGTCCGTAGCGGTTACCAAATAATTATGCGTGTCCTTGAATGCGCCTTTGCGAGATTTCACATCCGTGTATATTAAATAGAAGATGCCGTTATCGAAAGTTAGACATGGTGCCCATACTCCCCCTGAGCTCACATTTCCCAACATATCCAGCTGTGAGGTTCGCTGAAGCGGATGTGTCAGGAGCTTCCAGTGAACAAGATCTTTGGAGTGATGAATTTGAACACCTGGAAACCACTCAAAGGTGGACGTTGCCAAATAGTAGTCATCGCCGACACGAATGATGGAGGGATCGGGATTGAAGCCGCGCAGAATGGGATTCACGATTTCATTCATAATCTAATCAATCACCCGCACAGGCCCGATAAGTCCGCTTGGTTCCTGCTGTGCGAAGGCCGACAAGAAGTCGGGCAGTTCTTTCACCATCGTATTCGTAACTTCTACGACTAACTTATTTGTACCCTTGTGGATAAGACCATCGACTGCTAAGGCGTATGGAGGACAAATACGAACACCTGCCTCTTCACCGTTGATCCATACTTGCGCGGTTTCATAGATTTCACCCAACTCTAATTGAATACCTTGATTCACCGTTTCATGCCACTCAAATTCCGTTTCATAACGGAACGTCCCTGTAAATCGCGGCAAGCAACCAGCATCGCTCATATTGCTTAAGGTGCTCATTTTCCCCCATGCTTCAAAATGAGGATATTGTTCCGCGGTAGCCATGGACACCGTCCATTCGCTGTTTATCTCTAATTCCGAACCACTTGCAATCTGCGGTGCGCCCTCATGTCCTTCAAGATCAGTACCATGAATGAGTACGATAGACTCATACGGATGAAGGACAACTTCGACTGTTGTGCTCGAATCCTTCTCCTGCAAGGCATTGAGCTTTGTCAGTCGATTGATAAAGGCATCATAGGCATAGACATCACCTTTGACTGGCAAAACGATTTTCCTGCGAATGGTTTGATGCGGATGTTCGTTAAAGAACATAAATACGTCCAAGCCTTCATGCGCGTAATGGTAGTTCCGGAGATAAGGTTCAATTGCGTCAATTTGAATCTCATAATGTCCATCCGTAACAAGCGTTTGCGCCAAGACGTCTAGTGCAACAACCTTTACATTTCGGTGATTAGCAAGCTCAACTAGTTCAGTAGTAACTTCGCTGCCTTCGCTCGATCGTGTCGGCAATCCGCCGACAAAACGCACTGCTAAGCCTTGTTCGGCAAACGCTGCCAATCGGCGAATCGCCGCGGCTGGGAGCGCCTCTGCATATGGCACGATAAGGCATGCAAAATCCTCATTATGCACATGTAGCTTGTTATCCTTCACGCTTGCCGCATCCAATAGGATATCGATTGGCAAGATTTCGCAGTCAATCTGATGCTGCATCAATTGCTTCACGGGCTTTTGGAACAGCATCGCCTCGCCTGACCACTCAGCTTCAGCATGATACACAACGGCCGCAGTGGCTACATGCCGTCCACCTGAAATCAGGTGACTGATCCGATTCATGTAATGATTTAAATGCTTGTAATAGCGATATTGAGGATTTTTCCCCCCTGCATACATATGCGGTGGACAATCTGGGTCTGGATCCTTCTGCGTAAAGGCATGCGGGACAAAATAATTGACGCCGCGGACTAGCATATGGTCCGTAAGCCATTTCATGAGCTTCAAGCCCTCCGCCCAGCCGTATGCCCCATAGACTTCGCACATCGTTCGTCCTTGCTTTTTCGGATCGAGGTGCCCCAGCGATACGCCAAGCTTGGCAAGCCCATAGTGGAAAAACTCACTATCCGTATCCCCACCTGGCTTGCTAAACGATAATTCATCAAAGCCAGGAACGATCTGCCACAGCACCACATCGAGGCCAGACATATCTTGCCCCCACATGGAACGGAAGAAATGTCCTGCTCCGGAGCCAAGCCTTGCATGGACGTTGTTGTCCTCGAGTACATGTCCAATATATTCAACTCCGCGGGCTCTGCACCACTCTCCGATCTGGCTGCAAAAGTTGTCCGCATAGAGCTTGCTTACGATATTCATATAGGCATACCGCACGATATGTGTCTGTTCTCCCCCATCATGAAAGAGAAGATGAAGGTGTTTGCGGTAGTCGGCACCCAGCGCCTGCTCAAGCAGAACTGGCACATCACTGCTCCATGGCAGCGGCACGCCTTTTTTGCCTGGTCTAGATTGGAAATCAAAGGTCGTCTTGTCATTGTAAAATCCTGGTTCATCCGAGAAAAATCCAGCAAACGTTTTACCGAATTCAGCCTTATATCTTTCATACACAGCTTCATACACGGTATCTAGCAAAATGCGTACAGAATCTCTATCCAATGGATTCAAATAATCGTCTTGTTGCAGGCTGCCGCCATCCTTATTTTCCGTGATAATGAATACGCGCCAATATCCTTCAGGAATATCCCAGTATAGGATGCCGTCTTGCACGCAATCCGTGATGTCGATACTATCGCTAAGCAAATCTCCACTTGTTGGATCACGGCGAACCGCGACAACGGAGATTAGTTTATTAAAGCCAGTTGCCCGCTCCGGATGGGAGATCGTCGGTCGAAGGCCACGCATCAGCAAAGTATTCAGCAGCAGTGATGTGCCTTTGGCCGGGCCGAGCGTATCGATATAACGCTCAGCCAGAAACTTGCGATGAAGCTCTTCGGGCGCATCCTTTACTTTGCCTGCGGCATGTCCTGTTGGAAAATGGTCATCATCCAGCAGCCAAACCTTCATGCCGCGGCTGCGGGCCTCATCCATAATAATGTCCATATCCGTCCACCACTTTGGTCCTAGAAAATCCGGATGTGGACGAGCTTCTATACATACAGCTCCGATGCCTGATTCATGCACACGGGCAATTTCTTCACGGATCACGGCTTCTTCCTCACCATGTTGCCACAGAAAAGGAAGAATGTAATTATTCTCTTGGCCTTCAAGCACTTCTTTCATACGATTACTCATGGGTACCTCCTATTTGTAACAAGATCCGCTCGACTTCGATAAGAAGCCGAGCGGATCGAGTCAATCTCTATTATTTTTTCACTTTTGCGTACCAATCTCTGGAGCGTTTCGTTACTTCTTCGCCACCCGTTTTGTTCCATTTTTCTACAAACTCATCGAATTTGCTGATCGGGAATTGGCCAAGGATAATCTTAGTTGCGTATTCGATAAACAATGTACGGTTGTTAATGTCTGGGAAGCCGTCGTAAACACTTGCTGGCATACCGTCGCCGGCAATTGTTTTTGCATACTTTTGTGCTTCTTGCATATTTCTATTCGTTTGATCAACTGCCCACATTCTATCATTTGATGCTGTGCTTTTATTTAGTTCAGTCATGAAGTCAAGTGTCGACAATTTGGAATATGGATCAAGAATTAGATTTTCTTGTGTGCTCTTGTCATCCGGAAGTTTAACCGCTTTGCCGTCCTTCATCGTATAGTGCATACCTTCTACACCAAGGAATAGGGAGTTCCAAGTCTTCTTGTCATACATGTTGTTCAACAGCTTCAATGTTGCCATTAATTTCTTTTGATCCTTCGTGTTCTTAACAACCCATTGTGGCTCTAAGAATCTTTTCCATGTATAGAAACCTTTGTATCCTGGAACTTCTGGCACAGGAAGGACTGCAAAGTCAGGTTTTACACCTGTGTTTTTGAATGTGTTTTCCATGTATAAATAGCTAGTTTCTGCCCAGTGGAAGAAGTTCCCGGCTCTACCGTCATTAACTTTTCCATCCCACTTCGCCTTATCGTTAAGCAGTGATTCTTTATCAAGCAGTCCGTCTTTATACAACTTAGCAGCAAATTCCAAAGCGGATTTCATGTTCGGTGTTACTGCAGCATAAGTCAGCTTGCCGTCATATAGATCCCATTGCGGGTATCCTTCGAACATAGCCACGCCATACATCGCGAACAAATGATCCATCCAACGCGCTTCCTGACGTCCACCTGTTGGAAGCTCATCCTTTTGACCATTGCCATTAGGATCCTTGTCACGGAACGCTTCCAAGACTTTGACGTACTCGTCTTGCGTTTTCGGCATCTGTAACCCTAATTTGTCTAGCCAATCCTTGCGAATCATCCCTGCATATCTGCCGTAGTCAACGACGCCAGGGATGTAAAAGATTTTCCCTTGACCTGTAGGGTCGTTCGCTTTCACGATATCCCAAATATCTTTCGGAATCGCATTCCAAAGATTTGGGGCATATTTAGGCAACAGTTCAGTAAGATCCGCAATCGCACCATTTTTAGCCAGACTGTTTTCAATGCCTTCCTTAGGAAGGAACAGATCTGGTATTTCGCCGGCAGCGATTTTCAAGTTCAACTGATTTAGGTAATTCGTGCCCCCGTTCCATTCTACATAAGGATGAATGACACCAACACCTAGCTTTTCTTTATACAATTCATATAGCTTGCTGCCTTTTGTGATCGGTTTGTACCCGATATTGGTACCCCACACTTCAATATCCACAACTTCACTGCCATTTGCATCCTGAACCTGTGCAGAAGGTGCAGTCGTACCTTGGGAAGATTCTTTGTTTGCGCTGCTACAGCCAGTCACGGCCGCCGTAATCGCAAGGAGACATGTCGCAGATACCAAACCTAACTTTTTAAAACCCATGTGTTAATCCCCCTATGAATTGAAATAAATAATATGTTTAAGGCAAATGCCTAGAAACCAGAAGAATTTCTTACCCTTTTACCGAACCAATCATAGCGCCTTTGACAAAGTATTTCTGAAGGAACGGATACACCATAACAATTGGAATGATGGCGAAGATAACTGTCACGGCTCTTAATGTTCGCTCGTTATAGTTCAAGTCAGCCGTAGAAGCTGCCCCAACCATAATCACGTTATCATCTGTGATGAACTGGCGAATCTTAATTTGCAGCGGGAACCAATTAGGATCTTGCAAGAACAAAAGTGGATGTTGGAACTGGTTCCATAACACAACGCCGTAAAATAGCGCCAGTGTTGCCAATACTGCTTTGGACAGCGGAAGTACGAATTGAAACAACATTCGGAAATATCCGCATCCTTCGATAAATGCCGCTTCCTCCAATTCCTTGGAAAACCCTTTAAAGAAAGATCGCATGATGATTAGATTGAACGGATTCAGAATGTGCGGCACGATGAGCACCAACGGGTTATTATACAGCCCGACACCTCGAACCGTAAGGAAATAAGGGATAAGCGGTGCTTTAAAGATCATCGCAATGACGACACCGATCATAATAACGCGGCCCCAACGAAACTCCGATTTCGACAAAGGATATGCGAGTAAAGCAGTCATCAACAAAGCAAGCGCCGTACCTACTACCGTCGATATGAGCGTTAGGGAAAACGATTTCCACAGGTCCACGCGGTCAATCATTTGCCCCCATGAGTCTAGCGTAAATTGTTTGGGCCAAATTGTGACGAGATTCATATCTACAGCACTTTTGGAACTTAATGATGTTGAAATTACGGACAGCAGCGGTATCAGTGCCATAACGGATAACAAGATGAGAAGGATCGTGATGGTCGATACGAATATTTTCTCTCCACGTGATTCAAACATATCTACCAGAGCCCCCCATCTGAGAATTTCTTCGAAAGTTTATTGAAGATAAACACCAATGTAAATCCGATTACGGACTGGAACAATCCAACAGCCGTTGCAAAACTATACTGTGCCTGCTGAATACCTGTTCGGAACACATACGTATCGAGGATATCTCCTACGCTGTAAGTCATTGGAGTTAACATATTGAAGACTTGATCAAATCCTAAATCTAGGAAGTTACCGATTTCCAGTAAGAACAGGACAAGCACTGTAGGTAGTAAAAGCGGAAACGTAATATGACGAATTTGCTTAAATTTTGATGCCCCATCCATCATAGCTGATTCGTAGAGCTGAGGATCAATCGCACTGATGGCAGCCATGTATACGACTGTTCCCCAACCAGCGTCTCTCCAAATGGATGAGATTACATAGATAGGCCGGAAGTATGCGCTCTCCTGCATCGCTAGCACAGGTTCATGACCAAACCACCCAATGACGATGTTGAACAATCCGCTGATTGAGAAGAAATCAAAGATAATACCAGACACGATAACCCATGACAAAAAGTGTGGAATATACAGCGCGGTTTGAATCCCTTTTTTAAGCGCTGATATTCGAATTTCGTTCATCATAAGGGCCAGCAGAACAGCAACTGGAAAAACGAGAACGATTTTCAGAAACCCCAAGATCATGGTATTACTGAACACCCTTACAAAATCAGGATGATCAATTAATGTGTTGAAATGTTTGAGACCTACCCATGGACTATCGATGAATCCTTTAAACACCGAATAGTCTTTGAAGGCGATTACAGCGCCGGCCAACGGGATGTATTTAAATATAACGAGAAAAATAATTCCCGGAATCGCCATGACGTATAACGGCCAATACACCTTCATTCGATTGATTGAAGCTACTTTCACTGTGTTCCCTCCCCCGTATCTTCTCTTGTTGATATCGCTTACATGTATAATCATACCGCCAGGGGGAGCTTCCCTCAATTGGGCAAATCCAAGTAAAAACAAGGTCATTTCTTAGAATTTGAAAAACCACTCCTGGTCGGAGTGGCCAATTACATTACGGATTTGGTGTATTTTTTCTATATTCCCTTGGTTTGCATCCAGTTAGTTTCTCAAATAATCTAGCGAAGTGCTGGGTATCCGAATATCCAACCATCTCGCAGATCTCGTACACTTTTAAATCGGTACTCTGTAGAAGTTCTTTGGCTTTGTTGATGCGGATCTGAGTCAGAAAATTCACATATGTTTCCCCTGTCTTTTGTTTGAAAAACTGACTTAAATAAAGGGGAGAGATAAAAAAACGAGAGGCTAAATCCGCAATTCGGATCGGCTCTTTGTAATTCTTCATCAAATAATCCTTGATCTCTGTTATAATGTCCTTTTTCTTGGGGATATTATGCTCTAGTTTGAATGAAATAATTCGTCGTATGACTTTAAGTGTCCATTCTTCAAGGTGCTCTAACGTCCGAGACCGCGAAATACTCTCTAGAGATAGAATATGTCGGCCCAAGAAATCGTTCTGCTGCAGCTGTTGAAAGGGCATGTTCCGAACGCATGAGAGAAGTATGTTCAAGCACAGAGACTGATGATCTGCCGCTCTCATGTTCTTTTCTGCTTCCATCCCTCGGAAGATCTCCCGAATGGTCTCTACGCACCCAGACTCGTCCATATTATCGAGACCAGCTTCGAGCTTAGCGATCAACTCCCCAGGGACAGCATGGCTGGGTACTGTCAGGTTGTTGATCTCTGGAAACGGAATTACCGCATCGGTTCCTTTGATGAATTTGTAACTTAACGCATAACTGGCTTCTTCAAACGACTGGCTGACTCCGACAGCGCTCTTCTGTATAGTTCCAATTCCCAGGGTTGCAGACAGATCCAATGCAAGATGTATGTCCTCCTTCAAAAGCGAGCTTGCGCGGACTATATCCTCATACTTGATGGACCCACTATGAGCTATCACGATAGCCACTTGGGAGCCGGCATAGCGAAAACGAAACACGCCTTGGTAGTGTTTAAAAGCCCGATCGATACTCTCAAATACATCATGTAGTCTAAGTTCCTTCATCGCAGTTGTACTGCCGTCTAACTCAAGAAGAGCGCACACGAAAGACGCATTCTCCATGGGGATCTGTGCAGTCTGAAGCAGCTCTTCCAAGAAATCTGAATTATCGCTTCCGAGATCAAGCACATCCCGCCAATCTTTCTCTTGCTTACGGGTAAGTACCTCTTGCTTCAACTCATTCATTTCTTGAATCTTGGTTCTTTCTAAGCGAATCTTCTCCAAGACCTGACCTACGCATTCACGCAGCTCTTCAACTTCGACTGGTTTGTTGATATAGTTGTGTACACCTAATTGCATGCCTCGCCTTGCGTATTCGAAATCGGTATACCCGCTTAAGAGGATGAATTTCGCCTGACTCCCCTCGTCATTCAGCATCTTAATCATGTCAAGGCCATCTGCTTTCGGCATTCGGATATCCGTAATAACCAAGTCTGGTTGAAGGGTTTGAATTAATTCGAAGCCTTCCAAGCCATTGTGAGCCGTACCGATAACCTCGCATTCCGGAATATAGCGGTTTATCATTCTTTTGAGACCATCTACAATGCCTTTTTCATCATCTACTAAAATTAGTTTCATTCCCCATGCCTCCCACTCTTCCCATACTTAGCCCCTAAGTTTCGGAATACAAATCTCAACCATTGTTCCACGGTTCATACCTGAACGAATCGTCAAATAATACTTGTCTCCGTAATGGAGCTTGATCCGCTCAGCAATATTTTTCAGACCTAGTCCGCTATTCTCTGATTCATTATCCTCTTCAAGTTTGTATTTATCCAATTCCACATGCGCCAACATCGCAAGCAGCTCATCTTGCTTCTCCTCTGAGATACCTGCCCCATTGTCCCTGATCCGAATGATAATCTCCCCCTCATCCGTCCAGTCGCCTTCAATCACAATACTTATGGGATGACTATAATCCATGAATCCGTGGTTGATACTATTCTCAACGATTGGCTGAAATACGAGAGGGATAATCGTACAGTTTTGAATCTCTTCGGGAATCCTGACACTTAAGCTGAACATATTATCAAATCGGATATTTTGAAGTTGCATATAATTAGCGGTGTACGCCAATTCGTGCTGTATCGTATGCTGTTTGCCCCCCTTGCCCAAGGCGAGCCGAAACATGCGTGCCAGAATCATAATCATACCGGCACTCTCCTCATCATCCTTGGCCAGTACCTTCATACGAATGGATTCCAACGTATTGTAGAGCATGTGTGGATTGATTTGATTCTGAAGCGCTATTAATTTAGCTTGACGTTGCTTTATTTCCGCTAAATATACCTCTTCAATTAAGGTACGAATCGTTATAATCATTTTGTTGTAGCTATATACAAGACTTCCGATTTCATCGTTAGCCTGCTCTCTTTCCAAAGGCAGATATTGCCCAGCTTCCGCCTGTTTCATACTTCTACGGAGCGCTTTAATCGGCCTAGTGATCGTGTAGCTTAATCCGAAAGAGATTAGGGCTATGATTACACAACTCAACAGGATGACAATCACAGTCACCCCTTTGATACGATTAATTTTCTGAAGTAGTCTGGAACGCGGTATTTCCGTTTTGATAACTAAATCCCCATCTGAAGTATTTCCCGTTAAAATAATTCGGTCTTTGTCTTCACGATCCTTAATAAAATCTGCACCAAACTCGAGCGCACGTTCCCATGTCATGCGACCGCTAGCCGCATCGGAATGGTAGACAATTTCCTTCTGACGATTACTGATGATGACACTCATCCCGTATTTATCACGTGCCAAGACAAAATCTGGATCGAGCTGCAGCAAGATGAAGGGATCAAGGTCAATCAGAAGTAGGCCCGCATAAGCCCCATCGGAGCTGAACAGCAGTCTCCCTACCGTTACGACGGCTCCCTTACCTTTATCCTCATAATAGGAACGATCATGGAGCCCTGTAATAAAAAACGGATCCTCGGTGTTCCGATACCGTTCATTCCACACTTTAGCCTGTGAAAGTAAAGCGTTCTCATTCACTCTGCTTGTTGTTGTCGTATATTGATAAACATTGTTATCGCGGCTCACCAGCATCAAGGTACTAATGTCAGACTTGAGCCATGTAACTCGCATCATCAGACGCTGGACCGCCATCTTTTGATTGATCAGTTCCTCCATGGACAGATTTTGCTCTCCTGCTAAGTTGTATATCAAACCGTTCTCGACAAGAACGGACTTGGTCACTTTGTCATATTCTTCAACAAACTGATTCAACGTGGTCCGAATCTGAGATGTATACAAGGAAGCAAACTCTTCGGAGGAGTCCTCCAGCCCTGCTGCTGATTGATTAAATATGATAACGCTTACACTTATGAGAGGGATGACACAAGCGAGAAGATAACCGAACATGAGTTTGTTTTGGAATTTCATGTTTCTGATGATAACAACTATTCTTTGTGTCCAACGATTGTTCCCCATGACTAGCCCATCCTTTTGTACACTTCATATAATTGATTATTAGTACAGGTTATTTTGTTTATGTTCACACGAAAATATACTAAATTCAACTGACGAAATAAAGAGGTATTTCAAAGTTTTTACTGGGTCATTTAAAGGATATTACGCTAGGTGTGAAAAACAAAGATGGTTTGAACAGGTGTTTTGTCTGTTCAAACCTAGTGGATATTACATGTACTTCTTAATACGGGTCAGCTCTCTATTGAGTGCATACAATAGCTTGTCAGTGAAGTGATCAGGCGCCATTTCCGCCAACATATCAATCATAAATCCTTGCGTCATACTATACGTTGGTTGCGATCTAAAGCCTTCTCCTAAATATTTGTTTAACACGGCTGCCGCTTCATCGTTCTCGAAAAGCACTTTAAACGTGCAACGCGTTGAGTAAACATCATCCGTAATTTGTAATTCCTCGAGCTCTCCCTCTAACTCAGGCATTTGGAACCAGTTCTGAACCTCTTCACCTTTCTCCTCAACGGGAGCTTCGTAACTTGGATTCGGTTCGTCTACTTTGTTAAACTTCGCAAAATCCACATATTTCGAATTGTCTTCAACAGCCACTACTCGTATTTCCGTGATACCCTCAGCCAGAGATACATGGTCGAAAATGAAAATTTTATCATCACTGATTTTCGTTTGAACTTCAGTTCCATTGACGCAGAGCGTTACTTCCTTGCAGTTGGAATACACCTTAACTTGAATGCTGCTCTCTGCTCGGTCCACATAGCGCTTGCTCGTGATATGAACAAATTTCTCGTCTGACCAATGAGCCTTATACATGTAAAAGGCATCTTTCTTGATCTTTCTGTCATAGGAAACAAGCCCCTTGTTATTCCTACCCTTCACGCCACCTTCATCTCGGATGTTCGCTCCGAAATCAAACATGTTCCAGACATACGTAGCCCAAAGATAAGGTCTTTCCGCGAAGGTCTTCCATACTTTTTCATGGAACAAGGCATGATATTCTTCTGTATAATCTTTTACCTTTGGGTCCGCACTATGGTATTGGACAATACCCTCTGCTCCATATTCGGAAATACACAGCGGTATATCAGGGTTAATGCGGTGGAACTTATCCAGCCAAGGTGCAAAATCCTCACACTTTCCGTGGTACCAACCATAATATTTGTTGTAACCAATCACATCCGTCATCCGGTTGTATTCATCTTCCTCGTTGACAAATAGAACATTAGCCATGGTCGTTAAACGAGTTGGGTCTTCCTTTTTCGTTAATGCATTCAGCTCTCTAACGAGTTTACGAACCTCAGGACGTTCACCGCCGATTTGAATCTCGTTTTGAATGCCCCAGAAGATGATAGAAGGATGATTAAAGTTCTGTCTGATTAGCTCTACCATTTGCTGCTTCGCATTAATGCCTTCCAACTCATTCTGCGACATAATGGAAATGAACGGGATCTCGGCCCATACGACCATGCCCTCTTGATCGCACAAATCATAGAAAAATTGACTGTGCTGGTAATGAGCTAACCGGATGGAGGAGGCACCGATTTCACGAATATATGCCATATCTTCGACTTGTTCTTTTTCCGAAATGGCCCAGCCCATGTCCTTCCTGTCTTGGTGGCGGGATACACCATTTAATGACAGATGCTCGCCGTTCAAGAAGAAGCCTTTTTGAGGATCTACCTGAAAGTATCTGACGCCAAAAGGAATCGACAACGCATCGATTGTGTCATTAAAGCTAATCAAGGATAGGCTGGCACTGTACATATACGGATTTTTTCTACCGTTCCATAGCGTAGGATTGTCAATGTTGCAAGGCAGTTCTACGGTTTGAGTCTCTCCGGCAGCGAGCACAACTTCCTTCGTGGCATAGGTGACAACATGCTTGTCAGCATCAAGGATATCCACCCAGAGGTTGACCTTCTTCTCTTCCTTGCCGTCATTCACAAGGATGGATTTAATGTTCAGTTGAGCTCTTTCCTGCGATACTTCTTCCTGAACAATATAAATACCCTGTGAGCCCTGATCCATCAAGTCAAAATGAACAGGCGCTGCAACCACGATATTCACATCGCGGTAAATCCCCCCGTAGAACGTAAAGTCTGCTTTTTGCGGATAGACATCATCCATAACGGTATTGTCCACTTTTACCGCAAGTACATTGGCAGTGCCATATTTAACAACTTCTGTCACGTCAAATCTGAAGGTGGAGTATCCACCTTTATGCTGGCCCAAATGTTGGCCGTTGACATAGACATCCGTCACGCTGTTCGAGCCCTGAAATTCAATAAACACCTTATTTCCTTGACTAGAAGGCTCCACCTTAAAAGACTTTCTATACCAGCAGGCACCTTGGTAGTATTCATAGCCATTTGCGCCGTCGATTGCATTCCATGTATGAGGAATCGTGACATGTTGCCACAGCTCATCATTGAACCCTTCACGTTCAGCTTGCTCGACGTCCTGACGAATAAATTTCCAAGCTTCATTCATCCCAATCGTTTTTCTCATTGTGTAGCCACACTCCCTACATGAATTGTGAACTGATATTCGCCGCTTCCTACTGTAACTACTATGCGTCCAACTTCATACCGCGCATCTGGGTAATCGCCAGATAATTCCTTGAAATCGTCTCGCGTGCCTGGCAGCATGATCGTCGCCGTCGTATTCACTGGCACCTCAAAGCGATAGGTGACTCCGCGCTCTGACTTTGCCCAACTCGATGTAATCGTGCCGTATTGGGAATCATACGTAGCCGCTGCTTCCGTCAACGTTCCGCCAACCAAAGGCTTCAATACAAAATGTTTATATCCAGGCGTTTCCCAAACAGGGCGAATGCCCGCTATCCCCGCAAAGAGGAAGTTGCACACAGCTCCATACGAATAATGATTCAGAGACCCTGACAATTCACCATCAGGCTTAACGCCTTTCCAACTTTCCCAAATGGTAGTTGCACCATTGCTAACGGCATACAGCCATGAAGGGCATGTATCCTGCTCCAACAATCGGAAAGCGACATCTGCGTGACCGTAGTCCGCCAGCACTTGAAGAATGAAAGGTGTCGAAAGGAATCCAGTATTCAAGTGATAGTCCTGTTCAATAACCAGCTGAGCTAGCTTGTCGGCGACCGCCTGTTTCTTATCCTCAGACGCTAAGTCAAAGGCAAGTGTACGGACATTTGGTGCTTGTCTGCCTTCCAAGATGGAGCCATCATCTTTAATAAAATACTGGTTGTACACGTGTTTAATTTTCTCATACAGCGCTTGATACTTGGCTTCTTCCTCTGTCTTCCCGAGTACAGCTGCCATTTCAACTAATAATCGTGTCGAATAGCCGAAGTACGCGGTGGATACATCCGGATGGTTTCCTTTGGTTTTGGTCAAAACGGCCATGAGATCTCTCATTTCCGTGTCTGTTTCAAGCCACTCGCCCCAGTGGAACTTCGTATCCCAGATGTAATCAGCGTCACGTTCCCCATCCGTAAAATGGTGATAAGCAGGCGAATCTTGGAATAGCTCATTCGCATCCTTCGCACAGCCAGCCATGTAATCCACCCACGCTTGGGCTGAATCGAACTGCTTCTCTAAGATCGCCTTGTCTCCGTAACACAGATACATCGTCCATGGAATGATAACCGCCGCATCGCCCCAGCCTGCAGAGCCATCAAGAATACTGGCTGTGCCTGGTTTCGGCCTGCGCATTGCTATCATTGGGTTTTTATTCTGCGCCATGAATCGTTCCCATTCCTCCATACTGTGATGCCCGATAACCGTTGGCACGGTACTGCCGACAGAACCATCAGCAAATTGCTCAGCTGCTACGTCAGCCATCCACTTTTCAAAGAAAGGGTACACATTCATGAAATCTGAGGCTGTTCTACTGAATACTTGCGCATCCCCTGTCCATCCCGCTCTTTCCCGTGTTGGACAATCCGTAGGCACCTCCATGAAGTTGCCTTTCTGGCTCCATTTGGAGTTAGACACCAACTGCGTGATTAACGGATTCGAACAAGTGAAATCTCCGGTTTCGTCTAAGTCGGAATACACCGCCACAGCTGTAAAATTCTCAGGTGTGATTTCTCCCGGATAATTCTTAACATGTACATAGCGGAATCCAAAAATCGAAAACCGTGGACTATAGCTCTCTACACTATCGCCAGCCGTGATGTAATGAACCTCTTGGAAATCCTCAACTGTTCCATGCTCTGCTAGATTTTGCAAAGTGAAGTTGCCGTGGAGATCTAGGGCTTCCCCATGAATGAGAACAATCTCAGTCCCTGCTTCGCCTTTAACTTTCATTTCTACCCAGCCGGCGATATTTTGACCAAAATCGAGAATCGTCTCTCCATTTGGCGTGCCCATCACTTGTGGAGTAAATCTTTCCTTCGCTCTTACAGGGACGCTTCGAGTAGCGATCAAATTGTCGAAGCCATCGGCTGTGAGCTGGACGGGTGCCCATGCAGAATCATCATACGAAGGTTGGTTCCAACCCTCGATGTTGATTCTGGCGTCATATACATCTCCCGCTTTCATATCCGACTTGAGCAATGGTCCGCTGGAAGTTCTAAATGAGCCGTCACTGCCGATGATTTCACGGCTGCCATCTTCGTAATCCAACACGAATTGCCCTAAGAAAGCGACTTTATAGCCAAAATTGTTTTTGAGATTGGCCCCGCCTGTAGATCCTCTCCACCAACCATCCCCGAGGATGACACCTAATGCATTGGAGCCCTCTTGCAGCAAAGCCGTTACATCGTAAACCTGGTATTGCAAGCGTTTATGGTACGAAGTGAACCCAGGCGTGAACAGATGATCCGTACCTTCAATTCCGTTTAGATAAAAACGGTATAACCCCTTCGCGGTAAGGCAGGCTCTTGCCGAGACGAGTCCCTTTTTTACAGTGAATTCTTTCCGAATATATGGCGCCGGCTTATAGGCGTGAATGTCCACATCTGTCTCAGGCTCAATCCAACGAGCTACCCAATCTGAAGCATTTAACATCCCCGTTTCAAAGTAAACAGGGGCGCTGAACTGTGACTCCCCTTCTTGATTGCTCCATACCTTGACTCGCCAATAGATGCGTTCTAGCGATTTTAATGCTGGTCCTGCATACCCAATGCCCTGTGACTGGCCCGATTCAACCTTGCCGCTGTCCCAAATCAGGGCAGTGAAGCGCTCGGTTGCCGAAGATTGAATTTGATAGGCGGTTTGTAGGACGTTCCTGCCTTCACTACGAAGCTTCCAGCCTAGACGCGGCCTTCTTATATCCAGTCCCAATGGATTTACCAAATACTCCGTTCGCAATGCTACGACTTCCAACATGGTGGTGACCTCCTCTAACTATGATTTAACTGTATATTGAAACCAATCGAATGACGCTGGTGCTTCACATCGTTTACCGTTACCCGTCGCATACAAGCCGAAATACACGCCTGTAAAACCGCCGGACACTTCGGTCGAGAGCAATGAGCACTCACCCGAACCAAAGGATTTACGTTCTCCATTCGGGGAAGCGTAATAGAACGTGTATTGGGCAGGCTCCGCTTCCAAACTGAGGATGATGTCAGAGCCATCATAAGTCTCTTCAAGCTCCACTTTCCATAAAGAGCCAATTCGTCTGCGCAGAATGACTTTTCGCTGGCCATCCCCCCCACGAGTCAACGCAATCTCATAATGGAAGCGATCATTCATAAACACGGTAAGTCCCGCTTCCTCGCCTTCATGAGCAGGATCGAAAGACATGAACGTAGACACGCTGCACTTGAAATGCTGCTGTCTCCGCCCGACGAATGCGGGAGAACCCGTATCATTCAGGGTCACTTCTGAACCAAGAAGCGTCAGCCAGCCCGGCCGCTTTTCAAGAGACCAATCCTCAGCATGTGGATTTCGTAAGAAATTCCACTCCAGCCCCAGCTGGTTGGCATTAAAATCGTCAACGTCAAGCGTAGGTGTGCCATCGCTGACAATCGGGAGCGTTCCGGCATCCATCTTCTCGGTAACCTTGCCGTTATCCCCGATGACCGGCCATCCTTCCGCGGACCAAGTCACTGGAGCGAGAAAGGTTTCTCTGCCCAGATGGTGGTGGCGTCCGCTAAATGGCACAGATACGGGACGAATGCCTAGGAAAACCGCCCACCAGTTGCCATCCTCCAGTTGAACCAGATCCGCATGACCTGTTGCCTGGATGGGGTATCCTGAGCTCCTGTGCGTCAAAATGGGATTGGCAGGATTGCTCTCATATGGCCCGTACGGCGAATTGCTTCTCGCGATCGTGACCATATGTCCGTACTCAGTTCCACCTTCTGCAATCATCAAGTAATACTGTCCATTCACCCGATATAGGTGAGGGCCTTCCGCCGATTTACCACCAGTGCCTTGCCAAACTAGACGACGTTCAGATAACAGCTTACCCGTTGCGATGTCGATTTCCGCTTGATAAATCCCCTTAGGTTCATCTCCAAAAAATCCACCAGTCCCCGTGATGTAAACCCGCCCATCCTCATCGAAGAAAAGAGAAGGATCTACACTCGGCCACTCAGGCCAAATGGGCTCGGACCATGGCCCTTCCGGATTTTCCGCCCAGACGTAGAAATTGCGAAACATTTTCACATTCGTCGTAATCATGTAATAACGGCCATTATGATAGCGAAGCGTTGGCGCATAAATGCCCATGGAGCTTCTGCAGCCTTCCAGGTCCAATTGACTCTGGCGGGTAAGGCAATGTCCGATCTGTGTCCAATGAACGAGATCACGACTATGGAAGATCGGGACGCCCGGGAAATATTCAAATGAACTTGTAACTAGATAAAAGTCTGAACCTACCCGACACACACTCGGGTCAGGATGGAATCCCGGGATAACCGGGTTCGTATATTGAATGGATGTCGATGAATCAGTCAATGTGATCGCCCTTTCCTCGTACAATTTTGGTTTCAACATACGGTTTACTGCATTGCTAACTTTCTTACCATCATAAGATTTTATATAAGTGCTCACTAACACTCTCACGACGTATCCATAACGTTTTGCCGACCTTTTTTTAGGGATACAAAAAGACCTGCTAGAGTTACCTTCTAGCAAGCCTAAGATTTCAAAACTATTATTTTACTTCAATTAGTTTCTTCATACTTTTCGCAATCAGCCCCGCTGCTCGTTTAGGACTTAAACGATATAGAGCATCCATGATCTTAGAATCTTTACCTGCCAACACTCTGTATTGGTCTAATTCCATTCCTTGAACAATCATTTCTGCCGCAGACTTGGGTGTTAATAACTTGGAAATATCTTGGTCGCTTGCATTGGAATTCGTAAAACCTTCTACCCCCGAGTTTTTCATAATATCTGTCCCCACACCACCTGGGAAAACGACGGTTACTTTCACATTCGTATCTTTAAGCTCAGCATATAAACCTTCCGTCAGTAGTTTAACAGCTGCCTTAGATGCACCGTATATGGATTGGCCAGGAACAGGCAGGAATCCGCCCATACTAGAAATGTTCGTTATATGCCCTACAGGTCGTTTCAACAGATACGGCAGAAAAATCTTCGTCATATACAGCGTGCCGTAAAAATTGATATCCATCACTTGTTTGATTTTATCAAAGTCAAGGTCATTGACATGCACAAACGGTTGAATAATCCCCGCATTATTAATGATTCCATCAACTGCCCCGTGACGAGCTATGACTTGCTCTGGAAGTGCCTCAACTGACTCTCGATCTGTTAGATTGACGACGTGCGTGGATAATTTCCCACTTCGTTCACCAGCGCGATGAATCGTTTCTTCCAACGCAGCTTTATTAATATCAACCGCCGCAACGCTCGCCCCTTTTGAAAGGAGATGTAGGACCAATTCACGTCCTATACCGCCTCCAGCTCCTGTAACGACAATCACTTTCCCGAAAACCTTCATGTTATATCCTCCTCTAGTCATCTAAAAAAGAGAATTCCATCAACCGCCAGCACGGGCTAACCGCTCGCCGATCGATCAATGGAAATCCAGTTTTTGATTATTTATTTTTTGTTCGCTGCCGCCCAAGCATCGAGCTGCTTCTGCTTTTCTGTGATCACTTTATCAATACCCGCGGCTTTCAGTTTAGCTCTAAAATCTGCTAACTTATCGACCGGGTCGAGTGTGCCTGTCTCCAAACCTTTGGCATACTGATCGGTTACATTCTTAAGTGCAATAACCTCATTCTTAACTGGCTCCGAATTAAATGTGAAGCCTAGCGCTTTCGATTTAATTGCTTTTTGGTTGGCTTCAGCCGTCAATTTCCACATTTCCGGCAAGTCGGACTTCATCTGATATGCGATGGATGGGTTAGCGTATATCCAACTTTGAATCGAATATCCAACTGTTTTCGAATCGATGCCTGTCGGGTAATCGATCGCATTCTCAGAAGCCTTCACATAGTGCTTCCCTTCAAGGCCGTAGATAAACAAATTGGCAAGATCTTTATCCGTGTACATCAGATTCATGAGCATCATGGTGCGTTCAGGATTCGTAGAGTTCGTAGATACCGTCCACAATCCTCCCTGTGCATTGGATGTAGTCGAATATATATCAGTCATCAAAGGTGCAAAAACGAGATCTTTGCCATTCGCTCGGATTTCCGATTCCAAGTTCCCTGGTCTAAGTCCGATGAAATAAGAAAATGCCTTATCGGCTTTCAACAAATCGGAGGCGTTAGCTTGCGTTGTAGCAGCATCCTTGTTGATATATCCAGCCTTATTCCAACTATGAACCTTGTTCAAATAGTTTTCATACTCCTTGCTTTCGAACAAATTCACAACTTTCGAACCGTTGTCATACCCAGGTAATACACCCAATCGATCCCCTAGCTTATCATACCAGACATAAACATCTGCAGGCGTGGATAACCCGGCTCCGAGTGGAGCAAGTGTAGGCTCATTATCCTTAATCGTTTTATATACTTGATCTAGGTCGTCCATCGACTTAATGGCTGCTACATTAATTTTGTACTTGTCCACTAAATCTTTCCGCATTAGAACTCCTGGAACTCCAGTTGTATAATCCTTATAGACAGGCACACCATAGGTTTTTCCTTCAATCTTAACGCTATTCAGATAGGCAGAATCGATCTGTTTTTTGATTCCTTCACCATACTTATCGAGTAGACTGTCAATCGCGATAATTTTCCCTGTAGCCACGTCGGCACTGTACCCCGCACCAAACTCAAAGAATAGATCCAATTTTTCACGACCAGAGGTCATCAAATTCATTTGTTGCGACCAGGACCCGATACTGATGGGGATGATTTTTACTGTTGCATTAATTTTAGCCTTCGTAATTTTGCTAATTTCATCTTGTACTACTTGGATATCCTTAGGTACTGCTCCGAATGCCGGCATAGCAATTGCGATTTCATAAGGATCTTTCGTAGCATTACTCGCACTTGCGCTGGAAGCTGGAGTTACTGTTGAAGCGGCACCACTATTTCCTTCTGTTTTCGAAGATGAACACCCGGCAATCACACCTGTTAACATAATAGTGACAAGCGACAATGTCGCCAACTTCAAATTCCTTTTCATCGTATTCCCCCCAGAAGTATCATTCATTACTCCTTCATCATATCGTTCAATGAAGTGAGCGACTAACACTCCACCGACATCATAATAGCGTTTTCACGACTTATTTATCTTTGTTGTTTTGACTTCTATATTCCATTGGCCCTAATCCGACGTGCTTCTTAAATAGCTTCGTAAAATAGGAGAAATTCGTATACCCCAACGTCGATGCAATTACGCTTACAGGGCGCTCTGTTCGAGACAATAGCTCCTTGGCAACTTTAACTTTTTCCAGCACAATATAATCGGATAACGCATAACCTGTCTCTTTTTTGAAAATTCTCGTTAAATAATCAGGATGTAAAAACACTTGGTCAGCTATCGTTTCGCGTGTCATATCTTGATCCAAGTTATGCGAGATAAACGCTCTCACGGTCTGAACGATCTTTTCCGTCTCCTTCACCACTTCTGCATGGATCATCGCTTTACTCACTGCATGACGAACCCAGGCAATCATATCAGTGATTGAGCGTACCGCCGTCTCCGCTATACGCCTCGACTCCTCATCGCCGAATAACTGATTAGCTTCAATCCCCCTTAAATTCAGATAGGAGAAGACAACTTGTGTAAAATTTTGATTGAATTGGTGCAAGATTTCGGCATCTACGCCTTGATTGCTGACAAGACTGCCAATCATCGCTTCCACTTCCTGAATGACGGCATCCTTCGTACCTGTCTTCATGAGAGAGGCAACCACGCCTAATCCAGGCAGCTTTACAGGAGGCATTGATGTGCCGCTATCCGTTTGAGGAAAAACTTGATTCACAAAAATAACATTATTGCGATCAAATCCTCGCAATGCAGCTACCGTCTCAGCCATTTCATGAGCTGCCACTTCACGCCCAAAATAACAGGAGAGATCACAGTAAAAATAATCATTACATGACTTTATATATTGTTCGCATGCTTGATAAAGTTGTTCGTACGCCCAGTTCGCCCCACTACCATCTGCCATGATAATCAACAACATGCCTCGATCCAAATGAAAACAAATCCCGTTAACGCCGTCACCGATCATGAGTTCTTCGGCTGTATTTTTCAACGCATACTCCAGAATCTTCTCATCCCGGCGGTTTAAACCTTTCTTCCAACGCTGTACCGAAATGAGAATGGGAAGAAAAACCGATTCATCTGTAATGGGAATATGATGTAGTTCCACTTGTTCGCGTATCGCGGCACGCTGACTGGGGATGGAGTGATGGATTAAGTCCACCCAGAACCTTTCGATGATAAAAGCGTGATGCTTTAGCCATAATTGATGGGATTGACTGTTTCTATTGAATTCGCTATTTCGATTAATTATGGCTTGTGCTTTGAAAATAGCCGCTTCCAAGTCAGCTGCACGAACAGGTTTTAATAGATAGTCCACACTTCCCAGCTGCAGCGCTTCTTTGGCGTATCGGAAATCAGCATGACTTGTAAAAAAGATCGTCGCTGTATTCGGATGATGCTCTCTCACCCAGGTCAGTAAATCAAACCCGCTGCCTTGAGGCATTTCAATATCACACAGTAAAATATCGATTCGTTCCTTGCCAAACAGTTCCTTGGCTTGTCTGATATTAATGGCCGTGAACAATTGGCTGATGCCCAATTTGGTCAAATCAAGATCGGATTTTACCCCTTCAATAGCGAGAACTTCGTCGTCTACGATGAGCAAATGAACGTTCATCTGGTTTCCTCCATTCCTGGATTCGTAGGAATAATCAACTCGATTATAGCTCCATGCATATCTTGATCATTATCATAGAGAATTGAAGCGGATTCCCCATATAATAGGCGGATTCGCCGTTCTACATTCCAAATTCCCGTATGCTCTCCGCGATCATTTTCCACACTTAAACCTGCCTGCAGTTTTTCAAGTATCTCCGCCTTAAATCCAGGTCCTGTATCACTGATGCTTATTTTCATTCTAGAGCTATGTTCTTCAATTAGAAATTCAATCCGTATGTCGATCGTAAGCAGTTCATCTAGCGAAACCGCATGTTTAATCGCATTCTCGACTAACGATTGAATAACTAGCGGAGGGATGGGAACATCGGCTAAATAATCCGGTGCGTGGATCGCCCACTTCAGCTTCTCGGGAAAGCGCAAACTTTGGATTTTCAAATAGTTTCGAGTATGATTCAGTTCGTCTTTGAGCGCTACAAAAGAGGTATTGCTGCGGAACATAAATCGGAAATACTCAATGAGGGACATTGTCATTTCCAAAATCAGCTCATAATTCTTGATCTTACCCAAATTATAAATGATATTCAGCGTATTTAAGAAAAAGTGGGGATTTACTTGCAGTTGCAGCCGCTGTAATTCCTCCTTTTGCTTGTTTAACTGTTCCTCATACACGTTAATGCGAAGCCGCTCAACCTCCGACATCATGGCATTAAAGGCCCCGCCGATCACTTGAAATTCTCCAGATGTATTATGAAGCGCTACCCTGCTGCTCCAATCGCCTTCCCGAACTTTTTTCATGGTGAGAAGTAATCGATATAAAGGCACTAGAATAGTTTGCCTCATGGCATACAACCCCATCGGAATAAAGAGAAATGTGCCGATTGTGATGAACCACACGATGGACTGGAGATACGGCAGATTGGCCAATATGTGTTGATCTGGTATCAGTGCAACTAAACTGAAGTCACCACGATGGGATGGAGCTCCGACGACAAGAAATTTCTTTTGAGTCCCAGAAATATAGTATTCATTTACTTCCTGTTGCAATTCAATCTTATATTGACTTACGAGCTTGGAATTCGAAATCGGTTCCCCTTGCGTATTGGATAATAAGACCTCTCCCTCCTCTCCAATTTGAAGAGAACGAAGTGGCTTTACTAACTCCTCGGTGCTAACCAAAGCTCCAAGATAGCTGTCCCCTGAATGAACAATATCAACGAGATAGTTTTGTTCGTTAATCTGAACATAGTTCCAAGCCTTAGCTGAACTCTCTGAATGAAATCGCTCAGAATGAATATAATCAATCATATATTTTTGGATAATATCATTTTCCTTAATGGCTGAAGGGTTATTCTTTGAAATGTTAAAATAGTCTTGCCGATGATCCGTATATACGAAAAAAGTACTTATAGGATCGTATAAACTTATATCTTTACTTAATTTATTAAATAAATAAATTTTAGCACTGTAATACTCGCTATCCGTTACTTCCTGACTAAGCGATAGCAAATCGTAACCAGAGCCCGCCAAAGTTCTCATATACGAGTCGATATCGTCTAGCTGGGAATCATTTTGATTCGTGTACAGATTCAGCATGTTCGTATAGGAATCCGCAACCTGGCCGCGAACGACATGAATGGCATAATAGTTGTTATAGAAGAGCATCCCCACTAGCGGTATCGTCATGATTAGTACGCTGACGATTAGCTTTGCTCGCAGTGAGACACGTCTCCAGTACCCTGCTGGCGTATTCATGTCATTTCAGCTCCTTTGGACATCCATTAAAATGTAAACCTACCATACTCTTACCATAACTGACAACGCCACAACCCTAATAAGTCAGTTGTGGCGTTGTCCATTTGAGGAGATCAGTCGGCAGCTATCCTTTTACAGCACCAATCATAATTCCTTTAATAAAATATTTTTGGAAGAACGGGTACGCGACCAGGATCGGTAGGACCCCAATGACGGCAATCGCCATTTTCACAGCATCTGTCGGCATTTGTTGCATCGCATCATTTGTATTGCTGGTCATATTAGTCGTAATGAATTGAATATCCTGCATAATTCGATTTAGCAAATTTTGAATGCTGTACAGTTTAGGGTCCGTAATATAAATCATCCCCAACTGCCAATCATTCCAGTACATGATACATTCAAAGAGCCCAATTGTCGCGAGAATAGGGGTAGATAACGGAAGCACGATAGACCATAAGGTCCTATATTCGCCAGCCCCGTCAATTTGTGCGGACTCGATCAAGGCACTAGGAATTGTCGTCTGGAAGAAGGTTCTCATCAGCATCACATAAAATCCGTTCATGAGGAGCCCTGGTACAATCAAAGCCCAGATCGTATTTTTAATGTGGAATAATTGGGTGTAAACCAAGTAAGAGGGAACCAATCCTCCGTGAAACAACATGGTGAAGAAGACGATGAACATAATTAAATTGCGATGTGGCGTACCACTTCTAGATAGTGGATAAGCCAGTAGCGCCGTTATGGCTACCCCTGCTGCGGTTCCGATTACTGTGACGAAGATGGTCACTCCGTAAGCACGAGCGATCTCTCCCCCTCTTTCGTATAAATATTCATACGCAGCCGTACTGAACGTATGAGGAATGAACGAATAACCATTTGCAATAATCTCATTCTGGTCGGTTAGCGACGCGGAAATGAGTAGAATGAAAGGGAGAATACTAACGACTGCGAATAACAACATCATGATGTGGCTGAACAACGTCAAGCCTCTGCTCTCTTTGTGCATGGGAATACCTCCACTTCCTTTAGAATAATGCGTTATCTTTGCTGAAACGCCGCACGGTATAATTCGCTAGCATGACAAGTAAGAATCCAACGATCGATTGATATACACCTGCAGCAGTGGACATGCCAATATCACCATTGCCCGTTAAGCCTCTAAATACGTACGTATCAATCGTAGCCGTTGTATTAAACAATGATCCTGAATTCATAGGAACCTGATAGAATAAGCCGAAATCCGAGTAGAAAATGCGTCCGATACTGAGCAGAGTCAGCATGATAATCACCGGCGTTAGAATCGGCAGCGTTATATGGCGGATTTGCTGCAATCGACTTGCACCATCGAGTTTTGCCGCTTCGTAGTACTCCTCGTCGATGCCTAGTAAGGCTGCAAAGAATACAATGCTCGAATAGCCAACACTTTTCCAGAAGTGAACGATTGTTAAAATCCAAGGCCAATACTTATCCTCGGTGTACCAGGAAATGCCGTCTTTTATACCGAACCAAGGAAGTACCGTGTGATTCAAGAATCCCGTATCTGCACTTAAGAGCGCATAGACCAAGTAGCTGACGATGACCATCGAAATGAGATGCGGAAGCGTGATGATACTTTGATAAAACTTGAGTAAGATTTTGTTCTTAATCTCATTCAACAAGATCGCGCAAGCGAGTGACAAAATGGTGCCCAACACAATAAACACGAGGTTGTATAGAATTGTATTTCGCGTAATGATAAAAGCGTCCGATGTCTTAAAGAGATATTCAAAGTTTTTAAAGCCAACCCAGTCACTGTCTAGAATACCTTTAGCAAAATTAATTTTTTTGAAAGCAATGACAATCCCGAGCATGGGGAGATAGTTATTAAATAGCAGGTAGAGCAGACCAGGGGCCATCATTGTCAGCAGCGGCCAATATTTACGGAACTTATTTTCTTTTTTCTTGATCTGAATACCCACATGCGGTACATTTGCCGATACGGCTTTTTCCATCTTACAATCCCTTCCCTTTCCGTTTATTACTCGAATGACTTATCTTGATCATAATAGATATGCCTACCCCCATCTAACAATCTAACGACTTCGTAGTAGCGTTTTAACGACTTTCTCACCTTCTGAAATAAAAAAAAGACTGATCGGGAATCTACCCTTTCAGCCTTTAACTTACCTCAATAAGACGTCCAGCCACCATCAGCCGTGATAACAGTCCCATTCACAAACTTTGAATCCTCCGATGCAAGGAATAGAGCCACGGATGCAATTTCACTTGGATCTACTGGCTCGCGACGTTGAGTACCTGCTCCAATTTGGAACTCCTGCAGAGCTGCCATGTCCATATCGCCCATTGAATTCATGATGCTGGTTAGAACACCGCCAGGAGCAATAGCATTACAGCGAATGCCGGATTTCGCGTACATGTAACCTACATTTTTGGTAAGACCAACTAGTCCATGTTTGGAGGATGTGTAGGCAACTCCACCCTTCCCACCAGTTATACCAGCGGCGGACGCGATATTTACAATAACGCCCTCTCCCTGTTGCAACATGACCGGAAGTGCTTTGCGAATGGCACGCATTGGACCTGTCAAATTAATGCCGATTACCCGCTCCCATAAATCGTCCTCGATCGTCTCTATTAATCTGAAGCCATCCATGATCCCTGCGTTGTTCACGAGGATGTCTACTCTTCCGAATGCTTCGACGGCCTTGTCAACCATCGCCTGAATATCCTCTTCCTTCATAACGTTAGCGACAACGCCTATAGCGGTTCCCCCTTTTTCCCTTATCTCGTCCACAACTGCCAAGACAGCTTCTTGATTCAAATCGGCAACTACGACTTTAGCGCCTTCCTCCGCATACAGACGTGCTATCGCTTCACCAACACCTGAGGCTGCTCCCGTTACAATCGCTACTTTTTTGTGCAATTTCATTCCCATTTCCTCTTCCTCCCTTTTAGATCGCGTTGTCTCTAGCAATTTTCCCAAGATGCCTGCCACTAGGCTTCGTGGTCCGTTCCTGTGTGTTACGGTCCACTTCAATTAATCCAAAAGTCTTAGAGAACCCAAGCTGCCACTCGAAATTATCCATTAATGACCAATGCATATAGCCCAAAATGTGATATCCGTCCGAAATGCAATCTTGTACACCCTTTAGAGCTCGATCAATGAAAGCAACGCGTCGTGTATCATCATCCGTTGCTGTGCCATTTTCAGTAATCATAATCGGCATTTTCAAATGCGAACTAACATAACGGACCACAGCCCCAAGCGCCTCGGGGTAAAATTCGTTCCCCATTTGCGTCGTCTCTGCCTCTTCTGGTATAGGAAGAAGGCCATCAGCTCCATACACCGCACGTGTATAATTTTGCAGCCCGAAGAAATCATCCTCCTGTAAATAGGGAACAAATTGAACGAATTCCTCTTGCCATGCATGACTCGCGTTTTCTTCACCGCCAGGGACACTTTGGATATCATAGAGTGATAAGGTAACTCCGACTTTCGTTTGTGGACTGATCTGACGAATGGCTGCTCTCGCTGCCACATGCGATTGAAAGATAACAGCCAAGCCTTCTTCCGAACGTGGAGCTAAAAACGAGTGAACCTCAGTAGGAGGTACGCCAAATGCTTTACTTAGCTCTTCATAATATTTTTGCATTTGCGCCATTTTGTCCAAATTCATGCCAACCTGCGCGCCAGGTGACCCAGCTTTGAGTTCATACCGCTTCATAATTTTCTTAATCCCGATGGAAATATTTGCTTCATTAATGGTACATACATAGGGAATTAAATCGCCTAATTCACGCATGACATGTGAACAATATCGTGCAAACCGCTCAGGTGTATCCTTCGATTCCCATCCTCCAAGACGTATAAGCCATTGTGGAGAGCTGAAATGATGAAGTGTCACAATCGGAGTTATCTCATTTGCTTTGCACGCAAGTAGAACTTCCCGATAATGTTCGATTTCTGATGCTTCGAAATTCCCCTCTTCCGGTTCGATTCGAGCCCATTCAATTGAGAAACGATACGAGTTTAAACCCATTTTAGCCATCTCAGCAATATCACTCTTGAAACGGTTATAGTGGTCTACGGCGATACCCGACGGTTCTGCGAATACTGATCCCTCTAAGTTCTCCATCAGCCAAAAATCAGAATTCCTATTATTGCCCTCAACCTGATGTGCAGCTGTCGAGGCTCCCCATAAAAAGCCTTCCGGAAAATGTGCCATGCTTACTCCTCCTTGATTCCTGTTAATTGCTACAACCTCATTTTATAAGGATCCTATAGTGGCAACTAACAATCTAACGACGCTTCTCTAACGTTTTGACGACTTTCGCGAAAACAAAAGATGACCTATTGGCAAGGCCACCATTATAGGAGTAACTGATTAAAATGTCGTTTGAGTCGTAGAAATTAGTCGGCAAAACGTTAGTGAAGAACAAAGAATTGACTTAAGCTAGACATAGATGCAAGTCAAACTGGCATGCATGCGATTCAGCAGATACTTAATCATTAGGAGGAATGTATTCATGACGGACTTTACCAGTGTACGAAACAAAGTTGCCATTGTAACCGGCGCTTCTGATGGCTTAGGTAAAGCAATTGCCATGTGTTATGCAGATAATGGCATGAAAGTCATTGTATCGGATATTAATGCCGATAAAGGAGCTCTGGTAGTAGATGAAATTAGAACTGCAGGCGGAGAGGCAACATTCTTTAAAGCAGATGTAAGCCAAGAGGAAGAGGTTAAAGATCTGGTTAATTTTGCAATTAAAACCTATGGTCGTTTAGATGGCATTGTAAATAATGCCGGCATTAGCGCCGAAAGTAGGCCAACTCATGAATATTCACTATCTGAATTTGATCAATTAACCTCTATTGACCTTAAAGGTGTATTCCTTGGTATGAAGTTTGGCATTGAAGCGATTCTCCGGTCGAAAGCATCTGGAGGATTCGTAATCAATGTTGCCTCCTTAGCTGGATTGTTAGGCAATAGTTCCATGGCAATTTATACGGCAGCTAAGCATGGTGTCGTTGGCCTTACCAAATCTGCAGCACTCGATTATGCACCGTACAATATTACCGTTAATGCAATTTGCCCAGGAACCATCAAAACTTCAATTTGGGGAGATGCTCCTGAAGAAGTTATTCAACAATATGCAAAGTTGCTATCTCCGAATGGAAGACTTGGTGATCCAAAGGAAATTGCACATCTAGCCTTATTCCTAGCCTCTGATTTAGCTCGTTACTTGAGTGGTTCAGCAATCACAGTCGATGCTGGTTCTAGCGCTGGCAAGCTTACCCCTACTCAGTGGGCGCATCCGGAAATATTGGAATAAATGTTAAAAAGCCAATCTCCAGCCCACAGCTTGGAATTGGCTTTTCAACAGCGCTCTCTTTCGTTCTTACTTAATTGCTATAAAGATCTGAATCTGTGCCTGTGAATGATCTAAATTTCTGGCGTCATACAACTCGTAATCCCCCGTATACGCCCTCACTTCCTCTGATTCCTTGAAATAAGCCCAAATGTTTGCCCATGCCTGTGCCACCACTTCATAAACAGGGCCCTTCTCTGTCGTAAATACCAAGTATTTGCTTGCTGGTACTTGCACCTGATGAAACATGTCTTCACCTGGTGAGTTAGTGGCGTTTACTTGGTGTCCAATCAGAGTCGTGTACGCGCCTGAAGCATCACTTTCATAATCGGTATATAGCGCATAGATCAGATGAGAATGGATGGTCGGGGTTAACGATGTCATTTGGCTTTGAAAATAGGTTTCCCACAACTGCGGCAGCTTCCGATTCGGTCCTGCTTCCGCTGCGTTTGTTGTTCGTATATGAACACCTGTTAGCCTTATTGCTGGCTGTTCCGTCATAAATGTATGCATAATTTCGTCCTCATCTCCTTGTATTTATCATCAGTATACAGGGAGAAAGTGGACACCTATCTGTCCAGTTTCTAGTAGCGCTCAATAATTTTTCGTGCGCGATTCACAACTTCTTCAGCTATATGGTGCGGTTCTTCGACTTTCACCTGTGCACCGTAACTCAGCAGCATGCCGTACAGCCATTCATCTTCGGTAAAGGAGCCTTTTACCCGTAAAGAACCATCCTCCCCTCTTGTCACTTGTGCTGGATCGAAGGTGTCGCAAACGCGATATTGAACTTTCGAATGGAACAGAAATGTCATCTCTTGCACATTTGCGTTTGACCAATCGGACTCCCAGGCGTAGCCCTCTAGGGAAGGAGCCTGTTTTCTTACAAAGGTTTGCTCCAGTACCAGCAACTCCTGAATACGAGAGAGTCGAAACACTCGGAATTCACTTCGAAGCGTGCAATAAGCCTGCAAGTACCATAAGTATCCTTTTAAAATTAAAGCGAGGGGCTCGACGACTCTCTTGCTCTCTGTCCCGTTCATGTTCAAATACCTGAATTCAACCTTATTGGTTTGCACAATGGCCTTTCTCAAGCTGTTCACTTTATCACGTGCAGCAGGCCCTTGGCCCCACGGATTGAAATCAAAAACGATTCCCGCTCCCTGCTGCTCCATGTGAAGTCGATCTCCTCGGTTGAGCAGCGCCTTCACCTTATCCAGTAGCGTACCGATCATCCGGTCCTCGATCGCCGTATGTATCCCTTTAACCGCTGCGACGATCGCTTCAATTTCACTGAGGGTTAGGAATTGCCGAGCCATCGCGTAGGGTTCCATGATTTCAAATCCGCCAGAAACACCCTGATGGGCCACAATGGGAATACCCGATTGATTCAAGGTCTCCATATCCCGGTAAATCGTCTTCGTCGACACTTCGAAACGGTCCGCCAATTCTTTGGAGCTGACACGCCCGCGATTCAGGAGCAGCACCGTCATTGCCAGCAAACGGTCAATTTTCATATCAGATCGTACACCCCACTAGACTCCACATTACTTATACTCCGACTTATTTTAACCGAAAAAGGGCTTTCTGGCACTATCCCAGAAAAACCCTCTACAGCGCTATGCGAGATCCACTTGTTTGATCGGTCTTCTCACGGGATCGTTAGTGGGATCGCATATTTCGTTCTCACTTCACAATGCCGATAAGTCCCAAATGGAAATTCGTCCCCGTGCATTCCTCTCTATTGCCATGAACAACTTCCAGTTCTATATGATGCGGCCCGTCCTCCAGATCATCCGCGATCCAATAGATGCGAAACCAGCCGCTATCTCCGCACCAGTTAGGCCGATCCCGACACGTCGTAATCGGGGAACCTCCATCGAGCGTATACGTGAATTCTGCTGATTTTTTGCCATAATCGAAGGCCAGTGCCAAACCTTTGCCTGTAAATGAAAATGATAGCTTCGCCCCGATTGCGGATGTACTTAAGATTTGATCCACCCAAGGCATGTGAGCCGTTGCCCGTCTAGTCAGCCAAGGTCCTTCCAACTGAACCTCGTTGAAGGAAAGCGTACACACATCCCCCCAATGATTATTGTTAAGTGGCGCTGCGAGCGGAGCCGCAGAACTTTCACGCCTCCCGTCACCCAGGGCAACCTCCGGAGCCTCTAACAAATCATTGGTCAAATAGTCGATCACACACTGTCCATAACTCAGACTGCCCCGATGTGTAGGATGCAGCCCATCCGGCAGCCACTCGTCCCAGGTCATTCGGCCCCTCTTCACTTCCTGCCAGGCATGCAGCCCGACCCAAACTGTACTAATACTATAATGCTCGGCTAGCTCCTCAAATTCGGCGATGCTGGCAGGAACTTTCCCCTGAGACATATCCTCGTACATTCTCTGACTGTAGGTATAAATGAAGACGAGCTCACTTCGACCGTCTGCCAAGAGCTTGCGGATTAATCCTTCTCTCGCCCTCATCCGCTGTTCAGAAGGTGTAAGGAAGTCATTAACGGCAAATTCAATGAAAATCAGATCACATTCATGTTCGATTAAGTCCCGCTCTGCACGGAAAACAGCCAAATCACTGCCTGTCGCACCAATTGCAGCATTCTCTACCGTGATACGTGCCCGAGGAAATGTTTCTACGAACCAACGCGCCACTGGCTCCGGCCAATTCGCCATCACTCCGCTGTCTGCTGTAATAGACCCACCAATGAATCCCAACGTTAATTGCCCAGATTGCAGCTTACGTCGGACTTGTGTTAAACGATTTCGAAGCTGTATAATCTCCATTTCCCATTCATCTCCACGTGAATTACGAGTAGGGTGAGCACGCTAGTAAGCCGTATACTCGTTAGCTTAAACATAGCGAATTCACGCTGGATTGTATACTATAAATTGCGCCGTTACTTCTAAAAAGTGTAGTGAAGCGTTGCCGAATTTGCACCCAAAAACTATATGATTTATGTTCATTACTATGAGATTCGTAAATATTATTTACTTTTACTTTTGTTTAAGGTATTCTCACTTCTACAAGGCATGGAAGGAGTAAGATCATTCATGAAATTAAACACCTCGTTTGCCTCGAAAAGCTTTCTTTTGAAAATCGTCATGTGGATCAGCGCCTCCGTTCTTCTCATCGTTGGCATTCTGTCTGTCATCATTTATTGGAATGCACAAAGCTTAATGATCAGCAAGGAATCCGACAATAGCAAAAAAATATTGCTCCAAGTCAAATATAATACGAACCTCATGAATGAAACCATAAGCCGACTCACGCAGTCCCTGTATATTAATAACGATATTACTTCCATTATGTATGCGGAGCAGGAGAATATGGTTGATGTCATCACACGCATAAATAACGTCGTTAACTCACTAAACTCCTCCTACCCCTACATTCACTCCATCAGTGTATATAACCGGAATCTCAATCAATTCTATAATGCGGGTTCGCCCATTTTCTTTGATGATCCGCAAGTGTTAGCGTTGTTTAAATCAGATCAAATCCTGCCCAAATTAAAACCGATATTTCGTGATATTCACAAAGTCGTAAATGGCGATAACAAAAGTGAACGCGTTCTTTCCTATTTTATGTATGAGACGGCCACGAAGATTGAAAATCCCAATGGCGCTGTAGTTATCAATGTGAAACCAGAATGGCTGCTGGGCAACATTAAGCAAATCAATATGGTTGATCGCCAGAAGGGAAATAATATTTATATCCTCGATCCCAATGGAAACTACATTAATGAGGATGACAACCAAGAAGATCCCGCCAAACTACAATGGTTGAAGGCTGAGGTTGAACGCCACACGCAAGAAACTTCGTCAGCAGAATCTGAAAGTTCGTTCAAAAGCAAATACATGGACACGCAATATTTAGTTACTTACTTATATATCGATAGTATTAACATGACGCTGTTGAAGATCCAACCAACCCTTGAAGTATACGGGTATATTCAGGGCTTTAAGACAAGTATTTTCTTTATTACGCTCATTTTCCTTGTCATGGCTATTGTTATTTCTGTCAGCATTTCTCGTAAAATCTATAGTCCTATCGGCAATTTGGTGCAAACGATTTCATCTAATCGCCTTCATCCCTTTCAACAAAGAGGAAAAGTCGATGAAATCTCCTATTTAGATTATGTTTATAAGCAATCCATGGAAAAGCTGAAGCTCTATGATAAACAGCTCTACCAGTACGGAGATGTGATGAAGCATTACTGGTTAAACCGTATCCTTACGGAGAATTTGAAATTGGACACTTCGGAGCTGGAAAGCATTTTTCACGAAATGAAGATAGCCTTACCCCTGGACAAATCCTATATGGTTTTACTTTTGAAAATAGACAATTATAAGGACTTCCAGCAAAGATTTTCTTCCAAAGACAAGGAAACCATACGCTATGCGATGATCAACATTACCTCGGAATGTATTTCTCGAACATATATTAATGAAGGTTTAGACTTAAAGGATGACCATGTTGTCCTCATTCTGAGCATTCCGCACGAGGATGAACATGTTGAATCCACGGTGACATCATTGATTCAAGAGGCCCAGCAATACGTCCATCAGTTTTATAAAATTACGTTTACGACGTCCATCAGCCCATTATCCAATACGATTGAATCCTTACATAATCTCTACAACAAATCGCTGGATCAAACAGTATATCGTTTTCATTATGGTCATCATGCCATTCTGGATGCGAAAGTTTTACTTCTACATGAAAACAACGCCAAAACAGGATATGCAAAGAAGTTAGAAGAAAACTTGCAAGACGCCCTCCGCAAACGGGACTTAACTGCAATAGATGACGCAATGAAGCCGATATTTCATGAAATTCGCCAACTCAACTATTATAATGCGTTAGCTTCGACCTTCCGGCTCTTAGAAACGGTGAAAAAAACATTAGAATCAAGCTCAGAACCAGCCATGCCCTCTCTGATGATCGATCTCTCCAGTTTTTCGCTTCAGCTTATGGAGAAAGAGACGTTAGACAGCATCTATGAAACGATCATGGACGCACTGAAAGATTCCTTGCAAACCGCGCCAGGGGAGCCAGCGAAAAAGTTAAATCATTATGTCGTAGATACCGTATCTGATTACATTGAGACCCACTATCAAGATCCTTCCCTCTGTTTAGCATCCATCGCAACCATGATGAAAATATCGCAGCGACGTCTAGGCAACCTATTCAAAGAAGCCAAGCAAGTATCCGTTTCTGACTATATTAATGAAGTAAGACTCGCGAAAGCAGCCCAATTACTGAGCGAAAATAATATCAGTGTGCGCGAAATTGTAGAAAAAATAGGCGTTATTAATGAAACGTATTTCTTTAGTTTATTTAAAAAACATTTTGGCGTAACCCCTAAAGAATACGCGTTAAAAAGCAATGTGAAGCAATTGATACATGCAAAGAACGATTTGGAATTCTAGTACAGAACATAAAAGACCGAACAAGGTACCAGATCACAGGGTACCTTGTTCGGTCTTTATACTTTATTACGTCCAATCAAATACAACTGAAAAGACGTCATTCGGGTGTAAACGCAATTGTTCGTAGGCTGCTGCTGCTTCTGTATATGGAACCACGCGATCGATATACAGCCGGGGATCAATCGCTTTACTTCGAATCGCTTCAATCGCATTCAATCGATCTTCATTTCCTCGGTCCCCAGGCATGAGAAGGAGAACACCTTCCGACTGCAAATCAACTCTGGGGTCAAGGCTAAGTTTGTCTATGTAGGTGGCTTGATAGACGATACGCGGCCAATGACCGACAATACCTGACATAGGGTTTACGTAATACTTATTGGGATCCCGATACACGTGCGGGGTTTTCCGAATTAGCTTATGAGCAAGCGCTACACCCTGTGGGGAGCCTGAAGCTTCAACCACAATGTTGGCACCGCCATCACAATAGGCAAGTATTCTTTCCAAGGCATCGGAGTCAGAAGCTTGGACACATGCGTGAACACCATAGCTCAATGAACGCTGAAGTCTAGCTTCTGAAAGATCAACAGCGATCACCCGACATCCTTTATTGACAAGAAAGCCCGCGGAGAAAGCCCCAATGACCCCTTGTCCGATGACCACTGCGCATTCATCACGTTGTGGTTGTGCTGCCATGACGCCTCGCAAGCTGATCGCCGCCACAGGGCTCACGACATAGTCCAAGGGATCTGATCCTCTGGGCAGCAGCATTGGCTTTTCATCCACGCCAACCAGATGCATACTCGCCTGCCCTCCCCATTGCGAATTGATCTCTTTCAGGTTCGTTTGCGGATTGTAGCTCAGCAGGTCACCGACGCGGTACCCCTTTACATTTCCACCCACGCTAACCACTTCACCAACAGCCGTGTAGCCTGGAATAAGTGGAAATTTGTCAGCAGCGCCATAATACCCGCCAAGTACGCGCGTTTCCGTTCCACTTGAAACAAAGGTATAGCGTGTTTTCACAAGCATTTGATTCTCATTCATTTCAGGCAGCGTAAAGGTACCGAAACCCACCTCGTTTACACGTTCAAATACGATAGCTTGAATTGTTGTCGTCATGGCTATTAGCCTCCCTTATAAATCCCTGTGTAAAGATAAACGAAACGAAGATCCGTGGACCTTCGTTTCGTCGTCCTCGCAAGGTTACATCTCAAATATGATTGTTGGATTGGTTGTAATTACCGCAACCACTTCTTTATAAATACCGCCATAGGTCATTCCGAACGTATACGTACCAGGCAATAGTTCCTTGCTAATCTCGCCGCCTGTTGTAGTTCCTACGTTCAACCAGCTTCCCGCATAGTAGCTCACGCTGCCGCCATCGATGGGATTCCCCTGGCTGTCTTTCAACTGAACCTTCACTTTGATCGTTTGGAAGGCAACTACGGGATCAATGCCTACGTTCTGTACTTGCTCCTTATACGTCCCTTCATAGGTCATGCTAAAGGTGTAGGAACCAGGCAACAACTCCTTGCTGGCTTCGCCGCCAACGGTACTGCCCAACGTCCGCCAGCTGCCCGCATAGTAACTTACATGGCCACTGTCGATCAGATGGCCTTGACTATCCTTCAGCTGTGCCTTCACCTTAACCGTCTGAAAGGCAACCAAGCCATTCGTTCCTGTATGCTGTACTTGTTCTTTATACGTTCCTCCATAGGTCATGCTAAACGTATAGCTGTTGGCTGGGAGGTTTTTACTTACTTTGCCGTCTGTCCCCGTCACGCCAAAATCCTTCCATCCCCCATCATAGTATGTCACGATGCCTCCGCTCAGCGGATTGCCAGTACTGTCTTGAAGCTGCACCACTAACGGCGATGTCGTTACCGGTGGCGTCGGATCCGTGACAACCGGTCGAACTTCCACATCGTCTAGATAATAGGTATCCAATCCAGAAGGTAAATCCGTGAACATGTACATGGCCATATTCGTGATATTGCCGGTCTCTTGAAGCGTATACATGCCTTCTACATGTGTCCACGACGAGGCACTTAAAGGTTGGCTTGTTAGAATAATCTTCTGCTTCGTTACGCCATCTACCTTGTAAGCCAATCCTAACCGCAGTACCACCCCAGATGTGGATTCAGGCGCCAATTTGGCCCAAGCCGAGTAATAATACGCATTTCCTTTCAGGATATTGGCAGGAAAGTTGACGCTGCCAAAAGCGTTCGTCTTCGTGATCTTTAACGACTGGCTTCCGCTATGCGCTTGAAGCGTACTCATTTCTCTCGCAATTTCCCAACCGGTATAAAGCGGCGTTGCCCCCTCCATACCTGCATCATTAATTAAGTTGCTGCCTAGATTCGGAGCAAGCACCGTCACGACAGCCGTTGCCGATTTCCCGCCCTTAGAAGCTGTCACTGTAATCGTAGCTGTACCGGAACTAATTGCATGCACAGTTCCCGTCGCATCTACCGTCGCGACATTTGGTTGATTCGAGCTCCACGTTACCGCATTGCTCGCATCCGACGGCAGCACCGTCACAACGAGCGCTTCTGACTGACCCAAGGTTAAGCTCAGCGAAGCCTTGTTCAGGTTTACTTCAGTGACTTCAGTCCAACTCGTATTTCCTTTAAAAGAAGCCCAGTCCGTCAAAACGCCCGTTAGTAAGGCAGGTTTATTCGCGTTTCCTAGCAAGCTGCCCGCCTGACTTCCAATCGAGATTTTGGTTCCTACATTGATGCTTCCCGCAAATCCATATAATTGATCCTTTCTCATGATGCCTTCCGTCAATACTCTTCCTGACTGTCCCGGTGCAATGGGCTCTAGTGCAATGCCGATGAAGCTCTCCGCAGAATCACCAGGTGTCATGAGGCGCAATGTCGTTTTATCCGTGTCAAAAGATACAGCGGTAAACCGCGGAATGCCCACCTGCGTATGGTTCTGAAGCGTCATTTGTTTATCCGGCACTTGCGGATAATATTCGTTCCCGGTGACGTTATACTCTACCGCGTAGCCTGAAGTGCCCAACACGCTATTTATAACATTGATGATATAAGCGTTGGTTTGTTCCGTATAATTCTCATTAAACAGGATGGTTTTAGTCGTGCCATTTTCAAAAAGTACTTGCAACGTTTTCGGGTTGACTGTACCGTCCCCAAGCCTTCTACCCAGCGTATTATTCACTTGGATATTGGAGCTCACACCAACTTTAATCCCCGAGATATCCCAGTAGCCGTATAAGTAACCTTTCAGGCCTCCGCCGCCATCACGAGTAGTATACGCTCCCAGAATATCTGACACAGCACTTCCACTCACCTTCACATTGGAGCTGCTTCCCGCCGATGAACTAAACAGTGCAAGCGCTCTTCCTCTGTGCCCATCTACATAACCGATCGGTGTACTGTGATTGAACGTAACGTTATAGTCCGCATGATTCGCATATTGGTTCTCCGGCTTCTGGGTGATCCATGGCGAGTCATTTTGAAGCAGATAGGTGCCTGAGAATTCACTGTTATTGAAGATTACTTCATCCTCTGTTCCGCTTCCCAAGGATTGTATAACAATGGGGTTTGACGTTACCGTTGAAACAACTTGGCTGTTATTGATGATATTTATTTGAGGTGTAGTAAAATCCTCACGATTATGCACATACCAGCCGGTAGCCTTAGAAACAAAGGTACTATCGTAGAAGGTTTCTACTACACCACTCGCTGAACCATACCCCCAAGCATGGGAACCATTCCCGCTGCTTCCTCCCCAGACTTGAGCGGGGTCTAAATCCGCTGGAGGTGTCACACCTGGATGTGCAGCTATCCAATTCTTCCGATAGTCAACCGCTTCCAGATTCCCATAATGCTCAATGTAGACATTCTTGATCATATGGATAGCATCTTTATTTCGACCAGATTCCTCGCTGTGAAGTGGATATCTCATATTTTTGGCTGTAATCTTCAGATTCTCTAAATTAGCCGTTCCTTGCAACCACAGTGTCGATTGTTCTGTAATTTCACTATTCGTAGCTGATGGGCTATTCTCTCCCTTGAGCCACACTAAATCCCGATCTGTGCCTCGAAGCGTCACATAGGGCTTCACGACCCAATTCTTCTCCGTATACACGCCTGGATAAATCTCAATCACATACTGTTTCTCGGCGCTGCTATCCTTAATGCTGTCATTCGCCAGCTTCGGTGAGATATAATCCCCTGTGCCGTCAGGCTTCACTGTTATCGTGACGATTTCGTTCGTTCTTTCAACGACGGTCACCGTACTGGTTGCTATTTTGCCACTATCCATCGTGATTGCCGTGATTTGAGCGACACCCAAACTTCGACCATATACGGCTCCATTCACATCAACGGTGGCCACTTCCGGATGATCCGAATACCAGACAACCTCTTTGTTAAACGCATCAACAGGCTGAATGACAGGCAGCAACGTTTTGGTTTTACCTTCCATAACAGTCGTAGAACTTGTATTCAGGGTCATATCCGTCACATACATCCATGCAGGTGTTTCCTTATAGGTGACAGGTCTTACTTCTACATCATCCAAATAAAAGACGTCATTCTCAGCTGGTTGGTCTGTAAAAACAAACATCGTGACATTCGTAACGTTTCCTGTCTCGTTAATGGTAGTAGTGCCCCTCACCTGTTTCCAATCCGTACTGCTCAGAATAGGACTGGAGTTAAGAATTTGCTGTTTCACTACGCCATCTAATTTATAGGAGAGAGCAAGCCTTAGCACTTTGCCAGGTGTCAAATTGGTTTGTAGCTTCACCCACGTGGAATACTCGTATTCCTTCCCTATCTCGACATTCACGGGAAACTGAATACTGCCGTGTTGATTGGTCTTCGTAACTTGCAGGGATTGGTGTCCGCTATGATACTGCTCCGTGTTCATCTCCCTGATCGTCTCCCATCCGATCGGAAGAACAGCCGCTTCCATACCCGGGTTAGCGATTAGGTTATCTCCCTTCACAGCTACGCTTGCCGCCGTATCCAGCGTGATGGCATCAATGCCAAAGTCTCCCTGGGCATTCGTCGGAATGACTTTGATTTGTTTGATCGTACCCGTCCAAGCCGGATGATTACTAGGGTCCCACACATATTCCCTGATGTTCGGATCATTCGGCAGCACGAATGTCGTTAGTTTATTTAGTGGGTTCCATTCGGAAGATGCCGTCGTCCTGAAGTACACTTGGGCTTCATTCCCGCTTGTGTCGTTCCTGAGCTTGATCTTAATCCGCTTAATGGCTGAAGCAGCGAAATTGATGTTGTCTGGCGATATGAGCTCAGGGCTACTACCCGTTGAGGTTGCTTGATAGATTCCGCCTGCTGTCTGACCTCCTGTCACTTGATTGTTCGTCGTCCAACCTTCCAAGGTGGTAAAATCCCAAACCTTAGCTGTGGTATACATGTCGACACTCTGAACATTCGAATCCCAATTCACAACATACCCGAAGGCTTGATTGAAGAAAGTAGCTGGGATTAACAACTCGCCTGATGGCTTCAATTCAGGAGCACGCTCCAGTAAGATACCTTGGCTATCTTTATACGCTGTCTGATCACCAACCTTGAGTCGGTATACCCGATTGTCTTTCACGCCAATTAACGTTTGTGTCGATGCCTCCCATTCTGTGCTGGCGCCGATTAGCTTGAGCATCTCTCCCGCTGGAACCATGACCGTTTGATTCGTCACTACTGGTTTTTCATAGAACTGGGCTTTCTTGCCGTCGATTTTCACGTTAATGCCCCCATCTGGTGAGTACACAACGCCAATCGCATCAATACTGAAATCTCCGGGAACTGTCATCGGATCGAACCGGATTTGCCGAATAATCCCTTCCCATTTGGCAATCTTCCACATATCCACGACATAGTCGGTATAGCCAGTTTCGTTGCGTTCTACATAAAAGCTAATGGACTTGACCTCGTTCCAGGCCGTATCCTCATTAGTAATAAAGAACACCTGACCTGAGGAATTCTTCGTACTCTTCATTCTGATTTTCAGATAAGGATGCGATGCAGCTTGAATATTCAAGTTGTCAGCAGACATGAGGCCAGGATCGATATTGTTCGCTGTTCCTGAGTAAGCGCCATCGCTCACCCCAGCGTTGATGACCTGTTTCTCCACACGCCAACCTTCAGGATCGCCGTTGGTATTGAATCCCCAGAACAACCCGTATTGGTCTGTAACCGCTGGAGGCACTGGGTTCTTTAATGGCAATGCTCTCCCCGGCGGATGCAGGATGTTAATTCTATCCTTCTGTGCTTGCGTTGGCTGTACATCCGAATGCGCTGTACCGCTTGTGAATACATGGCTAATCGCATCCAAGTAGCCAAACCCCGCTAAGCCCGCAGGCATAATGAAATGTCCTTCCCCTAACTCGTTCCAATTATCCAACATGACCATTTTCTTGCCTAAGTTACCGGCTGGCAACGATGGTTGTAAGGTATCCTTGGTCCACTGTACAACTGATTGGAAATCCGAAGGCGTGGTGTAGTAACCGGCATTACCTCCCCAAGCCACATCATCTCTTCCCATGCTGAGCATGGGCAGCGCATCGATGATGCCTGTATCGCGTTGTGCCGTCATGTAGGATTTCTGAACGTCTGCATGCCCGCCTACACTGCCCCAAGAATAGGCATAGACGGCATCGAATCCAGCCAGTTTGCGATCACTCATGGATGTTACATCCGATGCGGAAGTGGTCGTCAAGAGAATGATGTCATCAAACCCAAGCGCCTTGACTTCATTGCGCAAATAATCCATCTCTGCCTTGACGCCTTCCAAGGTGCCGCCGAAATCCCTTTTGAGTCCACTTAGGCTATAAATGGAGATGATCGGTTTATTATCCATCACCATATAACGCGGATCTTTGAAATAATACTCGATCCAGTATGGCACGATGTTCGTACGGAAATCTTGACTATCCTTCACTTTGGATGCTGCATTCTCCCACATGATAGCGAACTTCGTCTGATTGCTATATTGGGCATTGAAATACCCATCATGAAGCGAGTTATGCAGATAAGGTTCTTTGACTGGAACGCCTTCCCCATAAGAAGGTCTAAACCAACATGAGATTTGGTAATCAATTCCATGCTCAGCCAACCATTTATTCTCCCAATCAGCCGTCTCTGGGTTCCCCTCGTCATAGTATCCCAGATAGGGTTCACGATCCGAGTAAGGCGTAATGGTATCCCACCCGAGATGGTTGCCTTCCCGCCAGATAGGACAGCTCTGAATGCCGATTGCCTGATCTGTCGAGATTGCAGGCGTTGGAGCAGGTACATAATTCGCTGGAAGCGTCAAATTTTCATATACGAGAATATCGTCCAGCCAGATCACACCTTGCGTTGTTGCCGATACCTTAAATGCGATACCGTCCAAACTTGCCGAGGCAGCTGCCAATGGCACCCCTTGTGCTTGCCGTTTTCCATTGATGTATAGGTCCGCCGTAGCATTCGCCATATCCAACTTCACTTGTACTTCATACCACAGATTAGCCTTGTAATCATAAAAGGGGACCGGCTGGCCTACATCATTGATGTAGGAGAGCTTGCCGTTCGCGGTTAACAGCTTCATCACCATCGTACTGCCACTCAAGACTTCTGCGGAATAGCCGTCCTGCCCTTGCGGAATGAGTATCTTGTAGGCAAATACGGTATTCGCTGAGGTGGAAGGCACATTTTTCTTAAGGCTCATCTCTCCAGTGGCTCCAGCCGCATTCAGTTTCAGACTAAATACATCTGGACGCACTGCACTCTTCATTTCCTCGACCGCTGCTATTCCGCCAGCTCCAGCAATCTGCCAGTCTTCAGGCAGAAATCCCGGCATCAGGGAAATGAATCTTTCATTGACCGCGTATCCCTTGTGAATTTTAACAGGAGCCAGAAACATATCGCCTTTCGAAGCCCCACCTGTCTGAATCTGCACGTGATCGAGACGGGTGACAGCATTTTTAAAGCTTGCATTGGAGGCTTTATGAGCACCGTTAATATAAACATCCGTCGAATTGGTACTAATATTTGCAATGACTTTAACACCATACTCTGTATTCGCCGTATAGGATTGCAAGGTCTGACTCGTACCGCCAGAGGTTTCCAGACGAAGCTCGCCATTTCCCGTCACGATGCTGACAGCCTCTGTATCGTTACTACTGAGGAGCCATTTAACGCCGTCCATCATGGCGGATAGTTTAAAGCGATACTCTAGTGTTATTACACCTTCATTTTGTTCGATGAATTCCCTGCGTATAGAGACCGGCAACGTTGTATTCGTATCACTCATTTTGAACCAGTTCAGATAGGAAGAGGAAAGACTGCCCCCCGCCTTACGAACATCCCAACTAGATGGCAAGACATCCATCGTGTTGTTATTGGGAAAGGAAAAACTCTCGTCAACCAGATAGCCTGCCCCTACCGGAACATCCTCCGCTTTCGCGGTAGGGGATTGTAGCATGAATACAAGTACCATTAGCATGCAAGCATAGATGATCGCCCCAGCGGCCCATCTTCTCTTGTTCATTAATGATCACGCTCCCTTATCCATCATAATGAATGCGTTTCCAATCTCATATCATGAAGTCCCCCTATATCTATTGTTCCCATATGAAATTGGAACCGAGTAAAGACATAGCCCGGTTCCAATTGTTCGATTACTTGTTTTGCGTCCTCCAAGCGTCGAGCTGCTTCTGTGCTTCAGATTTAATTTTTTCTAAGCCAGCATCTTTCAAACGCTGCTTCATATCGCCCAAGAACTTATCATAATCAGGCATCGCGCCTGAATATAAAATGGGTTGCAGTTCCGTATATACGGCATTAACTTGAGCAATTTCGGATTTCACGACTTCCCCATTAAAAAGGAATCCGAGGATGGACGATGTTTTGGCTTCATTATTATTTTTTTGCATTTGCTCTAGGGATGCCTTCGAGTTCCAGCCTGAATCCCATTGATCCCATAGCGGCCCCAGCCAGTTATGCCAGATGGCCCAGGTTTGTTCTGCTCCGCTCTTCGCATCTACAGACATGGCATCTGTGCCAGCGCCGGATTTAACCGTGTAGTTCTTTCCTTCTAGCCCATAAGCTAGCGTGTTGGACAGCTTCTTATCTTTCCAGACCAAATTAAGCAGTTCCATTGCTCTTTCTGGATTTTTGGATGTTTTGGAGATGGCGGTTGCCGCCCCTACCATATTACTTGTTGCTATGATGGGATAAAATGCAAGCGATTCCACGGTCGGGAACCCAAACAACGCTGTCGACTTCGAACCATCCTCCGTATATCCGCCGGAATCACGCATGACCGCATATTTCCCAGACTTGGCTTCAGCAGTGAAATCCGTTTTGATTGCCGCATCTTTGGCTACATACCCTTTCACATAATAATCGTGCATAGTGCGATAGTTATTGACGAATTGGGGAATGTCTGTTTCCAATACGAATTGGTTCGCCTTTTCATCATATCGGATCCCTTTGGTTACATTGGTATGGTCTGCGATAAAGTCCCCTGGAGCAGAAACTGTTTTCGTGACCAGCAATGGCGTTATCGTAGGCTCATTCTTCTTAATCGTTTCTAAATAGGGCTCGAGATCCTGCAAATTCTTTATTTTCTTATAATCCAGATTGTACTTCGTCGCCAAATCTTTTTTGAACACAATGCCATTCGGCGTGGTAAAAGGTCCCTGACCTGGAATCGCCATAATCTTGCCATTATACGTAACGGACTTCCAAGCACGTTTATTCACTTTCGCGAGAATATCCTGCCCATATTTGTTCAGAAGATCGTCCAATGGCAGGAATGCACCTTTTTGCACATTGGAATCGATCGCATTCGTCCAGTTCGAAGTAAATACAAGGTCGTATGGTTCGCCGGAGGCTGACATCAGCTTCATTTTGTCTTCCCAGCTTGCTGCGTCAATAAAGTTAAAGTGCACATTCGCGTTTACAGCGCTTTTAATCGTTTTATTCGCTTCTGCTTCAATTGCCTCTTGATCCTTCATCGTATCAATCGGTTTACGCATGTACCAACTCAGGTTCACTAACTCTTTGGTTGGCTCGACTGCTGCGGTCGTCTTGGGAACTGCTGAGCTGCTGCCCGTGGCAGTTGGCTCATCTTTCTTATCTGTGCTGCACCCGCTAAGTACCACGGAAACCATTAACCCCATCGACACTACGCTGCCTACCACTTGCTTTGTCTTTTTATTTCCCCTGCTCACAAACATACCTCCCTAAGAATATGATGTTCATTTATATATAACAGACACAGGACGAAAGATCCATGCGCTGGACTTACTATTATTCGCTACCCTTTGACAGATCCAACCGTCAACCCCTGAACGAAATAACGCTGAAAGAATGGAAAGATGACCAGCATCGGGCCTGCTGCAAGAATACACATCGCCATCCGCGCTGCTAAACTCGGTACTTGTTGTCCTGGCTTAACCAGACCATATTGCATCGCTTCGGCGCTATTAAGGAACTCCATGTTGCGCAGTACCCGGATGAGCAAATATTGCAGCTTCATCTTATTCTCGTGGTCGATATACAACAGGGTCAGCCACCAGTCATTCCAATACTGCAAGACCAGGAATAAGCCAAGTGTCGCCAACGCCGGTTTACTAAGGGGAATGACGATACGTGTGAAAATGGTAAGTTCGCTTGCGCCATCGATTTTGGCCGATTCAAATAATGCATCTGGTAGTGTTTGTAAGAAGCCTCTCATTAACAACACATGCCAACCTGTGATGAGGAATGGAAGAATCAGTGCCAAGAGGTTATTCTTCAAATCCAGCCAACTCACCATCAATATGTAAGATGGAACTAGCCCACCTTGGAACAGCATGGTAAAAAATACATAGAACGAGAGTCCCTTCCGATAAGCATAATCTTTCCTTGAGATCGTGTAGGCGAAGCTTGTGGTAATCCACAGCCCTGCCACAGTCCCTATAAGCGTGGTATAAATGGTCACCATATACGCATGGAGCAAGACAGCAGGATCATGGAGAATCACACGATACGCAGTTAAATCGATCTTCTTTGGCAAGATAGAATATCCATACTTCAGAATATCGCTTTCGTTCTGAAAGGAGGTGCCTATTATAACTAGAAAGGGATACAGGCAAGCGATACAGACAAGCATAAAAATGCCATGAATAATCCATGTACTGAGCATAAATGGTGAACGAGTGTTAGCAATCCGTGGTGTCATCATAGGACATTCTCCTTAAAATAATGAATTTTCACGATTAATTTTCTTCACGATAAAATTCGTCAACAGGACCAACATGAAACCGACCGTTGATTGGAAGAAGCCTGCAGCTCCTGCCATACCAATATCACCCATATCAACTAGCGACCGATACACGAAGGTATCGATGACATCTGTTGTTGTATACAGAGAGGAAGAATTCAGGGTTACGTTATAAAATAATCCAAAGTCGCTATAGAAAATTTTACCAATTTGTAGGATAACCATCATGATGATGATCGGTTTAATCATGGGAATGGAGATCGAAATCGCCTGCCGCAGCTTGCCTGCCCCGTCGATTTTGGCCGCTTCATAATACTCTGCATCCACACCCATCAGTGCTGCATAATAGATAACCGCCCCGTACCCAAGTCCCTTCCATACCGCTCCAATAATGAGGATAAATGGCCAATACTTCGGTTCGTTGTACCACATGACAGGGGCAATACCGAGCATCTCCAATCCCTTGTTAAAAACACCGTAATCCATATCCAAGAGCGCCCGGAAAGCAAACCCAGCGACGACCCATGAGATGAAATAGGGAATGAACAATACGGTCTGATACACCTTCACAAACCGCTTAGAGACCTCCCGAAGCATCAGTGCAAATGTGACCGAAATCATGGTGCCTAACGTAATGAATGCCAAATTGTAGAGCAGTGTGTTCCTTAGCACGCGTTGCAAGACATCGCCCTTAAATAGAAACTGGAAATTGTCCAAGCCTACCCACGGGCTGTTCCAAATCCCCAGATCGTATTTGTAATCCTTGAAAGGAAGCAATAATCCGTAGAGTGGCACGTAATCAAAAATAAACAGTAGCGCAATGCCCGGAAAAGCCAATAAGGTTAAACTGAAGTTCTTTTTAAAAGTTCTCATGTATCTGCCCCTTCTTGCTAGAGTGCCTGTGATGATTGCGTTAGTGATACCTTTACTGTAGATAGTTGAGGTCCAAATGTATATTTTGAAAAGTGTCTTTCTCTTCGAAAAATGACTTTCTCGCGTATGAATAGGCTTCGATTCCTGCCTATATCTCCGATAATTACGCATTAGCAGGGAGATTGAATGTACAGAACACAAAAAACGCTCAAATGACTACAGGGCAGTCACTTGAACGCTTATCGAATTACAATGATTTCACTATGAACAAACGAGCATTTTGACAGAAGCTTCCTCCACAGTCGTCAGAAGTTCACCTTGGGGTTGCCTGTCTGAAATGATACGATGAACAGCGCCTGCATCAGCAAATGAAAATAAATCACGCACACCATACTTCGTATGATCCATCATCACGTTTACCTCAGACGCTTGTTCGATGACAAGTCTTTTGATTTCAGCTTCATGCATATTGGAATTGCTGAATCCGTGTTTCGTCGTGAACCCTGTTGTTCCTATAAAAACGCGGTCAAATGCCATCTTGGCAAGGGCAACGGATGCCACCGGTCCGACCATCGTCGATGTTTTATCCAACAGCATGCCTCCGACGACAATGGTCGTAATCTGCTTGCCTTGCAGCTCAACAGCGATGTTCAGCGCATTGGTAACGACAGTGATTGGCATCGCAGGCGTTAAATATCTCGCAACTTGAAGCGTCGTTGAGCCGCCATCGAGGAAAATGGACTCCCCCGCTTCAATAAGCTGCGCCGCGCGGAGACCCATTCTCATTTTCTCTTCCATCATGACGCCTGTACGATCCTGCAGAGCAATATCCTTGCCTACGAGAATAGCGCCTCCGAACGTACGTCGGAGCAGCCCCATGGTCTCAAGCTTCTCGATATCACGACGTATCGTCATTTCCGTGACATCGAACATTTCTTTCAATTCAGCAATTCTAATCTCTCCATCAAGCGCCATACGATCAAGGATTTGTTGTTGCCGCCCGTTTATCTGATTCGTACTCATGGTGAACCTCCGTCAATGTATCTTAGCCTCATTATCCCAGTCATTTAACTGAGGTTCAACCTAATTTCATAATCGACTGTTTCACCCGGTGCTAGATAAACCAAATTCCCTTGCTTACGTTCTTCTTGCCGTCCTCCTACATGACAATTAGCAGGCTCAATGCCGAGCACATGCGTACCTGCGCCTGGCATATTCCACTGGATAAGATTTGGAAGCGTTTGCGATGACCATGCGAGGGACACTTGAACCTTCGTCGTTCCACCGTTCAGCGGGAAGCTCGGATTCATAATTTGCACGGAAGGATGATGCGATGTCTCATGATAATAAACCTGTTCCTGGAACGCAGCTTCAGGAGATTGCCACATTTGCTCTATCCCTGCCGGAGTAGTATGAGGCTCACGCGGGCTCACCTTGTTGCTATGAAATCGAATAAGCGTCCCTTCCATAAGTAACGGAAACCCAAAGTTGAAATGATATAACATCATGTGCGGACATGGGGCAAACCCCATATTCCGAACGGTATCCTTAATGAGAATCGCATTCTCACCAACCCGGCTGCTTATTTCCCTAGATAATTGCAGCCATCCACCGAATATCGACGTTTCGTTAATTAGACCCGTAATACGTAGATCCATCTCGTCTTCCTGCCAACTGCTTCGTGCACATACTTCTTCTGCTGGTGTATGGTGATAGCGTCCATGAAGTCCTAGATGCTCGCCCTCGTCATCACAACTAGCCCCTACTTGCATAAGACCACATGTCATGAGAAGTCCACCGGAAGCAGTCCGAAGCCAATGATTACCTTCCGCCGCATAGTACGCAGGATGGACATTCCCATTGGGCGATTGCCAGCTAATCGGCACGCCATGATACTCAGCCAATGAAATGTCTAAGCCCTTGGAAGGGGTTACGTTGTAACTCAAGCCGGCACCTGTGCGCACCTGAATATGTTCAACGCCAGCTTCTTTACCTTCTACGCTAATGAACCGTTTGATGCCAGCTATTTGTTCCATCTTGCCTACACGCGCTTCCAACTCTCTCCGTGACCATTCTCTTCCATATAAGTTCATGGGAATTCACCTATTCATCCTCATGAATAACAGGCATCCGTTGGATATGGACATCTGTGAAAATATCGAACTCATCCCGGCTCGTACTTGAAAATTCAGAAATGATAGCGCCCTGTTCGCCAGCCTGGAACCAATGCTTGATGCCAGGTTCAATCGTGTATTGCTCGCCAGGATATAAAATGATTTCATGCCTGACGGTATAGTACTCCTCACTGCCTGGAGGAAGTTTAGCAGCAATCTCAGGCGTCGGTTCACCCTCCACATAGAGATATACGTGTCCCCCGCGGCAGCGGAATGTTTCCTGTTTGCCAGGGTCATCAGCGATTGGCGGATGCAGGTGTTCTGGACATGTTTGTCTAGGAAAAAGAACCAATTCCTTCGCACAATAGCGGTCGGTATTTATGTAGGTTATGAGCTCTAATCCTTGCGTGTCAAGCTGTCCCAGTCCAAAGTCTGCCACTTCGATACGCGCAATCTCATCTTGCGTTAATTGAATGTTGGCTGCGTTTAACATATGCTCAGCCCGCTGCTGAGCTCCCTTGATCTCGCTTCGCTTCATTCACTAACCACACTCGCTTTCGGGGACTTATGATGGGGGCCAATCCATATCTGATCCCCATTCGCGTACCAATGGGGCAGGTTCAATTTCATCGCTTGTTTCTTCCATCCGTTGTTCATTCGTTCTCTTATGGCTGCCCATTCCGTTATTCCACTCGTCGCATCGGCATATTCAACATTGCATGCACCAACGCCAACGGCGCAATGCAGCGTCTCACTCAGCGTTAAACCTTGGGTTATTCCATAAAGGAAACCAGCTATTGTGCAATCGCCTGCACCAGTCGTACCTACAACATCAACCTCATAACAGGAGGAAAGCAACTCGCAGTTTAACCAATCTTCCACTTGATTCTGGTTAGGGGCACTTCGTCCCATCCGGGCTAATCGCCTCTCATCCGATGTTGTTCGTACATAGATCCCATGCTCTCCGAGCTTAATGACCACAATCGCCGCGCCCATGCCAATGAGTTCGGAGGAGAGACGAGCTAATAATTCACCGTCTGCATAAGATAGCAGATCCCCCTCTGGCGCTTCTTGTTCCATCACATCGAACCGTTCCCGATCGAGCATATACACCAGTTCCTCGAAGCTAGGTAAACATACATCAACAAATGGCATTGCCTGTGTCAGTATAGCACGCCAATCTGCCCTGCCAGCAGGGGATGATGGATCCGGTTTAGCCAAATCAAGCGACACGGTTACGCCACTCTCTTTCACTTTCTTCAATAAACGAAGAAGTTCCGCCCCTTCCTGTTCATACATTTTCTTCATCAGGGGTGGATAACCAAAATGAAAGAGTCTTGCTCCTTGCAGCTGTTCCTCTTTCAAATCAGAGGCCGAAAATGTATCATTGGCTCCTGTCGCGTGGAGGAATGTACGGTCCCTATTCGGCGGGGAGATCACGATGGAATACGAACTCGTTTCCTTCGGCGATACAATCATCCCTTCGACGAGCGAAGGATCCTGCTGTCTAAGCAGGGTAAGAATGGTCTCGCCGAAGGGATCCGCGCCAATCTTGCCCATTAATTTCACTTGGCTGCCCAGACGGTGAAGCGCAATGCCCGTATTTGAAACCGCGCCGCCTGTCGACATAACGGCAGGGCCAACGGTAACAAGTTTGCCTGGCAGAAGCAGGGCCGTTATATCTGATTGTGACTCATGCATGGTCGGTATCATATCCAAGCAAATATGCCCGGCCACGATGATATCCGCTGGTCCGCTCACATTTATTCCTCCCAATGTAGCGATATGGTTTGGCCTGTTCTGTTGGATTCTAGAGCGGCAGTAAACACATGGTGACTCGCGGCCGCTTCTTCTGGCGTAGCGCAATAGAAAGGCTGCGCCATCTCACTACGATGTGTTAACTCGTCACAGAAAGCAGCCCACATTTGCAAGATGGAATCTGAGAAACCGAATTCAAAGATGCCTCCTGTAAGGGTTTCATAGGCCGATTTATAAGGTGTATCTGTGATGTGCCAGGATTGTACACCACCTGATTTGTACGGTAATGAACGAACTTGCTTTGGATTCTTCGTTGTAAATTCAGCAGAGAATTCCGTGCCCATAATACGAATAAACCACGTGTTTGCATGTCCGGGAGCGATACGCTTGGTCGACAAGACCATCGGAAACTGCTGATCACCCGTTTCAACCTCACAAGCCAATATGGCATTGTCCCACGTTTCGCAAGGAACCATCTCCCCTTTGTCATTGGGACGTTCCGGTATAATCTTGGAAAGCAGCGCTCGTACCGAATTCGGTTTCCAGCCGAAACGCATTGGCAAATGAAGCACATGCATCCCTAGATCGCCCATACAACCATATTCGCCATTCGTCGCAATACGCCTCTTCCAATTGATGGTTTTCGTAGGATCCAAGTCGCTTGAATGCCAGAATCCAGCTTCAACTTCAATAATCTTGCCGAATTTATTCTCTCCCACCCATTCCACCATTTGCTGAACGCCTGGGAAAAAGGGGAATTCCGATGAGCATCGGACGATGACATCCGGATTTCGTTCAATGGCTTCCATAATCAGCTTATTGGCTGTCTGATCAATACCGAATGGCTTTTCGCCAAGCAAATGTTTACCCGATTCAATAATATCGATGTAGATTCCAGCATGAAGATTGTGGGGAACCGCACAGTAGATGGCGTCGATTGTAGGGTTAGCAAGCATTTCTTTATAATCCGTGTAGGTTGCTTCCACGCTAGTTATGTTGTCTTGGAACCACCCCGTCGCTGCAGGATTAGCATCGCAAACCGCTACAATTCTGGGTTCACTGTCAATATGGGTAAGATGACACCATCTTGCTGCGCTGCTGGCAAATTCCTTGCCCATGAGTCCACAGCCGATAACGCCAAAACGAATTATTTTCTTATGCATCGCGAGATGTCCTCCTTTTGGTCACTTATTTGCTTAATAGCGCAAGTGCCTGCTCTTCCGTTGCCCCATGATGAACGATGGACATAAGGGCTTTGGTCATACCAGCTGGATTGGGATGCTGAATGACATTGCGGCCATAGACAATACCAGACGCGCCTTGCTTCATCAGCTCCACCGTGCGACTCATAATTTCCTCATCACTGGCTCTTCCTCCACCCCGAACAAGAACAGGAATGCCGGATGCGATCTCTATGACACGATGGTATTCTGCCACATCGTCACAAGGATCCGCCTTTATCACATCTGCGCCAAGCTCTACAGCTTGCCTTACGAGCGGCAAAATTTTGTTGATATCGCCATCGACGGCATAGCCGCCCTTCACTTCGTTAGCTAGCATAACTAAAGGCTCGACCATGAGCGGCATGCCGAATCTTTCGCATGCTGTTTTGAGCAGTGATACATTGCGTGCGCACTGATAATGAAGTTCCGGCTGATGCGGTAGTAGCAAGAGATTCACACAAACTGCTACAGCATCCATGCGAACGGCTTGCTCAATGGCGTTATCAATCACTTCACTGAACAGAAACTTCGGCAGCACCACCCCATAAATATTGGCAACATCTGTACGAAGGACAAGCCCCGGTTTATGACTGCCGGGTATGGATTGCAGATGTTTGGCTTGACCTAGGCTCAGTTGAATACAGTTGGGAGCCGCGTCTACAATGGTTTCGATAGCTTCCTTCATATTTTCGATACCCGTTAGAAATTGAATTTCATTAAAAAAGCCATGATCAATCGCAACATCAAAGCATTTCCCTTGCTCGCTAAACATTCGGTTTAATCTTGGTTGTACGGACATGTGCGCCATCCCCTTTTTTGTGATGTTTTAAAATAACATCAATAAGTTAATTTATAACATTATTTTACGTTATTTTGTAACATTCGTCTATATGAATTTCCTTTCGTGATCTTGCCACGATGGAAAACTAAGGTATGATATAAAGTGACTGGATTACGTCATGCTATTCTATAGAACTTGAAGGTGCCTATATGGAATATTTGCTGCTATCACGTTTAACCCGGCTAGATGTGAAATGGATCTCCGAATTACAGGGGAATGAACACTTTGGACTGCACAAATCCAACCCCTTTTTTGAACTTATTATGGTGACCGAGGGGCCCATCTATTTGCAAGTAGGTGAGGAAGCTTTAGAACTTCAAAGCGGGGAAACGTTCCTGCTGATGCCGTGGGAGAAGCATGGGGGCTGGCAACCCATTGCTAAACAAAGCGGATTCTATTGGGTTCAGTTTGCTGCTGAACCTGGGCTGATCCTGCATAAGGAAGAGTTGGAAGAGGGAGTGCCTTTCACATCTGCGGCGCATCAAGATTTGAGAACTTCCTCGACAGAAAATCTAACTGACTTTCTACTATTGCCTCGTCGCAGCAAGCCCTTCAATCGCTATGAGATTTTGGGTATTTTCGAGAAGATCCAACAACAATTCAGCTCGCCGAAGGGGTATTTTCGTTATCGCGCTTCCCTATGGCTTGGACAAGTCTTGGAACTGCTGGCACAGGATTTGCTAGATCAGAGACATATTAAACAGGAAGTTTCTTCTACTTTTCTGCTATACAGACGACTGGTGAATGAGCTGGATGAATCCTATACGACCAATCCCTCCAGTAAGGAATTGGAGCAAACGCTCCATCATAGTTATGACTACCTAAGTCAACTTTTCAAACGACACGCGGGCATTACGATTGGTTCTTACATCCATCAATTACAAGTACAGAAAGCAAAGCATCTGCTCTCGAGCACCACCAGCATCATTCGAACGATTGCGGAAGAGGTTGGATTCCAAGATCCCTTCTACTTCTCCCGGATATTCAAAAAGCTGGAAGGCATTAGCCCCCAGCAATTTCGAGATTCCGTATTAAATAGGCAAACAAATGAATGATTCTAAAGAGAGGAAGTGCCATTTATAAACACAAGAGGGATCAGGCCTTTCGTTGGGCGTCCTTGCGAAGTGATTTCTACAATGAGATCATATCTCGCTTCTTCCAATCCACTTGGCGTGAATGCAAACTCAAGTTCGGTTCTACCAACATGGCAATGATATTGTTCAAGGGAAGCAGCTACTTTCGCTCCGGGAGTTATCGTCCACCCTGATGGCAGATGCCATTTGAATTGCAACCATTGCTGCATAAACAACTGATTATCTATAATAATTTTGATCGTTTTTGGGGTGCCTTCTTGAATGAATGGCGCCTCTTTGTAATCAACTAATGCAGAGAAAATAACAAAATCGTAGGCAACTTGAAACGGACTTTCGTTCAGTTTATCGGCAAAACTCCGCTTCGTCCAAGCATTGATTTGCTTAGGTTGACTAAACAGTTGCTCCTTCTCTTTCACCTCAATGGTATACCCATCTGTAGGCGTTACGACATCAACGATTTGACTACCGAGAAAACTTGGCGTTAATCGAATAATCCGCTCCGTCAATTCTGTTACTGTTTTGGGAATGCGCAGTCCCTGATCACCTAGATTTAAACACAATGTCTTGATCGAATCTCCAATAGGATCCGTCCATTTGCTCGGAATACGTTCAGCTCCGCCGATTATTCCTAAGATTGAACCTATCGTAGCAGCTGTACAGTCCGTATCTTCGCCACAATTATTCGCAATACAAATACTGTTGCCAAAATCGCCTTCGCCGTACAACCATCCAATAATAGTAATGCCTACATTACTTGGCGCATCATAGCCCATTCGACCGATGGGTACATCCGTTGGTAAATCTTCCGGTCGCATAGAGATAATGCCAAAACTTCCCGGTACATCGTTGAGCACTTGAATTCGGGCTTCCTTCCATGACAATCCCCTTGCATAGGCATCTCTCGCTGACGCAACTCCTTTGGCTACACCTGAGTCGGCAGGGATATAAGATAGGCCTATATCTATTAAGGTATCTCGATCACTCTCTACAAAGGCTGCGCTTTCAATAGCTGCAAAGAATATTTCGGCATATACGCCTTCGCTGCAATGATCGACAATAGCATCCTCATACGCGTATTTAACGGCTACATCTGGATTTCCAGGAGCGAGACAAGCCCAAATTTCGGATCGAATAAATGCCCCGTTACTATCCCCGAATACATTATTTACATAACCAGAAAGTGGAGGAACGAGTCCCTGTCGCAAATTATTTTTCCCAGCTCCGTATTCGCCCCAATTAGGAACAATATAAGAGAGCCAATACTCACCTAGAATTGTTGCTGTGACATTACGGCCATACTTCTCTGCCACATTCAGCCACACCAATTGTAAATCGAGGTCATCGTTCGGAAGCGGTTCTCCATTCAAATCTTGTGTATAAAAATCAACTTCGAATACGCCACGTTTGCACTCGAAAGGCGCTCCTAAAGTGCCACCTACATTTTTGCCAATCCAACAGCCCATTAATTTGGATCTGTATTCCTGTAAACTTAGTTTTCTTTGATTCATCGTGATAATTCCTCCTATATCGTCATACTTGCTACATGAAGTATAGCAAGCAAAGTCATACGGTTAACATGAAGGAAGGATAGTTCTATTTGTTAAAAATCTGTCTTTTGTCCATCCTGTCCATGCTTACTATGCAAAATGAGACCAAAAGCATGTCATTGTAGGATGACATGCTTTTGATCTCAATTACTGGAACTACTAAGATTTAGCTCATTACCATGAAACGTGGATCGTTCCTGTTATACCTACAAGACGCAACCGATTGTCTTCCTGCATGCCGCTCCAATTGATAATACTGCCTTCTCGGCCATCTCCATGTTTAATTTCAATGGCCCCCGAATCTAACATGTCTAGGGGAGGATATACCGTCACTTCGGCATCCAACAAATTACTAACAGTGATCGTGCGGATCGTCTGCTTCATCTTGGACGGTGTTGGCTGATTCTCGCGGCACGTCACCCGGCTCCGTTCCTGCTGGTTCACGAACACACGGCATTCATCGCGAAACGTTCGGTCAAGCGCATACTGCCCAGCGTTTCCGTTGCCAAGAATGACCGTTTGTCCTGTGAACAATGGGACTCCATCGGGAAACCGCATCTGGAGCTGTACCGACGAATCCTGCTTGCAACCTGTCACAATGAAACCGTTCTGATGCCGCGATACGAATAGAAGGGCCGATTGTGATTCCGGATCTTGCTTCACTTGGCGCAGCGAGAGGCCAAAGTCCTGCAGCATGTATCGCAGAATCAGGGACGTATCCATCCATTCGAGGTCCTGCCGAACCGGCAGATGTGTAATGCCAGCCTGAACGAACGGCAGCGAACCTCGTACCCAGCCAATGCGGCCGCCGTTCCATGCGGGCAGCGAACGGGATAAGGCGAAGATCCGTTCTTCCCCGTCCTGTACTGCGACTGCACCAACCCGTGTACCGGCATCTTCCTTGTTGCGCAGTGTTACCCCCAGCGTACCATCTCCGATGTCGGCACGATGCCGCAGCTTGCGTTCACCACTGTCGCTGTATACGTTATCTTCCTCGAATGAAAGCGCGAGGGTCAAATCTCCCTCCAGTCCGCCGCCGTCGGCAGCTTGTAAATTCAACAGATCCAACAGCTGCGGCTGCCGCACATCGCCGTACAGCAGCACTTTGCCGCCGTTTTGGACAATCGCTGCCAACTCCGCAATCCTAGCTTCGTCCAGCCACAATGCCGATACGAATAGGATCGTATCTTTGAGCTTACGCCGAGCTTCGACTGACATTTCACGGAACGTGTCTGTGCCGATTACCGTGTTGACCGGGAAACCCTGATTAATCGCGCAGCGCACGAACCAATCGTGGAAAAACACGCGGCTTGAAGCTTCGTTATCTCCTTCAACCGTCTCATGCAGTTCACGAAACGGATAAAGCCAAGTGACAAGCCCCGGTTCATCCGGCGCTTCACGGAAAGCCTTTTGAATATGAGGAATAACCTCCGCAGGCCCGTCACCCCACAGCTCACCTTTCTCCGTATCAATGGTCAGAATTTCCACGATGCCCGGCATTTCGGCTGCACCATCAGCATTAATGCGTGTTACCGACAGAGGCCCGTAAATATCGTGAGGCTCCCGATCATAGTAATCCCACCACGGATTTTGCCAAAACCATGGATCATTCACGTAAAAACGGTATGGGAAAGTTTCCCCCGGCAGCTCGGCAATTCTTGACATATAGCCTGTCAGCTCCAGCCCGAAATCGTAATTGAGCGCTCCCCAAGGCGAGTTTGGTGGAGGGAATTCCAAATACTTCTTCTCATATAGCTCAAGAAAAGGAATGTAATCTTTGGCCAAGTCCATGCCGGTTCCATAATTGGTCCCTCTCACCTCTGTCCGCACTCCTGGGCATTCCTTCTTGAACAGATCCCAGAACGACATGACTTTAGAGGAAAGCTCGCTATAATCGGCCAACGGTAGCTCTGTCCCGTTATAATTGGCGCCGAGGTATGTCCAAGGGAAATAAGATAGGGCAAAGCCATTCGAGAACCAAATATAATCGAAACCGATCGCAGGGAGGAAACTTGCACATTGGCGCCCAAGAAACTCCCCGAATGGCGTGCCTTCTGGAATTCCGTCTGGATATGCGGCATAAGCCGTGTGATCTTCAGTTAACTTAGACCAGGGACAGACAACGGTATAATCGGCCTTCAGCGATACATACGTACCGCCAAGCTCCGCGCGATTAATCTCTGGATGATCTTTATATTTAAAATCCGAATAGGCAAACTCCGGACCCGCATCGAAAGGAATACCGATCTCAAGTTGAACACCGAATTGATCTGCTGCAATCCGTTTGAACGAATCGACGACTCGGCGCAAATCACCGTAGGTAAATCGAACCGGATTGTCGGTATACAGGCGGGCAATGTGAGGATCGCTCTTGTCCTTGATATGACTGAACATCTCTTCGTTGGCAAAACCGATATAGCGACCCCACTCGAATTCGTCTTCATGCTGACCGTTCCATGTTAGAATTTCACTGCCATCCGAAACCCACAGCAGCACCGAAGCTGAATCTGCCATGCCGATGAGCGGTTGCCATTGCCGCAGTGCTTCCGTACAAACTTCATCAATTGCAGCCTGTTCAAGACTCTTGAACGGCTTTAGACTCATTTCCAGCGTTGCGCGTTTCAACTGCTTAGTACCGCTGTTTGCTTTGTGCGTCACCTTGTTCAAGCCAGTTCACTCTCCCTTAAACGATCTCCAGTTCAATGCCCAGCACTTTAGCAACGTTGCGGATTTTCGGTGCGACATGCCCAACACCTAGCGCGAAATGGTGAGTTGGACCAGCTGAACACCACTTCTCAACGAACTCGGCAACGGAGCAGCCGAAACTGCAGCGCGTATTCGTGTTGCCTGTCTGCGGAATTTCTCCTTTGATCGACTCGCCTTCCGTCGCGATCATCTTGAACTTGCCGTCAGCCGTTTGTGAAACTCCCAACAACGTGACGGGGCCTGACTTAATGCTGAATTCGACGCCGATGCCGGATCCTCGCTTGCCGTGGAACAGATCCAGCCCGCGAATGATTGGGCGGCCATCGCTGATTTTGATATTGTGCGGACCATCATGGCCGACCAGTACGATATCATCCACGAAGTCGCATGGATGCAGCTCTGCGAACGAACCGCCTGCGTCGAGCCTGTCCATGATCAGCATCGCTGCGCATGTTTTGAGATCCGCTTCGCCCGCAAGCGGGATGCCTTTACCTGTCAGCAGGGAATTCCCCAGCACCATATTGGAACCGATTCGCTCGTATTCATTTCCGTCCAAACCTCGGTAATAATACGCGAGTCCCGTGAGACCATTCTCCGCCACAAGTTTATCAAGCCCGACAGCAACCTTGGCCGACCAATCCAAGTCTTCCGGTTTAATCGGTCTTGTAACTGGATCAATGAACGGATCCGAGATCGTAAATATGCTCTTGATCTCGTCAAGTTTGTCTGCTGTTTCGGCGGCGGTTACCCCGTTCACCAGCTTAGCCAAATCGCACATCTCCAGCATCTGCACATGGGAGCCAAATGCAGCTGTAAATGCTGTCGGGTCCGAATTCATATCGTACATACCCTCGTAAGTGTGACCCAAGTAGCCGATCTTTGCATGCTTGAAAGCACGACGCGCATTCGCGACCTGGCACCATGACTTCAGTTCACTCGCAGCTCGTGGATCATCATGCAGCGTGCCCACGATCATGCCAGCCGCAGGTTTACCCGCGCGGATGAGTACTCCTCCGATTTCAGGAAGCGAACATATATTATCGTTGGCTAGCTGCATGTACGTTGTCGTATTGCGGTAATCAAGCCGCTTCCTCGGCTGAAGCGCGACGAGAACCGTTGGCACGCCGACGTTCAGAATGGCAGTTGCTGCCGAGGATGAGGTTACATAAGTGCTCAAAAAGACAAACAGAAAATCGATATCTTGCCGCTTCAAATGCGAAGCTGCCGCGAATGATTTATCAACATTATCTACAAAGCCAGCCGAAACGACTTCAACGTCATGAACGCCTAGCATCGCTTCGAACTCTTTACCGTAACCGATCAATTCTTCCCGAAGTCCGGGAAATTGCTCCCAATAGGGCTCATGCCCAACGTTAATGACGCCTACACGCGCTGATGCACGTTTGAATGATACACTCATTTTCAGTTCCCCTTTGATTGGTAATGACTACACTTATAGAGTATAAAATCAGCGCTTTTATAACAATGAACAGTACAATTATTATTAGAGTAATTCTACGAATTTGTAATTCACAAAAGAAAAACAGTCAGCTATTGTTCAGCTGACTGTTTTAAATCCTCCTTTGTATGACAAACGAATGACAAGCCCTACTCCTTCACACTGCCCAGAACAATCCCTTTCGTAAAATACCGTTGTAGAAATGGATATACAATCAAGATTGGCAACGCCCCAAGAAAGATTTGCGCTGCGCGTGCCGTTCTGTCAGAAACGAGCGCGATAACCTCTAGATCGATATTACTCTTAACCAGCGAATCGAGGCCGACCACGACCGTGTACAAGTAGCTTTGAAGCGGATAATGCGTTGGCGAATTCATGAAGAGGATGCCGTCAAACCAAGAATTCCAATGTGAAACTATGGCAAATAGCGTCAATGTCGCTAAGGATGGCGTAGACAACGGTACATAAATGCGCCACAGAATGCGCCAATGTCCGGCGCCGTCCATCAGAGCAGCTTCCTCCAATTCCTTGGGTAAACTGCGGAAGAAATTGAGCAGAATCACGACGTTGAATACCGGAACTGCATGGTGCAGCACGAGTGCCCAGATCGAATCAAGCAGCCCAAGTGAGCGTATTGTCATATAGAGCGGAATAATACCACCGCTAAACAACATCGTAAACACGAATAGCCAGACGTAAATTGTCCGCCCTTTGAGCGCATATGCCTCCTTAGAGAGTGGATACGCGACCAAGATTGTCAGTACCATATTCAGCGTAACACCCAGTACCACTCTTTGAAGTGTGACGTATAGCGATGTTAGAAATTCTGGTTTACTCAAAATAAAATCATATGATTTCCAAGTGAAATCAATCGGCCAAAAGCTTACTTCGCCTGCTGCCACAGCATTGTTAGAGCTAAGCGACATCGATAGCAAGTGGATGAGCGGCAAGATACATAAAATGGATAAGCCCAAAAGAACCGTGTAGTTCGAGATGACGAACACTTTTCGCGGCCATGATGTAGAATCGAGCATCACGAGTCCTCCTTTTAAAAGATTCGGTAGTTGGCAAATCGGTAGGCTAAGAAATAAGAAGTCGAGATGAGGATAAGTGACACGAGTGATTTAAATAACCCAACCGCTGTTGCAACCCCATACTGTGCATCAACCATCCCAATACGATAGACAAATGTATCGATAATGTCCCCACTTTGGTAAACGATGGGGCTATATAGATTGAATACCTGATCAAAGCCGGCATTGAGCACGTTACCAATACTGAGCGTAGCCAACAACACGATAATGGGTGCCATACCGGGCAGTGTGATATGGAGCGTCTGTTTCCAGCGACCTGCCCCGTCTACCCTTGCAGCTTCGTACAAAGCAGGATTAATGCCTAGAATGGCTGCTAGATAGACTATCGTACTAAACCCAAATTCTTTCCACTCATTGGAGATAACCAATGTGAATGGGAACCAACGATTATCGCCAAGGAAAAATATGGGTTCGATACCAAGACTCTGAAGTCCAGCGTTTACGATCCCTGTTTTCGGTGAAAGCACGTCGATCAGAATACCGCTCAAGATGACCCAGGATAAGAAATGCGGCAAATAAATGAGCGTTTGCATGAACCGTTTCATCGCTTCTTTACGAACTTCATTTAGCAGCAACGCTACAACAATCGGTATAATGAGCCCAACAATAATTTTCATAACGGCAATGTAAACCGTATTCCACAACACTTGATAAAAATCCGGGAGCTCCATGACGTAGCGGAAATTATCTAAACCAATCCATTTGGAATGGAATAATCCTTTCGTCGGTATATACTTCTGAAACGCAATGGCCGCACCTGCCATTGGATAGTAACTGAATATGAAGATAGCTGCCAATCCCGGAATCAACATCATATGCAGTGGGAGCTGGATTCTCCAGTTTCTACCCTTCATTCTGTCTTCCCTCCACTCCAACATTCGTAATGAAAGCATAAAGGGCAGAGCTTAAGCTCCGCCCCTGATAGCTCTATTTATTCTTGCTATACCAGTCATTTACTTCTTTCTCGATGGCATCGCCGCCAAGCTTCTTAAACTCATCAGCGAATTTATCAAAGTCGTCGATGGATGTGTCACCCATAATAATTTTCGTATACGTCTCGTATATTTTCTTTTTGAGGGTTGGCAATTTCTCCGACATCGCAGGTGTTGCAGAACCCAGGAACTGGTTATACTGACCAAGTTTAGCCTGTTCGTACTTTTCAATCACACTGAAAGTACCGTCGGCACCAAATACCATATTCGAAAACCACATCGTATCATCGCCTGCTTTAAATTTCGACAAGCGTTCGAAATGAATGGTCGCTGGGAAATCGAGCTTGCTTCCGTCACCTTTCTTAAGCGCTTCTTGTACTTTGCGGAACGCTTCAAGATTGGTATTCAACGGATCGATAATGACTGGTGCATACTTGCCTGGGAATATCCCTGTCTTGCTGTCTGTGATAAAAGGATTCGGATTAGGAGCATAAGAGGTTTCGTAATAACGATTCATATAAATGTTAGCCAACTGAATGACAGCTTCTGGGTGTTTCGAGCCTTTCTTCACTACATAGAATGTGTTGGCGGTATCCCCGAGCTGCGGAATAGCGGGCTGTGCATCAGCGGAAATGAGCGGATACGCCTTCCATTGCGCCTTCGGATCCTTCGTATGGTTCTCTTTTTGGATATAGCCGCCATCTGCTACAGTCCCGTAAGCCAAGCCGACACGTCCCGCTGCCACATCCTCTTGAATTTTTGTTGCCGGTTTCACACCGAACTCCTTATCAATCACGCCATCCTTATACAACTGCTGCAGCTTTTTGAGAGGCTCCTTTAGCTCTTTCTGAACAGAACTGTATACAAGCTTGCCTCCTGCATCCTTGACGAACAGATCGACATAAGCATGATAGCTGTTAAAAAATCCGTTTAGCGAGCCATGTCCCCCATCCATGAAGTCCTTGTTCAAGGCAAGACCGATCGTATCTGCTTTACCGTTGCCATCTGGATCCTGCTTAGCAAATGCTGTTGCGGTTTTGAACACGTCGTCCATCGTTTTTGGCTCTGGCAAATTAAGCTTTTGCAGCCAATCCGTTCGAACATAAAGCATAGCGGCTGTGCTAGTACCACCGTTGGAATATGTTCTAGGGATACCGAGCAGTTTGCCGCCAACTGTTGCAGCTTTGAACCCTACACTGCCGTCCTGATTGAGGACGTTTTTCAAGTAAGGGGTAGCATATTGTGCCCACACTTTCGTAAGATCTTCCAACATGTCTGCATCAATAAGCCGTTTCATCTCTTCTTTATTGACTTCCAGAAAATCAGGAAGATCGCCCGATGCTACCGAGACGTTCAACTTCTGATGATACTGCGAAGCATCGACAGACCATACATTCTTCACTTTAATGCCATAGTCATTCTCGAAAATCTTTGTCCAAATGTTACTATCGATGGAGTCCCCCTCGGCGTATTTCATCGTTGCATCAACAGAGCGGACCGTAGAAACCTCGATTGGCGGATTGTACTTGGCTAATGGTTGAGCGCTAGTCGCTGCCGTTGGCGAAGGACTTACCGATGTGGTGCTGGTTGCAGCCGGCTGATCTTCTGTCTTTCCACAGGCACTTGCGAGAACTGATAAGGCAAGAACCGCGCCTAGTGATGCAGCTCCCAACTTTTTATTTCCCATGTTCATTTCCGTTTCCCCCTATTTGGCAATTCGATCTTGTTTGGTACTCCTTTATTATAAAATCAAGTGATCCCTGTTCGAAACGGGACATTTTTGCGCCAGTTGACTTTTTTTAACTAGTTTTCCATATGGCTATTTCTAGCAAAATAATGGAAAAAAAGCGGCCAAAGTATGGTCGCTAAAACAAACTATTTCATCACGGATTCTCGGTATTCCTGTGGAGTTACCCCTGTCTCCTTCTTGAATAGTCTAGTAAAATAGGCTGCCGAATCTAGGCCGACAAGTGCGGCAATCTCTTGGATTTTGTGATCGCTTGTTCGCAGCAGTTGTTTACTTCTCGTTATTCGAACTTCCGTCACGTACTCCAGTAAGCCTTGCCCCGTCGTCTGCTTGTACATCCGAGACAGATAGGGGGAACTCAGATGAACGAGTTCGGAAATCTTCGTCAAGGACAATTCCTCATTCAGGAATTCGTTGACATATTGCTTGATCCGCCCAATCAAGTCGGTCGTCCGCTCCGCCTGCTTTCGTCCGTTATACTCAGCCAGGGAGTCGGCAATGGCAGCCAGTCGGTGTACGGTGGCACGGAGGTCGACTTGCCCAGGCAGTTGAACGAGCGCTTCTAGGCTAAATGCCGCACCAATCAGTGAAGCTAATCGACGTTTATTGATGTAGGTAATGAAAAAGGAGGACATATTGACGACCATCTCCAGTTTCAGGAGCTCTCCCTCTTGACCATCCGGCAGAACAGACGCCTTAACCGCAAGTTCGGCAAACAACTTACGGCAAGCCTCTCTCTCACCGTTATCGAGATAGGTTTCCAGTAAGTCGAGGTTACGCGTATAAGCTCGCATATCATTCTCTGCGAAGAAATCTCGGCTTGACCTTTGCTCTTCGCCTGCTGATTCAGGAAGCTCTCTCATCAATACCTCGAGATCGTTATACGCGCCGCCTGCCAGCTGAATCTTGAGCATATCCACGCGTGTGGACAAGTCCTCCCACTTAGATGGCGTAGAAGCAAGTATGAGCGAAATAGGAACTTTAAGTGAGCTCTTTGTGGCATTCTGAATAAGCTCAGCATTTCCCGCAAGCAGCTTGTATGCCTGTTCTTCAGCAAGCGCCCCTTCTTCACCTGAGGGGAACTGCACGAGCCATATGAACCTGCCACGGTCATAGGGGAAAGCCGCAAATTTCAGCGTGTCCTTCAAATATTCTTCCGCAATATTTTGAATGGAATAATACAGCAGCGCTTTATCACCAGGCAAGGTGAAGGAACCCCATTCATCGATGCGTCCCAAGGCAATCTGCACCGGTAACCTAGCGTCCAGTCCAATCTCCAGCTCAGCGAACCGCCGGATCCGTGCATCGAGAGAATCCACTTCCCCTTGTGCCAGCTGCAACAAATAATCACGCTGTAGTGAGGGGACAGCGATATGCAGCTGTTCGCGAGATCTCTTCAAAATGGCTTCACTGTCAACTTCCCGCGCGATATCGTCAAGTGCCTTCTGAATCGCACGAATAATCGCTTCGTCCCCCTCTGTTTTGAGGACATAGTCGATACCTCCCTTGCGAATCGCTGACTGAGCATAGCCAAAATCATCGTATCCGGTCAGGAAAATCACGCGACAGCGAGGCCATTTGCCACGTGCAAGGTCCGCCAGTTCCATTCCGCTCATGCCGGGCATGCGAATGTCGGTGAGCAGGATATCCATTTTTCCTTCGTCAAACTTCTGAAGAGCCTCTCTTCCCGAATATGCCTTCACGATCTCGGCTTCCAGCCATTCCAGCTCCATGAGGGCGTCTGCCAAGTATTTAACAGCTAAAGGTTCATCATCAACAATCATTACCTTCATCATGGCTTAAGCCCCTCTTTCTTCAATGGCTATTGCGGGGAGCGGAATAACAAGCGATACACGCAGTCCTCCGCTAGGTATTGTCGCTATGCGAATACCCGCTAGATCACCGTATTTGAGCCGGAGCCTGCGATGAACATTCAATACGCCTGTAATTTCAGTTGGTTGGTCTTTGCCATTCAGCAAGCCGTGCCAACGTTCAAGTTCATCTTCCGTCATCCCTTTTCCGTTATCCTCAACATGGATGAGCAATAGTTCATTCCCACTTTGTTCCGTATGGACAGTGAAACCTATTGTGACATGCCTATTCTCATGCTCAAGTTCGAAGCCATGTTGGTAGGCGTTCTCAACAATCGGCTGTAGAATGAGGCGAGGAATCAAGACCTTCTTCAACCCTTCCTCCACTTGTTCGATTGAGAATGTAATATGTCCGGAGAATCGAATCGTTTGAATTTCACAAAGTGCTCGAACATGCTGCAGTTCCTGCTCTATCGGTACCTCATCCACACCGTTTCGCGTGACATATTGAAAATAATCACCCAAATATTTGGAAAACCGGGTCGAATTATCAAAATCATGCGCCTTGGTCATTCGATAGAGCAAATAGAAGCTGTTATATAAAAAGTGCGGATTAATCTGCGACTGGAGCTGCTTAAGCTCCGACTGCTGCACGCGAATTTGTTGCTCATAGACTTCAAATACAAGCTTATTGAGATGGGTCACCATGAAGTTGAATTGTTCATATAAATCGTGAAACTCATCACTGCTTTTGTACGTTAGTGCGACCTGCAGATCACCGGACTCCACCTTCCGAAAGGCACGGATCAACTTTTGCAGCGGTCTGTGAATCAACCGATACATATACAGCGAGAAAAGCACGACAACTACGATGGCGACGAGCGTGATCAGCCACATATATAACCGATATCGGTCAAGCGCACCCATAACAGCGTTTTCAGGCACAAAGGCAAGCAGCGTGATCCCGAGCGCGGGGGAATAAGCCGAAACTGTTAAAAACGGTTGCCGATCTATGGAAATGGTCCTCATATCTGCTGGAGCTTCCATCGTTCCGGTTTTCTCCAATTGTAAAGCTTGTTCTCGCAACCGAAGGCTGATCGATTCATACGCTGCTTCGTTACTCGTACTTACGATGGCCCAATCCGGGTGAATAACGGCCGCGCCCCCCAGTTTACTATCGGACATCTGGGCCAAGTATTGTTTGATCTTCGGAATGGACAACTCTAGTTCCAAAACGAACATCGGGTCGCGCCCGTCCGCGACTTGCGTTGTTGGGTAATATTCCCGCAACAGCACCTTTTCCTCGTCATGATAAAAGAGTCCGCGGTGCGCAATGGCAGCGTCTTTCTTCAACTTTAGCAACTTATCCTGAAGCAAGTTACCGGACAGCTCGTCCGACGATATGGTCTTCCCGATTGGCGGAATATAAGCACTGGCTCTAGCAACGTAAAGGCTTGACTGCTTCATCACGTTCAACCTGGCTTGAAATCGCTTGATGGCGGCAAGCTTCTGGTAATCCGTTAAACTTTCACTCGTAATGCTGAGCGATTCCAAATCTTCGTCGTTCACATACTCCCGCTGCAGGCGCTGCAAGCGATCTATCTCATTTTCAAGCGATGTGCGATAGAAGAGAAGTTGGAACTGGAGCGATTTAAAAATCTCTTTGCGCACGAGTGTGGAGCCCCAATCGTTAATCCGCGTACCGACAACATACATCGGGGAGATGACGATCAAGAACGTTACAATCAGTTTACTCAAAATTGAAAACCTTCTATTTCCCCATCCGTTTCGCACAGATTCACCCGCATCTTTCTTTTCTTTTTATTATATAGGAGACTGCGTCTACCGAATACTGTTGGATTTCTTTCAGCATAATCAACTCCACTTCAATTAAGCTATGAAAATCACAATCATTATTGGAGGAATGCTACGATTTTGATATAATCAGCTAGACTTCTAAGGATTGAGAATGTAAGGAGGATTGCACGATGATTCACCCAATCGCTATTTACTTCGAGCACTGCGAGGCGGAATGGCATGTCCCCCGTGCAGCAGCGAATAATCATATCCTGATCATGATGACTGGCGGCGAAATCACATATACCGTTGGCAACCAAACATTTATCCTCAAAAAAGGGGATCTGCTATTCGTGCCGGAAGGCCATATTCGAAGCGCGCTGAACATCTCCAAGCGCGACCACGATATGTATGTTGCACACTTTCGTTATGAGGGGACTGGAGACGAGTTGCCGCTGCTGGCCGAGCCCGCTTGTCAACTTTCCAGACCGCACAACTTTGAATACATTAAGCAGCGCTTCTCTTCGCTCACGCAGTACTGGCTTCAAAAATCTACCTATACGCATACGCTTTGCCATAGTGTACTGCTAGAAATCATCGCTATTATCAATGATGAAGCTCATAAAGGAGCAATTTCACATCCTAAAGCTCATGGCATTACCATGCAGCTGAAGGACTATATTTTGCATCACTACCGCGAACAACTCGACATGGAAGAAATGGCCAATCATATCGGTCGAACACCGAACTATATCAGCACTGTTTTCCGTGAAACTACTGGGCAGACGATTACAGCTTATATCCAGCAAATTCGAATCGCTGCCGCATGCGATCTCTTGACCGGCTCTCAGATGAGCATCGGAGAAATCTCCGATTTCCTCGGCTTTTGTGAGCAATCCTATTTTAATAAAGTATTCAAAAAAGTAACGGGAACTATGCCCTCCGCGTATGTAAAAGAGCGGTTGAAGGTATGGCAGTAAGTTCACGAGCTATGAATCCACATGTCAAAAAATCGTAGAATTACTCCAAAAACCATCCCGGTGTTCATTGTTTCCGTGCTGGTTTTTTCCTACAATGAAAGGTAATCAGATCATCTTACTACCCATTGACTGGAGGAATCACCGATGGACACATCCGCTAATGCCACACATCAGCTTGACGCGAACTTACAGCCCGACGAACCTCGTACGGATCAGTGGGAATGGCATTCGCCGCTTGTCTCCCCCTTCCGAATCACCGGTCTTCCTTGGCTTGCTCAGGATGGACTTTATCGAAGATTGCCGCTGCATCCGAGCCACCCCATTCGATCCGAAGTGGATCGTCTTGCCAACTATACAACCGGTGTGCAGGTACGCTTTGCAACGAACTCCCCGAAGCTTGCCGTTAGAGTCGTACTGGCGGACAGAGCCACGATGTACCAAATGCCCGCTACGGCGCAATGCGGCATCGATTGTTATATCGGTCCGTCAGGAGCTCAGCAGTATATAAACACCACGCGCTTCGATCTTGCGCAAGCGGAATATGAGAGCGTTCTCTTCGAATCCTTCTCCAAGGAAATGCGGGAGATTACGTTAAATCTCCCCTTGTATCAAGGGGTCAAGGAGCTATGGATTGGTACTTCTCCTACTTCTTCCGTAGCTGAATTTCAAGGGTTCGCCTCCGATAAAAAAGTACTGATCTATGGCACCTCCATCACCCATGGTGCTTGTGCCTCTCGACCTGGCATGGCTTATCCTAATCAGTTAAGCCGCATGTTTCCCCTCGAGATCGTAAGTCTCGGGTTCTCAGGCAACGCACAGGGTGAGCCCGAATTGGCTCATCTCATTAGCCAAATCCAAGATCCCGCCTTGCTTGTTCTCGATTATGAAGGGAATACGCCAAGCAAAGAGCATTTGGCACAATCGCTGCCCACTTTTATTCGCATCTATCGCGATGTCTATCCGGATGTCCCTATCCTCGTGATCTCCAAAATTCCTTACGCCAAAGAAGCCTTTGACGAGGAACTGCGTCAACGTCAAGAAGGCCTCAAAATACTGCAGCGTGAAACGGTAGAACGCTTGAATCAAGAGGGGGATGCTCATGTTCACTTCTGTGACGGCTCAGAGCTGCTGGGGGCAGACTTCCAAGAAGCCACGACGGATGGCATTCATCCTTCTGACTTAGGCTATAAGAACATGGCCGAAAGACTTCAACCGGTTATAGCGAAACTTCTACAAACTTGAGGCAAATCAAGATACGAATAAGGAGCTAGGCGGTTTTGCGCTTAGCTCCTTTGCTTTTGGCATGTAACTACTCTTTGATTTCACAGTCAACCATCACATGAATCGTATCGCCTTTGTGCTCGTTCCGCAATTGAAAGGCACGTTCCACCTCATTGAGCGGCACCACATGCGTTATCATTTCTTCCGTATTCACTAGTCCATCCAGTACAAGCCGGAGCCCTTCCTCGAAATATCGTCGGTTGTCGATATCACGTTTCGGCTCGGTTGAGAGGATGTCCAATCTTTTCTTGTGAATCTTAAAAAAATCTACAGGCTTATGGCAGGTGCCGATGCAACCGTACATGACAATTCGCCCATTCTGAGCAGCTGCTTGGATGGCGTCTACCATGCCTTCGCCTTCTAGCAGACAAGGAATTACGACGTCAAAACCATCAGGAAAATCATGCTTTAATATTTCCATGGTATCGGCATGCTCATGGGGAATTTTGTACGTATGCGTTGCGCCGTATTTGCGAGCAAGTGCAAGCTTTTCATCGAATAAGTCTGTTACGACTAGATTTCGCGGACTGTACAAGCTGACCACTTGCGTCATGATAAGCCCACTAACCCCTTGTCCTGTTATCAGCACATTCTTATTCGGCGAGATTTCAGCTAGCTCGGCTGCGTGGATGATGCCTGGCAACACTTCGATTAAGGAGCCTTCGATGAGCGGCAAATCTTTAGGAAGCACTTTAACCGAGAACGGCTCACAGCAGACATATTCCGCAAAGGCTCCCCACACATAACGCAATGCCACATGATCGCCTTGTTTGATTCCCGTAACATTCTTGCCGACTTTATCAATAACGCCTGCGACCTCATGACCAAGGCGTGTCGGATACGAAATAAATTCGGGTTCGCGGGCCCCCCGGAACACCTCGACATCACTACCGCAAATCCCTACCCATTTCACTTTGACACGTACTTCACCTTCGTTCGGTTCAGGGATCAACGCTATGCGATTACTAACCTTTCCAATTCCGTCCATTACGGCACATACTTGCGTATGTGGTCCTTTATCGTCAACTAGTTCCATGGGAGGAACAGACATTTTCCTAACCATACATCCACACCTCTCTGAGATAATTCAGTGTTACGACTAGAAGTAAGAAACAATTATGTCATTAGCGCTAAGCGAGCTTTGCTCACGCCGTGCTGGACAGGTTCTCCATGCCAATAACGATATATATCCTCAACTAAAGATCTTCCAATTCGTTTCCGGGAAGACGGGTTCACACCTGCAATATGCGGCCTGATTAGCACATTAGGCAATTGACGCAACTCACTGTTCAGTGGCAACGGCTCCTGTTCAAATACATCCAACGCAGCAAAAATACGATTCGTTCGCAGTTCCTCAATCAGTGCTTGCTCATCAATGACGCTTCCCCGAGACGTATTAATGAGGAGGCAGCCATCTTGAATCAAGCGAAGCTCATCTCGTCCGATCATGTGGTCCGTTTCGGGAATCATAGGCAAATGTAGGGAGATTACGTGTGCACACTTCAATACATCATGCAAGGGAAGCAATTCTACGCCGAGCTCTGCGGCCTTATCTGGTTTCATGTAAGGATCATATGCGATAAATTGCACCTGGAACGGCTTCATTAAGCGAATGACCTCCTGAGCCACCATGCCAAGCGCGACAAAACCTACCGTTTTCCCTCGCAGCTCATCCGCCTCCATCGCGAGAGATTTCCAGCTGACATCCGATCTCATCGACTCATCTACAAGCTTAATCCGATGACCTACAGCAAGGATTAGTGCCATGATCGATTCCGCAACTGATTCAGCAATTGCGTGACCTCCTGATAACACCGTTATGCCTCTATCAAAAGCTTCAGCCGCTACGACATGTTTCACCGAGCCTGCCATATGAGCGACTAACTCAAGCTTCGGAGCTGAGTCAAGCATATCCCTCGTAATGGGTAAACTCCCCCACGTGGAAATACAAGCGGAAGCATCCTCAAGATGACTAATCAGTTCAGCCGGAGTGAATGGACGATCGAATGGATTTAATACAAGCTCTCCTACCTGTTTTAACTTCTCCACTACGTCCGGTTCCAAAAAAGCAGACAGCTCATTTTGTTGTATCTGCGCAACAATTTTCCTAGTCACAGTCTTTTTCCCTTCTCTCCTGTAAGGCATCATCTAGCCGAACCACCGAATTCGTCGTCATAGACGTAAATATGGCATCCATCACACGCATAACTCCCAGCACTTCATCTCCTGCCGCCAAAGGCTTGCGTTTCTCCAATAGCGAATCAACAAATTCCTCTAGCTGCCATGTAAAGTTTGAAGCATGCTTGCCCCAGCATTCTACTTTCTCGCCATTGTCCCAAAGCTCATACTCGTCCTTCAGATGCAATACACCTTTGGTTCCTGTCATGTAACGGAGGTATACGCTGTCTTGCGTACGCCAGATCCGTTCGCTGCCAAGTCCTTCCTCGTCGCCCGGAACTCTTCCGGCGTTGAAAGACATCATCACGTTTGCCATCCGATTGCGCGAAAATTTCAACGAGATGCTAACTTCGTCTTCCCCTTCCCAATTCGGATTATGGGAGTAGCCTTGCGCATAGACGGTTTCCGGCAGTTCGCCGTATGCCCAAACGATATAATCCAAGATATGACTGCCCCACAGGGGAATGATAAAGCCTCCGATGTGCTTAACATCCTTCCACCAATCCGCTGCCGGTTTATCGATATATGCTAACAGCATGGCATGAATAGTGAATAAATCGCCAATCTCTCCCCTATGGATTTTGTCAATCGACTTCATCACAGGACCGAAAAATCTTCGACTCTGTCCGACCATTAAGGTTACTCCGTTCTGCTCGGCGGTTTCGACCATTTGCTTGCCTTCGGAATAGTTGAGTGCCATTGGCTTTTCAATTAGCACATGCTTGCCTGCCTCCATCGCTTTAATGGCATAAGGTGCATGCAAATCATGCGGCAGCAGGAGCAGAAAGGCATCAATTGCTGGATCCCCAAGGGCATCATCAAAGGAAGTGTATAGGCTTACGCCAACCCAACCTGCCGCCGCCCGATCCGCTTTATCCGGGTCACGGGAAACAATGGCCTGTAAAGTGACTTTATCTCGCAACTCTTCAATCGCTGGCAAATGCGAGCTAGCTACCCTGCCCAATCCAACGACTCCTAAGCGTATTTTATCCGCCATACACACGCCATCCTTCCTTGCACATTAGTTAGATTAAAAGAGTGTTCTGGCATAACGGATGTCATCCCGAATTAGTCGATCAACTTCCGACTCTGCCGTATACTCTGCCGTCAAACAGATAACCCCTTCATATTTTCGTTTGGTTAGGTAGGCCGCAACACGTTCCCAAGAAGCCATGCCTTGACGCCCGGATGTAAAATGACGCTCCCATTGAGCTTGCTCTGCTTCCGGTCCGTTGCTGCGTGTATAAAAGACATTTTTGAGATTAACCATATGCAGATGTGACCACACAATATCTAACCCAAATTCAGGCTGTTGACCAGCCAAAGCATCATGGGAGCAATCCCAGACAGCTCCTACATAATTAGGATTGAGATCTTGCAGCAAGCGCATCAGACCCGAAGAATCCGGAATAAAGTCACCGTAATGCTGCTGAACGCTAACTTTAACCCCGTACTGCTCACAAAGATGAGATACGTCTTCTAAGTGCTTACGCAGCTTAGCGACCGATTGGAGATAGCCTTCTTCAAGTGAAATGGCCGGCATAATTCGAATGCTAGGAATCTCAGCCTCTGCGCAAGCCGAAAAAATGCGTTCATCAGTTTGACTAGCCACGCTAAATATCCGCAATCCATGATCGGCAAAATAAGAAGCGAGCTTCGGTAAGCCTTTTGCCGCATCAGCGGGCTCCAGTTGGAATCCTTCTCGTAAGGGAAACTCTACACCATCAAAGCCGCTCTCTTTCACAAACTTGACTAACTCTTGCACGGGCGTCGTTCTCCACGGTTTGGTAAAAACAGAAAATTGTACAGGTGACTGCGTCATTTGTAACACTCCTTTTTTTGAGTTAAACATCTGCTTTCCTTTTGGCATGCTGAACATTCTCAGACCTCTTGTGGTATTCCTTATATGTTTCAAGCTGGAATACTTCTTGTATCCTCGCTAGGGGCCACTCTTGATCATTGGACTCCATAGTGAATATATTTTCTTGAGAAAAGCTTTCGATGGTCACTTTGCTTCCCAGTCTGCCTTGAATTTCTAGAAGCTTGTCATACTGATTGTCGATATGAAAGATTTGTTTCTCCAGATCGATTGTCTTTGCCGTCCATCCTCCCCACTTGGAAGTCGACGCAAGAATTTTGCCTGTCTTATCAATTATTTTGGAATGGTTCGTTCTTACCGAGGAGACGACATAGTACGAATTGAACCAGGCATGTGCCTCAAGCGGAAAGCCGCCATCATAGGCGGATGGCCATACAACAAGTTCAGCGCCCTTCAATTTCAGTGAATGCCATAGATCCGGATAACCGATATCAAAACAAATGGCAATGCCGACTTTACCGAAATCCGTCTCAAACACAGGTATTTCAGTACCGGGTGTTATGCCATCAAGCTTCATCTCACCATCGGTCGGATAATATTTGAGATATCTCCCGGCCAGATTGCCTTCTCGGTCAAATAACCAAGCAGCGACATATTTGTTGCCACCGATCCATTCGTGGACACTTGCGATAATGTAACTGTTGAGTCGCTCGGCTTGTTTGGAGAGGGCATGGTACGTTTGCTGCGTCAATTCATCTGAAGTTTCATGGAGATGGTCGCCCCCGGCTACGAGAAACACTTCAGGGAAACAGACAAGATCTGGCTTCAGCTCTGTGAAAGCATTCAGCATGTTCATAGCTCTTTGCAAATTGTCTTCTTGTGTAGAGCCTTGAATGAGTTCTTCGTTAAAGCAGGTGCTAATGACATTCACTTTTCTTGGCATGCTGTTTACTCCTTCATGCAGGGCCGTCATAGGACGGCCCCACCATTCTCTTTCGTTATCACACTACGAATTTGCAAGCTCTCCCGTAATGCCTAGCAATGCAATAATCGCTTTGGACTGACCGCTCAAATCAATTGTAGTAATTGTTTTCTCTGGATTCGGGTTCGTAAACAACGTGTTAAACACGGCACGTTCTCCCCCAGCTGACATGGTATATTTCTTGGCAATGACGACTGCAGGATTAATGGAAGGCACATACCAATCATCAATATTTTGTTGGAACACAATAGGTTGAGCCACTTGTGTGCCGTCGGCATAATGAATGATATAATTCCCAATCGTTGTACCGCTTGGTGCGATCGGATACATCAGGGTGTGAAGAAATCCAACTTTGCTAAACTTTTGATTCACAGGAATCCCCGTCAAACTTACTGGCAAGTTCGGCCTGATTGTCGAACCACCAGCAATCATCACAACGCTGGGATCCGTCGTGCTCGTTGGCAATTGATAAGGAATACCGCCGATCACTTGCTCCCCCGTTTGGAAATTCGAGTTGGCAATGTTCTCTGGACCAAAGTCTGCCCAGCCCCCCTGCCCATCTCCTGCAGGCGTTTCGTCACTATACGACTGATTGGCCAAAGACGATAAGGAGATATACGATTTTTTAGACGTGTCCAACTGCATCGTCACCTCTTGCGGTATATCAACGACATTGACGAAGTCGAGTGATTCGACGACAAAGGAGCCGCTGCTGTTTGCTGTTATGCCAATCCCTACAGAAACCGCACTCGTTGGCACTGGATCTATCACAATATCTTTGGTAATCGTCACGTAATCCGTCCCTAAATCCGTTATTTGCTTAGCAGCATAAGCCGTACCTTGATACCACAAGTAGACATTCGGATTTTCAGTTATTTTTTTGATTTTCGCAGATAATCTATACGTGCCGGGCTCCGGAGGCATGATCCCTGTCTGTCTGATCGTTACCCGCTCCTGGCCAGTCGCACTCATTTGAACCGCATAGTTTCCTGCCTGCTGACCATGAACCGTACAGACGCTGCCACCTTTCGAAGCCGTAAATAAATACTCCCATTCTTGCGGAATTGCCGTACACAAATTCATATTGGCATCCCCGGTTAAATTAATAAAATCAGCGTTTCTGAGCAGCGGCCTCGCTTCTAAGGCGACTGCACTTGCCACTTGTATCGGACCCGTGCTTTCGATATAAGCAATATTCGAAATCTGAATCACTTTATTGCCGTTAGCTTTCGTTGTTATTGTAATCGGGTGATCATAAAGATCGACAACAGACGATATATCTCCGCTCAATTCATACTCGTAAGCACCTGCCGTTGTATTGTTCGCTCCAAGAATAGAAAGCCTTTTCCCATTGGTTAATTCAAAAGACTGTCTGACTTTGAATGTATTCGTTGAGATTCCCGGCCACGTCAACGTCTCTTTAATGGAACTCGCTTTACGAATTTTGTTATTGAATACACCTAACACATAGTAATCGGGTTCCGGTGATAGGGTATAGCGATTAAAGAACACTTCAAACGTGCCCATATTAATAAATTTGCTGTAACCCATCTTCAAATAGTCGACGAGCCATTCCACCGTCATGTATAACCGGGTATCTCGATCTGATGTTGTAAAATGCATCTGCTCACTCATCCAATACTCGGTTCCCGGACGAGCTTGTTTTAATTTATTCACCCATGGTGTCGTTTTCGAGTTTGATTTGGCCCCCTCATAGCCATGAACATTATAAATATCAAAATAGTCGACGCCATTCTGATACTGAGCCGCATTATCGAAGAAAACCGTCGGCAGTTTCACATTATCGGCGTGATCCGAATACCCGCTCGTCAAAATTTGTGCATTGGGATCTGCTCGTTTGACTTCCCGATAAGCAATTTTGAGCAATTCCATGTATTGGGCATCTGTTCCCGTTAACGTCGCAGCAACACTCGACTCCGCATTGAAATTGGCTTCATTATAAATTTCCCAATATTTTACTTCGCCCTTATAGCGGCTTACCGTTTGATAGATATAATTGGCCCACTCGCCCTCAAAATCTTTAGGGACCCAGCGCTCAGGCCGATTTGCCAAAATGCTCGTTAGCATGATCGCATCCGTCGGTTTCGTCGTCGCCCAACGGGACGGGTAGCCTAACACGCCTAGAACTTCAAGCCCCGCTGCTCTGCTTTTCGTAACGTATTGATCTGTTTTCTCCCAATTAAAGTTGCCTTTCGTAGGTTCCACAACATTCCAGAGGAATACTTTAGCTTCAGCCCACGTGCGTGTTATTCGAGCATTCACATCCGTCCAGACTTTCGGATCCCAGTCATATTTGGAATGAAATCCATAAAAATCTGCATAGACCCCATCTGTGACCGAAGTATCATTAACTGGAAGTACGGCAATGGCATTTTCATAGTCGGCGATGAGGCTGCTGCCTAAAGATACCGTCGTTTTCAACTTGTAATATCCCTCACCATTTAACTCAGGCAAAGCCAAATCGTGAATTGCATATTTACCGCCATTTTCGGACAACACAGTGAAATTCTTGCTCAGGATCGGTTGACTGCTCGTATTTGCAACATCGAAGTTAACGGCTGTGGCTTCAATGTTAACGTTATAATTGAGATCTTCACCGCTGTAATTCAGTGAAAGCATAGGAAAACTAATGCTTTCTCCTACAACATATTGCTGTGTTTCAGCACGCCAAGCGGGAGCTAATGTTTGGTAATTGGTGGATCGATGCCAATTCGTTCTATACCGCTCCACGGTTTTCATATCATTTTTGACAAGCAGACTTGTATCGCTGTCCGCTTGAAATTTACTGTCGGGCATACTTAGCAGTTCCGACGAAGATAACTCTCTCGTTGAAATTTTTAATTGCTCAACATTGAAAGGTTCTGCCTTTTCGACTTGAAATACATGTGAATACAAGTCTTCATTTAAAGGCCCAGTCATGGACACTTCACTGACCACTCCACTCGGTATCGAGAGCTGCTGCTGCATCCCATTGACATATAAACGGATCCGGCTAATGTTCGTCGACGGGGAGTAATTCCAGGTCAATGCCACGTTTACACGCTCTCCCGAGGTGTATGAAAATGATGTAAGTGCGCCGCTAAATGAATTCGTGGCATCTTTACGAATAACAAATTTCAACTGAGCGTTCTCTTCGACTGGCGGTATATAAATACCTAACAAGGTATTACGACCTTCGCCTAAATCCCTTGAAGGTGTAACAGCGAACGCGAATTCAAAATCATTTCCCGATTCCGCCGCCGGCTTCGTAGGATGCATCGTCATTTCAATGGTGCCTTGATCAGGTCGCAGAATCCCCCGCGTGTAATGCTTAAATAACGTATCGGTTTGGTAATAATACGTATTTTGTGCATTCGTGGTGGCCGCGTTCCCAACAGTGGGCATCAACGGTAGTGCGGAAAGTGCTAGAATTGAAATCATTAACCATATCAGGGCTGTCATACCTCTGCGCCTGTTACTCATGTTCATCCTTTTTACCTCCCTAATCTAATTGTACAAATGTTCATTCATTATTCATCCTCGATACAATAAACGTCATATCACTTAAGCCAACGACGCCATCATGATCAATATCAGCGATTTGAGCTTCTGACCAATTGGCGCTTGAAGACGTACTGCCATAGTAATAAGCAACAATGCCCAGGTCTCCGACCGTAATACCTGGTTGGTTATTGAGATTGCCTGTTTCGGTCAGAATTCTTCCTGATTCAAAATGGTTAATCGCTGTCTCTACTGCTTGAAGAGCAGCATCCACTTCAGCTTGTGTAACTGTATCTGATTGCACAATTAACTTCGCAGCAAGAATCGCTGCCGTAAGTGCTGGGCCTCGAAGTGCAATCGAACCAGGGAAGTAGTTGCCGATAGCATTGCCCTCGATGGCAGCTTGCAGGAGAGCTTCTCCCTCAGCGATCTTAGCAATCAGCAGCTCTTTGTTTACATTACCGAGAATTTGAATTGTATAACTGCCCTCTGCCACATTCGTTTCAACACCTTGCCCGTTGGCAATCTTCACTTGCCTAACTACCAAACTTGAAGCTTGCGAAGTAACCGTTTCTTTGGCTACGAAATTCATTTCCACTATGCTCGCTGCTCCCGTTATCACATTGCTGCTGCCCAAACTAGCCAGAATGAAATGAATCTTACCCTGTACGGCATCATGCTGCTCCTGAACAATGCCAATACCGCTTCGCAAGCTTTGGGAACTTACGTAGGTGAAGCGTTCCGGATCATATACAACTGTAAATTGCATGGCAGATGCGTTCACCGCATTCTTAAGTCCTACCGTTACAGCCATTTCCGCACCTGAGTGGACATTCGTAGGCCCCGTTACGACTACGCTCGGATTTGTCTCTGGTTCAGGTTCTGGTTCTGTCACGGGATGATTCTGAATCTGAAAAGAAACCTGCGCAACGTTATAAACAGCATCCGTTACGGTTAAACGATAAGAACCTGGTTCATGGATCACTGTCCCTGACAAGAAGTTCGGGTTCACCAAGATTTCGGTCTGCAACATGACATTGGATAGCACGTAATCTTTCACCCATTCACTTATTTCTTTATCTAAGATGCCGTCAGAGGCCTCTACCTGTGAAACAATCTCATAGGTGCCTATCTCGGTTTGTTGTTCTCCTTCTGACGTTGACATCAGATACAGCTTCGCTTTTCCTTCTGTAAATATGGGAGTAACGTCTTCCGAATAGATTTGGCCATCTACGACTCCCAATATAACGGGTGCGGTCGTGTCGATTGTGAATCGTATCTGTCTCACATGTCCGTTTAAGTCAAGCAGGGAGAAAATATAAGCACCTTCCTGCTGAATCCATGTACCAGATGTGTAGGTCTGATAATCGCCTCCGTTGCGAGACAACGTTCCTTGTCCCGAACTGTACACGATCTTGACAGGTTGGTTGTAGGAGGCTCCGTCTTGAACGCCCTCGATCAGTGCGCCAGGGAATTCGATAGTGAAACTGACCACGGTCGTCTGCGACTTATACGTTACACGGAGTTCATAATTACCTGGTTGTGTAATAGGAGAGCCTGAGAGATACACAATCGGTGCATCACTATTGCGAGTAAGCCATGCCTCACCACGGTCATAGGTTGCCGAAACCACACTTGGATAGATCTGTCCAGTCGTCACTCCTGAGACAACGGGAGCTGCGACAATGGGATGCTGTTCCTCATAGGCACCGATATCCGTCCCATCCCCTACCGGCCTAGGATTCCCTAGGTAATCAACTGTGAGTCCGACATTTGCCCCCGCATCAATAGCCGGTGAACTAGGTTGCAAGGCATAGTTTGCTTGATTCGCATTTAGGAAGAGTGGGTCCCCCACTATCGCATGCGAATCCTGACTTTTTTCAACCGAATAACTGCTTAGAGCTCCAAACATTTGATTCGCTTTGTAGATTTTCTCCGTACCATCCTGATTCCAGTACACACCGCCAGCAGTGGCGTCCGAACGTGTGTATAAATTATGATCAATGGCAAGCCCACTGATCGTCGCTTCATTATCGGCATGAAAGGACAGCATATAGTTGCCATCATTGCCTGCGATCACATTGTTCATGATGCTCACACCATTCAGCTTACCCAAAGCTCCCGTAACGGATTTACCCTGAACACGAATGAACACCGCTGCTTCCCTGTTAACTGTATCCGCTTTGAAACGTGAATTGGCAATCGTGTTGTTATACACGGTTGTGCCATCAATGTAACCCGATCTCGTATTTAAATAAATAGCCGAATTGAAAAAATCGACAGACGTAACTTTGCCCACATGGTCGATGACATTATTGCGGATAGCTGTATTCGTGGCATCTCCCGTAGCGGTAAAGATGAGAATTCCTGAACGATACAGATCATGGATGTGGTTTTGCACAATCGTCGTATCGGTGGAAGAATCCACAAGAATACCTGCGTGATACAAGTTACCCCGTGCGGTTGTACCTCCTTTGCCTTTGTAAATATCACGGCCAATCCCTTCGATTTCATTCTTCTCTATCGTATTCTGCTTTGAATTTAATCCAGCCGCGCCCCCAACGATTTGAATCCCGACCGTATCGCCATCGTCTGTATCAAGCAAACCAATGTCATGTACATGATTGCCGCTTATGACATTATTGGATGCCCCTCCTTCTAGCGCAATCCCGAAGTAATTCATATCGTAGATTTGGTTATTAAGAAGTTGATTATAGCTGGCTCCGCTAATGCGTACCCCCGCTCTGTCGGCACCATGAATAGCAGAATTCTGAACCGTAACATGATGACTTCCTGTACCAATAAATACGGCAAAGTCGTACCCACCACGGAAGTCTATTCCATCAAGGAGGAGATAATTTTTGCCATTTGATGAGAAGGCAAAGTTGCTGTTTTTACTCGCTATTTCAATGACATGATCATTGGCAACACCCGTGGACGGTTTGTAATAAACGCTTCCAGTTACGGAATCTGCAACAAAGGAGCCAGGTGTCAAAGAACCGATTGTCGGTCCCGGCAATCTAGCATCGATATGATTGCCTTTCAGCCTTTTTCCATCCTCAAGCACGGTGACCCTTAGGCCATCCCCGGTCAGCCCGGTTTTCTTGTATTCACCATTCACATCTGGGCCGATCCACGTGTCTATTCGTGTCCCACCACTGATGATGGGCTTGCCCAGCGTTGGATCTCCATAAGATCCATATCGAATTGGATTTTCGTCTACGCCAGAGCTAGATGGCCGAAGTGTACTGCCTTGCCAAATCTCGCCGCGTTTAAACAAGACTTGGTCTCCAGGCTGCAACGATACGCCATTTACCTTCGTAATCGTTTGCCAAGCCGTTGCTGACGAAGTACCGTCATTGCTGTTATTTCCTGCTGAGGCATCCACATAATAAGTTGCTCCGGCAGCATAAGTCACATCCGACAGTGACAGCACACTGAGTAATCCAACACACAGAAACAAGAAGAGAACGATCTCTTTGCGAATCTGTTTGATTAACAAATCATTTGCCTCCTTTTGGGTACATCATTTGGCTGCATCTTTCTTTGTAAGCGCTATTTCTTGCATCAGAAAATAAAGCTGTCCGCAGAACAAATAATTTAGTCTGAATATTCAGTAAATTAATGTTAGTACCGAACAGCCCTGTTCCCTCCCAGCCTTAGGCTGAACCTAGGCCGGGATTTCATAAGGATAATCATTATTTTTTCGTATACCATTCATTCATCGCGTCAATAGCTGCCGTGCCTCCACGGGAGTTAAACTCCTTAACAAATGTGTCGAATTCATTTAAATTCCGAGCACCCATAATAAATTTGACAACATTCTCATTTTTGAACGTAGTCAGATCAGTAAGCTTTTTATCATAAGCATCAATGGAAGGAGCATAGAACGTTTCTTCTTTTACCTGTGCATTTTTGGTTAACGGTTCATAGTAAGGAACGAAGCCTTTAGCCGCTAGTCGATTCTGGAAATTCTCTTTCGTATCCATAATTTGATACAGAATTCTCCAGCCAATAGCTGTGCTTTGTTCAACCGTTTGATTTACCTTACCATTCTCCACTTTATAATCCGTGCCTTCTATACCGTAATCCTGGAGTTTTAGCGCCTCAGGTGACGAGAAGTAATTGAGGAATTCCACCATGCCTTCCGGATTTTTGGCTCCTTTCGGAATCGTTGAGAAGCGATTGGTTACCGTCTCTTGAATAATGCCCGATTTGCCGGATGCACCAACAGGTAACGTTGTGTATTGCGTTTTGGCTGTCGGTATTTTAGTAGCTAATGTGTCAGCAATCGTTTTTGCTTCCCACCAGGCGATATCGGCTGATGCTGCTTGCCCGCCAATGATCTTGTCTTTAACGTTAGAAATTTTGGTAACGGCAAACTCCCGATCAACGAGCCCTTCATCATAGAGCTTTTTCATAAAAGTCAGAAATTCTTTATATTCCGGCTGTGTATACGCAAACTCCAGCTTGCCGTTCTTCACAACGGTTCTGGAACTGACTCCGAAGGCACCTGCAATGGATCCTAATGAGGTATCAATGTCTTCTGGACCTCCTGCAGCAAAGGTAAACGGAATCATCCCTTTTTTCTCTTTGATTGTTTTGAAAACTTGATAATACTCATCGAGCGTCGTTGGCTGTTTGAGATTCAACTCTGTTAGCAAATCAGTTCGAAGTAGTAATCCTTTAGCCAATGAAGTCGTATTCGGGTAAGGAAAAGCGTATAGTTTGCCATCCACTCGCCCTACATCCAACTCTTCCTTAGAGAGCAGTTTTTGGTAATTAGGTGCTTTCTTGATCAAATCATCCAAAGGCATGAAGGCGCCTTGACGAGCAAGCTTGTAGAAATCTTCCTTACTTCCGATCGGCAGCCAATCTGGCACATCGCCAGAAGCTAAGATCAAAGAAATCTTTTGTTTGGAATCATCTTTGGGCAACAATTCAAACGTCGGATTATAACCCGATTTCTGTTGATGCAAGGCAAAAATCGGATTATTATTGAGCTCCATCCCACTTTTAAATGTTTCCGCTGCCGCATTGTAAACCGTCACAATTTTTACATTTTTATTCTTGGGTGAGGCTGATGCTGTTGTGGCAGTTGTTGATCCCGCAGAAGATGATGGCTGCGCGTTATCGCCTCCATTGGACGAACAACCTACAGCTAACATGGATAGGGCAATTAATGAAACGAATACTTTTTTTCTTTCTCTCTTCATCTTGCAACCTCCTTATTAATAAGTAGATCCTGGTTCTATATGAAGGGCGTCCCCTTGAACCCACAACTGCGTCCTTACTCCTTAACAGCTCCTACTAAAGCACCCTTTACAAAATATTTCTGCAGGAACGGATAGATCAGCAGAATAGGCACAACCGCTGCGATGATCGTCGCTGCTCGGATGGATTCTGGTGCGGAATTCATCAAGGCCTCTACATTACTCATACTGATATTGTTCTCATCTTGAATGATGGACATCAAATAGACTTGCAATGGCATGAGATTGCGGTCTGTGATGTACAACATGGCACTGAAGAAGTTGTTCCAATAGCCGACTGCATAGAACATCGAGATCGTGGCGATTGAAGACATCGACAAAGGCACATAAATCGAAAATAAGATACGCGTGTTCGAAGCACCATCTATTTTAGCAGACTCATCTAAAGCATCTGGAATACCCATAAAGAAACTTCGCATTAAGATCAAATTAAAAGGCGCAACGAGTGTCGGAATGATCATGGACCAGATCGTATTCGTCATGCCGATTCCTTTCACGACCAGATACGTTGGAATGATACCGCCACTGAAAAACATCGTTAGCACATATAAAAATAGAATGAATCGACGTCCTGGAAAGCCAACCTTGGATAAGGGATACGCTGCTAGCAACGTAATAAGCAGACTAAGTAATGTACCTACGAGCGTAATAAAGACGGAATTGCCAAATGTCTTAATAAATTGTTGGTTATTCAGCACATAGGCAAATGAATCGAAGTGCATTTCTTTCGGCCAAAATGTGATCTCATGAGCCAGTACATAGGATTCATCACTTAGCGCTTTTGCTAATAAATGTACAAATGGCAGCAGCATAGATAAGCCAAGCAGCGATAGGCACATATAATTCAGCCACCCGAAAAATTTCTCACCTTTTGAATAAATCATTGGAGCGATCTCCTTTCCTTCATCTGATTAATAGACACCTTCTTCACCCATTCTCCTAGCAAACCAGTTGGCACAAACCAGCAGGATACAACCGATCACGGATTTAAAAAGGCCGGCTGCCGACGTAAGACCAAATTCCATTTTGCCAAAAGCTTCCCGGAAGACGTAGGTGTCAATAATATCAGATACATCGTAGACCGCAGGATTGTACATAATCAGTACCTGCTCCAGACCAGCGTCCAAGAGATGGCCGATTCTAAGCAGAAGGATCACAATGATTGTAGAACGCATGCCAGGGATCATGATATGCCAAATTTGTTTAAAGCGATTGGCACCATCCATAATGGAGGCTTGATAGAGCTCTGTATTAATTCCAAGTATGGCTGCCAAATAGATGATCGCTGCCCATCCGCTTTCCTTCCAGATTTCGGAGAACACCAGAACCCAACGGAATTTACCAGGATCCGCCATGAAAAAGATCGGTTCGACGCCGAACGCTTTAATAAGCGAGTTTACGATGCCTGAGCTTGGCGATAAAAGATCAATCGCGATACCACCGACCACGACCCAAGAGATGAAATGAGGGATGTAAGTGATCGTTTGGATCGTCCTTTTAAGGAAAACATGTCTCATTTCATTGACTAAAATAGCTAGGACAATCGGGGCTGGAAAGCCGAATACCAGCTTCATTAAACTGATTACTAACGTATTTCGAATGACCTTGGGAAACTCGTCATAGGCGAATAACGTTCGAAAATGCTCTAAACCGATCCATGGACTGTCCATCACGCCTTGAATAATATTGTAGTCCTTGAAGGCAATGACGACTCCATACATCGGTGTGTACCGGAAAATAATTAGAAAGATGAGTCCCGGAATGGACATCAAGTATAAGTCCCAATGTTTGGTCATGGTTTTCCATAATTTATTTGGGATGCTTGTTTGCTGCATGGTTCGTGCTGATGAAATGTTCGTGTTCATGGTGCCCCTCCTTTGCTAGATAAGTGATCGTGCTGCTTTCGATACTCTTATCTTACAGAGAGCTGAATACGTTTCCAATGCTACTGGCATGACATCCTATGCAACTTTCATGACTTCCATCTCTTAACCTTTTGATAGAATGACCTACTTATTCAGGTCACCTGGCTTCATTCCCCAATACTTATGGAACGCCTTGGAGAAATAGTTAACATGCCGGAAACCGACCTGTTCAGCTGCTTCATACACCTTTGCGCCTTGAACTAGCAAGGCTTTGGCCCGCTCCATTCTGCGTTCGAGCACATAATCTGTGAACGACATTCCCATCTCTTCTTTGAATAATCGGCTCAAATAGGAGGAGTTCATAAATAAAATTTCGGATATTTGGTATAAGCTGATATCTTCATGCAATCTGGCGTCAATGAGTTTGAGAATATCTGTGACGGATTGTTTGGTGCTGCTTTTGCGGCTTTCATTCACAAACAGACAGATGCGGCCAATGACGCGAATAATCCATTCCTGAATTTGTTCTCTCGTTAGCAGTTGATTCAGACTCTCAAAATATGGATAATCGTCACTCGTTACCTCTGCTAGCAGCCACTGTCTAGCATGAATAAACCTAGATAGCATGCCGCTGATATGAATCAGAAATTCTCGCACCTCATTCACGCTGCCCGTCGCAAATGCAGAACGAATCATCTGGCCCGCCACCTCTTTGGCCTGAATCTCATCCCCTAGCTCAAACGAAGTTTCCAGCTGTTTCTCCATCTCCCCAAGCGACGTCCATTTATTCGCAGAAGATTGATCCTCATGAAACGTAATGGCAATGTTATGTCCGTAGACGATTCTTGTCTGCAGGGCCATCTTGGCTTTTAAATACGCGTCAGGCAGCAGCTCTTTGGCGTCAACAATCGGACCGATTCCTGCGCTCGCCGTAATTTTCAAACTATCCTTCGTCATCGTTAATACATCGGTAACCGCATGATTTACGCACTGGTAGAAATCCATCCTGTTTTCAGCCAGACTTCCCATAAATAAAACAATCGTTGTCCCATTCGCTTCTTGTACGATGAATGCTGACGTTTCAGCTAAGCGTTCCTTCGCTATGCCGTTTAATGAGAATAACAGAAGTGATCTATCAGATGGAAGAAATCGCGTATCATCCTCATTGAGTGGATCTATATCCAAAATAACAGGAATATACAGCTGATCCGGAAGCTTCAGATGCACCTCTTCTCCCCGCTTATCCAACTCCCAGCTCGCATAGTTACCTGTTAGCCAATTCCTGTAAAAAGATTCATGCAGACGAGGGAGATGCGTCCTCCATCTTTCTTTCAGCAAATCATATTGATGGATCTCTTCCAGTTCCAACCTCCGCTTGCTGGCTGCATCGAGAACACTCTCCAAGATACGATCGTTGCTTGCTGGCTTTAAGACATATTTGCTTACCCCATATTCAATGCTTTCTCTTGCATAATCGAATTCATCATGCCCCGTCAGCACGATCATTTTGATATGTCGGTGGTGTTGCTTCAATAAACGAGCCAGCTCCAATCCGCTCATCACGGGCATTTGGATATCTGTCAGAACAATGTCTGCTCCTATTTTCTCAACCAAACGTAAGGCATCTTCACCAGTTCCCACTGCTCCAATTAGTTCTATACCATGCTCTTCCCACGCAATCCCTTCGGCAATTCGATCTCTCAATCTGACTTCATCTTCCACAATAAGCAGCTTCATTCCCATGCCTCGCTTTCATTTATCTGGTTAGATTGCCTCTTAACGGAATTGACACCGACAGGAATAATCACCATCACTTTCGTTCCTTCACCTGCGGCACTCTCGATATGTAGATCAGCTTGATCTCCATAGAACATCTTTAATCGGGATTTGACATTTTTCAGCGCAAAAAATTGCACCGAAGTCGACTCCTCTTCTCGGACGAGTAAGCGAGCTTGCCTATCACTAATTTTTTCCAATTCTTCTTGTAACGTGTGCAGCGCATCCCTCTTCAACCCTATGCCCGTATCCTGAATAACAATATGAAGGCGTTGCTGCTCAAGCGTAATCGTGAGTGTAAGACTCCCTTTTCCCGCAACTTTCTCCAAGCCATGTACGATGGCATTCTCAATTAATGGCTGAAGCAACAGTCGGAGCAGCGGAATCTTCCTCGCTTCAGGCTGCACCGTTACGTTAACCGTAAAGCGATCCAGCAGTCGGATTTGTTGAATACGAATATAATACATAAGATGTTCAAGCGTTTCCTCGACCGTAAAAGTCTCACGACCTTTGCCAAGACTGACTCTGAAAAAGTTGGCTAAATTCATCACCATTTCGCTGACCTCATGCACGTCATGCTCTTCCGAAACGGTGTAAATACAGTCTAGTGTGTTATAGAGAAAATGGGGATTGATTTGGGACTGAAGAAGCCTAAACTGTGACTTGGCTAGATGCAGCTCCTTTTCATAGCCATCTTCAATCAACTCCTTTTGCTTACCGACCATTGTATTAAAAGAATTCATGACATACCCAAGCTCGTCTTGCCGTTGATGCTGCACGAAGGCATTTAAATTTCCTATGCTGACTTGCTTCATTTGGGAAGACAAACGGAATAACGGCCTGGAGATCCCGCTGTATACGAAGACGGAAATGGAAATGGCTAGGAGAATACTTACTAGCATAATCACGTATGTAAAATTACGAATTTGGTAATTAGATTTAAGTATTTCTTGCTCTTGCTGCTTAATCGTAAGTTCCCAACCTGAAGCCATTACGCCCGAGGAGTGGGCAAACAGTTTGGATTCATCCTGCCGCTCGCTTGCAGCTTGAACAATCACTGGCTTTCCTTTGTATGACAAACTCATGTCCGTTCTAGTGGATGGAATAAGTGGTTCGACAATCTCCTTTAGTGCCGATGTTGCAATAGCCGTGATGACAAGATCCTTCTCTTGAGATTCCAAGTTATAGGGGTCCATGATGCGAATGAAATAGATGCGATCCTCTTTCCAATAGGGTTGTAGGCTTCTTGTTTCCTGATCTGGCACATAAACGACCATAGCTCCGTTGGCTTGAACGGCTTCCTGATACCACGGCTGATCGTAAACATGATCAAAATGCACAATGCCTGTTTCATAGGAAAGTGCATTCCCCGTGCTGCCATGTATGACGGACATCTCCTGCACCATATGATTCACATTAATAATCGCTGATAATTGTTGCTGAACTTTCCTAAGCTCATATAAGCTCTCATTCGATATTTCTTTCGTAATTTTACTGAGAACCTCATTGACATTCTTATCTGAACTAATCAGGAAAGACATCTGTCCTACATTTTGCACGATTAAATCCAAGTAACCGACAGAGGTTAAAATGGATGCATGAACTCGATCACCGATCTGTCGTTTCAGGATGGACTGAGACATCTGATTACCGAACAGACTAACCGACACTAAGGGAAGCAGGATAAGTAGAAATAGCGTTGTTAATTTAAATTGAATGGATTTCTGAAATTTCTGACGAAGAAGCACATTGGCCTACCTCCTTTTTCCCTCATTCTAATCCGAAAATGTTCTAGATTAAAGGGAAATTATTACATCATGTAAAAAGAGCCCCTTTCCCAGATTGGGAAAGGGGCTCTGTGGGTTCGTGCTTATTTCATACCGTGTTACTTAAGAAATTTCCAAAAGCGTAGAAGCATGACGGCAGCCTCCGCTCTTGTTGCAACGCCATTTGGCACGAATTGATTCCCTGCCCGTCCAAGCAGAATACCTCGTTCACGTATTGATTCAACATAATCCTTAGCCCAAGCTGGAATGCTTGCCTCATCGGCAAAAGCTGGGATTTTCTCACTACTCGTCTTCCAATTCATCACTTTAGCGACCATTGCAGCCATCTCTGTCCGATTTACGGTCTGATTCGGCCTTAATGTCCCGTCCGAATATCCATCGAGAATCCCCTTGTCTACTGCTGTTCGGATCGACGTACGCGCCCATTCGGGAATGCTGTTCTTATCGCTGAAAGAAAGATCGCCCTCCTCGTTACTCTTGTCAATACGAAGAGCTCTAAGCAGCATGGCGGCAAATTCAGTTCGCGTTACATAACCATCCGGTACGAAAGTATCAGCACTCATGCCATCCACAATTCCTAGCCCTGCTGCCTCACAAATCTCTACCTTTGCCCAATGCTTCCCAATATCCGTAAACGGACACCCTGAGGCCGATGGCGTCGATGGAACTAAGGGAACTGATGGAGCAATACGATTAATTGTTAGCGTATAGTTTCTCACAGTTCCATCCTCGGCTTGAACCGCAATCTTCAGAACATTGGATCCCATTGCTAATGGAACGGTACTTGTCTCACCTACACGTTCACCCAGCAATTTAATAATTGCCGTGGCGTCAGATGAAGCTAAGTGCAGCTCGACCTGCTCAGCATCTGTCTCTGTTGTATAAATTATAGTCCCGGGTATGAATGCAGGTGATAGGCCCAGTGGCTTGCCTGAGATATACACGGTTAATTTAGCCAACTCAGCATTGCTGGATAGAGATATTTCCTGAGGCGGCGCTGCACTTACTGCAACTCTAACTTCTTGGCCTGTAACTTCTACGCCGTTCAGATAAACGGTTAAACTATGATTTCTAACAGACGGAGTCCCATTGGACGGAAGAGTAATGGTTGCTTCCGCGTTCGTATTACTACTGACTGTTGCCGTCGCTGCTTCAACCCCGTCAACGTAGACCTTGAGCATCTGCCCGATTAGGTTTTTGCCTGTCACTGAAACCGTTGTACTGCCTCCGGCACTTGGTAAGCTTACGGTGTTGGCAGATATGCTCGTCACCACAGGCACAGCAACGATAAAACTGGCTTTGGCTGCGTCAAGCGTATTATGAATGACGTTCTTAACCACATTCCCAGCAACAATAACTTCATAGAGACCGTCATCCAGCATGCCATTAAAGCTTAGTGTAAATGTTCGAGAAAGCTCGTCATAGCTTGGTGTAAAGGTGGAGAAGCTGCCCCCATCCTTCTTCATACTGATCAGCGGAAGCGCATTTGCCGCTGTGAGCTGGGCTCCTCCAGTGATCCAATATACGGCCTCACTAACTGAAACGGATACTACCGCTGGGGGTGCAGCAAATTGTTGTTGATCTGTGAAGCCGCCAAAAGCAACAACAGGCTGCGTCGTATCGTACAGTAAGCTCAACGTATTCGAAGCCGTATTGTCATTCCCTACTGCATCGGCTGCTACCGCAGCACCGACAGCTACTGTCACAAGCTGACCACTCGTAATCGGCGTAATAGTCGCCGTGTAGGTAGCCGCGCTTACGGAAACCAAATCTGATGCGGTGCCATTTCCGACGACAAGCTCATTCTCCGCCAAACCATTTACGCCTTCGCTAAAGGTAATCGTTACCGGAAAGGCTGCATTTACAGTACCGCTTGCTGAGCTGGATAATGTTACTGTTGGTGCCGTATTATCCAGCACAAATGGGCTTGAAACAGCATCCTTCACATTCCCCACGTTGTCTGTTGCACGAATGTGCAAGTACCAGTTGCCATCCCCGCTAGTCTGACTTAGCGTATCCGAGTCGCTGAAGGTCGACCAGCCGCTTGTCGGAACGGCTGTTCCTTGCGTCCACACATATGTCAGCGAAGCAGTATCTATTCCACTTTGCGTATCGCTAACCGTTACCTCGGTTGCTGCCGTTTTCGCTGCTGTTGTACGTCCATTCGTACCAAACTGCACACTCGGAGGCGTTGCATCAATCTCTAGGGTAATTGTATACGTCTGACTTGGCAGCAAATTGGGCTCGACGCGCACAGGGATAACCGTGTCCGTGATTGCTCCTGCAATGTTGATCGTCTTCGTGCCTCCGCTCGGCAGCAGCTCATTGTCCACATAAATGACTGCTTGACCTGTGCCCGCAAGGGTTGGTGTTACGTGGACACTGGAGTGCGAGTGCCCGTCATAATAATACGTGTAAGCCGTGACGGTGGGATTAAAGGCTTCTGTAAAGTTCCCTTCCTGCAAAGTCAAGCCACTCAACTTGGCATCTCCTGGTGCGGTACGTTGACTATAATTGTCACGCCCCCATCCGACGATCGTGCCATCAGATTTCAGGGCAAGTGAATGGTACCCTCCTGCTGCTATCGCCACCACTCCGTTCAGTCCGTTAGGAATACTGTTTAGTCCAGAAGCGGTGTTTCCCCAAGCAACAACGGTACCATCTGACTTCAGTGCAAGCGAATGGTTTACACCCGCAGCGATCGCCACCACGCCGTTCAGCCCGCTAGGCACAGTTACTTGACCATTAGCATTGTGCCCCCAGGCAACAACTGTACCGTCTGATTTCAACGCTAGCGAATGGAAGTCTCCTGCAGCGATCGCCACCACTCCGCTCAGACCCCCAGGCACGATACTTTGGTTACCAGGACTGTTGCTTCCCCATGCGACGACGGTGCCATCCGATTTCAAAGCCAACGAATGACTCTCCTCAAAAGTACTCGATGGCGCACCTCCTGCAGCAATCGCCACCACATCTTTCAAACCACTCGGCACGGTGCTTTGACCATCCGAATTGTCACCCCAGGCGACAACGGTACCGTCTGATTTCAACGCTAGCGAATATCTCGCTCCCGCGGAGATTGCCACGACGCTGCTCAGTCCGCCAGGCACGTTTTTTTGACCATCAACATTACTTCCCCAGACGACGACGGTGCCATCTGATTTCAGCGCCAGTGAATGGTAGCCACCCGCGGCAATTGCTGCTACATTATTCAGACCATTCGGCACGGTTGCTTGAGCAGCAATATCGAGCCCCCAACCAGCGACGGTGCCATCTGATTTCAGCGCTAGCGAATGATACAACCCTGCGGAGATGCGATTTCCTTTGATTGGCGAAGATAGCCCCGCCGGAACGGTCGTTCTACCATCACTACCGTCTCCCCAAGCGACGACAGTGCCGTCCGATTTGAACGCAAGTGAATGTTTCACCCCTGTGGAAATTGCTATTGCGTCGCTCATGCCTACCGGCACGGTCAATTGGCCTTCCGTATTGTTCCCCCATCCGATGACGGTACCATCCGATTTAAGTGCAAGCGAATGTTTTTCTCCTGCGACTACTGACACCACATCGTCCAAGCCTGCCGGCACATTCGATTGATTATCAAGATTTAATCCCCATGCGACGACCGTGCCGTTCGTTTTCAGTGCGAGCGAATGATGCGCACCCGCAGCAATCGCCACCACATTGTTCAGACCCATCAACACGCTGGTTTGACCATCATCATTATTTCCCCATGCAACGACCGTACCGTCTGATTTCAACGCAAGCGAATGCAGTCGGCCCGCGGATATCGCTACCACATCGTTTAGACCACTCGGCACGTTGGCTTGACCATCATCATTATTTCCCCATGCAACGACCGTACCGTCTGATTTCAACGCAAGCGAATGTTGCCACCCTGCGGATATTGCTATCACACCGTTCAGGCCATTCGGCACAGTACTTTGGCCTTCTGAATGATCTCCCCATCCGACGACCGTGCCGTCCGATTTCAACGCCAGTGAATATCGCCATCCTGCGGCAATCGACATCACACCGCTCAGGCCCACTGGCACGGTTGTTTGGCCTTCCGTGTTGTTGCCCCATGCGACGACCGTGCCATCTGCTTTTAATGCAAGAGAGTGCTTTTCTCCTGCTGAGACTTGTATACCTGCCAAACTTCTCAACCCATCTTGTGCAGCGTAGACTGATTGCACACCGAATGGAACAATCGTGCTGAACAACACGACCAAGCTCAAAACAAGATACACGATCTTTCTCCATTTTAAAATCAACGATAACACTATGTACTCTCTCCTTCATCCGACATTATTGAACAATTATCTTTAATTAGTCTCAATTCATAGTAACAGTAAGCTCTGAAAGAATTATGAAAGAAATGAAGAGGAATAGCACCTGGCAAGTAGTCAGCCAACTATTTAGCCATTCAAAACCTTATGGAAACTACCTTTACGGTCGATATATAGAGAAGGCGCTGTTGCGCTGGTAGATGAGTCTTTTTAAATCAAACATAAGGAACGTATTCAATGACTACAACTATGCAACATATTTTTATGATTGCTTCCGTGATTATGATGTGTATCATCTTTTTCTTTGTGTATGGGTTTAGAAAAGAGCGCGGTATCAACTTTCTAATCGGTGTAATTGTATGCCGAATTATTTATGCAAGTGGTGTGATTTGCGAGGGTAACAGTTATAGCTTGATGGGGAAACTTTTCTTCCGCAATATTCATCAAACGGCGTTAAATTTAATGGTCCCTTTCTTTGTCTTGTTCGTACTTGAACTGGTCGCTTATGATAAGTTATTACGCGTACGAGGGAAGATTGTGATGTTCGCTTTATTCGCGACTTGGTCCATGCTGATGTGGCTAGATGCAGACCTTCATATAATCTATCGTAAAATTGAACTCTATAATGGTCATTTATTAACAACGAAAACCATCTATTCGATCACGTACGCTATGATTTGTTATAGTATCTTGGCTGTATGTTTTTATTTTCTGTTTCAGTATATACGGAATACCCGTAAAGATTTGCGTAGCCCAGGGATGTGGGTTCTGTTTCTGATCTCATTCACGTTCATCATCGAGATTGTGAAATTATTCAAATCGGAATGGTCGTCATGGTTGCTTCCAATGTCGGTCTACTGTGGTTTCTTAGGCATGCTAGTACTAGTAATTATACTGCGTTACAAGTTCTTTTCCCTCACTCCTTTTGCTAGAAATATAGTACTTGATACACTTCAGGAGAGTATTCTAATTGCGAATGCTTCAGGTAAAATTATTGATAGCAATAAACAGGCTTCCCATTGGTTTTCAGAGCTGGGTTATGTAACGATTTCGGGGCGTAATATCTCGGAGCTATTGTCATCTTGGCCCAATTGGGCTGCGTTATGCCAATCTATGCAACAAGGGAATATAGAGATTGATGCTTGGCTGGGCGGAGAAAGAAAATTCTACAGTGTGAACGTATATCCACTGCATACACTACGCAGGCAGGGAGAAGGCAGTATTTCGCTAATCTTTGATATTACGGAGAAGCAGCGCCATCTGGAACAGATTGCCCAGCTCAACCAGTTAAAGGATCAATTATTTACGATCGTGTCGCACGATATTCGTGGTCCGCTAGCCTTGCAATTTCAACTTGTTGAATTGCTGGAAGATGATCGAGACAGTTTCAATACAGAACACCGAGAGATTGTTGAAATGTTGGGTGACCAAATTCGTAATACACTCGGTATGACTGCTAATTTGTTAGAATGGTTTCGCAGCCAGCGGGAAGACATGGCGCTTCGTCCAAATTCCTTGGACTTGTCTGAAGTCGTCGAGGAATGTTGCCAAGTGCTTCATATTAAAAGCGGTGCCAAACAGATAATGGTTCATAATAATATTGCCTTAGGCACTCGGGTGTACGCGGATCGGGAAGCACTTGGATTAATTATTCGCAATTTATTGTCCAATGCGATTAAATTTACCGGATTAGGCGGTTCTATCCATATACAAGATGAGGTATCGGAAAACATGGTAATCATCTCTGTCCGCGATAATGGGATTGGTATGAAAGAGGAACAGACTCGTCAGCTATTTAGCGACAAGCAGATTCATTCATTACCCGGCACGATGGGAGAAAAAGGCGCAGGACTTGGACTTCTCGTAAGCCGACAGTTTGTACAACGAAGTGGTGGAAATATGTGGGTGGAAAGCCAAATCGGACAAGGAAGTATCATTTACTTCACCATGAGAGGGGCACAGCGTGATGAAAGTACTCATAGTTGATGATGAGCCTGCCATGTTGTTCGTCATGAAGCGAATGCTAGCAACGATAGAAGGTGTGGAGCTCGTTGGCAGCTTCCAGCATGCAGAGGAAGTACTGGACTTCGTACGGGACGGGGATGTGGATCTAGCATTTCTAGACATCAAGATTGCTGAGGATAACGGATTAGAGCTTGCCAGCCGTCTACGATCGCTTCGTGGCGATCTTGACATCGTGTTTATTACTTCACATTCAGAGTTTGCGCTTCATGCTTATGATGTCTATCCATTAGACTATATGGTTAAGCCGATTTCAAGAAACCGGCTGGCCCAGACAATTGCTCAAGCATCGAGCAGACATAGTGTTTCTTCAGATGAGGTTGTCGACCTCTTGATTCCTCGGCTGACGATTCGAGGGATTGGTTGCCTCGAGGCCAGTACGAAGCATATGGGTGCTGTCAAATGGATTTCCAAAAAAAGCATGGAATTATTCGCGTATCTGCTCCTTAACCGGGGGCGAAGCGTAACCAAAGTCCGCATTTTGGAAGATATTTTCCCGGAGAGGCCTCTTAAGAATGCAGAGACATATCTCAATACAATCGTGTATCAACTTCGGAAGGTATTGTCGCCGCACGGGTTCAAGGAAATGATCATTTCATCACAAGAACAGTATCGTATAGACTTGGATCAAGCAGATGTTGATTTCATTCAATTTGAGCAGGGTGTGAAAGAATTATCCGATATTAATGAAGAGAATATTGCGGTGGCAATCGAACTGGAGAAACAGTTTACAGGGGAACTGTTCGAGAACAATTCGTTCGTCTGGGCTACCGTGGAACATGAGCGGCTGGCCATCTTGTACGATTCCTTGGCCAAACGTCTCGCCAATTGGCTACTTGCCCAGCAACAATTTAGAGAAGCGGCGCAAATTGCAAGAAGACTTGTTTCTCGCAATGAATTTGAGGAAGAGTCCAATCTTCTTCTATTGCATATCTACGGCGCGACTGGAGATCAGCAGTCCCTGCATAACCATTACGAGCACTATAAGCAATTGCTGCTTCAAGAGCTTGACCTGCACCCTTCGCCGAGTGTGCAACAATTATATGAACAGTATTCGTGAGTACCTTCTGGTGTCCGTCATTTTAGAACCACATGCTCTAACCTTAATTCAACAGGTAACTTGAAAATAATGTAATCGGCAGTGCATGTAAATCGAATCCTATATAAAACTAAAGGGAGGTAACAAAATTAATGGAACTTTATGCAATTAAATATGGAGAATCGCCATTCTACTATAAGTACATTTATCGTGACATGAGTAAGTCGGATAAGGAAACAACCATTGCGTGGTCTTATTATATTGCGAAGTATAATGATAAAATTATTTATATTGATACAGGGTTTCGAGATGAGACTACCGCATCTAAGTGGGGAATTACTTTTACAGACGTGGACAAAGAATTAGGGATGATCATTACAGATAAAGCAGCTGTCGATGTTGTCTTTATAACACATAGTCATTTTGACCATATTGAAAACTTGGATTTACTGGATAATCCTACTATTATTATATCTAAAATTGACTATAATTTTGCAATTAACAATGGTTCGTCTTCAATTAAAGAAAAACTTTTGAAATGTAATACAGTAACCGTAGAAGATGAATATACCTACGAGAATCTTTTTAAGTTTAAGGTTATTGGTGGACATAGCCATGGTTCATCTGTTATTTACTTTTCAAATGATAGCAAAAACTACCTAATAACTGGTGATGAATGTTACTGGATTGATAATTTAAAAAGCAATAGACCTATCGGAGTTTTCTCCAATACAGAAAATAATGAGCACTTTTTATCAAAAGCCCATAACCAAGAACTAGTCCCTTTACCTTTTCATGATCTGAAAGTATTTGAAGAAAATCCTGCGACTTCAAAGAATATAGTCAGAATAATATAGAACACATTTTTAAGTAAAATTGAAAATAGGCGATGGATCGGGTACATCGCTAGGCTGTAGTTTTTCGTTAGCTTAATCAACTACGCGTAATACCCACCCTTAGAAAGGTACTCATGATGTTCAAGATAATGTTTATATATCTTTCCGAAAACCCTGTTCGCCATGGATTGTGCTTGTTTGTCGTTCTTTAGTTTAACTACTTCATCCATCGGAGTGTTCATAGAAGTTTCTCCACTAATCAACTTAGGCAGATCTACTTCAAATGCTCCATCTAACTCCTTTAAGCAATTTCCAAATCTATACTCTGCAACCGTACCTCTGATTTTCACTAATTCAAATTCCAAACAAATTGCCATTTTATAAGCCCCACTTCTCTTTTTTAACAACACCATTTACACGTGTGATTGAAGTAACGTTCACCGTGAGGTTCGTAACAATTTAATTGTGAACAAGCTTATCGAGATAATCTAATGCTTCTTCAATTGTGTCAAAAGCTAAGTCGTGACCATTAAAAGAAATATCGAGGGGAAGAATATTCTTTCTGTTTGTTAAGCCTACTCCTATGGTAGGTACTACTTGTATTTCATAATAATTTAACTTACTATCGTTCAAACTTATCCAAAAAGTAATTCCTGATTTTTCAAAATATATATCCCAATCTAGATAAATATGAATTTCATTCATACTTCTCGTGACAAGCATGTTCAAGTCCTCAAAAATGGCAATAAACATATTTTCGTTTAATTCATTTAATCAGTAATTTTTTTTAGCTCAAAAATAGTTGCCTCTGATAACATAATAAGCCTGTTGTTATTAACAACAAAAAAAGTTAGAGTTATATATTAACTTTTGTAGAAGGGTCACTTATATTTATTACTTTTACTACATCATTAATATTTAAGTCTGGGATAACTGTTTTATATAATCTATAAAAAGAGTCAGAGTTATCGCACACCGCTGTAATTTTATTTAATGGATTTTTCAGTTCATATTGATAAATATTATAGTTTTTAAGTCCTTTTGATGAAAAAAAGTCTTTTTTAATTATTATTTCATCTCCAATAAATTTTTGCCCTGTTGGATATTCAGAAGCATCATTATATGAATTTGCAAATCCTAAAAGCTTCTCAACTTTCCAAGTTCCATAGAAATATTTTTCAGTTTCACTATCCAAATTAATAATTTCTTGATTACAATATTCGGAAATTTTAGGCTTGCTAGAAGTATTTTGAATTGATGTCATTTCAACATTTTTACAGGCCGATGTTAGCATCAACATTATCATAATACAAACCAATAGTATCTTTTTCTTACTTTTACAAATCGACATAACGAATGCCCCCTAAAATAGATGCCAGTATGATTTTTCTTATTCGACGTTATATTCTCAACTTCTCTTTATTAGAATCCCTAATTTGGGTGGTGGAAGTTGTGCTTGCCTGCCCGTTACTTCAAAAGACAAATGCAGCTGATCGTTCGCCAGTACGTTCATAATTTTCCTTACTAACTCGATCAATTCCTCTTTAATTAGCACCTTCATTACGGTCCCATCCTATAAATGATGAATAATAATTCTGCGTAGTCACCACGTTAACCTGCCCGTTACTTCAATAGACAAAGGCAACCTATTATCTTGTGCCTGCTGCCGTGTTGTGAATGAACCATTCCAAAATCAGAGACAAGCTCATGCCGTATTCCGTGATGGAGTATTCCACCTTAAGTATTGAACTAAGCGATAATCCATTGTATACTATTTAAACCGAGTAATCATATTGGAATTATTTATTTAAAGGTAAAAAGAGAAAGGGGTCCATATGATCGATTATGTATTGGCCTTCTCCGCAGGGCTCCTATCTTTTTTATCGCCGTGTGTGCTGCCGCTGATCCCGCTGTACTTCAGTCATTTGATTGGAACAAGCGTAGCCCAGATCGATTCTGGCAAGGTAAAGTTGCAGTTGTTGGTGAAATCTATTTTCTTTACTGCAGGGTTTTCGATTGTTTTTATTTTATTGGGTATTTCGGTAGGGACGATTAGCAGTTTGCTTTCGGATTATTTGGACTACATCCGGCGTGTCGGTGGGGTGTTGATTATCCTTTTTGGACTGCATATGACCGGGTTGCTCAAGTTTAAATTTTTGTACATGGAAAAAAGATGGCTTTCACTGGGCAGGGCAAGCAGAAGTGGGAACGGAAGCGTAAGCTCTCTCCTGCTTGGCATGGCATTCGCTGTTGGATGGACACCTTGCATAGGTCCGATCTTATCCTCCATTCTCCTATATGCGGGAAGCTTGGAGACGATTGGACAGGGCGTGCTGATGCTAGTGCTGTATTCGCTTGGATTTGCCTTTCCAATCGTGCTCGCGGCTATTTTTGTCGGAAATATTACCGGTTATATCAAGAAGATCTCCAAATATATCCCAGTGATCTCCTTGATCAGTGGCCTCATTATGATCTTGATAGGTATTCTGGTATTCACGGATAAACTGGAGGTTCTCAGCAAGTATGGCAGCCTGTTTAATCTATGAAGGAGAGTAGAGAGATGAAGAAAAATATAATCATTTGGGGCATCGCCCTAGCGCTGCTCCTCTCCGCCTCATACATCACCCGTCATTACAAGATTAGTGAGCCCGACACGGCTGCAGGTTCGCATGAGATCCAAACGGTTGATTTCACTTTAACCGATTTGGAAGGCAACCAGGCGGCTTTGCAGGATTATCGAGGGAAACAAGTATTCATCAATTTTTGGGCGACTTGGTGTTTGTTTTGTGTGGAAGAGATGCCGGACATGGAGAAAATTCAACAGGCATACAAGGATCAAAACGTGGTCGTGCTGGCGATAGCGGTTGGAGAAGATCGCAAGGAAGTAAGCAGCTATTTGCAAAATAAAGGATATACATACCGAATCTTATTGGATCCGGATAAAAACGTCACGCAAGCTTACGAAGTCAATTCGATCCCGACCTCGGTCTTCATTGATAAGGAAGGCCATGTGTCGGATAAACGCATAGGCGCAATGAATGAGGAGCAGATGCGTGCTGCGATAGATCGTATGCTTGCGAACGGTAAGAAATAATAATGCAAGATGTGGCTGCCGATGGAGGAACGCTCCGTATGCGGCCTTGCTTCGTTCATAACGACCTCTTTTAACAGCCCCCTCCTGCCGACCTTGCATACGAACAAACTGAATACTAACGAGCAAGGACTAGCAGGAGGAATTTCGGATTTTTCTAACGTCCTAGGTATGGTCAACAGCTTCCCCCGATGCCGGGTAGTGCCTTGATGGTAATACCGTGAGGCGTTGAGCCTACTTTGATTCGCTCACCCACTTTACGGGTTGCCTTATCGATCACGACAACCTCGTTCGAACCGCTTAGGGTTACATAGGCTTTCGTCTGCTGGCGATTGAACGAGATGTGTCGGGCTCCGGTCAGCCCGGTAATCGTCTCAACCGGCTTGCCTGCTGCTAGGTCGACGAAGGTAACGGCGCTGCCTTCCATTGAGGTGACGATCGCCGTATTCCCTTCCTCGGTGACGACGACGTCGGTCGCCCCGGCAGCTGCTGCGATTTTCGATTCCAGCTTGCCTGTTTCCGTGCTGTATACTTCCAGAGTGCCGTCGCCAGCAGCCGGGACGAACAGTCTTTTGCCGTCGTCGCTGACTTTGATCGCGCGAGGCGTTTTGCCGGTGGCGATCGTCTGCAATAGTTGCTTCGTTTTCACGTTGACGACATATACCTTGTTATTCTCATGATCGCTGACGTACAACTTATCTCCGAACAAGCTCATATAGTTGGTTTTGGCGCCCGTGCCGAGATCGATTGTGCCGGCTTCCTTTCGTTCCTTGGTATCGATTAAATAAACGAACTGGTCGGCTACTGCTGCTACGTACAGCGTCCTGTTGTCCGGCGAGAGCACCATACCGTGCGGCATCGGCCCTACTGTAATTTCCTTTTCAACTTTAAGGGTTTGCGTATTGATGATAGAGACGGAGCTGCTGTGCATATTGGCCGCATAGGCTTCCCGCATCGTACTGGAAAAGACCACAGTCGACGGCGCTTCAGACAGCTTGACCTTGCCTACGACTTTGCCGGTTGGGATGTCGATGACCGACAGATTGTTGTCTTTTTCGCTGGGTACATAGAATTGTACCGCCGTTAGCTTGCCTGCGTCCCCCTGAACGGAACCAGACGATGCCTCTCCGGTTGGGCCGCCTCCGGCTTGTAGCCGAACCGCAGCCTGTTCCTTTGTCTCCAAAGCGCATCCGCCGAGTAGCAGGACACAGGCAATACTTAGGAGGGTGATCGGTGTGAATCTTCTCATTGGTCTGAATACCCCGCTTTTCTTAATCTGGAAAATAATCCTTGTAATACACTAGGAATAGTTGTATTATACGGTGGAACTCACTACATTGGCAAGAAATAAACAAACAAAGAATTGAGGGGGAGATTTTTCCATGAGGGGCAAATTGACAATTATTTCATTAGCATTATTAGCGGGGTTAGTAACTGGCTGCGGCAGCAAGGCCGGGAGCAGCCCTACAAATGCAACGGGAAGCGGCACTGTAGCTACTCCGACTCCGATCGCATCGGCGACAACCTATCCGAATGCCCAACTGCTGGCCGACGTGAAATGGGTCGAAGAGCATGCGAAAGATCCGAATGTTAAAATTATTGATGCGCGGTCTAAAGGCTATGAACAGGGACATATTCCGGGAGCTGTTTCGCTGAATGCGGGTCTTCTGAAGGATTCCAAGAATAACACGATCGTCTCGAATACCGCGTTTACCGAGCTGTTCCAGAAAGCAGGCGTCAACAGCGACTCCGTCGTAGTGCTCTACGATGAAGGCGGAGCGGGAAACGGGGCAACCCGAATTTTTTACGGTCTCGAGTATTATGGCTTGAAGGATAAAGTCAAGATACTGAACGGCGGTATCCTAGCTTGGACTGGCGCTGGCAAAGAGCTTTCGACGGATGTTCCGACGGCTGCAAAGGGCAACTTCACGGCGCAAGCTAACGATAAGCTGATCACGACGAAAGCGCAGCTGCTGGCTGCCAACCTGGCCCAGTGCACGATTGTCGATACTCGATCCGCCAAGGAGTTTACAGGCGAAGACCTTCGAGGGAACAAGAACGGAGGCCACGTCAACGGTGCCATTAATACCGAATGGAGCGAGGCTATCGATCAGAAACCGGCGGACGGCGTGCCGAAGTTCAAAAACTACAAAGAATTAACGGAGATTTATACGAAAGCCGGCATAACGGATAAAGAAAAAACGATTATCCCTTACTGCCAGACGAACATTCGCGGCGCCCATACCTACTTTACCTTGAGATTGCTCGGATTTAAGGACGTTCGTCCGTACGAGGGCTCCATGGCGGAATGGGCGAATGCGGACGATGCTCCGCTCGTGAAGTAAAGGAGTGGTGAGATGGCACAGCAAATAGAGGAAGTGTCTCACCTGGACTGGTGGGAATTGAAGGAAGTGCTGGAGGCTAAAGAGCGAACGGCTATCGTGATCGATGTACGTGAAGCGGAGGAATACGAGGAGGCTCACATCGAGGGCCTTCCGCTCATTCCGATGGGCGATATCATAGAATGGACGGAACATCTGGATCCGCAGCGTGAGTATATATTCGTCTGCAGGAGCGGACGCAGAAGTCTGGAAGTGGCCAAATATTTTCAAAACAACGGTTTCAGCAAGGTGCACAATTTTCTTGGCGGCATGTTAAGCTGGATCGCCGAAGGCAATGAGATATCACAAGGTTCGGGGCAACCGATCGAAAGCTTCGAACTGCCTCGAATCAAGAAGGGAGATAACGCACAATGAGCTTGAGCGAGAAGGAACTATTGGCCCTAAAACCGGATCATATTGTGGATGCGATCGGAGAAGTATGCCCGCATACGTTGAATTTAGCTTTGGACGTGTTGAAGAGAGCCAAGTCCGGTGAAATCGTGGTAGAAGTGACCGATCACAGCATCGCGACCAAAACGATCCCGGCTGCCGTTAAAATGAACAAAATCGGGGAGTTTCTTGGGGTAACAAAAAAAGGTGGAGAATATCACATCTTCATCAAGAAAGCATAACTTTGAAGTACAAGGTGGTTGACACAGGTGGCATATACTTGGGACGTTTTTTTGCTGGCTGCCTTCTTCGGCTTTGCGTACGGATTTCTTTTGCAGAAGGCAGACTTTTGTTTTGTCGCTTCAATCCGCGACTGGATCAGCGTCAGAGATACGCGCATCCTTAACGGCGTGTTGGTGCTGATTGGCACCTCGCTGCTCGGATGGATGCTCGTCATGCTGCTCGGAGCGAGAGGAATCTCTGACCTGTGGACCGTACCGGTAAGCTGGGGGAATTTGCTTGGCGGCGTTTTGTTCGGTATCGGCATGACGGTCGCCGGCGGATGCGGCTCCGGTACGCTGTACCGTTGCGGGATGGGCTACGTGCAATTCTGGATTGTACTCGTTTGCGCGATCGCAGGCAACCTGCTGTTCGCACTGGTGTACGATCCGTGGGGACACGATGTACTCGAACCGCTGACGATTGCCGAATCCGGTTATACGCTGTTCAATCTGCCGCTGCCGGTTTGGGTTTTACCAACTGCGATCGTGATTGTCATGATCGGCATTTCTATAACGCGCTTCGGCGTCAAGGGTTTCTTCCAAGGCTTCAGAGAAGCGTTAACCGACTGGGAGCGAAATCCGTTCAAGCAATCGCATTGGGACATCCGTCTTGTTGCGTTCCTGATCGGAGTTACGGCCACCGTGCAGTTTGCGCTTATGTCCAACGTCGGCATCACGGGACCCGAAACGCGTATCGGCGCAGTTGCGGTCGCTCAGGTGTTCGGTAACGACTTCGTAATCAATAACACATATCTCAATGCATTATTCGCCGATTTCCCTAAAGTCGGACTCGGGCCGGAGGAAACACTCGTCATATTCCTCGTCATCGGCTCGTTGGCCGCCGCGCTGCTTAGCGGCAGCTTCAAGCTCCGGTGGCCGCGCAAATCGCGCCTGCCCGCCGCCATGATCGGGGGGCTGGTGATGGGCGTTGCCTCGCGGATCGCTCCGGGCTGCAACATAGCCAACGTGATTACCGGCGTAGGCGGGCTTTCAATCAGCAGCGTGCTCGTTTTGATCGGGATGATCATCGGGATTTTCATCGTAGTGGCTTACGTATTCAAAATGCCGATGATGTTGTTCCAGAAAGACGATTCCTTTGGTGCATAAAATCGTAAAACGAGAGTTGATTCATTATGCATGGCCAGGTTGCCGACAGCGTTCGGTGGCCAGGGGCAAAGATCAACTATAAAAGCGAAAATAAGGGAGCCCCTAATGGGCTCCCCTTATTACTAGTTCATCACGATAACAACAGCTGTGATCAATTATCGCTTTCACCTTTTCCCAAACCCATTCCTAATTTAACCTGCTCTTTATTTAAAAACAATCACCTTTATTCCGAATGTTGCCAGAGTTGAACAAAGGCTACCGTTTGTGCCATTTGAGTTGGTTATTGAGCTCTCGTTCTTCGTTAATATTCGAAAGGTTACTTTACTCTCCTATCCGTTATTGCCTTAAACTCCCGTTACTTGAATGAAAAAGGGTTGCCATTTAATTTTCTTTTAAACTAACCAGAGTGTTTCATAATAAAAGGCAACCAATCCACCTGGGTTGGCTGCCTTACTATGATGTTATTGAACTATAGTTTCCCGTTAGCGCAATTCCAGCTTCAATTAATTGATGTGATTTAACTTACTGTAAATGTTAAGTAGTATATAATACATATCCTTCGATTCTTCATCCTTTAATAAATTCTTCTTGAAGATCAACCACTCGGTCAGCATGTCGTTGCCAATTATATCCGATAATTTAAATTCTTCCATACCCGTACAGAAATGTGCAACAACTTTACTTTCAATCTGTAAGTCAAAATTATCGTGACCGTTTGCAGTAAGGTCTTCTCTTAGGCTTCCTTCATAGTAAATATCAATAACCCTTTCAATAAAGTTAGTGTTGTTCATTTTAAAAAAGGTCTTCAGGTTCTGCCTTAGAACATTTTTGGGTTTCAAAGATGGTTCCTCCCAAAATTATTGTTATGTTAGATTGGAAAAGCTTATTGCGTATTCCTGCTACGATCAATTTCGCGACAGCCTCACTTTATAGTTTGTCAAACTAAAGTTCCCAGATAGTTCAATCAAACTATATTCTACGCTCCCGATCCAACTCTAAACACAACGATCTCAAGCTTTCAGCCACAGTTTGGTGAGCTGTGTCTATGACTATGTGATCTCTGTCCCACATATCGTACTGTCGGTTCCTGACCTTCTCCCACGTCGGTAGAACTAAACCAGGAATATCGGCAATACGTGTTTCGATTCGTTGCTTGTGTTCATAATCATCAGAGCAGACCACTTCAATTTCCACAAACGGAGTTTCAAGAGCTTCCGCCACATTGCGCCAAGCTTGGCGCGTTACTTGAATGGGATTAACAGTATCTGCTATCACGTCAAGACCCAACCGGAGATTCTGCGATGCAATTGCATAACACACGATATATCCAGCAGGTCCATCAACCCACGTTCCAGCGGCCCGCATAGCTTGCTCCACGACATCGACCCGGAGATATGTCGCCTGCAACTCTCTTGCCAAAGCTGATGATAATGTGGACTTCCCGGTGCCTGGCAAACCGCTAAATATATAGAGCATTAAGCTCACCTCCTTGAAAAAATAAAACGCATAAATCCTCGTTTTAATATTAGAAACTGGGTGCATGCACAGCAGTCTGCTCCCTGTTTATTGTGCTAAAGTTCTCCGTTAGATTCCTGTAGATGGATAAATTTCAGCTTTGTAAAAAAACGAGCGCCTCTGTACGATGGAAGTACGCTACGGGTCAAAAGCCCTTTAATTCCATCATCCAGGAGGACGCATTGGAATTTATCAATTTGACTTTCATAATAGCATTGAAAGCATGTTACATTATTAATTGTTTCTTACTTCGTATTATGATCATTTTGTTCGCTCTACAGAATACAGAAAAAATTCCATATCTATATTCCTAAAATTCTTAGTATCTTTATCAATAATATTCATACCGTTTCGAACAGCAACTTTTTGAGGGGCTATATTTGTGTCCCTAATAATAGAATAAACGCTATTTTCATTAAGAACTAAAAAAGCATATTCCTTGCAAGCAATTGCCGCTTCTGTTGCGTAACCTTTGTGCCAATACGCTTTTTGAAACAAATATCCTATTTCCAAAATTTCTTTTTCTCTCCAGCCTTGCATTGTCAAGCCACATTGACCAATCATTTCGTTTGTTTCTTTTAATACAACAGCCCAAAGTCCAAAACCATATTCTTCATATCTTTTAAGATGTCTGTTAAGCCAATTTTGTGCTTCTTCTAAGCTGAATGCACTTTCATAAGCGGCACGCATTACTTCCTCATCACACAATATTCTGCACAATGCATCATAGTCGGACTGCGCCATTTCTCTAATTATAAGACGTCTTGTTTCTAACAAAAATCTCCCACCTTTCTATTTTCCTGTTAGGTTCCATCAAATTTTCATTAAGGGCTTGAAGTATTCACGAAGTGATTAATCAATTAGTTATCCTTCAACTAATCGATAAAATCTGATGTCACCTTTTTCTGTTTCGGCTATCAATATGTCATTTCGCTCTTTGACACGGAATAACTTTGTTCCCACTTCCAGTTTATTTGCTGTTCCGTTTTTAAAATCTTTATCATTATTACTTCGGTGTCTGATTTCAGTTACTTGGACGTCCTTGGTTAATTTTAACTCATCTACCCAAGGAACTCCTGCAATATAAATGGTATCTTTATACATGAAAATACTAGCTTTCAAATCCATTCTTAAAACTTCTTGTGCAGTTGGATTTCCAATTGTTTGAGTATCACTCTGCTGTTCTGAATTCTGCTTGGGGGGTTCTTTACCGCAACCAATCAACAAAGCAAAACTACAAATAACAACATAAATAATCATCCTTTGCACCAGATTGTATCTCTCCTTTACAAATCCATTAATTGAAATTGAGACGTGGAAAGCCTCACGAATGTTGCAGCTTTTATTTAACTATCCTCGTTAACGGGGAATAGGCAGCCAGTTGATGTTGGCTGCCTGGTTATAGTCGGTATTACGCTATAGTTTCTGAATAGTGGAATAAATAAAGATATGCGATTCATGCCAAAACGTTAGAAAGACCCACAAACGATTGTTTGCAGGGCCACTCCTCTATCATCGACTATTTCTCTTCGATTGGCGTATAAATCTCTAGCTCACTTTCAGGTGAAGTCGGATTAAATCTTTCGTCCATCAACTCCACTACCCAACCTTTAGTATGTTTATAGCCATTTTCATCAATCCAACGGTTAATAGAACCATAAGCATCACCTATTTTCCATATCTCACCTTTATGCGTATAGACAGCATAAGTGCAAACAGGCGTGATCTGGCTTACCATTCCTTGTGGAATAGAACCAATCTCTGTGACTTGAGCGGTTGTATAGTAAATTCCAAGGTTGTCGGGTGCATAATTACCTGGCTGGTATAGAGCTAATTTTTCGCCAGTTCGATTTTGGATTTCCTCCATACGACTTAATAAAGAATCAAATGATTGCGGAATTACGGTTGAGTATTCTGAATACTTCGCTTCATGCCTTGTTCCAACTGCTGAGAATCCTCTTTTGACCACTCTACAGGTGTTTATTTTTCCACCACTACTTAACCACTCCCATTACGGAAATTATACCCAATTAAATATAACGAATATACGTTCGACTGCAAAGGACAATTTCACTGAATATCAGGCTGAAGAATGCTGCCCAATCGTGAAGCTGCCGACTCCCTTAAGCGACACTCCATTGCCAATGCTATAAATCCTTGTAAAAAGTGCAGGTTTACAGCCAATCTATACTTAGATTAATTACTTAAGATCATTTTTGTCTTGCAACTTCTTCTCCTCATGATATTCTTCCCATAGTGGAGTGATGTGTTTTTCTAATGCCTTTACTACCTCATCTCTTCGGCTTTCTTCAACATTGACTGTGTCATTTAAAATCTCATTTCTAATTCGTATGAGAACAAATAAAGGGGGTAATGCAGCCTCACGAAAAGCCTTAATCATGTTTTCTTCTTGTAGGGTAATATCCATAACGTATCCTCTTTCCTTTATTGTAGATTTCAGCTTAAGATGCTTTCATTATAAACCTTGACTTTAGTGTTAGGGTCAAGAGGGAGCAAGTTATTTGCCCACGCGGCTGCCCTTCGGATGATTAACTTAACGTTCCTCGTTAGAGGTTAATACACTCGATTTCCTCTCTCGAAGCGCAACGAGGCTGCCGATCTATACCGGCAGCCTCGTATTGGTTGTTTAAACCAATGGGTAATCAACTACAATAACATTTTCCAGTATACCATCCAGCGATTTAACAAATTCCTGATGAACGGGATGCGGACCATATGAACGCAGCGACGCAAGGTCTTCAAACGTTACCCGTAATCCGAGAGTATAGCCCTTTATATTTTCCGTTTCTTCAGTTACGTTGATGCCTGCACTTATATCAACTATCCCGGGGATACGATCCCGAAACGATAACAATTGATCCAGCAATTCCTGTTGCTTGGTTGGCGTGACATTAGTATTAAACTTGAATACAACGAGATGTTCGTACATGCTAATTTGCTCCTTTTTATGCTTAATGTTGTGGTGCTCCTTAAGAAAGCCATCGAGCCAATCTTCTGAATAATCAAGAACTCCGAAATCACTAGGGATAACCGTAGTTTCAAGCTCCATCACCCACAAGCATACAATATTTGGTCAAGAGACCTCAAGTTGCTGGAAGCTAGTGGATGGACTAAAATCAACACTTGCCTCGTGAATTTTAGCCATCATCATCCCCATTTTTCGGATGGACTCCTCTGAAAGTCCCCCTCTTTCAACGCGCTCTCCCTCGATCCATTTCAACATGGTCGCATAAAACCGTTGACCGCTGTTTGTCGCTGCATCCGTGATGAATGCTCCTTCTCGATTAGATACGGAGTCCGGCACGATTAAACCCTTGCGCTTCAATGCCGACATCCATTCTAATTCATAGATGGATTCCTCGTGTTGTTTGCACGCGGGGTGAATGCGTAGTAGAAACTTATCTCCCCTGTCAGATTCTATACGGAAGGTGGCATGTTCGGATACTTGGATGAAGGTAATGGAGTACCAGTCTAATTCGTTTTGACTTTTCATAATTGTAACAGTCAAGATCCCTGTCATCACAGATCTATCATACCATATATTGGAACTATATTAGGCTGCGCTTACTCATTTACTATCTCAATATAAAACGAAAAAGAGCAGCTAGGAAGCATGCTCCTCAACTATAGTTCCTAGATAGTTTAATAACGGTCAAATCACAGCATCAATGTACTTCTACAACCACGCTGCCGAATAACTTTTCATCTACATAAGCTTCTAATCTCCATAACCCTTTTGAAGATAATGACATCGTTGATGGCATTTTACCTACCTTATCATTATCTTTTATAGCAGTATTTGGGATACCAATTCCACCCTCAAAAATATCCGCTTTTTCTCCAGTTTGTTTGCTAACTCCAATCTTTACTTTTTTGCCAAATAAATTTTGTGTTTCTTGTGGTGTTTCAGCCCAAAAATGCCACATATACTTTTGTTTTTTACCAGGATAAAACCGAAGTACATCTTTATCGTCATAAATAAATCCGATCTTGCCTTGTTCGCCTATCATCATATAATCGTCGTTGTTAAATATGCTACTTACTTGCCATGACTCATCAACTACATTTGGACTTTCCTTGATAACTACGTTGGTATCAGTATTAGAACAACCGATTAAGAAAATCAGCAAAACTATATAACCTAATCTTGATCTCATAATGCCACCTCCTGTTATAAGACAAAAGTTTACCCACTAGCATCTTCTAAACTTATCACAATTACCAACTTTTAACAATTTGTCAATTCCGATTTACTGCCTGTTCAATAAAAAAAGAAGCTTCATCGCGGCAACGCTAAAATGCTGCCCTTTATTTCAATGAAATAGGGACTGTTCAGACTGCGCAGCAGATGACGATTTCTATTTTTGAAAATTATTACATTTTTTTATCTGGAGACAAAGTTAAGAGTACACAATGTGCATTCAAGTTTAAAAACGTAGTTCTAACATCTCCAATTCCATTTATGAAGATGCTCGAGATAATCAACATGAACGATGATCATGACAACTGAATCGACAGAATAATAAAATCGCCCCCCGCCTAGCGAAAGGGCTAAGAATGAGGACGATCTTATTGGTTTTACCTATACCGCTAAGGCTGAATCTCAAAATAATCGAAGTCGGCGTTGATTGCGGGCGTTCCCGAGCCACTGTGCTGCGCGTGAAGGCCGACCCTCGGATTTGGGAGTGTTACGCCCGTTACAGCCGAACCAATTGGTGTCCAGACTAAGCCATCGATGCTATAGTAGCCCGTGTATGTCGTGCCAGATTTCACTAATTTTAAGTAAATGCGGCCTCCCGCTGTCGTTGGTACAGCTATTGTCTGCTGGGTGCCGACACCACTAGTTTCCTTCACAATTCGTAGCTTATCACCGGTATTGTATGCTCGTTCAACCTTGAAATAGTTATCGTCGTCCGAGTACACAATTAATCCAGCGCTTTGGTAATTCATGGTTGGCGTAAATTCGAGCTTCGTAGTTAAAGTGTAGTCGTTAGAGGCTGGCGTTTGAAGCAGTATATCTTTCTCCGTACCGCTGGTTGCCCAGAGATCCCCTGTATCACTAGTAATTCGGAAGCTTCCTGGCTTCGCGCTCAGGCTCGTATGACCGGTGACTGGATTCAAAATGGTCCACTGGCTGCCAAGATCCGTACCATTGAAGCGGTCGGACTTCGTTAACGGTGAAATGCGGAAGTCGTCAAAATCGGCATTGATCGCTGCCGCGCCGCCACTTCGCTGAGCATGCAGTCCCACCTGCACAGGGGCCGCCAATTGTATAGTTTCTGGTACGCCGATAATCGTCCATGATATTCCGTCCACGCTGTAGTAACCAGTAAAACTGCCCCCTGCTTTGACCAGCTTCAAGTAGACCAGATTGCTACTAATGGGATCCGAAGCGATCTGTTTTCCTGTACTTGTCGTGCCGTTCTCTCTTATAAGACGGAAGACATATCCGCCCTCTGCAACGTTATAAGCACGTTCGACCTTGATGTAGTGATCGTCATCCGTATAAACCAGCAGACCGGCACTTTGATAATCAGCAGTCGGTTTGAAGGAAAGTCGGGTTGTCAGCGCAAAGTCTTCGTAAGGAGCCGACTGAACAAGCAGGTTTTTCTGGGTGTTGCCTGTTTTCCATATATCCGATGTGGTGACAGCGGAGATCCGAAGTTTGCCCGGAGCAGCGGTCAAGCTCCAGTTCGCCGGCTCTTCACGTATCCAACTCCAATCGGGATTGAGAGTCGTCTGACCGAAATCATCAGTCCGGTTGTTTATATTGACGAGTCGGATATCATCGAAGGAAGCTTTGCCGTTCATAGAGCCAAAGCCATACAAGCCTCCCTGGAATTCAGAATCTGATGCTCTGATCATCGTTTTGTTATCGAAGCGGATTATGATAGATCCGTTCCTTCCATCACGTTCAATAGCTATGTTATGGAAGGCATTGTCGCTCAGCCAGTCGATGCCGTTTGAATCGGCTAAAATGGCAGCTGAACCTCCTTTGACCTTATAAAGCCTAACGCTGGCGGCGCTATTATCCAAATGGAGGAAATAATAATTATTCGCATCCTGATAATCGAATAGGACAACAGCATTGGCATTGGGGGATATCATGACATCATCCCCTAGCTTAGCTTTTAACGACAGATTATACCGATCCACTGCAGCATCACTACGCAGTGCATATTCTCCCGGCCGCCCACCGCTTTGCACCGCATATCCGGTAGCTGTAATCGAATAGGCATTGCCACTACCATTTGCGCTGACTGCCCAACGACTTGTATTCAGCGGCGTCCAACCTATAGTAGGTGTCGTACCTTCGAAGTCGCTAGACAGAGGCTTAATACCAGGTGACACCGTCAGTTCGATGCTCCAATCCGCTACATCGTATGCTGTATCACTGTTTCGGTTTGTGACGAATGCAAGCACGTCACCCTTTGCAACCGTGATGGTCTCGGATATCGCATACCCGGTTGTGTCTGCCTTATCGACCGTCTGCCAGCCCGAGGTCGGCCATACATTACCTGTATTCTTTAATAGCTTCACACGAAAGCCGTCACCCTGCACATAGGTGTCATGACTCGCTACATGGGCCATTACTTGTAATGTACCGTCTGTTGGCGCAACCCACTTCTGCACAGCATCAGTTGATGAACCCGGTATAACATAGTTCGAAGTAATGATTGGATCGCTGCTGTCGCCAGACCAATGTGGTGTAAGCAACTGAGTGACATTGAAATAATCAAAATCCGCGTTTGCAGTAATAGCTGTGTTCGTATTCATAGCTGCAAGTCCAATACGGGGTGCATCCAAAGGGATATGGAAAGAGCCGCTAAGTTGTGTCCAATCGGTTCCGTTTCCACTGTAGAAAGCTGTCAAGATCGGACCGACCTTCTTAAGTCGCAGATAAACGTCCGATGAGCCGAATGTGTCTGCGGCGAAAATACCGGAATCGCGGAAAATCGTCTGTGGATCCTTCTGGTATTCACGGATAAAGCGGATGATTTTCCCGCCGTTCGTGCTATTGTAAGCCCGGTCTAACTTGATATAGTTGTCATCATCGACATACAGGATAAGCCCTGCAGACTGATAGTTGACCGTATTGTTGAAGGACACCTTCGTCTCCGCAATGTAATCTGGATATGCAGCACGCTGCAGCAGAATATTGTTTTGGTTATTGCTTCCCGCCCATGTATCACCGGGCTCGGTAACAATGCGCAGCTTACCCGGTGCTGCTGTCAATGACCAGTTCGTCGTCGGTGGCTTAGCCCATTGCCACTGGCTGCCCAGCGAAGTAGAAGCGAATGAATCTGATCCTACCGTGCCTGTTCCTGTACTAGCGGTAGACCAAGTAAGCGGCGAACTAGCAAACGCGTCCTTATCATAGAACCAGCCGTCTGCACCTTGTATGCCTTCAAAATCGCGATCAGCCGAAGTAACGGATGTGGCTGCACGAGCAGCGAAAATATAGTCGCCATTCCGCTCAAAAGCTGTCGTTTTACCATTTACGGTTACATTTGATACGGCAGGTGCATAGATCGCGATTGCTGAGACCGGACTGCTGTCAAGCACGAGATTGCTGCCGGTTAAGTCGAGTGTCGTTCCGTTCCACTTCACACCCAGATCATCCACCCGATCCTCAGATTGAATAAGCTGGACTCCGCCTTTCTTCAACGTTTTGCCTTCTGCAATCGAAGCAGATAACAATGTGCCGGACGACAACTTCTCGATATATGCGAGTTTACCGTCATAGGCATATTCGTCGAACGAACGTTCCTTCGTTGCTGAAGCCTCATGGGATAAGTAATAATAGGCCATATTGCCTCCTGCTCCCGCATTCAGATCGATCTTGAGTGCACTGGCGGTCTCAGCCGCAACCGAAGGCGTCGTTGTGAGCCGTGTGACCTGCACATTACGGGCAACCCCAGTATCGGTCGGATACAATACCGTATCAAACGAAGCGTCGCCTGTGACGGTTTTCCCATATTTGCCGAATTTCATATTTGGGACACTTGTACGGTCGTAATAGCCATCGTTCAGCGAAGCAGTCGTAAGCGCCGTTGGATCTGCGGGAACGATCTGGATGTTCGGCTCACTGGCAAAATGAGAATTGATCTTTTTCGTAACCGGATCGAGTGTCGGATTCGCACCAGGCAGCATATGCCAGTTCACTTCGTAGCTGTTAGTGCCGCTGCCTGCCACCCGGTCCGATACGATCCAGTAGCCCGGTTTTAAGAACAGAACGCTTCGTGTATGTGCAAAGCCAGGTGTCGCATATGTTGTACCTTCAGTAAAATCAAAGGAATCGTTAGTTCGAAACCGGTCGATCGTATCGTTGTTAACACTGGAAATATCCTTATACTTGTTCTGTGACAGCCCGTTGATACGAACTGTATTGTGTGATTCGGTGCTGTTGAACTGCCAGTTCGAGACCGGATCGGAGCTCAGATAGGAGTTTACTCCCGTATCTGTCAGCAGCACTTTACCATACGCATAGGCAATGACCGCGTTCTGATCTGGATGTCCGTGCGGGCCCGCACGGTTTGTGAAGTACATATAGGAATCATCGGCATCCCAGCCGGAACGAAGCGTAACCGACAGGTTATCCGGATAGTAGCTGCTTGTATGCTTAGGCAACGAGCCGATTCTTGCCGAGTCAAGCACGCTGCCCACATACTTCAGTTCTTCGTCGCCAAAGTCGTTGCCGATCTGCTTGAGTGTGGCTGCGAAGCTGGCGTAATGGCCATCTCCATAGACAGGATCATATCCATTCGGCAGCGTCGAATCCATTTGGAAATGCGCGAGCTTCAAGATACCGTTGCGCATGGTCTGCGTGACCTCTGTACCATTTAGATCAGCTATTCTCTTCATATCATAGAACGATTGCAGTGATACCATTGTATAGTTGTAAGACCCTTCCGCATACCCACCGTCAAGTGTGAGCAGTGACGTGATCAGACTGTCCATCCGTTGGTCAGCCGTCGATTTCCACAGACTGGATTCAGCAAATTCTGGAAAATAAACCGTCGTTGCATACAGTCCTTTCGTCTCGTTGACTGCCCAGTTGAAGCCTGTATAGCCCGCCGGATCAACCGCCTGCCAATGTGCCGTCTGCCATAGCTGCTTTAAGATCGCCGTATTCGCATCTGCATCCAACGAGGGTGAGCTCCGAATAATCTCATACACACGAGGCCAGACAAAGGTACGGAAGGAGACGTCCAGACTGCGCGGATAGTTATAGGAATCGGAGAAGCCTTCCACCGTATGGCTTGTGCCGATAAAATCCAACATCAGCCGAAGCGTCTCGCTGGCATACAACTCATTTGGCGCGCCCACCGACACCGAGTTTGCGTAGGCAGCAGCCAATGGACCGAGGAACTGGAACCGACTTATGATCCAGTTATATTCGTTGAATGCCCCACTATCAGGCTGTGTCCAATTCGGGCCGGCCGCGATGCCGTTCCAGGAGAACGTATTAGCTGCTTGGTTACTCCACTTCAGCGTTGTTTCGCTCCATGAGCTGTCGGTACGGATGACGAGAATATCCATCGAGCCGGTGCCTGCCGCCATTTTGCCATAAACCTTAAGTGTCGCTGATGTAATATTGCCCGTAACACCTGATAAATCAAAAGATAGGTATGCCCTTCTCGTGTTTACGTCAAAAGAAGTGCTCGACGAAATGCCACTGTCCTGTACATACAGCAGATTGCCGCTGCCATAATTCACATCGGCATATGACCCTGGCCGTGTATAGGTATCTTTTGTAACCGTAAGTATCTGCGTTGAACCATCATCAATCTTCAGCTCTAGCACAGGTTTGTTTAAAGCCTGTTCCTTGCTGTTGAATTGAGCTAGCTTCGTATCATTCTTATAACGGCCCATGAGGTAATAATTGACTTCTTTGGCGCCATTGTTCAGCACTGATTTGACACCGCCAGTCACATCCGTCGATAGGATTGCGTCTGCAGAGCCGACTGTAAACGTATTTTCCTGATATTCCCCATAAGCTGTTAAAATGTTGTCCTTGACCACATCAGCCAAGAAGGTCCCGCTCGTCGTCAAAGGAAACGCGCCATGACCCGTACGTGTCCGGTAGTAGGATAACAAATTAGACTTTGCCAGTGTATAATTGCCTGCTTTTACCGCACTCTCCACACCGAGCAATGCGCTGCTATAGGCATAGTTGATTTTACTTGCTGTCGTCCATGTTGAAGTTCCGGCGTTCCAGACACCAAAAAACTGCTGGTCACTCATCGTGCTTGTATCTGCAAAAGCCTCCACTTTTGGAATCCAGCTTTGCGGCACATAAGTTATCATCGTAAGGATTGCTATAATTAGACTGAGTAATAGTCCCTTCTGCCATGTCCCTCGTCCCATGAATCCACATCCTTTCTTTTACAAATGGAGTTATTTATCAAATCGCTTAACGATCATTCCTTGATCGCGCCCAACATCACACCTTTTACGAAATAACGCTGTAGAAATGGATACAACAACAGAATTGGCACTGTCGCTACTACAATCGTTGCGTACTTGATCGTTTCCTGTACAAGGCCTTTGTCGAAATCGCTGACTGTTGTCGTCATTGATTCCGTACTGTTTGCAATCAGAATTTCCTGCAGCACTAGCTGAAGCGGATATAATTGGCGATCGCGTAAATAAATCATGGCATCCATGTAAGAATTCCAATGCTGCACGCCATAAAACAGCGTCATCACCGCAAGAATCGGCAACGATACAGGAATAAAGACGCGGAACAAAATCCCAAAGTCATTCGCGCCGTCGATTCGAGCTGACTCTTCAAGAGCTGCTGGCACTTGCTGGAATGAAGTGCGCATGACGAGCAGATTCCATGTATTAATAGCGGTCGGAAGAATCATAACCCAGCGTGTATCGAATAGATGCAAGTTTTTGATAATAAGATAGGTCGGAATTAGCCCGCCGGAAAAAAACATGGTGAATACGATGGCAAACATAATTTTCCCGGAAAATAGCACATTGCGGCGAGACAAGGCATACGCTGCGAACGAAGTTAGCAACAGATTAAGCGATGTTCCAAGGATGACATAGAACAACGTGTTGCCGTACCCGATGGTCATCATCGGATCGCGCAGGACGAGCTTATACGCCTGTAGACTGAAGCCGGCGGGAGCAACTAATAGACCGCGATGCTGCATCAGATCAGCCGGGGAGCTAACTGAAGCAAATACCGCATACATAAACGGATACAGGGTCACCGCTATCAGCCCCAGCATGAATAGGACATTAACTAGGTCGAATACCCGCTCGCCTAAAGGTCGAGTTTTAATCAAATCGGATCTCCTCCTACCAGAGTTTGTGCTCGCTCATACGTCGGCTCAGTGCATTGGCTGTGAGCAGCAGAACGAAATTTACAAGATTATTTACGAGACCGATTGCAGTAGAGAAGCCGTAATCAAACTGCAGCAGTCCTCGCCGGTAGACGAAGGTCGATATGACATCAGACGTCTCATAGGTGGTTGGATTGTACAACAGTAGAATTTTCTCAAAGCTGCCGCCTGAAAGCAGGTGACCGACTCGCAGGATAAGCAGGATCATAATGGTTGGCATTATCCCCGGAAGTGTTACATTTGTCAGCTGTCGAAGCCGACCCGCTCCATCGACCTTTACCGCCTCGTATAGCGACGGATCGATACCAGCAATAGCAGCTAAATATATAATGGAACCCCAGCCAACACCCTGCCAAATTCCAGATGATATATATATGGTACGAAACCATTGTGGGAGAAGCAGGTAAGATACCGGCTTCACATCAAACCACGAAGTGATTTGGTTAATCAAACCGTCACTCGACAAGAAGTCGACCATCATGCCTGCAATTACGACGATCGAGATGAAATGCGGCAGATAGCTGATCGACTGCACGATGTTCCGAAACAGCTTATTACGCAGTTCGTTCAGCAAGAGCGCCAGCAAGATGGGTGCCGGAAAGCTGAAAATTAGATCAAACACGCTCAGCAGAAGCGTATTACGTACAATCCGCCAGAAGTAGTAGCTGTTATAGAATGAAACGAAATGCTTGAAGCCGACCCAATCGCTGTTCCAAATACCTTTCGTTGGCATGAAGTCTTTGAACGCAATTTGCAGGCCGTACATCGGGGCGTACATGAATACGATGTAAAAGACAATGACGGGAAGCAGCATGAGATAAATATATTTGTTTCTCGCCAAATCCTTCGTCACAGTTCTTAATGATAACGCTTTCATATCCGTGCTCTCCTATTCGATTACTTAAGTGGAACGCCCCGGTTTACGGCATTCGGCCGAGGCGAGCTTTTTACCTTTTCAAGTAGCGGTCATAAGCGGCTTGCTCAATTTTCAGAACATCCTGTAACCCCATCTTGTTTAATCTATCGACGAACTTGTCGAAACTCTCAATCGGCTCAGCGCCCATGATGAATTTATCAAACATTTCATCGTTGTACGTCCGGACATCGGTCATAACAGCTGCCAACTTTGACGATTCATCCGATGAGAGTGATAGGGTCGGCAGCCATCCTCGGTTGTCTGCCTTCATCCATGTGGACAATGCATTCTTTTGCTGTGGCAAAGCAGCATTTTGCTCCATATATCGCTTATCCTGGGAGATCGGAGCTCCGAAAGGTATCGCATATTTCGTCAGTGCTACACCGAATGCGAGCCCATCCTTATTCTTCATGACATCATCTGAGTACTTCGGATAGCCGTTGTCCATCGTATAGCTCTTGCCATCGATTCCGAAGTTGAACAGTAAGGCGCCTTTTTCACCATATTTGTAATCCAGCCACTTGACTGTTTCGATAATATGTTTATTGTTCTTGGATATTGCTGCTCCAAGTCCGTTGAAGATAGGCTCTTGCTGGCCGAGCACCGGTTTGTCGCCCTTCTTCAATGTCGGGTAAGGTGCTCCTACCAAGTCGAATGTCGGATGTTTGCCATTCATTGCTGCAAGGTACGTTCCGATTCCCCCACCTACGGTCACTTCGGTCGCACCGACCAGATCCCCGGTTACCTTGGCATTCTTCTGCTTATCGTCTGTCGCCGCATAATCGGGATCGATTAAGCCTTCCTTATACCAGCTGCGCATCGTTGTGAGAAATTCCTTGAATTGTGGCTGCAGAGCACCATACTGTACCTTGCCTGTCGCCGTATCTAAATAGAAGTCGTTGCGGATTCCCCAAGCGTTCAGGATGTCGTTGCCCCAGTTTAATTTGCCTTTTTGGAATAACAGTGGAATTTCATCTGGCTTGCCATTGCCGTTCGGATCTTTTTCCTTGAATGCTTTCAGCACCGTATGCCATTCTTCAATGGTCGTTGGAACCTCCAGCTTCAGCTTGTCAAGCCAATCCTTACGCAACGCGAGTCCATAGTACGTCAGCAAGTAGGGATCATTACGAATAAACGGGAACGAATAGATCTCTCCGCTGTCCGTCGAAATTTGCTTGCGAATTTCCGGGTTCGCATCCAGCAGCTTCTTCAAATTAGGTGCGTATTTATCGATGTAATCATTTAACTTAATGATCGCTCCACTCTTCAGTGCGTTCTGTCCACCCCCCGGGTAGCTGTTCCAATTCCACTCAATGACATCGGGATAGTCACCAGAACTAAGCATCAGATTGAACTGGTTGCCTTCCTGTCCTGCTGTCGGGTGCTTAAAATCCGCATGAATTCCTGTGATTTTCTCCAGCTCTTTGTATGCTTCCATATCATTTAAACTGTTCATGCCGCTGGGCCGATTCGTAGACAGTTGAACGAAGTAGCTAAGCGTAAGAGGTGAGGATACGATCTTGCCATCGGGCAGCGCTGCGGGAGTAGCTGTAGATGCTGCAGCGCTAGATGAAGCGCTTCCTCCCTCCATCTTATCCCCGCTACAGCCTGATGTGAGAACTGCGAATGATATCACCAGCATGGAAGCCGTTACGATACTAGACCTGTTCCGCCCCCTCTTGCCCTCTCGCAATTCACTTTGAATGCTCATTCCATTTTTCCCCATCGATTGAACTCCCCTTATTCGAATTGGGCCGCCCCTTAAAGCCTTCGACCTTGCTTCGATTGTATCGCCTCGTTCTGTAGGTTTGGTATGATCTATTTCTAAGTTTAACGAACCAATTGCAAGATTTCGGGCTATCGGAATCGCATATCACTTATCCGTTTGTAAACTTAATCGGTATGCGCCTGGAGTAATCCCTTCATATTTCTTAAAAAAGCGGATGAAGCCGATATCATTAGCGTAACCGACCTTTTCAGCTACCTGCGCGATCGTCATCGATGGATGCGTGAGCAATTTCTTTGCTTCGCGAATACGCACCTCGGCTACATAGTCAGTCAGATTTTGCCCGCTAGATTTCTTGTAAACTGCTGAGATGTATTGCGGAGTCAGATTAAAATGATCGGCTATCGAGTTGACGCTTAGCATATTTTCGCCGAAATTGGCTTCGATATATTGATTGATGCCGTTTTGCAACAGTTCGGTTGTATCGCTTCTCCTTTCCTTGAGATTAAGGCAAATGGTTCGATAGGATTGTTTCAATTCCGCAAATGCGGTAAGCATGGATTCGCTAGCAGACACTCGTTCGATTGAGGCGACCCGTTCTGCCATCGTCGATTTCAGATCCGGATAGCTCTGCACGATCCGTAGCAGTGTAGCCGTTGCAGTAACGAGCAAATAGCGACCTAGTTCAGGCGAGATGCTGCGCGTAATGAAATTATCATCATACACAGCATCAAGCAGCTTATCCGCTTTGTCGGCCTCCCCAGCCTTCACTAGATTGACAAGCTGCTGCTCCACCTCAAGCGGATAATAGAAGTAGGATTCTTCCGTTGAAAATTCTGCATTGCGGTCCGTTTCGGTTCTCCGTGCAAGTACGATCCGTTCGTCGAGCTGTTTAAGCGCATCTCGGAATGCTTCTCCGATTCCTTCTGGATCCTTAGCTATCCCACTAATCCCGACTGACAGCTTAATACGGAAGCGGCTCTCCAGCAATGCGGTCAGCTTCTCTGCCATCTCTTGCATTTCCGCTTTGGCCATGCTCAATCGTTCCGTACGCAGGTTGATTAGAACCGCAACTCTGCCGCGATCGAGCTCGACGGGAAAGCCCAGATGATGCTCGCCTGCAAGCTCACCGGCGATATTAGAGAGGATAAAACCTACAAACGGCCATTCCCGTTCCCCGCCACCTTGCGCGAAGCCACTTATATCACCTGCATCTATCAGGATTACAGCAAATGACGAAGAAATGAATGAAATGCCGACAAAAGCCAGCGAATCCGGCTCCAATTCAGTAGGCTGCACGTATCCCCGTATAAGTCTCGTCAAGAAGTTGACACGAAGAATTGGTGCTTGTTGGGCCAGCATGTCACGTAACTGTGATTCCGTCAGACGTGCCGACTCAATCGTCGATCTAATTAGCTCAAATTCACCGAGGCCAGTTTCCTGTTCAGATCCGCTCCACTTACGGATAATCCGAACAACGTCCCGAACAGGTATATAATTTCGGTAGGCAAGATATAACGAGGCTGCTCCACCTCCCAACGCACAGAGCGAAAGCAGGAGTATCGCCCATCGCTTGACAGCGTATACTTGATCGAGGAACACAGCCTGTGGGACAACGTAAACATATTTCCAGCCGTTCACAGCGGATGTTGTATAGGTCACAATCTGTGATTGTCCGTCCATAATCTCCTCAAGCTTGCCGTAATCGTTTGCCATATTCCTATATGCTAAGGAGATTCCACTTCTTGTGCCAGCTGTTGAGCTAATGACCCGGTTCTGTTGGTCAAGGATATAAATCTTGCCACGATTAACGGATGCCAGCTTGTCGAATAAACTTCGGAATTGGCCCTCATCAATCATGACAATCAAGGAACCTTTAACTGATGCGGAATCGCCGAACGGCAGTGATTGCCGATAAACAATAAACGGCTTCGTGCTACCATTGTCCATCCGAACAGAAGCTGCCGGTTCATAGGAACGAAATGCCGGTTTCTTTAACTCTGTGACCCAATCAGCGCTTGTTTTACCTGCGAACTGGTATACGTGATCGAATACGATTTCTGGTGTGGACTTGACGTTAGGACCGATAATGAGACGGTTATTGATATCATAGATGTAAAAGTCGTGGACCAGCTTACTCAGGTTTTTGAAACGCTGTAGATCGTTCGTAAATTCAATGATGGAGTAGGCATCCTGATCACTAAATGAGCCTTCGTGATTAAACAGCCAGCCGAGACGAGGGTGAAATGCAATCTGCTGCTCCAGCTGCTCGATTTCCTTCAAACGTCCGTCCGCCACTTCACGCAGTTGTTCCAACATAGCGGCGTTGGTGTTGTTTACCGTATGCTCCACAACCGTTTTTGCTTTCCAATATAGGATTGAACCGATGACAATTGCGATCAGCAGCACGGCGATGTAAGAGCCGAACAGCATCATCATCATGCTGCCTGAACGTTTGCGGAATGGAAGCTTGAAGCGGTTCGATTTCATATCTTTTGTTGACCCCCTATGGTTACATGCTATCTTTTTCTTCTATGCCAATGGGAAGCAATGTTCTTTGTCTACGGGTCTTCCATTATCTACTGGAAGACCACATCTGCCAGTTATGGCCTATCGCTTTGAAGAGTGCTTCCATGTAGAAAAAGTCGCCCCATATGGTGTACATATGGAATTGCCCCTCTTCCGTTCTTCCGTAGCAGGATGATAAAATGCCGTTTCGTTCCTTTTCTCCCGCACTTGAATACGGCATAAGAGCCTGCAGCATTTCGTTCGCTCTACTCCGATAGTAATCGGCTTGAACAGTGTTGTTTAGCGATTCTGCCAAATCGAACATACCCGATATTGCGATTGCCGAAGCCGAACAATCATGGAGTTGGATGGCCCCGTCAGGCAGACGGAAGTCCCAAGGCGGAATGAGACTCTCAGGTGTATGCTTGATAAAATAATCCGCCATCGCAGCAGCTGTATCACGAAATTCCATTTTCCCGACTAGTTGGTAGGAAAGCTGAAAGCCGTAAACTCCCCAGGCTTGTCCCCTCGACCATGTCGATTCGTCTCCATAGCCATCCTCGCAAAAGCCGCCGATAGGATTTCCACTCTCAGGATCGAAATCAAATGTATGATAGGTGGAGAAGTCCTCGCGCAGAAGGTGTTTACGTGAGTTCTCCGCATGGGAAAGTGCTGCTTCGCGGTACTTCGGGTCGCCGATCAGCTCGGAAGCAGAATACAGTAGTGATAGATTCATCATGCAGTCAATGATGATTTTGCCTCGACGAATATCGGATTCTACTGGCTCCCAAGCGCGTATAAATCCCCCTTTTACATGGTATCGCGCCAGCAGCTTGTCGGCCGCATCCACAGCCAATTCCTTATATGTAGAGCTCCCGGTCAACCGGTACATTTCAACTGCATATAATTGATACAGGAAACCAAGGTCATGGTCCGTGTATCCGGTTTCCAGTCGTTCTTTGTACAAGGGCAAGTAGCCATGCAAGTAATTTAGATACTTCGGGTTATTTGTGTATCGGTAAGCCATCGCAACCATTCCGGTCCAAAATGACCCCGTCCAGCTGCCGTCCTCCGAGAAATGTTCAGCATATCGTCCATCCCGATGAATATGGGGAAAACGATGGCCGTAGTCTTCCAAATTTCGGTCAATTTGCTGTATGATACTTTCGATTTCCATTTCGTATATCCTCTTCACTTCTTTTCTCTCCTCCTAGTATGTATGCGAATAGTGGGCAGCACTTCGCTTACTTCAATTGTATCAAGCCTCCTCTTCCCGACGAACTATACGTTGTTAAGATCGATAACCCATTGCCAATATCGGAGCGCGCAGTGAGTAATTCAGCCCAAATCTCCAATTAAATTACAGGCTCCATTCCCCATCTTGGAGTCTATAAGCAACAGCTGCATAATACCAAGCTCGTGTTCCTACAACAGGCGTATACACAGGAAACAACATAACCCGCTTCATCTCTATAAGGAGAATGAGGCGGGTTATATATTTAAAAATATTCTATTTATATGTTCGTATTAAACACAATTCGCACTCCATTTAGCTTTTTCGGCACTTTTTAATTCAACTTCCCCGAATCTAATGCCTATTCTTTGCACCTTCATTCGTATAATGAGAAATGCTAATAGAACACTTCCGTGGCTATCAACCACGTCAGTGAGATTTACTTTTTTCATAAATAAATTCAATCAACCATTTAACAAACACTGCTTTACCAATATAAATCGGGAATGAATAAATATGTCGCCAATGATCCAAATCATAAATATTAATCCAGACAAATATGGGTTCAGCGACGAATGAAAACAGGAAAGCCATGATGACATTGGCCACTAAGAAGGCTTTCCAACTCTTAAAATACTGATAGACTATCATGTGAATTACAGGCAGAACAGAAAAATCAATTGAATTGAGTCGGGGAATTAAACGTAAAACTTGATACGGGTAGGACCATAACCCCAGCTCGCCACCGATATCATCAAGTAGAACAACAATTGTAGATAGTACAACTCCGTAAAGTAAAATCTCTTTTATTCTTGATTTATCTACGATTTTCCACCATACGAACCAAGGTGCAATGACAAGCACTAGAAGGAGCCACCATTGAGCTGAAAATAGGTCATGGTCATAATAATATTGACTCCTCATTTCAGTAAGCTTCTGTTCAACAGCCTTTATTTCATCAAAAGATGGATATTGGGATGGCAATTAAGACGCAGCTCCTGTATTGTAGCGATTTTGATATCCGTTTCTGCCTATTTCGTAATAGCCAATCCAAAAGCTTTATGATCCCAGAGTATATCCTCTACAACCGATACCTGATGATCTTCACACGTAACTACGACTACGACCTCTCCCCTAATCCCTTTTTTAATAGCAAGTTGATTTTTTTCACGTTTTATTAGATAGATGACCCAATTGACTGCTACGCCTAAAATAAAACCTACAATCGCACCGGCAATCCCCCAAATAATGGGTCCCCCTGCCCATACAAAACCTTTACTCGCACCAATAGTAGCAAGCATAAATGCAAAAATCATACCCTTATCGATAAACGATAATCCATCTGCACGATGGATGCTATCCATCAGTCGCGGTTCTTTTTTCCGCAAATCAAGCGGCACCACGTAAATGCTCGAGATCCCTTTTTCCTCAAGTTCAGTAAGTGCAATTTCAAGGAGAGGAAAGTACTCAAATGTAGCAATTATCTGCATCCTTATTGGCCCTCTACTTTCAAGACATGCCCAACAGGTTGATAATTCTCAATTAGAAATTGCTTTTGGGCATCATTAAACAATTTGTTAATAAATTATTCGGGGGATTGCCCTATCGCATCATGTTAAAAAGAGCAGCTTCTCAGGCGTCCAGCCGTGAGGAGTTGCTCCTTGTCCTTGGGTCACATTAAATCGTGTCACGAAAAAACGGGAGCCGCAAGTAGCGTTACTCCCGTTTCATTTTACTTAATTGGCTCCCCCTTGTAGCAGCTCTATTGCAGGTTGGATTGTCATTTCAGTGGTGTTCATTGCATTCGACCAAACATAAAATAAGGTATCAGCGTCATACAATTGCATTCCTTTAGAAGCATTAGCTACACGTGTGAGTCCGGTTCCGTCAATCCTAATTTTCTTAAGATAAATATCTGAAACAAGTCCAGGTCTTCCGTGCAAAAAGTAGATCCATCCATCACGATATTGAAGTGACTGATACATCGGACCATTATCTCGCATAGGGTCAACGCTATGTAGCAATATAGTCGTAGTTCCATCTAGACTTGATCTATAAAGATTCTGTCCTTTAACATAATAGCTCCATCCATCTTCAATGATGAAGCTGCCTGAGAGATTATCGTTAATTTTCTTCTTACCAGCTCCACTTAAGTCTACTTGAAATAATTCATTAGTGTCATTTTGAATAAAGTAAAGTTGATTAGCATTTATAAAAAAATTATTAATCCCTTTTTCCGAGATAACATAATTTGTTTCGGTTCCATCAAGTTTCATGCGGTATATTCCTGTATCATTCACATCCATTTGCTGCCATCTTTTGACCATTTCGAGAGAGAAGTAAGGGAACATATTTTTCCTCTGTTGAAGTCACTTGTTGTAATTTACTATTGACTTGTTTCAACCGCTCAATAAACGTTATCGCTTCAGCCCGGGTGACTTGATCGCCTTTATTAAAGCCTTCAGTACTTGTATCTGTCTTACCTTTAGCTAATCCTATATCAAGTAAATAATGGATCGAATCATCCACATTAAAATTTTTCCCAGTAGCATTTGAAATAAGTTGTGCAACCATTCCTCTGTTTAGATTAATGTAACTAGTATGCCCTCCTAAATATGTTGGAGTAACAACATGCCATCCCATGTTACTGGCATAGATTTTATAAGGGAGTGCCCAATTATTAGCGTCAGATTCTTGCTTAAAATCGCTCGGTTGAAAAGCTCGGATAAGCATAGCCAAAAACTCCGCCTGCTCTACGCCTTGATTCGGTCTAAAAATTTCATAAACTAAAACTTTAAGGAATTTATGAAGGTTACAATTTCGTTAGTTCAATCAGTTTTACTTTCGCTAACTCTATAAGTGAAATGGCTTTAATTCTTGAAGAACTACCTCTACATCACAGTCGGGATTTAACTTTCTGATCATCTCTACAGTAATGGGAACATCATCATATACTTTTGCAACAATATCTAATGATAGTGACAAATCAAAATAACCTTTTGCAAATTCCACAAAATCCTCTGGTGTATGAAATATACAAGCTATTAAAAAATCTGAACCATCGCTTTCTCCCTTTTGAATTACAACATTTCCCTTGTGCCAGTTAGTATCACTGTTTTTACGCCAAATACAAAAAGTCACATCATCTTTTTCAACTGCATCGTCTTCAAGTAAAGATAATAATTCCTTTGGAACGTCACTATAAATCCCTTGCACTACTTTATGTTCCTCTTGTGCATATGGGCTTAATTCAGATTCATGGTCGAAGCCTTTTATTATGGAGCCTTCAGGGGAAAACAAAATAATTAGATGATCACCTGCTCCATTATCTATTTTTGCCAAACAAATACCTTCATCCCAATCCTGAACAAAGCTATGGTAACGAAGCCATTCATCTTGACAAAGAATTATATTTAGAGATGCTTGGATTCTCATTAGTTTTTTTAAGATTATTGGATTTGGTAAACGTTCTAACAAACTCACTTCCATGAATCCTCACCCTTTCATCTTTCATTGCAAAGAGGCTTAATGGCTCTCTTTTTGAATGACAATTGATTAATCCTTTTCCTGCTAGCGCTAGCGGAAAACCTCTTTATTCAGTAATTCTGTTAAGCCGTTAGGATACAGTATTTTATCCCCTGATATTATTTCTTCTATTAATACCCATTTGGCATATGTAGTTTTATACCCCTCAAGAACTCCTTCTAAAGTAAAGCTAAGACGCTCAGCTACCTTATAACTTCTTACATTTTTCGATCATATACCAGCTGCCGTCATGTCGTGATTGAACTATCGTTTTACGTTAGTTTAACGAGCAAAACGGGACACGGGCTACAGATGGACTAAATCTATACGGTGCCCTTTATTTACATTATTGCTCATACTCTTTATTTTTTCTCTTGTTTTTTGCTGCTTCGGAAATTTCACTCATAAATTGATCCACATTGTAATCTTTAAATTTTGAAATATGTTCTGATTCTGCATCCGACTTAACTTTCCCATCCTTTATCTTCCATTGCCCATCACCAAAATTATAAGACCAATAATCTCCATCTGTCGTTTTCGAAAGAATTAGAATAACTTCCTCGCCTTTTTCAACAAATTTTTTACTAAGTACTTGATCCGTTGAAGAGCCATGTTGTAGATAGGTTATAGTTTGGGAGGCAACACTTCCATATAAAACTTTATCAACATAAATTTTTGCAGGAGTCACATCAAAGGAAAAACTTCGCTTAGATACAACCCCAGCATCCTTTTTAAAAGTTTCTTCCTGACTAATTACAGTTCCCTTAACAACAAGATCAACATTCCAAAAGTCTTCCTCTAAATTCGATGTCATTGATTTTACACTAAGACTACCAATTCCGTCAGTAGCATGTCCACCCTTAATAATTAGCCCTAAAGTAGAGCCAATAATTATACACATTGAGAAGGCTAGAATTAGAATTATCATTCTACGTCTGTGCATTTATTACCTCCATTTAGGTTATTGATTTCACAGTATTTATTTACAACCAATCCGTATTCAACTACCATAAAATTGATTCGTATTAACAATCTCAATAATTGTATTTGCCAAATCAGTCATTATTTTATTGTCCTCATTATTTGTGCAATCTGACCAATTATATTCACGAACCGCACCATTGATTTTGACTTTTAAATAGAAATCTGGCTTCTCGGTGCATGTTGCAAATTTCTTTTCCCTTAAATAATTGGATAACACCATTTTTTTAAATATTTTTTGTCGTTCTTCATTATTCAGCTGAAAATCACTCACACCTAGCATTTGACCATTTTTTAGGTCTTTCACCAATTTCATATCTATCGTATTAATCTCATTTGCTTGATTATCTCCATATTTAAGCTGGAATTGGAACAGGTCTTGTTTCGATACGTCATATGAAAGGTGTAGTACATCAATACTTTTCACTTCACCAGAACAAGCCTTTAAGGTATATTTCAATTCTGTATTCGTTTCAGTTTTTTCAAAGTTTTCACATGAGTATGTTGTTACTTTGCCTGCTCCGAATTTATCTTGCGTAGTATCATATTGAAGTTCGAATTTCCCATCACGGTACTTGATATTGTGATAAATAGGGTCACCTTCAATCGTATAATGGGAAATGCTAATAGTGTCGTTTTCTTTTTCTTTAACTTTTCCCAAAAAGTCGTCCATTTTAAAGAGATTAGAAACACTTCCGTGGATATCAACCACGTCAGCATTATTTTTTAATGTTCCTTGAGATTGGTCAATAGCTTTTATATTTGAACAACCTGACAATATGCTTATAGCAAAGGCAAATATCATTAACTTTTTGATCAATTTAGAACCTCCCTTACACGTATACATTATTGACGAGTCAAACTTACATTTTGTTCCATCGATAGGTGGGGAAAATGTAAGAACTCTGCCCAATAACTAAACACCTCCCCCACTCTAATACTTCACTTCCTTTTATCCCCCTGTCAAAAACAAATAAGAATGAACCCTGACAATCGGTTCATCCTTATCTGTTTCATACTACTTATTTATGCTTTTAACAACCACTCTTGCAAGAAATCAAGCACGCTCTGGCGCATTTCCTTCGTCTCTAGATGTGCAACGTCGAACCTCAATAACTTCCATGATTCCGAATATCCAAGTTGGTGATATACGCTTGTTAACTCTTGATCAATCTTGTCTAATCCCTTGACCGGGGTTAAGGGATCTAGATTACCAGCCAAGCTCAAATGCAGGCGCGGAGCTATCAATGCATTAATTTGGGCTGTTGTGAAGTGATTCAGTAGATCAGGCACATAGTAATATAACCCGTGCCGATCTAGGCCATCCTCCTCCAGCAGCGTCTCAAAATCGGTTAGACAGCAGATGTCAACGGTTACTTGAATGCGTGGATCCAACGCTGCAAGCCACCACGACATTGTACTCCCCATCGACATGCCTAAGGTACCAATCCGATCTGCATCTACATCAGGGCGAGAAACGAGATAGTCGATAGCACGAAGGCTGTCATGAACCTTCATGCCCCACATCGTTCTGCCTTGCCAAAGCATCTCTTTACATAATGTTACTTCACTGCGGGTACTCCGCTCCCCAAATGCCCAAGCATCTATACATAGCACAGAGAAGCCCATCTGAGTAAGATTATCCGCGTAGGATTCTTCGTACATATAGGGGGCAGGTGACAACAATTCCTCCTTACCCACCGCGTATCGCCCACCATGCGAGTGGTTGTACATGATCACCGGCGAGCGGGATCCTGCTAACTTAGATCGCAGAAAATAGGCAGGAACAGGCTCACGGTCATTCAGCTCCAATATTAGCTTCTCCAACATATAAGTGCTATGTTCTTGTTCTTGCACTTTATGTGCCTGAATAGACGCTGTTCGAGGAGGCAGCTTGCCAAGCAAGCCCAGCAATTCCTCTCTACGACCCTCTACGTTCATGATTCTCCGCCTCCATCACTACCCAGTCAATTAAATCCCCGTAAGTATCTGATCTTCTTTCCTTTAGATACAAGCTTCGAGGTTCTCCGTTACCTGGACCTACTGATAACCAATATTTGTACAACCGTTTATCCAAATCGAGATCAGCAGCGAAAACACCAATCTCTTCATTCTCTACATGTCCAATAAGTTCGCCACTGGGAGCAATGATCCTGCTGGAGCTAACGCCTCCACCACAACCGGCGACTACGACATGCAGCCCATTATCACGAGCGCGCGCTCTTGTTTGCAATAAGCCATTGCCGATTGTAGGGATGCAAATCACTTCCGCTCCCTGAAGGGCCAAGATTCGTGCGGATTCAGGGAATTCCTGGTCATGACAAGTTAAAATCCCTACGCGGCCAAAATCGGTAGTTAGAACCACATGTTCATCTCCTGGCGTTACACCCATTTCCGCTTCGTACAGCGGGAGATGAATCTTGCGATATTTCCCTGCAATCTCGCCTTCACGGTCTATTAATACGGCCGTATTGTAAATATATGTCCCATCTCGTTCATACATCGTATAGAGGACGTAGCTGCGAAGTTCCTTTGCTTTCTCTGAAACGAAACTCGTAAGCGGTCCCGGAATCGTTTGGCACCTTTCCTCCAAAGGCAGCTGTACGAAGCCCTCATAGAAAGTCTCTGTCAGAACAACGAGATCTGGATGATGCTGACCAGCTTTATCTAGCAGATTGAGCATCAACTGGAGATTAGTTGCCCGATCTTCAGTAGGTCTAGCATACGTCGTCACTACACGTACAGCTTTTCGATAGGCTTCTTTGTGCTCCTGAACCGTTGCGTCCTTCCACACGACGTTCCCTTCCCCACTCCAACGAAAGGAGAGTTCCAACCGCAAATAAGCAGCACGAGAAGGAGAATCCAATTCACGGCGCATTTTCCTCATTGAGTCTAGCGCTTCATGTTCATTTACGCGGTCCAAATAATCTCGCTGAATGAGGAGACCTTCTGCATCCATCCAAGTTGCAACCGCATAAATACTTACATGCTCATGTCCAATGCTCCTACAGGTATACGATGCATGAATCGCATAACTGTGATTTTCTTCAACACGAATATTCCGGCTATGCCAACTTCCATAACACCGTTGGTTCCCTGCCCCGTGAATCTCAAGTCTAAGCTCTTCGTTTAATTCAATCCGCGCATAGGAAGGTGATAGTTCTTCCCTTGGTGTCCAGAATTGCCAATCCCCATCTTCCATCCTCATGATTGTATCCATGGAAGCCTAACCTCCTGTGATGACATGATGCAGTCACATCTTACGAGTAGGGGAGCCATATCAGCTCCCCTTCAAAGTTGCTACTCTTTCTTGAATTTGATCGCATCGGCAATAACATAGTTACTGTTGGCACTGTCAGTAAGCTCAACGTACCCTGTATTCCCTGCCGCAAAATTGAAGGTTCCGAGTAAAATCCAAGAACCGCCTGGAGATACCTGCTCATTGATCAGGAACGTTTGGGATCCACCATTGTAATGCACGGTAAACGGTGCATTCGTAGCGCGATCGCCATTGCCGTTCGGCAAGTAATAGTACACTTTGTAGTTACCTGCCTCTGGAATCATCGGCTTCCATCGAATGGAGTCCGCTCCGCTCCCTGTTGCATTAAACACATAATCCGAACCGTAATAATTAGGGAGTGAAGCTGACGAGTTCCAAGTTCCTGTTTTCTCTGCTTGCAGATTATCAACGATAATACTTCCGTCAGCAGGAGTGGCTTTCACACTTTTGGAGTGTAGACTTGCCAACGTGCTGTTCACAGCTGTTACTACATAATCATAAGCTGTTCCATTGGATAAACCTGTATCCGAATAAGTAGTAGATGTCAAATTGGAGGCAATTGGCGTATAAGCACCCCCAGCGACTGTACGCCGCTTGACCGTATAGCTGGTTGCCCCAGGTACACTTCCCCAACTTAAACTCACCTGTGAATCTCCTGCAACCACCGATAAACCTGATGGCGCAGGCACAACCTGCGTTGAAGAATACGCAAAGAAATTATCGAATACAGCGGTGACAGTATCCCCGTTTTGTCTTGCTTCACCTGTCAGCATGATGCTGAAATCATTATTCCAAGTAACCGGAACACTTGCATATTCCACATCATCAACAAAGAAATGAACATTGCTGCCGTCATGAACAAGCTTGATTTCATGGTCACCATGATCCGAATTCGCATACACGGTAACATCACTGCCGTCATTTAAATTATAAGCCCATACCCCTGTATCGCTATTCTGACTGAAATGAATATTCTCCGTATAAGTACGCCACAGCTTAATGCCGCTGCGATACCCCGAACCAATGCCATTCGCTGAAACGCGATCTACTTTCACAGTTAAGGGAGAACTTGCCGTCGCCTGAAAAAATGGAATGGATTGTACCCCTTTGCCACCCCAGTAACTTACACTGGTCGTACCGGAAAATGTCAGCGATCCACTGGATTGGCTGGCACCAATGCCCGTCACAGCTGTCGACCGAAACCCCTTGTTGATGACTCTCCATTTTGTTGCATCAATTGCCGTGCCGTTAAAATTATCAATAAAATAATTGCTCGGTGTGACTTCATTCGAATTTCCATTTTCTCCGTACGCACCCTCGGCAGAGACGACATAGTAATAGAGCGTATCATCCGATATGTCAGAGTCTACATAAGTAGTTGCCGTCACACTTGAAGCAATTACCGTGTAAGGTCCGCCTGGCGTCGTACTTCGTTTAACGTTATAACTCGATGCCCCTTGGGAAGGCCGCCAACTTAAATTCACATTCGGATAATCGCCAACTGCTTTGAGTCCAAGCACTTTGAACTGAATCACAGCTAAGCCATATACACTTGGATCGCCGACTCTCGTTGCCTTAACAATGGTTTGGGGCATAGGCGGCATCGCATTCGGCGCAGTATATGTCCCGCTGGTCGAGATCGCTCCTTGCGACACGCCGCCAAGCACAGACCATGTCGTACCATACGTGCTGCCAATGACTGTATCATTAAACGTCGTTGTACTTCCAAAGACAGCGGAGATTTCACCAGGTGTAATCTCGATTTGCTCCGGTTCCTCAACCGTCGTGTACACAGCTACACTATTCGCAGGTAGATTCGTATCACTAAAAAGGCTTCCAACACTCGTCCAAGAGGCATCGCTAGGTATCGTTATAGCTCCTGGTGTAGGCACCAACGTACTGGTATACAAATGTCGGCTTACGGTCTTGTTCAGATTCGAGTCAAACTGAAAGGATACATTTTTGCTCGCTGAAGGGCTGCTGTTAACAACATACACCGTGTACTCGCCATCCGCTCTTCTCACTGACGTTACATGCAAGTCAGGATCATCCGACGTTGTCGATAGCACCTGCGCATGCGAACCTGTAAAAGTAGAAAACAAGCCAAGCGAATAGTACGAATACCGGGGCATCGTTGATTCCGGCAGCCATGGCCACGCTCCAAACGTAGTATCGATAAAATTCAGCGGATCGACCAGCTGTTGATCGGCAAGACGCCAATATAGCATACTGGATACGCCATTTCGCATGCCGGATACCATTAAATCTGCAAGATTAACGCCATACTGAAAGGTATTACGGTCTTCATTGGTCCCACGAGCTGCAAATTCGGTCAAGATGTGTGGTTTCCCCGTAGGCGTGATATAACTATTGCGAGTTGAAAGCCAAACCGGCAATGTGCTGTAATCCATGTTATAAGCATGACCATCGTAAATATCGAGAACATCATTCATATACGTCGCTGCATATGCTGTCCATTCTGAACTCGAACCAGATTCATCAGGCCCGACTAACTTGATCGTGGAGCGCATGCCATCTGCAAGTAACCGATCGTGAATAGCTTGGTACATGTCCTTGTAATAGTCCTTTGGGTCAATGCCTGCTGGAGTTTCGAAATCACCACCACTTGGTTCATTGTAGGACATCACATACTTAATGTTATCATAGCCCTTTACCGTAATCAGTTGGTGCAGCGATGCCGATACCCACTCGGCCCACTCATCTAGATCGTTCGGGGCGCTATTGACTGGACTCGGTAATCCGCTGAATGCGAGCCAACTCTGTACAGCAGCATCCATCTTCCAACCGGCGACGAGCATGACATCAATTTGTTCGGACTTTAGGAAATCAAGCACTTTGTAGACAGACTGCATTTTAGCGCTATTCGTCTGCATATTCGACCAGTTCGTGACGTCAGGGTCGTTGTTATCGTTCGCAGGCTCCATCCAATCGGTCTGATACCACACGCGAACAAGGCTCGGATGCAACTTGGCTACCCGCTGTTTCTCCACTTCCCACCAGTCATCATTGAAACCATTGGCTACAGCTTCGCTCATAAACTGCGTAGGATCAAACTCCCCACCGAATCCGAGGAAATCATTGTTAACAATTGTAGATGTATCTATGGTTACTGTTGAGCCAGATGCATACGCAGAAGATGCCCCAAACATAGCCGTAATCGCGAAAGCCACCAACATCAAGGTCATTCTCACCCTTTTTACAAGCCATCCATTACATCTCATTATTTCATTTCCTCCTTTATAATAAGGGAATGTGGTTTGATTGGAGGACAGAATGTTTCTGCCCTCCTGCAAATTTTGCTAGTTACCTTGATTTTTTTTGTACGCTTCGTTAGCCTCCTGTTCGATCTTACTTCCACCTGACAGTTTCCATTGCTCAACAAACTTATCAAAATCAGAGACCGGTGCTGCATTCATGATAATTTTAGTAAAAACTTCCATTTCCATTTTCGTTAGCGTTGAAAGTTTATCAACCATCGTTGGTGTCGGCGAGGAGATAAATTCGTCAAAAACAAATGTTTTCTGCTTATCGTACTGATCAATGACTTTAAAGGCACCCTCTGGACCAAACGTCCGATCTGAATACCACATCTTGTAATCGCCACTTCTAAACTTGGAAATACGGTCAAAGTGAACAGAGGCAGGGAAATCAAGTTTGCTGCCATCCCCTGTCTTGAGCGCGTCGACAACTTTATACCAAGCTTCTAGATTAAGATTAGGTGACTCTAGTTGCACCGGAGCAAATTTGGCAGGGAAAATCCCGTCTTTCGCAATAAAAGGATTGACTGAACCGGAATAATCGGTTTCAATATATTTCTTCAAATAAGTGTTGAGCAGCTTGATAACAACTTCCGGGTTCTTCGCACCTTTTCTGACAACAAAAAACGTTTCTGCCGTTGGATTTGCTTGTACCTTCGCTGGGGCGGAGTCTACGGAGACGATAGGATACGTCTGCCAAAGCGGATAAGCGGCATCCTTGACTTTCAGATAATTAATGTCATACGTTTTGCCTGGCGGATCCCAAAGATGCCCATAAATTAAGCCGATTTTCTCCGCATTCACGTCTTCCAGAATCTTGTTCGTGTCCTTGACGGAAAACTCTTTGTCTAGGACGCCATTTTTATACAAATCCTGAAGCTTCTGCAACGCGACTTTCATTTCTGGCTGCACCGAACCGAATACGATTTTACCCGATGCGTCTTTTACCCAATAGTCTGGATAGGCGTGATACCCGTTAAAGAAGCCCCGGACCGATCCAAAATTTTGCAGCATCTCTTTGTTAATTGCCAGACCGTACGTGTCGTTTTTTCCGTTCTCATCCGGATCCATCTTGCTGAATGCTTCTGCAATTTTCATCACATCATCCATCGTCTTAGGCGGTGAAAGGTTCACTTTCTTCAGCCAATCGGTTCTAAGCCAGATCATTTCAGTCGAAGCAACGCCTCCGTTTGAGGCTGTATGCGGAATTGCCATCAATTTACCATTCACAGTCGCGGCTTTAATCGCAGCCCCACCATCAACTGTAAGCGTTTTCTTTGCAAAAGGGCTGGCATACTTCTCGTAGACAGCGGTCAAGTCTTCAAGCGCTCCTTCGTCTACGAGTCGCTGCATGGTCACCTTGTCGACTTCAAAGAAGTCAGGCAAAGTGCCCGAAGCAATCGTCACATTTAGTTTTTGGTTGTATTGCGATTTGTCCACAACCCACATATTTTTCACTTTTATGCCAAGTTCATCTTCAAAAATACCGTTCCAAATATTCTTATCCAGCGACTCCCCGTCTTTAAATTTAAACCCGGCATCGGTATATCTTACCGTCGATACTTCGATTGCCGGAGTGTACTTACCATTGGTTGGCGCTGCGGACTGCGAATTAGCTTCTTTCGCTGGTTCGGATGGGCTTGGACTCCCCTGTTCATTCGTATCGCTGCTGCATGCGGAAAGTGTCATAAGAGCAGAGATCAGAATCATATTCAGCCCGGTAACATACTTGATTTTCATGGACAATCCCCCTGGGAATAATTTAATTGTAGATAGCCCCTCCGACTTTTAACCTTTTACACTGCCTACAACAATTCCTTTTATAAAGAAACGCTGAAGAAATGGATATAAGAGCAAAATGGGAAGTGCACCTAAAAAGATTTGTGCTGCTTTGGCCGTCCGACTTGAAACTTCCTCGTATAACTTGATATTCACAAGATCCAGGTTCCCCATGATCGCATCTACATTATTGACGATCGTGTACAGATAACTTTGAAGCGGATAATTGGCCGGCGAATTCATGAAAATAAGTCCATCGAACCAAGCGTTCCAATGGCCAACCGTAGCAAACAGCGTTAATGTCGCGATGGATGGCATAGATAACGGAACATATACTTTCCATAAGATCCTCATATATCCTGCCCCGTCGATGAAAGCCGCTTCCTCTAGCTCTTTAGGAATTCCTCTAAAAAAGTTCAGGAGCAGCACGACATTAAAAACTGGAAGGGCATGTGGCAGAATCAGCGCCCAAATGGAGTCCAGCATGCCTAGCGTCTTAACCGTCATATACAAAGGGATAAGACCGCCCGAGAAAAGCATCGTAAACACCAAGATCCAGACATACACAGTCCGACCTTTGAACTCAGACGATTCTTTCGACAGTGGATAGGCTGCCAATATCGTAAGTAACATATTGACTGCCACCCCTAGCAGAACCCGCTTCAGTGTAACAAGCAGAGACAATAAAAATTCCGACTTCCTAAGAATAAATTCGTAGGATATCAACGTTAAATCTTTCGGCCAAAGCTTGACCATCCCAGCAGAGACGGCAAGATTTGAGCTAAGAGAGATAGCGAGTACATGAATCAGCGGAAGGATACATAAGACCGCCAGCAGGATCAGAAACGTATAATTGAGCACAACGAACAACCATCTCGACCAAGAGTAACGATCTACCAAGTTCAACTTCCTTCTCTCTAAAAGATTCTATAATTCGCAATCCGGTAAGCAAGATAGTAGGACACGGAGATGAGTACTAGCGAGACTACTGACTTCATCATGCCAACTGCTGTTGCCACACCATATTGCGCGTCGATCAAGCCTATCCGGTATACAAACGTATCAATAATGTCACCGCTTTGATAGACAACTGGACTGTAGAGATTAAACACTTGCTCAAAGCCGGCATTCAAGATGCTACCGATACTTAACGTAGCCATTAACACGATGATCGGCGCAATACCAGGCAACGTGATATGAAGCGCGCATTTCCAGCGATTGGCGCCATCTATTACGGCCGACTCGTAGAGCGAAGGATTGATACCTGCAATAGCCGCTAGATATACAATCGTGCTGAAACCAAATTCCTTCCATTCGTTGGACAACACCAGTGTAAAAGGAAACCACTTATTATCGCCAAGAAAAAATATCGGATCGATGCCAATCGCTTGAAGCAACTGGTTCACAACCCCTGCCGATGGGGACAAGATATCCACTAGGATGCCTCCCAAGATGACCCAGGACAGAAAATGCGGTAAATAAACAAGTGTTTGAATGCTTCTCTTGATGAACGTAATGCGCATTTCATTTAAGAGCAGCGAAATGGCTATGGGTACCAGAAGCCCCGCTATAATTTTCATAACAGCAATAAGGATGGTATTTAGAATCACTTGAAAAAAGTCGGGCAAATGCATCACATAACGAAAATTATCAAATCCTACCCAATGCGAGCCCAATATTCCCTTCGAGGGCACATACTTTTCAAAAGCCATCACCAAACCGAACAACGGAATATAGCTAAAGATCAGCACTGTTATAATGCCTGGCAAAACCATAAGATGTAAGGATACCTTGGAATTCCATCGATTATTCATTACTTTTCTCTCACCCCCTTCGTAATGCCCTGCTTATCTTTCATAATAAAAGGTATTGGGATGTAAAAATACGAGACATTGCCTACTTCCTTATCTTCTCTCTTGAACTTCATGAAATCTCTATGCTTTCACGCAAAAAAAAACGCCGAATCAACATCAACGAGGGGGCTCGCATGTCCGGCGGCAGTTCATTCACGAAACATTTAATTCATTTCGCGATATTCAATTGGTGTTGAACTCGTCAGTTTCTTAAATACACGGGTAAAATAAGGTGCTGATTCAAAGCCAACTTCGTAGGCAATTTCGTGGATTTTCATACTTGTATTTTTGAGCAGCTTTTTGGCGCGCACCATTCGTTGTTCAGTCACATAATCCGTCAGGTTATTGCCAGTTAGCTGCTTATACAATCGAGACAAATACGGCGGACTGAGATAGACGACCTCGGCCAATCGCGTAAGTGTCAAATCCTCCTTCATAAAATCATGCACATATTGATGTAAAATACGGATCATTTCATGGGTTCTTTCTAGCTGCAGCCTGCCGTTGTAGTCAGCCGCCATCTCTCCTAACTGTCGAAAATAGGCTAATGCAGCCTCCCAAGAGCTGTGGTTATCGAATTGTACATATTGATCCAACTTCATTGGAGCACCAAGTTCTTCAATAAGATTTCGCCGACTCATATAGGAAAGAAAGAAGGAGGATAGATTTGCGAACATTTCCATGGTTAAATATGTCAACTTTATCTCAGACACTTCCATGTTGTTCAGCATAGTAAACTTATGAAAATGTTGAACGAACTGCGCTTTATCCCCGCTATCCAAATGAGCCTCCAACAAGTCTAGTTTCCGCATATGATTGCGCACTGCCATCTCTGCGAAAAAGGTTTTACTGGAACGCTCCAGCCCAGCTGTGTCTGAACTAGGCTCCACTACCAGCTTCTCGACGCTTCGAATTAATCCGCTGCTAAGATTAAGCTTGAGCGAATCGAATTGACCTGCCGCCTTCTCCCATGAACACGGATTTGAACTTAGCATGAGAGAAATCGGCAATTTTAACAGCTGACTGCAGGTCACTTGTATGGATTCAGATGTTCCTTTTACGAATTGCCGTACACGCTCCCAAGCCACCTCAGCTTCTTCGCCATGAGAGAGTGGAAATTGTTTGGGTTGAATGAACCAGACGAATCGAAACCGATCGTACAACAGAAATACAAACCGAAACTTGTCTGCCAGAAACTCCTCTGCAATGTTTTGAATAGCGTACGATAAAAGCGTTCTATCTGACGTTGACAGATTCTTTCCCCAGTCGTCGACCCTCCCTACCGCGAGATACACATCTTGCAGGGGATCCAAAGGAATACCTAATTCCGAGAACCGTTTCACTCTTGCCGCCTCGGAACCGATCTCCCCGCCCAGCATTTCCATCAAGCAATCGCGCCGCATGGATGGAAAGGCTTGCTGCATAAGCTCCTGGGCCTTCTTAAGAATACCCCCCTCATGCAGCTCAGTCTTAATCTCCTCTGCCGCCTTTTCAATCGCTTGAAAGATGAGTTCATCGTCTTCGGCTTTCAGAATATAGTCCATTCCCCCCTTGCGGATCGCTTTCTGAATGTACTCGAAATCATTGTATCCGGAGAGGAAGATAATCTTGCACCGAGGCCATAAATCCAGCACATGGTCTGCCAACTCAAGACCGTTCATGCCAGGCATGCGAATATCCGTGAGCAAGATATCGAGTCGGCGCTCTCGAATCCGTTCCAAAGCTTCATTGCCTGAATAGGCTTTATTAATCGTTAATTCATACTTGCCCCACTCTTCCAGCGCATTGGATAATAAATTGACCGCGACAGATTCGTCATCCACAATCATTAAGTTCAGCATGGGTTCCCCTCCTCCTGATCAATTCGGATCGTCAAGATTACACATAGGCCTCCACCTGACCTCGATCTTACTTGAATACCCGATTCATCACCGAATTTTAATTGCAACCGCCGGTGCACATTCATGATCCCGCTGACATCGATATTTCCTGTCGGATGAGTGAACCGATGATTCCATAGCTTGATGTCTTCCTCCGTCATGCCGATTCCGTTGTCTTCGATTAGGATTTTCAAAACTTTTTCGCCCGCTTCAACCGTTATGGTTAGCTCCCCATTTGCCAAAGTATGCTCGAGTCCATAGTTGTAAGCGTTCTCGACCAGCGGTTGCAAAATCAATCGTGGCACGAGTAGATTGTGTTTATCTTCGGGCAGCTCGGCAATGGATACTTTTAAGCGATTGGAAAATCTAACATTCTGGATCTCCATATACATGCGCACGTGATGCCATTCTTCGGAAAGCGGTACATCTTCACCTGCTACCTTCGTAATATAGCGAAAATAATCACCCAAATACTTGGTAAGCCTCAAGCTGTTCTCATAGTCTTCATCTTTCGTAATGCGATACAACAAATACAGGCTGTTATAGAGAAAATGGGGCTTAATCTGTGACTGCAGCTGATTTAATTCTGCCTGCTGCTTTTGCAGCTGTTTTTCATATACCTCGTAAATCAGGGTTCTTAGTCTGTCTGTCATCCGATTGAATTGCCTATAGAGATAGTTGAATTCATCCCGACTCTTGTGATGCAGAACAAGGTTCAGATTGCCTGATTCCATATTGCGGAAGGCACGTACCATTTTAGAAAGCGGCTTATGAATGACCTGATAGATCCAATAAGAAACGAGCACAATCAGTACAATGGTTGCGATGGACATAAGCAGAATGAACTTTTTATATTTCTCCAGCGGCCCAAGTATATCTGACTCCGGCACGAACACAAGCAGTGTTGTGTTCGAATCTGAGGCGTACTCAAAGGCCGTAATATAGTTTTGGTTGTTCACCCGAATGTTTTCTATCCATCTCCCGTTTACTGATTGCTTAGCCACCTGACTTTGAACAAGCTCAATGATTGGCGTCATAGCTTCATTGTTCTCATCGCTCGAAATTCGCCATGCATCGCTGACGAGAGCCGATCCGCTCTTCTTAAAGCTAGATATTTGCAAGAGGAAATTTCGTAGTTCATTCACGGAAATCTCCGTCTCCAGAACAAATACGGGATCACGTTCAGGCGTGACTGCTCTGGTGGGGTAAAATTCCCGTATAAACAGCTTGCCATCTCTAGCATATATAGGCGTACCGTTCGTAAATAGCTCTCGTTCTTTTTTTAATTGTTCAATTTGTCCTGAGGGGAGCGCTGTTGTGAGATCATCTGTGCTTATGATTCGTTGAAGCGAGGGGATATACGCTTTAGCTACAGTTGCGTAGATGCCGGAGTTCTTGATTAGATTCAGCTTAAGTTGAAGTTGTCGCATCATCAGTGAACGATCGTAGTCAGGCAGACCTTCTCCAATTACGCTGAGGTTTAACAAGTCATCATCAACCACATATTGACGTTGAAGTTGAATCATTCGATCGATTTCTTTGTTAAGGGAATTATGGTAGAAGCTGATTTGTGCTTGGAGCGAGGATGAAATTTCATTGCTGACTAGGTGCGACCCGGACTCATTGCTATGAATAGCCATTGCATACACAGGCAATATCATAATGAGTAATAATGCCAACAGTTTTGTGAAAATAGAAAACCACCAATTCTGCCAGTTTAAGTGCATCATGTTGGAATACCCCCCATCGTGTTCAATACGTCCTTACTAATTACAACCGGCATAGTTGACAAACCTATTCGACATTTACCTACACTTTCCTCTTGTATCCAAATAAACGGTTACACAAAAAATCCGCTCGAGTTTCGAATAGCTCGAGCAGACAGTTTCGTTCTATATATGTCGTTTATGCACGATCGACTAAGGAGCCAATTTCCACAATGGTATTCTCAGCTCTTGAGCGTTCTGCCGCAAAGCCGATTTGGTGGCCATATATCGATTTCTCTAGAGATGTCGAAGACAGAGAAAGTTTAATTCCCCGCAAGCTGCGAACAAAATCTGCAACCAGCCGCAAATCGCCCCCACCATGCATGTCAGAGGTGACATTCGTTTCGATCCGTTCTTCCTTGTACAAATGACCAGGCCTTGTATCTGGCTGCCTAACCAAGAAGTAACCTTCCTCCATCGTACCGGAAATTTCACCTTTTGTCCCCGTGATATGAATCGTTCTACACGACTTGGAGGTGGCTCCTGTTAGATTGTGCGATGCTGTACTTCCGTCTTCGAATTCGATGATAACGGTTTGATGATCAACAACATCATTATCACAGCGCCATACGCAGCGCCCGTATGGATTGGAAGTTCGCAGCGATTGGATTTTTTCTTCGAGGGTTGGATTACTGCTTACATATCTAGTGTCCCACGCATAAATGCCCCATAAATCTCGTTCGATATACATGTTATTCGCGGAATAGATACATGTGGCTTCAATTGGACAATCAACAAGACACCTAGTACCAGCGCCTTCCGGGGCTTTGTCCGCTCGAAACTGGAATAATCCTCCGAAGCTACTAACTTTCCTCGGTCGTACGCTGCCTTTCATCCAAGTAATCATATCTAAGTCATGGCAGCATTTGGCTAATAGCATGGAGGAGTGACAATTCGCTAAACTATTCCATTTCCCCCGCACGAAAGAAGTCGCCATATGGTGGTAGCTTACATTTTCCTCTGTCTGTATGGCTATGATATCCCCGATTACTCCGCTTTCGATTTGCTTACGGATTTCCAAATAAAATGGAGCATGCCGCATTACATGACAAATCATCACGGTCCGTTGATAGAAGTTCGCGGCTTCGTACAGTTCAAGTACTTCCTCTTCACTTACGCCGATCGGCTTCTCCAACAGAACATCGTATCCCGCTTTTAAAAGTGGCAGCGTTGTTTCAAGATGAAGTTGATCCATCGTTCCATTAATAGCCGCATCCGCTAATTGGGGATGAACAACAAGTTCCTCAACGGATGCAAAGCAGTTGTCTGGAGAAATACCGAAGCGTTCTGCCGTTAATTGCCTACGTTCTAGATTAGGCTCAACAATGCCAACGATCTGCAATTCATCTGGATGCTGCAAAGCATACGAAGCATAAATCAAACTTCGATTGCCTGCGCCAATAATGACGGCCTTCATAGGCCGATCTTCCGACATACGGGATGGACCCATTTTCATATCCATATTCTTGTACCTTTCTACTTTTAGACACTTGGGATTATGAACTTCTTAATGATTTCCTGATAAAACAAGGAAGCGAGTACACCTTGCCCTTCATCGCCTGGATGTACGGTATTCTCTGGCTTATTCAAATACGTGTTTCCTAATGTCGGGCTATACATGTCCACGCACGGAATCCCTTTCACTGCGCATGCCGCTTTCACTTCGTCTACTTTGACGACGTTTTGTGCCGATGTGTAATAGGTATTATATTGAATCGTGGCCACGATGATGTCTGCATGGGGGAGGTAGGCTTTCATTTTATCTAAACCAATTTCTAAGGAAGCCTTAGGATTCGTATTGTTCATGCCTGTTAGCCATAACACCAAGTCCGGATTTCTAGATGCGACAACAGACTCTATCACATTGGTAATCGTACTGACATCCGCTCCGGATAAACCATGGATACTGACAGGACGAAACAACATTTGCTGCAGCTTTCTACCGTATAAGTTGTCTGGTCTTACAGAGACGTTGGCTCCGAAAGTAATGGAATCACCGATGCAGACGATACTTTTATACTGAGATTGCTGCGGTTGTACCAATTCGGCATACAAATAATCAATCGAAATGTAGTTGCCTGTTGAGCTGGGATTTCTCGTTTCTTTCTTGCGAATTTCTATGGTGTGGTAACCTGCAGACAGTTCGATGACCTCATAGATCATAATTCCGTACTGCGCAGTGGGCGCATAATAATCCACTTCACCATGGATGACCCCATCAATGTAAATATCCGCCATTCCGAAGGTTGGCGCCTTCAGTGCATAAATTTCTATACTCGTACAATAAGCCTTCCATATTGCCGACGCATTAGCCGCTGCAGTTCCATCTGAATCATGTCTGCTATCCATGCTTCCGCTCGTTGTACTGACATGAGTCCATGTGCCCGAATAGCTCAATGCCATATCCTCGATCTTCATCCTCGCCATTACAGCAACCCCCTTCTCATCACCAAATTGGTACTACCCAGATCGTCCATTTGCCAGTTAGATTCGCACATTTTACCTTTACAAATCGGGATACATTATCCAGGACATACGAAGTTGTTACGTTAATTCCAGTCTTCACCGCATTGACACTTAATTCATCCGTATACATTCCGCCTTCATTCGGCGCGCCGCTTATAGCAACATCAATACTTCCTGCAACGTTTGCTTGTACATAGATTCTGCATTTGGAGTATCCTTTTAAATCCATCGGATTGCTGATTAGCGTCGAACCCGTCGGTAAATATACATACGATTCCGGCGGTGCTGGGTGTATGCTAGCGCGATCGTCCATCATCCATCACTCTCCTTAACATTACTTATCAGTTTGATAACTATGAAAACATCATGATTCTTCTCTTAAGAGTAAAATATGCGGTCATGCAAATCTACGAGATTCTATACACATCCTTATCTTTTCTTGTCCTTTTTGCGAGCAGATCGAGAAAAACCGTCAGGAAGTTCATCCTGACGGTCATTTAGGTTGCACGTACCTCGATTAACAGAGTTCCGCATACCCATTCTTTCCTTACTTCTTCTGTTGTGCCTGATACGCCTTGTTAACCGCTTCCAGAACTTTGTTGCCGCCCTGATCACGCCATTTCTTGGATAGCTCGGCCAATCCAGCGTCAATGTCCTTCTTACCGGCAATCATGTCAAGATAATATTGACCCAATAGCTCGCCCAACACGCTGCCCATCTCTACTTCCTCTGCGGTCGTCACATTAACGAGATTAGGAACCAGGTATTTGGTCGCAATATCTACGGACTGCTTCGCACGGTCAGCCTGAGGTTCTGTTTGAGGCAAATAATTTTCTGTAAGTGGCCAAACGACACTGCCCCACGCGAGTGGATGCGACCAGCCACTGGAAGCAAACCCGTCTTTGGCCCGTTCTTCTTCATTGTAAGTGATTTTATCGCCTGCCTTCGTATAATGAACGCCTTCGATGCCAAGCTCCAGCAAGCTGCGGCCTTCCTTAGATAGCATAAACTCGATTAGTTTAGCCGCTTTTTGCGGATCCTTGGCGTTTTTGGTAACGGCTGTGAACAGACCGCCCTTCGGCGCACTCGCCATGCCTCGCTTGCCTTCCGGTCCGGCCGGCGGTGCCATAAATCCAAGCTTCCCTTGCGGATTCACCTTTTGTAAGCTCGTTTCCAGACGGTTCACGTGACGGAACAGCGGAGTGCCCATAAATCCGACTTTACTTTGGAAAAACTTCTGCTCCCGCTGCTGCGTATCATTCAGCAGAAATTCCGGATCAATCAGCTTCTCGTCCCACAATTTACGCAAATATTGAACACTCTGTTTAAAAGCAGGATGCTCAAATATGGGAGCGACCTTTCCTGCGGAGTCCAGTACCCAATCGCCATGAGGCAAACCATAACCAAACATGACGAAATTGAACGACCCGTTGAATCCAGTGCTTTTGCTGCCTGTCAGTCCGTACGTATCGGCTTTTCCGTTTTTGTCGGGATCTTTCGTTGCGATTTCTTTGAGCACCGTGTAGAAGTCATCCAGCGTCTGGGGTTCCTTCAGACCAAGAGTTTCAAGCCAGTCCGCGCGGTAAGCGACGGTGGTATTCGAGCGCTCCTCAATGAAGGGGTATCCGTAATATTTACCATTAACGGCAGTCCAGGACAGTTGCTTCTCGAGCTTCTCCTTCACCGTCGGCATGACAGACAAATAGTCATTTAATGGCAAGAGCAAGCCTTCGGTGATCCATTGGTTCAATGATGGAGACGGATAGTTGATGGTCACGATATCAGGCAAATCTCCCGTTGCCATAGCAACGTTGATCTTCTCGAAGCCGTTTTCCGGTACGAGTTTAACTTCCAGATCGATCCCGAGCTTCTTATTGATTTCGGTAATAATTCGATCCCCTGCATTAATCGCCTTGGCGGCACCGTCACCTGGGGTCAGGAACACGATTTTGACCTTCTGGTCTTCCTTATTCGTTCCAGCGCCGCCCGCTCCAGACTCATTCTCGGTATTTCCACAACCTGCTACAGATACCGCAAGCACCCCCGTAAGGGCAATTGCAAGCCATTTATTATTTTTTCGCATTGATTATCCTCCTCTTCTATTACGAACCTTTATTCCTTAACTGCTCCCAGCGTGACCCCTTGCACGAAATACCGTTGAAAGAAAGGGTAGATCAGCATGACTGGAATGGTAGAAATCATGATCGTTGCCATCTTAATCGATTGACCGAGCAGAAAGGGACTGTCCCCTCCGGATTGGAAAGCGGCCTCGTTATCAATTAGCATGGACCTCATAAATAACTGGAGAGGCCATATTTCCTTATCTGTCACATACATAACCGCTGTGAAAAATTCGTTCCACTTCGACACCGCATAAAATAACGATATGGTGGCGATGGCTGGCAGCGACAATGGGACGATGATGCGCAGCAATATGCCAAAATCATGGCAGCCGTCGATGCGGGCAGACTCCTCCAAGCTTTCCGGAACAGACGAGAAAAAGCTGCGCATCAGTATCAGATTATACGTCTGAATCGCTGCGGGAATCATCATGGACCACATCGTATTAATAATTCCAAGCTGTTTGACTACCAGATAGTTCGGGATGATCCCCCCGCTGAACATCATCGTGAATACGATCATGAACATGATGATGCGTCCGCCTGGCAACTGCTTCTTGGAGAGTGCGTAAGCAGCCAATGTGGTCGCTATCATGCTGATTGCTGTCCCAACTATCGTAATGATGAGACTGACTTTGTACGAAACCCACAACTGCTTCAGACCGAGAATATAGCTGTAAGCTTCGAATGTAATCGCTTTCGGATAGAGATGAAGGCTGGACGACATACTCTCTTGCATCGGCGTGATCGAGACGATGAGCGAGTCCCAGAACGGGTACAGTGTCAACAGCGTGATCAGCACCAAAAATAGTACATTCGTTGCGTCAAATAATTTTCCGCCGAAACTGTTACGAACCATGCTGCATGCCTCCTTTCCGTTTTAGTAAATACCTTGCTCACCCATCATGCGCGCCAGTCGATTTGCGATAATAAGCAGGACGAAATTGATTGCCGACTTAAATAATCCGACCGCTGCAGCTAGGCTAAATCGTCCTTCGGTTAGCCCAATTCTATACACATAGGTGTCGATAATATCGGATGTTTGATAGACGCCGGGATGGTACAGCACGAATATTTGTTCGAAACCTGCCTCCATTAAATGGCCAATTCGCAAAATCAATAAAATAATAATTGTGCTGCGAATGCACGGCAGCGTAATATGCCAGATTCTCCGCCACCGGTTGGCCCCATCCACCAATGCGGCCTCATACAACTGTGGATTGACTCCGGCGAGGGCGGCCATATAGATAATTGTGTTCCAACCAAACTCCTTCCAGATCATCGACCAGACGAGCGTGCTGCGAAAATAGCTTTCATCCGTCAGGAAGCCTACCGGATCTCCGCCTAGCGAACGGATCGCGTTGTTCACAACACCGCTGTCGGTAGACAGCAGATTGATTAACAGTCCGCCCAGAATGACCCAGGAAATGAAATGAGGCAAGTAAATAATGGTTTGCACCGTGCGCTTGAATACCATTTTGCGAACTTCATTCATTAATACCGCCACAAACAGCGGCAGCGGAAAGCCGAAAACAAGCCTGTACAAGCTGATCACAATTGTGTTCCAAAACACTTGCCAGAACTTATCGAGCGCGAACAACGTCTCGAAGTGTTTCAATCCTACCCATGGACTTCCGATAATCCCTTTCGTAATGCTAAATTGCTTGAACGCGATCAGGGCGCCATACATCGGGTAATAATGAAAGACACCATAATAAACAATCGCAGGCACAAGCATCAAATAAATAAAGCGGTTGGATACGATGCGCTTCCATAACACCCGTCTCTGACTATCGATTTGTGCCCGCGATGTGGTCGCTGGTACTGCCATAGACCAAATTCCCCCTTCCTTTATGCTTGTTATCTGCATGTCTTGTATGCAGTTTGAGCATAAAATGAAGGGGGAGGCGTCCTCAAGATTCACTTGTTGGCAACGGTTTCATTTATCGTTTTTCTTGGGTATCAATTGATGGGATTGGATTCAATTATTCCGATTCAAGCTCTCCAGTCGCTCCAAAACGTCCCGATTCCGATACTCGGTCGGCGTCTGACCTATCATTTTTTTGAATGTGCGAATCAAATTTTGCTTCTGTCCGAACCCCGTTGCTTCGGCGATATCATTAATATGGCGGTCCGTCTCCTTTAAGAGCCGGCACGCTTCACGGAAGCGCGTATCCGTCAAATAATCGATAAACGTAGATCCCGTCATTTCCTTAAACAGCTTCGATACATAGTGGCTGTTCATGTAAGCCATATCGGCTAGCATCTGAAGACCGATTGGTTCTCGGTAATGATTGTGGATATACGCCACTAACTTGGCGATAACTTCCGCGTTCTTATTATCTCGCCTATGTGCCAGATCGTCCGCGATATAGGTAATGATACCGTCTAGCCAAAGACTGATTTCTTCTAAATTTTGAAGTTTGGCGAATTCATAATGCCATCGGTTGACTTGCTCGACTGGTTCTTCACCGGACACAGCAAGCTCCACCCAAACCGTAGAGAGTGCATTCAGCAAGTGAAACAAGATCATATTCTTGTAATTAAGACCGAAATGACCGTCATGTTCGAGTTGGTTAATGATGGTATTCTTCGTGTCTTTGACTTTGTCTAAATGGCCAGACTTCAGATCGCCGATAAGTTTGTCTACATGCTGACGGTACGCGATAAAGTGGTTCCGATTGGCACGGTTGACGTTTAAGTCGTGAATGGACAAAATGCTTCCAATCCCTGCGATTCTTTCGTGCAGAAGTGCTTCTGTTGCTTCATTATAGGAAAGCGGTATTTCCGTAATAAGCTCGTAGTTCCCGCCGATTCCCAATGTAACGTTGACACCTTCCAGTTTCGAAGTCACCTCGTTTTTGACCCGAAACGCAAATTCCTTCGCCTTGTCACTAGCAGGAGTGGTCAAATCACAATGTCCCGTGTTGAGAATGATGACGTCATGCTTATGAAACCAGCTAATGTAGGCCCCTTTGCCAAATAAAGCGATAGCGTCCTCGCAGATGGTGCGAATCTGGAAGTGGATCAGGTTACGCAACTGTTCGTCAGGAGACCTGAGCATATTCCCGTTCAAATGAACCCGAATTGCTATCACAAGAAAGTGGGTTGGCTCTAGATCAAGACGATAATAGTTCAACTGCCTGATCATTTCAGCCTGGTCGGCCGTTTTGCCAGAGAGCAGATTCAGCAGGAAATGATCCCTTAATATGAGCTCCTGGCCGCGAAACTTGGTCTTGAACTCCTCATTTTCATGATGCAGCTGATCGATCGACTCGCGGATAAATCTGAACTCATCCCCGTATTTAACCTTTGGCAGTGGCTTCTCCATGTAAGATACGAGCGCTTGCATCATATTTTGTACAGGCTGGTAATGCCTTCTCGAGACAATTACCATCAGTAACACACCCACTGCCAAGCTGATTACTGAGATAAGCAGTGTAATCCGAATCACTTCATTGGAACGTTTGAACAGCTCCCCGTGTGGGTTTAACGTAATGTATATCCAGTTGTTGAACGATGAGCTCAGAAATGATACGAACATCTTCTTGCCGCCGATTATTTCCACGAAATAGCCTTCTTTATCATGGCGAATTCGTTCGATATCCGCTTGCTCGAAAGGTTCGAGCAGCATGCTCTTATCTTTATAAGACAGTACTTCGCCGTTCACATTCAGAACCGCGACATTGCCAAGTTTCCGGTTGTTCGTATTAACAACAGCATTATAGAGCACATCTTCCTTGAGGTTAATCAGCAAGACGCCTTTCTTATCCACGCTATTGAACGGGACGGTAATTAGAAAACTAATGACGTTTTCTCGAGCCCCTTCGGCAGTCAACATGCTCGCCGCTACCCAGGCTGATGTGCTCCGCCCTTCTACAAAACGCTCCAATACCTGACGGTATGAAAAGTCGGTCATGTCGGTAATACCTGAACTCGATATTAACTTCCGATTGACAGAACTGTACAAATAAATGGAGTGCATGTAATTGGATGAATTGATTCGTTCATCGAATAGGGCTCCTGTATTTTTCAGAAACCGATATTCTTCTTCTAAATTCCACGAAAACCACACTGATTTCTGTACATCACTGTTCAATGCTAGTGTCGTAGCGATTTGCTGAACTTCGCCAAGCGATTGATCAACAATCTTGCTCGTCTGCAACAACAATTCATTATTGGCACCGATAATTTCATCCTTCAGCATAGCTGTCGTGTAGCGATATACGAGCGCCCCCGCCAGACATGTAATCAGAACGACAGCAACTGTCAAATGAAACAGCAACCGGATATAGATGGATCGTTTCATCGGAACCCCTCCTCATCTGTGGCTGTTTCAGCGACAGCTTTTCGTATGGCATTCACCATGTGTGTAGCAGACAGCATTCCGAATCTACTATTTCACTAACGGCTTAAACGCACTACTTTCTGTTACCCCTGGCGCGAGCGGCTTCATCTGTCCAAGCCCAGTAACTGGAGCAGAAATACCTTCCTTCCCAGGAATGGCATATTTGCTAAACCAAGTTCCCAAGCGCATTCGGAGTTCTTCTATCACAGATTGATACTCACTCTCTTCAGCCCTGTTCATATTCTCATCGGGGTCATTCACTAGATCATAAAGCTCATGTGGTCCATACGGATAGTGATGTACGTATTTCCACTCTCGGGTGCGAATCATTCGAACGGGTCCATACTCGTCATAGATGACGATGTCCTCTCGGCCTTCACCTGTACAGTCTACTAGTAGATCGTAGAAGCTTCGACCTGGCAGCCGCTCTTGTTCGGGATTAGATAACCCAACGTAGTCGAGCAAGGTAGGGAACAGGTCATATTGGCTAATCAACTCACGCTGTACTTGCCCCGCAGGAATAACACCAGTATGGCTAAAAATAGCAGGTACCTTCACTGATGTATCATACATATTAAATGGGAATGTACCATTCCCTTTCCCCCATATTCCATGATGTCCCATGTTCATACCATTGTCGCCCGTAAACACGATTAACGTATTATCACGAAGCCCCCGTTCTTCCAACATGTCCATGATCTTGCCAATTCCTTCGTCCATGGCTGTGACGGATGCGTAATATCCACGCAAGAGCTCATTACGTTTATCCCCTTCTCCAGTCGGTGCGGTGCGTGCCTGGTTCGGATGTAACGGCAACTCAGGCACTGAATTGAACGGGCAATCTTCATAAAGCGCGACAAAAGATTCCGGATGCTCTGACCGATCCCAAGGCGAATGCGGCGCTGTATAATGAACGCTCAAATAAAATGGAGAGCCCGAGTGCGACATTTCGTCCAAAAATTGCACTGCGTTGTCTGTAATCATGTCGGTTACGTACCCTTCGACGATTTTCACCTCTCCGTTCTCCACGATATCGGGTCTCATATAGGAGCAGCCGCCTCTGGCGATTGAGAACCAGCGATCGAATCCTTTTCTCGGGACGGTGCTGTTGCCCAAATGCCACTTCCCGCTTAATGCACAGGCATATCCGGTTTGAGCCAGCAGCTCCGTATATGTCGGTTGCTCAGCTAAATAATCGACCGCGGTCCGCTCATCGGCAAATACCGGTTCCGCTCTTACTTGTTCGTTCAATTCACTCGTGTTGACATTGCCTGAGCGAATCCAATCATGAACCCCATGCTGGGAAGGGATTCTTCCAGTCAATATCGACGCACGTGCTGGCGAGCAAACCGGCGAGGTACAAAAGAAGTTATCAAAACGCATGCCTTCCGCAGCGAGTCGATCTAGATTTGGTGTACGTATTTCACTATTGCCGGCACAACCAAGCGCCCAGCTCCCCATATCGTCTGCGAGAATGAACACAATGTTTGGTTTCTGATTGGTTTTTTCCACGAAATCAACGCCTCCATAAGTGTAATGTACAATAATTTCCCCAACTATAACGTACTATTTACAACACTTAGATTCCATGTCACAATCAACGGTATATTTGACAATTCTTACGATGTCTGCGAGTGGGAGGTCCTCAATTGTTTATTCTGTATCCTGATTCACAACGGCTAGAATTTAGTTTCCAACCCAGTTGGATTCGACATATGTTAAAACCACATGATTTCAGCTTCGGTCCTGTAAGAAATCCAATCCCCGTCTTCTGGCTCATTCTGGATGGGATTCGTACGATTCAAATCGAGGATGAAACACATACAGTTCGTAAAGGCGATCTCATTGTATTTCCACCAGGTGTACCGTACCAGCTTCTTGCGGAACAGTCTGGCGATCCCGTAAGTTACTTATCACTTAGCTGTATGATCAAGCTGGGACCGTTCAACTTTCACGAATCTTATCAATTTCCGATAATCACCAAATTAACGGACAGTGATGCTATTACTCGCCTCTCCGAGCTATGGATGACATCTGTCGTCTTATTCGAGCAATTTGCCACCACGCTGCAACGACACATTGACGCTAATGAAGATAAGCACACGCAACTAACTACATCTCTTGGGCTTCTTCGGGTTCAAGGCGCCGTCCAGCAATGGTTTGCTCTATTAATGGAATTACTTCTACCACAATTACCGAATCCACTTCCCACTATTGATCCTCGAATTGTGCAAGTATGTGCGTATATCCAGGAGCATGCTCATGAATCACTCTCGCTAGAAAAGTTAGCTGCTCATGTTTATTTAAGTTCGAGTCATTTCAGCTATTTATTTCGAAAAGAGATGGGACAACCACCCTCTCAGTATGTGCGAAACCATCGCATCCAGATTTCCGAGGAGCTGCTCGTTCAGACCGATTTGTCCATTAGCGAAATCTCACGACGTGTTGGTTACAACGAACTTAGTGAATTTAGTCGCGCTTTTCGTAATACTGCCGGGTTAAGTCCACAAGCATATCGGAAACAGATGCGACTAACCGATTATTGATTTGCGTAAAAGGTAAAGGGCACAACTAGGCTTACCCAATTGTGCCCCTGAATTTATGGGTTCATTTCTTTCTCCCGTTAGAAAGCGATTTTATAAACAATTTTAGTTACCTCAACTTCACGATGCACGTGTGCTCCCACCAAGTGCGTATCTTCCGGGAAACAAATCAGAAAGTAACCTTCTTCTAAGTATCCTGTAAACTTAAGATCTGATGTTACATCGCCAAATTGGATATCACTTTGGCTGTCATATTCCGTTAGATTGGATAAACAATCCGTATTTGAAATTTCAACATACTCTCTTCCTTCTAAAACCAAGTGAATATCAATGTATTTCTTGTGCGCTTCAAACCGTTTCTCTTCTTTCGGACTCGTTGTAAACGTGATTTGGTTCTTGGTAAAACTTGTTGTGGCAAACGCCATTTCCCGTAGGTTGCTTCGTATATCCTGAACGGCTTCCATAAGTCTCGGGTTGGCAAAGGCGTACTGATCCAAATTCGTTATCTTGTCGTAGATCATACACTTACCATCCTTTTATCGGTAATTTCCTTCACGCTAACTTTCCTGTCTTCCTTTAGCGATAAAGTCAGTGCGTCTGCCGTTGCAATCGCCGCTCTGGCCGCCGTTCCATCCAACAGCGGTTTGAATTCATCTTCCACAGGGGATCCTTGCATAATGCCATGGAAATAAACCATTTCCTTCTGCATAATGCCGCTCAGCCATAACGGAGGTGTAGCGCTTGGTTTTCCATACATGATCGCTCCATCCATCTCCAACCCTTTGTAAATACGCGTGCGATCTTCATCCACTTCCTTCGATTCGTGAAGCAGGAATCTTTCTTCGCCCTCCGGCGTTTTCAGGACTACTTTGACATCCTGCATATCGATAAGAATGGCGCCTTTGCTTCCTTGAATTTTGACGAAATGATCGCTCCATCTGAATGCGGAACCGTATTGCAGCGTAGCGTACCGATGATTGGCAAATTCCAGAGAAATGAACAGCATATCATCCTCGTCGCCGAATCGCTCTCCTTGATGAGCAACATTGCCCCCTGTCATACAAACTCTTTCGGCAGGTCCCATGAGAAACTGGATAAAGTCCAGTTCATGTATATGATGATAGAGGTGTCCCCCTGAAATCTCTCTTTTCTTTTTCCAGCTTACCTCGGTCTGCGCTTCCTCCCAACCGTTGCGCTCTGCATGGCAGAACAGAATGTCACCAATTCTTCCTTCATTAATCAAACGCTTCGCAGTTCGTACGCCGTTCATAAAATTCATAACATGGCCAGCCATGAAAATAAGTCCGTTTTCCTTTGTTATCGTAATCATCTCATTGCAATCCTCGTAGGATAGCGCGATGGGCTTTTCACAAAATACATGTTTCCCATGGGCAGCTGCGCACACAACGGGCGCTTTATGGTAACCGTTCGGGGATGCTACAATAACGGCATGTACGTCGGGTCTGCTGCACAAGGATTCAATATCTTTTTCAATATCACAGTTCAACTCGTTGGCGACCGACTCCGCATGCTCCGGATCATACACCGCTACAACCTTGGCACCTTCCAACTGATTAATTAATCTGGCTAACCCTGCACCGAAATAACCTGTACCTATAACGCCATAATTCACTGTGCTTAATGTGCTCATAGATGAAACTCCTCCCGAAAAATCGCTTATATATTTATTTAACAGAACCGTCTGACAGCCCTCCGGCAATCTTCTTTTGAATCAACATGAAAAATACGATAGATGGTACGATAACAATAACCGAAGCGGCCATCATCTCTCCCCAATCCAGAATTTCCGATCCGGTCAATGAATATAACGCCACGGAAATCGGCATTTTAGCTGAACTGTTGATGAGCAGCAAGGCGAACAGAAATTCATTCCATGTATTAATAAACGTATAAATAGCTGTTGCTACAACGCCTGGTGCCACAATCGGCAGCACAACTTGAACGAATGTTCTTAGTTTCCCGGCACCATCCACTCTGGCAGCCTCTTCAATTTCAATAGGAACAGTTTGGAAGAAACCGGTCAGCATCCATATGGCATACGGAATGGAGAAGGATAAGTAGGTGATGACAAGCCCTGTCCATGTATTCACCAATCCGAATTTGACGATGATGATCGAATAGGGCACAGCTAGCAAGATAGGCGGAAACATATACGTTGTAATTAAAAGTTTGGTCATCTTCTTCCCCGCTCTTGGGAAAAAACGAACAATGCCATAAGCAGCTAACGAGGAAACGACGATCGTGATTACAGTTGCCGATAAGGAAACGAGCAAACTGTTTTTAATATTGGTCGTGAAGTGCAAATTGTTCAGAACCCTGTCATAATACGAGAACGTAAAGGACTTCGGAAAAAACGCCAAGGGGTGACTGGCCATTTCACCGGACGACTTGAAAGAGGATAAGATGATCCAGATCAAAGGAAAGACCGCTATAATGGCAAGTACCGTGAGTAAAACGTATAAGAAGGACATAGCAAGCTTACTGGTGCCTACACGATTCATTAGCGATCCTCCTTTTCCCATTTATTCAGGAATCTGAAATAGACTAAACAAACACAAAGCAGAAACAGCAGCAAGATAATCGTTATGGCAGAGGCGACGCCAAGCTGCTTCATCCCCCAACCAGCTTTATACGCGAAAATAGGCAAGGTCGTCGTAATATCGGAAGGGCCACCGCCCGTCATTAAATACAAAAGATCGAAGTTATTGAAAATCCAAATGGTTCTCAGCACGAGCAATAAGCCGATGACACCCCTAATATGCCGTACCGTAATCGACCAGAACGATTGCCAAGCGGTTGCCCCGTCCATGACGGCAGCTTCATATTGCTCGCTTGGAATTGTTTTGAGCGCAGACAGGATATTGACCATAAACAAGGGATAACCGAACCATATGTTAATAAAAACTACCGCTGCAAAGACATAATCAGGTTCTGCAAAAAGGTTAATATTGTTCTCTGTAATTCCCATGGTGGTTAACAAATTCGGAATGAAACCGTAGACATCGTTTAAAATCCATTTCCATGAGAAAGCGATCACAATGGCCGGGAATGCCCAAGGAATAATTAATAAGGTGCGATAAATGCCGGAAAACCTTGGAATTTTATTGAGCGCCAGAGCACTGGCAAAGCCAAGGAATAGCTGGCCAATTATCGAATATACCGTCCATTTGATCGAGTTAACAAATGCATGGTAAAAATCCGGGTTGGTAAGAACCCATGTAAAATTATCTAACCATACCCAAGCGTAATTCACTTTAATTAAGTTTTTCGAGGTAAAACTGAAGTAAATGCTTGAAATTATAGGGTAAATTAGCAGTAATACCACGATTAGAACCGCAGGCAAGATGAATAATAAGCCCGTGGAATTCAATCTTTTCAGCCTTCTAGTGCCCATCCGGTTCACTCCACTCATGAGAAGTTAAGTAAGAGGAAGAGGGAGCTCCTCCCCCTCCATTTAACTATTTGGTTGCCGTTTGAAATAAGTCATTTAATTTCTTCTCGGCTTTTTTAGCTTCCTCTTCTATATTCGCCTTGTCTTTCTTCAAGATAATGTCTTGAAACATCATTTCAATCACATTCTGACTCGTAATGATGCCCGATTGGACCGAAGGACCATTTTCCATACCGATCGCAGTTCCGCTGTTTATCGCATTGCCGATAACTTTAACCGCATTGCTGAATTTCTTGATCGTCGGGTTGTCGAGGAACGCTGGATCTTCGGCAATATCCTTCATTGCTGGCAGCATGCCTGCAGGTACAGAATGTAAGAACTTAATGTATTTGTCTTTCTCATACAAGCTTTCAATAAAAGCTTTAGCAATTTCCGGGTGCTTGCTGTTTTTCCATACGACCATTGGGATATTGGAAGTTTCGATGCCACGGTCCGCATCGCTTGCATTCAGCTTCGGCATAGGAGCTGCATCGATTTGGTCTAATAAAGCAGGAGAGTTCGTTTCCACCCCGCCGATCTGGAAGCCGCTATTAAAGTCGAAAGCCGTCTTGCCTTGATAGAACAACGTAGCTTGGTCTAATACTTTGAAGTTAATTGAACCGGTTGGAGATGTCGCTCTATACATATCAACCCAATATTGAATGCCATCGAGTGCGGCTTTACTTGTCAGATTCGCTTTCCCATCTTTCGTAATCAATGTCTCTCCAGCTGATCTCACGTAGAAGTTCAAGAATCGGGTAGCCATCAGATCGCCGGATCCGGTTGGAACGGACAGACCGTAAACGTTCGGCGGATTGTTCACTTTCTTAGCCGCTTCAAACAGTTCGCTCCAGGTTTTAGGTACTTCCAGGTTTGCAGCTTTCAACAAATCTTTGCGATACCACATAACTTGAGCGTGCGAGTAAATCGGAATGGAGTAATTTTTACCATCCTTCGTGCCTTCTTTCAGAGGAGCTTCATAGAAACGACTTCTTCCAATCTTGTCAATCACATCGTTAATTGGAATAATCGCCTCGGAATTCAACATTTCAACCACATGATTTGGCAGGGCTGTACTCACATCAGGCACTTGCCCTGACAGCAAACCCGTTGTCCATTTCGTGTAAAATTCACCCCATGAGAATGTCTCAATTTTAATTTTGACTTCCGGATTCTTTTTCATAAAATCATCAGCAGCTTGTTTCATATAGTCGTTTCTTGGCCCTTGCGTAAAGGAATGCCAGAAAACAATTTCCCCTTTTAATGGCGCTGCCGAAGTCGTGGTTGCCCCTTTGTTAACATTGGGCGTAGCATTAGATTCCTCTTTTCCATTGCTGCAAGCGGTTGCAAGTACGGTTGAAGCGAGTAGGACGAGCGCTAATTTCTTTTTCATTGTTTGACCCCTCTCCGATACTGGAATATAACAAACCCCTTAAAACTCACGATCAAATAATGCTACCAGAAATGAACAATTATAAATGTCCCTCTCTAAGAAAGGACCAGAACACCAATTATATGTGATAGCGTACGCACTGATAATCACCTATAAATTGGCATTCCATTCATAAACATTCATTTTCTATCCCTAATACTAACGGAAACATATCCGCTTTAACACATAGCAAACCAACCAATACTAGCACAATTCGATCATGATAATGAATAATCTGACTATTCCCTTGCCAACTGACGATAGGAGAAAGGCGTTACTCCGAAATGCTTTTTAAACACTCTAGAGAAATAATTCGGATCTTCGATGCCAACTTGATACGCAATATCGGATATCCGCTCGTCCGTTTCCAATATGTTCTTGGCCGCTACAACCATTTTAAGATCGGTCATAAAATCACTTGGCGATTTGCCTGTGTGCTGTTTAAACAATCTGCGAAACGAAGAGGTGCTGAGACTTACCATCTTGCTCAATTCTTCGATGCTAATCGTGGTTTTATAATTGTTCAGCATATAATCCAAAACGAGCTCAACCCGGTTATCAATTTTTCTATCTAATTTCAATTTTTTATGCTTATTCGGTTTCACAGAATATGCTTCAGACGAACTGATTAAATAACCTACAATTAATTCCAGGTAGCCCCTAAGTGTATAATGCTTCCCCCTGTTAGTTGAATCCTTCTCTCTGATAATACTGTGAAAATAATAGTTGATCTGTGGATCTGTACACGTCAATTTCGTATCAAACCCAAAAATTTCAGACCAAACTTCACTATCGATGAGTGGAAAAGTAGCTGTGAAACGTATGCTCATGAATGTAAAATCATCCGTCAATGCCTGACACGACAGCGCACTTCCTTGAGGAATGTAAATCATATCATTCTTATCCAGTTGATACGTATTTTCGTCGATCATGAATATAGCCTTACCCTTTTCAATAAATCGGATCATGGAATATGGGATCATAGACTCGTGAAAATTCCACCCTTTAGGGAAACTATATCTTTCTGCATACAAATAATTTAATCGCAGTGCCTGTAAGATATCGTTTTCTGGCATCGTAATCACTCCTCGTTTATTTTTGTTCATCCAACAGCGAATGGTTTAAACTAGTATACCAAAAGTAAGTTTAAATTAAATCGTGCTCCCTACTATTCTGGGTACTGTACACATAGATAAAGATGCTTACGTACAATGAGTTGTACGTAAGCATCTTTAGAATTGTTTAAACATCAACTTTCACTTTGCGATACTCCCCTGGCGGAACACCGGTATGCTTTTTAAACTTGCGAATAAACGCATTTACACTGTAATACCCCACCATGGAGGCAATATCGAGCACTTTCAGATCGGTCGTCGCTAATAACTCTTGCGCTTTCCGCATACGAACGTTGTTGATGTAATCACTGAAGTTAACGCCTTTCTTATTCTTAAAATAGGTTGATAAATAAGTCCCTGTAATCCCCAGCTTATCGGCAACTAATTCCAAGGTAATATCATCCCCAAGATGTGTGTTGATATAGTCCGTTGCATAATCGATAATCGGATCGGCTTCCTCCACTTTCCTGCGAATTACCGCCAATTCCATCTGGAGGAACCACTCAAAGTATCGTTCCAATTGTTCCAAAGTAAAACATTCCCGAACATTCTCGTAAGGAGCAGTCCGAGGCAAGGAACGTTCTGCGAAAACCGAAATCCCCGACTCTCTCCCGGAAGCTTTGTTCACTTTACGCATCACTTCTGTTGCATAATCATGCAGCTGTCGCATCGTCGCCCCTTTTCGATCGAGGTAGTGAAGGCGTCGCTTTACGATTTGAATCAATTCGATCGCATTGCCCTTTTCCAAGTTAGCATAGAACACTCGCTCTTCTTCATGATCCGAATGAACAGCATCCTTGGGCCCAGCTTCCGTAACAATTTGCGTATCGTCACCCATTCGCCGTCCCTTCAATAGCAGCAGTATCTGATTATACGCATCGGAAAATTTGGAGGAGTCCTCGTACCTGTCACTCACCGAGATCGAAACAAGACAGTACTCCCGGTCCAGATCGAAGACCTGCTTCCAACGCTGCAGAAAGACCTCGATTCGCGACCGTTGATCTTCCTCCATGAATATCAGAGATAAGATAATGTCGTTTTCAATCTGAAACGTAACCGACTCCTCGAATGCTTCCGTCAAATCGGCATTGACAAACTCCTTGAATAAATTAGCCGCTTTATCCTGGGCAATATCCATATCTGTCTTTAGCCGGGATTTAAATAAAAGTTGAAAACCAATCAAAATAAAAGGTTTATCAATGTTTGGAGGGATATTAGCTTCCTTCGCGTAGCCCCGAATATTTTTAAACTTATTCGTGTACGCGTAATATTTAAGCAATGAATTTTGACGGTCCAGATCTTGATGAATGACAAGATTCGTGCGAATCAGATCATTGATTTTCTCACTAATGACATTGAACTCTTTAATTTGACTTTGCGGCGGGTTGGAGACATTGAGCTGACGAATGGATTCTAAGATTTTACGAATCGGATTATTCAACCTCATACTGAAGAAAATAGAGGCGGCAACACTTAACAATAGTGAAATGATGAGAATGGTAGCCAGTATAAGGTTCAATTTTGAAATTTGCGAGTCGATCGAAGCTGTAGGAATCACATTGACATAGGTAAACCCGCTTAGCGTCCCTTTTTGATAGAAGAGATACGATGCTCCCACTTTCATATGCCCTTGCTGTTCATCCATCGGTGGAAAGGTCATTGTCCCGGCATGATCTGAAGCATACAACATGTTTTTCTTTTCATTTAAAATAAAGAGCTTATTCTCTGGTGAGGCGGACTTATAAAATTCCGCAGCCATTTTTTCATTATCTAGCAGCGCGATGATTGCAATGCTTTTATTGTCGCTGCTGAATAAGAGCGGCATTAGGCTGCCGCTGTACTTTTGAATATCCATCGTTTTTAGTGCAAAATTCGAGGACGGATACATGGTAATCCCATTGTTGCCCCTTATTTCTCCTTGCCAAAAATCATAGGTATACGTGTCATTGTAATAAAATTTATCGAACATATCATGTAAGGAAGCTGATCCATCTTTATCAAACGCCAGATCAAGCCGATTCAACACAAAAATCATGTTGTACAAATACAGTGACGGATTCGTTAAATACCCTTGCAATTCATTGCGAAGTTGAGTTACCGCCACATAATCGATTCCGCGCACTTTGTTCCAATTCACGATGCTGGCGTTGACTTTTAAATACTGGGTAAACGTAAAATTCTTAATGGTTCTGATCTGATCTTCATAATGTTTGACAGTAGTGTCGGTTAGAACGCTGTTGTTCTCTATTAATTTCTCCTCCAGATTTGTCCGAAAAAAGGCATACGAAACAAAGTTAAAGGAAACCGGCAATAGCGTAATAACGATAAAACTGATCAGTAATTTAAAAAATAGTGAACCCGCCTTCTTAGGAAAAGGTCGTATATTGGCCATACCTAGCGCCCCCCTCTAGTTGCCAAAATTATATCATGTTTACCTATCAGTGTAGAACAAGCAGCACCTAGAAGGAAATGTGCTGTTCTATTCATAGTTAGCTCATCTTCACATCAGAAGTCGGTAAAAAGCCATGTTCTCGCTAACACCTCGAGAAACATGGCTATTCTACACATGGATGCTACTGTTTAATTGACGGTTGGCTTATAGATATTCACATCTTTGATACTCGTGTAGACACTTTGATTCGTACCATGTCCAAGTATCCGTATATACTTTGCACTGACACTTGAGAACGTATAGCTTTCATACTCCGCCGTTGTTCCGCTGCTTGTGCCCGAATAGACATTCGTCCAAACCGTGCCGTTAGTCGATACTTCAATATCAAAGGTCGCTTGACGTTGATGGCCCAAATACCAAGCAATATCCACTTGATTCACATTCTTGACATTACCGAGATGAACTTGAAGCCACGGATAGCCTTGCGGATTGTCGGATGTCACAAGCGAGGAATCCGCTTTGGCCGACCAAATGGTCGCCATGTTGTCATCGATTCCATTGGCTGCGCCAAAATCGGCACTCACAACATTGCTTGCTGCTCCAGCTACCGTAAGCAAGGAAGAATCCTCCACCGTGAGCGTGTATGTGTTGGTGACCGTACCGTTCGCAGACGTCACTTGAATTGTTGCTGTTCCTGTCGCGTTGCCACTCCAAGTCGTTTGCACCGTCGCATTCTTATCATGCTTGATAGCTGAAACCGTTGCCTGCGGTAATTTCGAAGACTTCGGCACGGTATAGTTAAATACGCCGGAAGTAAACCCTTGAATGAACTTACCATTTAGAACAATCGCATCCAATGTCGCGTCGTTGCCTGTTTGGCCTCCCCCTGATCCTTGCACCCCTTGAACCGTATCTGTGGATAGGTTCAGGGCAACCGCGGTTCCTTCTGCTTCAAAGGTCCATGTATCCCCTTGCTTCGTCAATGTGACGCTCTTCGGGATACTTTCCGAATCGGACCAAGAGAATGCCGCAGCATTGGCCCAATGGGTTTGCGTGGTATTGATCAACCGAAATGCCTGTCGATCCATGTTGCTTTCTTCTGTTACATAAGGCACATAGTCTACGCTTGAAACTGTATTGGCCCCTGTCAGTTCCTTATATCTTAAATTCGCCGTCCCACCGGTGGTCAGATAGCTGCCATCTCCTAACGATTGAATGTTTTGGCTTTCCGGGAAAAAGCGGAGCTCCAGATTTTTCGGCTCATTGACTTCAATATCGTCCACGACCACAAGAATATCCGGCTTTATATAGATGAGATGACGTTTATACTTCTGAAGACCCAGCGTACTATCATAAGCTTGAGCCGCTTCTCCAAGCATGTAATCGTACACAGCTGTGGATACGGTTTTTACAATAGTCGGCTCTGACTTTACACTTTGCAGAGGAAGGTTATTGAGGAATTGTCCTCCTTCACCCAATTGGCCCATTCCGTTGATCAATAGCGTATTATGATTGGACGTCCGCTTATTCGCATACCCATCGTCTCGAATTAACCATTCCCCATTGCCAAATATCATAAAATGATTAGCATCAGGATGCGCATGATCCACGCCCCAGTTATCGAACGTTTCGGACTTATTCATATGGAGTGCTTTATGCCCGATCGACGGGCCGCTTTTGAAGGCGACAACCGATTCGTCTCCGGACCAGTCAGATCTCGCCGAAACGATGCCTAGATCATCAAACAGATGCAGGGTAGGCAGGCTGCTCGTCGAACCTTCCGCCACCGTCGGGTCATACCACAACAGATTGCCATATTTCACATTGTCAGATTCAATATTGGCACGATCGATCTCGCCTGCAAGACCTTGTGCAAGTTCATCCCCATATTTACCTGCTAGAAGTCTTAACGACATATCAGGACCATACCAGTTCACATTGGCATCATCTCCAAAATTAAGATGATTAACGTCGGATTTCCAACTGTTCTTAGGTAACTGCATATAAGCTGCATACGTTGAAGCCTGCTCAAGCCACTGATTGCCTGTGTAAATATCGATGCCTAGGAATTTCTGAGCAAGCTCGCCATACTTCAATAAGTATTCAAGCCCGTATTGCCAATACGGATACCCCTCTTGGCTAGCTCCATCCTCCGATAAGGCTTGCAGTACTTTATCAAATTTACCTATCGAGTACGTCAGCCAAGGAAGCGTATTCTCTCCAGTTTCATAGAGTGCAATACCTGCCGCTGTAAGTCCACCTAGACTCACCCACATATGGTTCTGTAAGTAGCTTTCCGTCCAGTAGATGTTATATTTTTGACCTTCAAAAGGCTGACCACTCGCCTTCAGATACATTTCGTTTCCGCGCGATTCCAACTTTTGCTTAATGGCATTGCGCGTTGTCAAATCCAGGTCGTTATACAGCCAATCATAGACGATGGCAAGACTTAATAATTGATGTCCCGCAGCAAGATCGGTATTCTGAAGAGCACCTCTTCCCCACGTTGGGTAATTGACAGAAGCAAGCGCATAAGTTTTCGCAGCATTGAAATATTTGATATCTCCGTCGATTAGATAGGCTAAGGCCAAATAGATCGTATGATCAGCCGTGTCTCTTTGCCATGATTCGCCATCATAGGTATCCACGTAGTAGGCTGTAGGCGTGGTTACCGCATAGGCATCCGCCTTCGCTTTAATTTCCTGCCAAATGTCCGCATGGGTTCCGCCTGATAGAATAGCCGTTTTCAACTGATTTACCTTGGCTCCATCAAGGAAAAGACTCGGATGCACGTTGGCGTAAGGCGCTAGTGGGGTCGATAAGGGCTGTATGCTGATCGTCACAGTCGCATACGTAGAACTGCCGTTGCTGTCGATTACCCCGATATAAAAGCGATCGGTCGTCTGGCTCCCCGGATTCGCTTTATACGTCCAGGTACCATCGTTATTGACACGAACCGTCCCGTAGTTCGGCTCTGCCAGCTTGGTGTACGAGAGGGGATGGTTGTTCGCATCAATGGCAATCACCTGCCCGCCAACCGAACCGCCAAACGTTGTTGTTGCTGTGTAATCGGGTACGGTGATATCGGTATTTCCTCCGACCTGTACAATACTTGCGGCTTGGAATCCACCATCTTGGGACGTCGCGGTTACACCTGCAATGCCTTGACGGATAGCGGTCACAGTACCATTGCTTACGCTAACAACACTCCCATCCGATGTTGCCCATGTCACACCCTGGTTGGTTGCACTTACCGGAGCAATCGATGCGTTCAGCACACTGCTCTCGCCAACTTGCAAAGTCAACTCAGCCGGAGTGACGCTAACCCCCTCGGCATACACCCATGGAATGACACTTTCCCCGTCATACCAGATCATACCCGTGCCTGTGTCCGGCATGTTTTCAATCCTCATCTTCACGGCGCCTGCCGGCGCTTGGACAATCTTCTCAACAAGCTTCCAATCTTGACTTCCTTTAATCCCACCTACAAACACCGTTGAACCAATAGGCGCATTCGAGTTGTTATAGAAACCAATCCTGACCCGTGCTCCTTCGACGGATAGCACTTGGCTCGTCTTGATCCACGCTGAGAATTTATAATGATTCCCAGCGGTAATGGAGGTAATCTCTCTAGCGACACTAATTCTGCCACTACTGGAGGCATCAATCTTGAGTGATTTTCCACCGTCCTTGACTGTCGTGCTGTCCACGCTAGCCACTGGCCCTGACGTATAATTCGTAAGTGACCAGCCTTCAGGAAGCACATTCCCAGACGAAACCATTTCAAAACTTCCGTTTCGCAGCAGGCTGTTACTATTAATTATCGTTGATGCAGTTAGATTGCCATCTACGGTTGTTACGGTAATCGTTGCCGTTCCTTGCCCAACCACCACAACGCTGCCGCTGTTATCTACTGTCGCAACAGCAGGATTGGAAGAGGTCCATGCCACCCGCTGGTCATACGCATTTGACGGCGACACGACAGCCGACAGTCTAATCGTATCTGTAACTGCAGCGGTGACTCGATTCGTATTCACAGTGATGTGACCCACACTCACTCCCGTATCCCCGACGGATACATAACATTGCGCGCTAAATCCCCCCTCGCTTGTAGCTGTAATCATGGCTGTTCCATAACCGATTGCTGTTACTGTCCCCCCGCTGTTCACTGTGGCCACACTCTCACTGGAAGAGGTCCACGTTATTTGTTGATTTGTCGCATTCACTGGTGTAAGTGAAGCATGCAAAGCTGTCGTTTGCCCAATCGAAAGATGGGCTGACGTTAGGTCCAACGTTATTCCTTGCACGGGATAAACAGGTACTACTTTGACATCGTCGTACCAAGTAACACCTGTCCCTACATCTGGCATCAGTTCAATCGCCAGTTTGACAGTTCCGACGGGTGCCTGCACCGTTTTATTCACAAGCTGCCAATTGTTGCTGCCTTTGAGACCGGATGTATACACTTGAGCGCCAGTGAGCACATTCACCCCATCATAAAAACCAATTCTTATTCGTGCTCCCTCTTGAGAAACTACATTTTCAGTTTTAATCCAAGAAGAAACATTGTAAGATTGCCCTGCTGTGATCGAGGAAATATTTTGAGCTACACTCTTTCTCCCTCCCGCAGCTGCATCGATCTTAATTGCACGGGTTCCCTCATGATAAACAGCACTATCCACCGTTACAACAGGCCCTGCGGTATATTCCTTAATCGTCCAATCGGTTGGATTTCCATTTGTCAGTTGCGTTTCAAAGCCTGCGTTCAACACCATGTTACTCGTTTCGGCCTGCACACGTTGATTAATCGGAAGAAAGAGTCCAACTAGAATTGCTACTAATAAACAGTGCACAGTAAATCGAACTAACCTTTGCTTTCCTCGTTTAACTCCCACGCATTCATCTCTCCTCACTTAGATAAAAGAGTAAAACCCGCACCCGCGTTAAGCGTAAATCAAGCCCTTTCGCAAAATGGCAGATGCGGGGAATGATATCCAACCCCTATATTACGGGATTCGATTTATTTCTGAACCCGGTCAAACGCAGCTTGATAGACATCAAGTGTCTTTTGAAGTCCTTGTTTTTTGAGCTCTTCCACATATTGATCCCATTCATCCAAGCTTCGTTGACCTACAATAAACTTGGAAATACTCTCGGAATAAGCATCCGTTACCGCTTTTCCGGTGATGGATAACGTATCGAGCTCTGGCTGCGTATTTTTTGGTAATGGGCTGTACACATCCATATACTTGTCAGCCTCATCGTAAGCGGATTGCAGGCTTGGAGAGATAATCGATTTGTACGCATCAAAATCAAACCAGGTATACGTGCCCAGCGTGGTTAAGCCAAATTTATTGGCAAGCTCCGTTGCATTAGTGAACAAGCCCGGCTTATACTGTTTTTTCCCGTTTTCCACGGTAAAAGTTTCGCCTTCTTTGCCCCAACTTGCCATCGTTTTGCCTTCTTCACTGTAGAAGAAATCCATCATTTTCATAATTTCTTTGATTTTCTTCGACTTGGCCGAAACCATCAACCCACCATCAACAGATTGGGTGTTCAGGAGCAACGGTTTCGCACCAGCAAATCCCGAAGCAGGCGGCATGAAGGCTAACGTAGAATCCGGATTTTCCTTCCGCATTGGCGTGTTGAAGAAATCAATTCGTACGATGTAATCATTCGTCACAAAGCTCTTATTCGTCGAAATCATATCTTGCCAACGTTTCGTATCTACGGTCAGGAAATCTTTCGGAATCAGGCCATCAACGTAAAACTTGTGCAGGTACTCTACCATCTTCTTATAGTTAGGTTCAATAGGACCAAACTTCACTTTATTCGTTTTCTTATCGAGATAATAACCGCCATTCGTATCAAACGAAGGGGCCATATTGCTAAGAATATTCAAGCCATTCCGGAAAACAAAAGGTGTGGATTCGGGATAAATTTGCTTGAGCTGCTTTAAGGTTTGATAAAATTCATCATACGTAGTTGGCGTCTTTACATTATTTTTCTGGAAAATATCTTGACGATATAACCAACTCATCCCATTGGCCTTTCCATAACCTTCATTTGGAAATACGTACATTTTCCCGTCAGAAGCCAAGGAAGCTTTCACGTAAGTCGGATATTTCTCCATCCATTTTTTAAAATTAGGCATGATATCCGTGTAGTCGAGAATATTGGCAAACACCCCTTGAATGCCATAGGTATTGGCCATCGGTGTATAGCCGAACGTCAGGTCCGGCACAGATCCGGAAGCGACATTGAGCGTCGTCGTATCTTGCAAATTTCCTGAAGGAAGCTGAACATTCCAAGTTGCTCCTGTCTTCTCCTCAATGTATTTCCAGATCGGCCAATCCTTGTTGTACGGCCAACTTGCATTGGTTTCAAGCAGTGCAGTGAACGTATTCTTCGTCACAGCTGGACTTGCGGCTGCCGTACTTCCCGGACTTACGCTGGTGTTTGGAGACGGACTCTGAGTGTCTGTTTTTGTTGTACAACCTGCAAGAACGGTAAGGACCACGGCCATATGAAGTGCTACTAAGCCAACTTTTCTCATTCACAACTTCCCCTTTATGAATAATTGATCTATAACTAGTGTGTTTATAATGGTTATCCTTTAATGGAACCCACCAAAACCCCTTTATCGAAATACTTCTGCAAAAAGGGATACAGCAACAAAATCGGCAGCGTTGCTACCATAAGTACCGCGTATTTCAGCGACTCCGTGACAATGGTATCGCCCTGAGCGCTGGTTGCTTCAGTTGCCATCTGTCCAGCAAGCATAATATTGCGTAATACGACAGATAACGGAAATAAATGAACGTCTCTGAGGTATAACAGAGGAGTAAAGAAATCGTTCCACAAACCTACGGCTGTGAATAATCCGATCGCCGTAAACACAGCTTTAGACATTGGGAATACGATCCGTATGGCGATCGCAATGTCGTTTAGGCCATCCATTTTACCCGACTCTTCGATTTCCTTCGGTATACCTCGGAAGAATGAGGTCATCACTAACAGATTCCATGAGTTCACCGCATTCGGGAGCACCATCGCCCAGATGGTATCCATGAGCCTATACGATTTGACGACAAGAAATGTCGGAATCATGCCGCCACTAAAGAATAGCGTAATGACAACCATAAGTGTAAAGCCTTTTGCAAACATCATTTCTTTTTTGGTGATGGCATAAGCCCCGAAAGCTGTTATGGTTAAGGAGATGAGTGTGCCCAGTACCGTGTACAGAAACGTATTGAGGAATCCCTTCATAATGCGAGGGTCCTTCAATACCAGCTCATACATAGCCAAATTAAACCCTTTGGGGTACCAAGTAACGCTTCCTTTCATCACATACGTACTATCACTTAAGGAAACCGCTAGCATGTAAAGAAAGGGATAGAGGGTTACCACAACCACACCAAGCATGAGCAAAAGGTTAAAAATGGAAAATACCGTGATTCTTTGCTTCATAACGATGTCCCTTCTACCATAGGCTAGTTTGCGTAATTTTGCGACTCATGTAATTCGTACCTATGAGAAAAACTAAACTAATGATGGAAGCAAACAATCCAACCGCAGATGCGTAGCTGTATTGCCCTCCGATAAGCCCCATTTTATACACATTGGTACTTAGAATGTCCGCCGTTTTCAGGTTGATCGGGTTCGTAAGCAGGAACACCTTCTCGAAACCAACTTGCGTAATATTGCCCACACTTAGGATAAGTAACGTAACAATGGCAGGCGCAATACCTGGCAAAGTGACGTGCCACATTTTCCTCCATCGTGAAGCACCATCCATCTCTGCCGCTTCGTATAACGTTGGGTCGATTGCCGACAAGGCCGCAAGATATATAATAGATCCCCAGCCAAAGCTTTGCCATACACCGGATGTTACATAAATGGTACGAAACAATCCAGGCTCCATCATGAAATTGATCGGTTGAAAGCCTAGCGATTGGATGATATCGTTAATCAATCCGCCTGAAGGCGAGAGAAACGTGACAATCATCCCTACGACAACGACATTGGATATAAAATGCGGCAAATAACTGACGGTTTGGACGAACCGTTTGAACAGCGCATTCTTCAGCTCATTCAGCAGCAGTGCGAGTAGGATCGGCGGCGCAAAACCAAAAAGCAAGGAGTAAAACCCTAGTAAGAAGGTATTCTTAATTAGATTTAATGAGCCTGGGTCTTGGAGAAACATGATGTAATATTTCAGTCCTACCCAGTCACTCGACCAAATCCCTTTCACTAAGTTGTAGTTCTTGAAGCTTATGACGATCCCGAACATCGGGGCGTATTGAAACAATATGTAATACACCAAACAAGGCAAAAACATCAGAAGCACATATTTCCCTTTATCTATTCGATTGAAAATGCTTGGCTTACGATTGCCATAATTGTGTTCGTTGACCATCCTTATTTCCCCTCCTTTCTTTGACCGACGTGAACCCCTGACTTCACGTTTTGATCATAGCAAGCACTCACAGCGCTGAATATGACTCATTTTTCTTAAAGTTAACCCTGCTCAAGCTCAACGTTAGATCTGCTAATCAGTTAAAGCTCTGCACATCTCTTTCTCTATAAATAACGGAAAAAACCGTCCTAGATCAGGACGGTTTCGTGTTTCTTACTCTTCCATTAACTCACATTCACATAGGGTTCGCATTTTCAGATCTAGCTTACATGTCTTTACTTCAAAACCATGGAAATCAAGGCGGACTTTCATGTCCATGTGGGGAACCCTAACCACCGTTGATCTTGCTTGTCCTGTTGGCTCGAATAATCGCAAGATAAACGTGTCATCACTGTGTTCGGCCTGCTTGAAGGTCGTCATCTGGATGACATCATCATCGAGTTGCACAGCGGCAGCAGGGATCTGCCCTTCCCCGTGGGGGAAGAACGAAAGTGCATACGGCTTCTCATTCCATTGAAGCGCCTCTCGGTCAATACTTGCGAGTCTTTCCGATTTATGACCAGCGTTCAACCAGAACCGGAACATTCGCTCCCCTTGGTCGATTCGCGGTGAAAAACGATCATTAGGCATCAATGGTCGATCAAGAATGGGATGAGCGGTGTAAGCCGCCCCTCGTAGAAGGGAAGGTCTCATTACACCATTTGAACTATCCGATCCATAGATCCCATCATTGATGAGTGTAACGGCTCCTATATCCGTTTCGGACATGAGCGCTGTCCATTTTTGCGCAACGACTTCGGTTCCATCTGTTTCAAGAGACTGCACGCCAAATATAGTCTGCCCTACATAGTTGCCGTCTTCAAGTACAGTTGGAATGGCAAGTTTCAGCATCGTGTCCTTCTCTTGCCAAAATGTACGCACATGGATCTCGATCTCCGTCCCATGTTTGGGTAGTTTGTACGTGAGAACGACCGCAGATTGACCATAGCTCAACAGCGATTCAATGACGGTACGTACTTCACCGTCTTCAATCACCCTGACTGAAGGGAGCGTGGTTTGGCCATCAGAAATACCCGAGAAAGCTGTCCCCTCTTCGGGGGACATAAGACGGAAAGCTCCTTTCACACCCTCAAACCGATCCGTGTCCATCCGCCATGGATCCCCGTTATCCGTAATGGCCAAGGGGTGGAAAGCTCCTTCTTTTAGATAAGGAATACCATTGACGATGTACTGATCCATCAATCCTGTTTGCGTATTAATAACTACGAGTAGTAGCGGTGTTCGGAACTGAATATTACCGTCTTCGAGCACCACCTGCGGTTTAGGCTTCGTAGGCAATAATTCCATCTTGCAATCGAATCGGTTCATGGCGGAAGGCGATAATTGAGCCTCGAACACGACCCTTTTGCGCCAGTCCAAACTGAGATTGCTATGTTCTTTCTCCGCTTGAGAAGGTATGCGCACGCCATCTTGATAGACGACAGGCATTGAGAATTGATCCTGCCAGTTCTGATCCGCAAGCATAAACTCGCATTCAAACACACCCCGAACGGGATAAGGATGGGGATTATAGACGAGTATCGGATACTCTCCTTCCCCTGCTTCCCGCTGCCCGCTCGATAAGGCAAAGAATGCACGTGCTTTCAGCCTGGATGCAATTTCCAAACCATGATCCAACAAACGTAGGGAAGATTCTTCTGCTGGCTGAATAGAGGTTCCCGGCAAAATATCATGGAATTCAGCTACCATCAGATCATGGAACGCATCGTTAAGCTCCTCTTTGGGATAGCGAAGGTAGCCTTGCAGAGCGGCAGATGATAGCATTTTTTCCGTTTGGTACAGCTCATTCTCCAGCTGACGGTGCTTTTGCTTGATTCGGATCATCGAAGTGTAGCAGCCAACAAAGCGAGGATTCAGATCTCGTTCATGACGAGGCAGAGCATCCGCACCCTTGGCAAGATCCGCAAAGTAGGCTTCGGGGGTTGAATGTACAACCTCAACTGTACGATTCGTTGACGCAATCAAGTCGCTGATATGATCGAGATCTAGACGCGAAGGCCCACCACCATGATTACCAACACCCCAAAGTACAAGCTCAACACCTTGATTCGTTTGCTTATTGATTCTCTCTTTCACCTTGATATGCGCTTGACCTAGCAGCGTATTATATCCGTCTTGTATTTGATGGGCAAGCACTTCAGAGCCATCAAACCCGACCCAGACGAACTCTTGTGCTGGGCCAGCAACGCGATCATCGGGACGCATGAACAAATACGAATCAAAACCTGCTTTTCGCATCAGCTGAACAAGACCTCTCGAATGCCCAAAAGAATCAAAATTGATAGCCGTTGTTGGTTCTACACCAAATTTTTCTTTGAAATAGGTCCGCCCAAGCAAAATTTGCCTCACGATGGACTCCCCGGAAGGCATATTACAATCTGGTTGTAAATACCACCCTCCCATGATGTGCCACTTGCCGGCTTGTACCAGCCCCTGAATTTTACAGAATAAAGAAGGCTCGTACTCCTCAATCCATTTATATAGCAATGCTTCATTGTGGTTAAATACGTACCCCTCATATTCTTCGCAAAATGCAGCAGCAGCCCGAAAGGTTGATACCGCAGCGGCCGCCCCTTCTTCCCACTCCCATTGCCACACGGGGTCCAGATGTGCATTGCTTAATAGATGAAGTTTTCGCATCGTAATCTCTCCTCTTTGTTCATGACATGATGCCAGTTACTTACCATTTTCTCAAAATCTGCCCCTTGCGTATATTCACTGGAATCACACGTTTTTGAACAAAAATAACATGACGATAAGCTGTGCTATACTAAGTACATCCATCCTAGCTTCTCGTAAAGGTGATCCTAATGAGTCTATTCCATCCATCTCATCCGCATGAAAATCCCTTTGTAGGCGTAGAACCTTATCAAACCATACTTAGCGGAAGCCTAACGCTTAATGATGCTGCCCTTGAAATTATTGATCTTCTCTTAGAAATACCTGCGGGATTCGCTCAGTGCCCACCGCACCTCCACACGTGGTACGAACTCAATTATGTGTTTGAGGGGCATATGCAAACGAGCTTCGGGGGATCGTTGTTGGATATTCACGCAGGCGAGTTCTTCCTCATCCCTCCGGGTATGGAACATGCGCATACCTATGAACCCCATGATCCACATAAGGGGATATGCTTAAGGTGGAAGGTGGATCGTGGGACGGAGGTTATCCCCGTGAATACTTTTTCAACTTACGAACAGCTCAACGTTTTATCGAATTGGAAGCCTGGCATATATGCCGATGAGTTCGGACTAGGTCAACTTCTTATGACATGTTTTGAAAAAGCTAAGGGGAACGGCTCTTCAACGGCTGTATTGCTGCAAATTGTGCAAGTCATTTTCGCGATAACGGATCTGTCTCCAGAAAGAAAGCGGTGGATTGAGAGCGAAACCAACTCTGATCATGCGCTGCTCCGTAAGGTTGAAATCTATTTAAATGATGATCAAAGTTATGAGGTGGACGTCCATCGACTGGCTGCATCCCTGCATATGAGCTACGGTCACTTGGCCCGAAAATACAAAAAACTAAGCGGTCATACCATCATGGATCGTATGAGTCAAATCCGTTTGGAACGCTCGCTAGAGTTGCTACGATGCACAGACCAGCCCATACAAGAAATTGCTTATATCGCAGGGCTATCAAGTTTATCGTATTATAGTCGTTTATTTAAAAAGAATTACGGGATGAGCCCGAAAGAATATCGAGAAAAAGAAAAAGGGGCTGTCCCACCGCCGCATCGCATTTAGATCATTTAGATGTAAAAACTACAGGTAATGTGCTCGAATTTGAGGTGTTTTCGTGATTAGATGGAAAAACTACAGGTAAATTCCTCGTAAATTGAAAAATCGATACAATTGACGGAATTTAACTACAGGAAATACAGTTAATCATCCGAATTCGCTCTATCCGTTGCAAATAGATGGAGAAAATCCAGTTAAATTACGGGAAGTCGTTTTATAATATATGGGTCAATAACGAAAAGAGGCAGTCTCAATAAGTCTACATCGACTTTTGAAACTGCCTCTTACTTATAATAGGAAATGATTACCGCTGAATCCCGATCGTTACGATTTCACAAGGACCCACTGGCAACGTCAAGCCGCCGTCTGCCCCCACGGCCAAACGCTCGCCTGGTATCTCCAAGATCGTACTCTTATAGAAATTCCGCTGCGGAAGTTGCGTACTAACCTTAACCTCCGCATGCTGGGAACGCATGTTGTACCAACGAAGCAGCACATCACCCGATGCTTCATTCATTTTCATTGAGGATAAAGCAAGACCCTCGCCTTCCCATTGGAAAGGAGCATAGGTCGAAGTAATTCGGCCATAATGAATGCCGGTTTGTGCCACCGTCCAAGGAATTTGGAATTGGTAGGCAGCTGTATAGGCTTCGTATTGTGCACTATCACCCGTGTGCGGGAAGATCGCCAAGCGGACCGTATGTTCACCCAGACACTGCGCCTCTGGCGTCGGGAACAAGCCCCAATCGCCGAGTTCGCCAACCGCGCGCAGAAGCGTTACCGCAATCGTATTCCGACCATCGCGCAGAACCTCGTATTCATTCAATCCAAGGTTGGCAACAACCAAACCTGCTCCTGCTTCGCTAACATCAACGAATGCTTGCTGATGCTGGGTGTTGCTTGGGTTTTCCCACTCTGCGGCTGGCGCATTATCCCGTTGCACGACTTCAAACATCGAATCAACTTGATGCGTTTGCGCGGTCAGATCAGTTGGGAATAACATCCGCAGACGATGATCCTTCGCCTGATTGTTGAAAGATGACTCGATCTCTACACCTTGTCCGCTCCGGCTCAAGCTAACCACCGTGCGAATACGCATCGGAATCATGCGCGTTGAACGTTGCGCTGTGCGATGCGGATAGTAGACTAAGTCACGTTGTTCAACATCCAGCATATCGTCGCCAGACGCAGGGATCTCCCAGTCATGGATGATTTCAACGGAAGCCTGGTAAGCCGTATCTTGGAGCACACGGATTTGCGCTTGCAAGCCGCTCGTCGTCAGTGGCTTTTCGCCATCTGGTTGACGGAACATATACTCGTTGCCGATATCTCCGGTATTCTCGTATACACCCAAATCCTGATACGTGCGCCCGTTCTTCTTATCCGTCAGCGTGAAGGAACCGTTATCCGCGATTTCAATCTGGATCGCAGCATTTTCAATGACCCGCTCATTTGTGAACAACGAAGAATCTGCTAATTGCGCTTCCTTCTTCACCCAAGCGTAAGTTTTCAATCCTAGTGCTGGTACCTTGTCTGCTTCGAATGTCAATCTTACTCTTCGGCACATGTACGGCTGACGGAACTTGTCATCCGGCAAATCGTAACCGAATTGCAAGCCGAGATCCTCGACCGTGCATGCCAGAGGCTGCGAGAACGCATCTACAAGTACTCGCCCTGAGATATCCGCCGTTTTGGCAAAAGCGCTCGCTTCTTCCAGCGTATAGCCATCTCGGAAATAAAGGCGTAAAGCATCGATTTCGATACTGACAACCCCCGAGCGTTCCCAACCCGACGTATTAAATACGACTACGGGCAGAGCACCTTCGCCCGCCAGCGTAAAGTCAGATGTATCGATCGCATCCGCGATGGCTTGCTTGCTGTCATCGATAATGGCTTCGGCAACATGTCGGCTTTTATCGAAGCGCGTGACCATTTCACGGTGCACTTCGTCCACCGAGCACCCGCAAATGCTGTCATGCGGATGATTTTGCATTAACGTTTTCCAAGCATATGTGAACAGATGGTGGGGGTACGTCTCCCCGACTTTGAGGACATGGGCGAATGCGGCAAGAGGCTCTGCCACTTTTTCCAACATCGCTTGTCCGAGCTGATTCATCTGTTTCAAGTAGACACGCGCCGAAGCGGTATTGACGAGCGTTGACCAGCCGTCTGTCCGCTGGCTGCGCAGTTCGCCTTTGACCGTCGAAAGTTCCTGCTTCCCTGAGCGCTGAACTGCTGCCAGGTAATCGTTAAAATTCGAATGAACGAAGGTTGTATCCGGGAAAAGCTCGCTCGCAGCTCTAATCGCTTCCGGCAGATCCAACTGAACAGGCTGATGATCGCAGCCATTCATGAAGAGCAGTTCGCCAGTGGAAGCATATTTCTCCGCGTCCGCCAATTTGCGTTCCCAATACGCTTTGGCTTCTGCCTTATCCACGGGAATCTCATTTCCGTTGGAATACCAGTTGGCAAAGAGTATACCCAGCACCTGGGAACCATCTGGCCCTTCCCAAATCAGCTCTGAGAAAGAGGATTCAAAATCACCATCCGAGACGGTGTTGTTGAAACCTGTCGGCTTCACGCCTCGGCCGAATAAAGCATTGGTGATGCCAGACTGCTGCATCAATTGCGGCGTCTGTCCGACTAAGCCGAACGTGTCGGGAAAATAGCCGATTTTCGACACTTCGCCATACGCTTTCGCATCTTGATGGCCAATCTGCATATTGCGGATATTGGCTTCGCCGCTCGTTAGGAAGGCATCCTGCAAAATATACCAAGGCCCGATGAGAATACGGCCATCCTGAATCAATTTTTTTAAGCGATCTTTCTGTTCTGGTCTAACCTGCAAATAATCCTCCAGAATAATCGTCTGCCCATCGAGAAAGAAACTGCGATAATTCGCATCTTGATCCATTTTATCTAATAACGTATCTATAAGTTTAACAAGACGCACATGGTGCTTCTCATAAGGTAGGTACCACTCCCGATCCCAGTGGGTATGGGAAATGATATGAGCCGTTCGCTTGTTGCTCATGGGTTAGCTCCTTTCAATATGAACTTCATCTGGGCGGTAAACGGAAATCACTTGCCCTTGATTATCTGCGGCAAAGAGCACGGAACGCTCTTTCTCCAAGGTGAACGCGTACGTCGTATCACTATCGGTGTCCCGAACTTTGACAGCCACATCCCAGGCAAACTCAGAGACAAAGACATACATGAAACCGTCCTTGAAACGCAGCTTTCTGCCGTAAATCCCCGGGATATCGCCTTCAAGCCACTCCAATCCGCTGCTGCACTCGGCAGCATTCACGGCATATCGGTACAGTGTCGCTACGGTGTCCATCCGGTCGTTTATTTCAACTGGCAGCGGGCTCCAAATCAATCGGCCATTGCCTAAAGGAAGATCTACAACACGATCCCCACTAGCACTTGACTTCGCTGACCCACCACCAACACGCACTTCTTTCAACGTTTCAGCAATGCGGCGCCGACTATAGGAGACATGCAGTGAAGTACCTTCCAGATCAAGCATCTCTTCTCGTCGTACATTATGAAGCTCAGCATCACCAAGCTCGTCAACGAGACGCGGCTTGCGCTTCCAGTATGCGTCAAGGGAGATTGGACCTGTTGCCAATAATGTCGCACCCGTGCGCTTCACAATATCGATCAGCTTCGCCCATGCTCCTTCATCCACATTATGCGCGCTTGGGAGTATAATCAGCTTCGCAGGTTGCTCCTCCAGCGCCTCCAAATGATATTCCGAAGCTGCGCGGAACGGCAACTTCATCTTGTATGCCAGCACACGCGTCATGGCCGTCGTGGCATCGAATGCCACTTTTCGATTGGAAAAATCGTTGGAATAAGGGAATACTGCCACGATATCTTCCAGCTCCCGCTCCTGGAATAGGTCTCTGATCTCGCCCATGAAGCGGCCAAAATCATAGGAAACATCCGCTTCCGGTTTCTCCGTTCCATCGGCACGAAGCGCTCCGATGTGCGACTCGTTCGCATTATCCATATAGAAATTGGTGTTCCAAATCCAATGAATGGCGCCTGCGCCTCCCGTTGCAAAGGCGTAAGCATATTTGCGCTCCAACATGCTGCGTAGCTCCATTTCCGAACGTTTGGCACGTCCATCCGGGGTCTCGACATACATAATGCCTGTCTCTTGAATCACATTCGGTTTATGAGCAGTTTTGGCAAAGATGCCATCCCATACAAGATTATCGTTCAGCCACCACGAATGGACCGTTGTATAATCTACCGCTTCTTCGTAGAAGAGCGGTGAAGGCCGCTGCGCGCCAAGCGCTTCATCTTGACCGACTACAACGAGATGTCCAGGGACGATTTCTTTAATGGTATCGTATAGCTGCTTAGCCCACTGGTTGTGCATCTCCATCGAGAATAAGCAATAATCAAGCCAGCGTGTCCCTTTTTTCGCCCGGTGCATGTCCTGCACGTCGAAATTGATGTCAGCCGCCTCGGGAATGACAGCTGCTTCATAAGTCGGCAGCTGTGCAGGCGTCATATTCCAGCGCTCTTGCAGCTCTTCAATGCGCTCATGACGCTGTTTAAGCCACGTAATGAAAGCTTCCTTCTCATACTTATCCCGACTGGAACGAGGTCCATCCGAGAAAATCTGTGCGGGATCAAACATCGAGGGCTCGTTAATCAGGTCCCAATCCACATGAGTCGTAGCCACATGTCGGGAAACGATGGAGCGGATAAACCGCTTCTGAGCTTCCACACTTTGCGGATCGAGATAAGGATTCTCCCCTTCCCAAGTTTCAGGCGTGAAGGAGAAGAAGGTAAACGTTACCTGCAGATCATGCTTTTTGGCCGTTAGAAAAAACGCATCGATCGCTCTCAATACTTCTTCTGAAGCATGGCCATCCACCTGCATGATATTGCGATACGCGGTCCAAATTCCCGTACGAATCCAGTTAATGCCTGCTTTGGCCATTTGGGCCATATCCCGATCCCAGACATCGCTATTCGGCAGGAATAGGAATTTGCGAGCCACATCGGACGTCATGTACGTCATACCAACTACGGGCAATGGACGACCATCTTTGATGAAATAATCGCGTCCGCAAGTGATAGGCTGACCTTCTGCAAGAAGCCCCGCATCATGCCCCCAGAATCCTTGACGCAGTATGCGCTGTTCGCCATCCTCTGAGATTGCCTTACACGTTACGCGATACAAACCGCGCTGTAAATCAAGCGGTACTGGAATGCGCACCACATTGAATTCTTTGTTAACTTGAGAGGTGATACGATGCGTCCAAGCTTCTTGCACACCCTTCTCATGCTCGACACGAAGATCCAGTGTCCACACTTTAGTGGCATCTTGATCCCCGATAAGCTGCGTTTGAATCGTAAGCATAGCGTGCTCACCAGGTTCATAGCTGGCATAATTCGGCTTGATCCACAACTCCGTCACACCGCTTGCACAGAATCTCGCCCACTGGGCCAAGCTCTGCGCACCGCCTTCGCTCCAGAACGAGGGGCTCAACGGCACATTGACGAACATCCAACGCGAACCGATAAAGGCACCGCGCGAATTCTCCCATAAGACGACAGGAGCCGCTACTTCGCGTCCCCTCTTGCCAATGCTCTTGAGCAGCGGATAAATCTGCGTGCTCATCGTACCCGCAGCACCCATCTGATGTGGCAAGTCGCTGTCGCGCGTCGTATGCGGCACCATATTCCAAGTATCGGCAAGCGCGAATAAGGATTCTTGCCCTTCCAGTAATGGTAAAGTTTCCGATGTGGTATAGGAACGGATCGGCGTACCTTCCACTCGCAGAATCTCATGAATATGCAGCTGTTGGTGGTAGCCCGTCTGCTCCGATTCCACATGCCAATGCTCGTTTTCCCAGCGAACAGGACGCTTAAAAGCTGCACCGCCAACACTCAGCAGGCTGCCGCCGCGCTGCAAGAAGGCCAGAATGTCAGCCCATGCCGCTTTCGGGAAATACGGCGCATGCAAATTAACGAAACATCCGTGGGCTGCTGATCGCAGTGCCTCTCCAAGTCCATGGGCACCAACGACAATTGCCCCTTGCACCGTCAATTGCTCGATGGGTACATCGCTCCACGAACTGCTTGGGAATCCCGGTTCATGGAAGATAAAGATTGGACGACTCATAGAAGACCATCCTTCATTGCCTGATAAACTAATTGAGAAAACAGACTGTTCGACCATGCAAACCATTTACGCGTGAAAATGGTTGGGTCATCAACGTGAAAACCTTCATGCATGAATCCCGTATCTGCATCTGTCGCTTCCAGCATCGCGATCATCTCAAGCTTCTCTTCCGCCGTCGATGCCGTAATCCCTTGCATGGACAGCGCCATATGCCAAATGTAGTCGTCCGGCGTATGCGGACTTCCAATCCCTCTAGCTACCTTGCCTTCAAAATAAAATGGATTCTCTTTGCTGAGCGCAAAGCGTCTTGTATTTTGATAAATAGGGTCGTCCGCGGCCACGTAACCTAGGTAAGGAATCGACATAAGACCAGGTGTCCCCGCATCATCCATCAGGCAGTGATTGCCGTAGCCATCTGTTTCATACGCATAAATGGGACCAAATGTCGGATGACGATAAATCCCATACAATTGAATGCCATGATCAATATCTGCTTCAAGTGCTTTGAGTTGTGCCAGGAAATCCATGTCCCGGAACACCCATTCCGCGAATTCTTGCATGTGGCGAAGGGCGACAACTGCGAACATATTCGCTGGAATGTTGTAGTGAAAGTCACACGCATCATCGCTGGATCGAAAGCCTGACCAGACCATTCCGGTATAATTCACAGGCATGCCCAAACCATTATTGCGTAACGAGTCGGTCGGTATCCCGTTATTACGGGTAAACCGATAAGGCGATTTCTCGAAGTGATGCTGCTCGGTTAGGAACAACTCATAAATCTTCACCATCGCTGCTTTGAAGCCGGCATCAAAGATATCCGTCAACTCGGTTTCTTTCCAATAGGCAAATGCCAAACGCATCGAGAAACATAAGGAATCGAGCTCAAACTTACGCTCCCATACCCATGGCGACATCTCGGTTTGGTCTGCTTTGTTCCAATGCCAGTCGTTCGCCGACTCATTAAACGCATTCGCATACGGATCAATATGAATATATTGAACATGACGTTTAATTAATCCACTAATAATGCATTGAAGATCCGTATCTTCTTTGGCAAAGGGCACGTAATGCATGACCTGTTCGACGGAATCACGCAGCCAGGATGCTGGAATATCTCCCGTGATAACAAACGTGGTGCCATCTGGCATCAGCTTGGTTGTTGTTTCTAATGTATTTGGAAAACAATTTTTAAATAATTGCAGAAGTTTAGGACGATGCGCCAGCTTTTCTTCGGCTTCCAACAAGACATCTTGAATGGCTTGGGGCAGTTCCAGCTTAGGCATCGGAATTTTGGGCAGTCTGAATTGTTCCACGGTAAATCCTCCACATTCTATATTCTACGAAGTTGGTTAAGGCACTACTCTTTTACAGCACCGATCGTCAAGCCTTGAATGAAGTAACGCTGGAAGAACGGGTATGCGAAAATAATCGGTCCCGTCGCAAGCACGACCATCGCCATCCGTGAAGTATCCTGCGGCAGTGATTGCAGCAAGCCGATGCCAACTGATGGGTTGCTCGTGTTCTGAAGCAGGAACTGCATGCTGTTCTCAATCCGCATCAGCATCGATTGCAGCGGCACCAAGTTCGGCGTGTCGATGTACAGCAGCGCATTGAACCAATCATTCCAATATCCCAAGGTACTGAACAACCCGATCGTCGCGAGCCCTGGCAGGGATAGCGGCAGCACGAGCCTAATGAAGATGCCGAATTCGCCAGCTCCGTCAATTTTACCCGATTCAATAATTGCATCCGGTACAGAGGTACTGAAGAACGTACGCATAATCATGATATAGAAGGCGTTGCCCGCTAATGGCAGCACCAGAGCCCATAGGGAGTCCTTGAGCCCGAGCAATTGCGTCATGACGATATAAGTCGGCACAAGTCCACCGTTGAAGAGCATTGTAAAAAAGGCGAAAAAGCCGAAGAAATTTCGGAATTTAAAACTTTTCCGCGAAATTGCATAAGCGAAAGTTGAGGTCAGAATTAAGCTAACAAGCGTACCTACGACCGTCACAAGGATGGTGACCCCATAGGACATCAGCAATTGATCGCCTGCTTTGAAGAGATAACGGTATGCTTCTAGGCTCCATTTCTCCGGAAAGATGCTATATCCGTTCGTATTCAGCGATTTCTCATCAGTGAACGAAATAATCGTTACAAACAGAAACGGAAACACACAGGCAAGGGTAAAAAGACCTGCGGCCCCATGAGCAAACATATTCAAAAGTGGCGGTAATTTATGAAAATCTTGTTTTTTCATCGGTTTGACAGCGTTCATAGCCAGTTCCTCCTTTCGGTAATGATCCATTAAAAGAGTGCATTATCTCTATCGAATTTTCTAACAACATAGTTCGAAGTCATTACGAGAATGAAGCCGATTACGGACTGATACAAGCCAGCCGCTGTACTCATGCCGATTTCTCCCGTAGATTTAAGGCCGCGGTATACGTACGTATCAATAACATTGGTTACGGAGTATAACGTTCCGGAATCCCTAGGCACTTGCAGGAACAGTCCGAAGTCTGCATAGAAAATGCGTCCGATCGCCAGCAGCGTCAGAATCGTCATTAACGGTTTTAACATCGGGAAAGTAATGTGGCGGATTTGCTGCCATTTGCTCGCACCGTCAATCATAGCTGCTTCATATAAGGATTTATCGATCCCCATGATTGCAGCTAAATACACAACAGAACTGTAGCCGACTGATTTCCAGAGGTACACGAGAATAATAATTAGCGGCCAATACGTCTTATCGTTGTACCAACGAATTGGATCCACGCCAAACCAAGGGAGTATATGATTAAGCATTCCTTTATCCACACTGAGGAAACTGAATACGAAATAGCCAACGATGACCCATGATAAGAAATAGGGCATGAACATACCTGTTTGATAAAGCTTAGCAAGTTTTTTATTCGTAATTTCGGATAATACAATGGCGAGTCCAACGGACAGCACCAGACCTGCAATAATGAACACAATGTTGTATAGCAAGGTATTGCGCGTAATGATATAAGCGTCGTTCGTACTAAAAAGGAATTTGAAGTTCTGTAATCCAACCCACTTGCTCTCCACAATACTTGCCCAAAAACCATCACGGCTGTAACGGTACTGCTTGAAAGCAATCACCATGCCTGCCATCGGTAAATACGAGAAGAACAGGAACCAAAGCGTTGCCGGTAATGCCATGAGCAGCAGCACTCTGCTTTGTTTAACATCTTTGAAAAAAGTTCCTATTCTGTTCATACAATCACCCCTTCGCTGATAACAAGACAAAGATCAGGTGAATGCAGAACATTCACCTCATCCTCGGGCTTGTCTCTATTTTTTGTTAGCTGTTTTCCAAGCGTCAATTTGACTTTGTGCTTCTGTCATGATTTTATCTAGTCCAGCTGCTTTGAATTTCTCGTTTGCAAGTGGAATGTATTTATCCGGATCAACAGTACCTGTCATCAGTGTCGCCCAGAACTCTTCTTTCACGTTCTGTACAGCGGCAATTTCGTTGATGACTTTGGTTGGATCGAAGTTAAAGCCGAGAAGTGGAGCAGGCACGCCTGTATCGTTAAATTTCTTGAACTCTTCCCATTTGTTCTCAGGGTCTTTCACATCTTTGTATGTCAAAAGTACATTACCAAGGGAGAACGTAGGCATATCGTAGTTTTTGGATGCCGGTAAGTTTTCCATGGTGTCATTGCCGGCTTTTTTGTAGTGCTCGCCTTCAATTCCGGAATCGACCATGTTGCGAAGTACAGGATCTGTGTTAAGCAGGTTCAGGAATTCCATTGCTTTCTCCGGATATTTGGAGTTGGCCGAGATCGCTTGCATGGAGCCCATTACGGACCAGTTGTAAATTAAAGCTGGGCTGGCTGCTTTGGATACGACTGGGTATCCATAACTTGCTGACCACAGGTTGTCCGCGAAAGGTTGATTGGTCGCTTTATCTGCAAACCACTTGCCCGTCACTTGAACATCGTTCAAGGAAGTCAGCGTGGACGCTTCCGTTGGAATGTAGCCTGCTTTGTAATATTTATTCATTGTTTTCAATGCTTGCTTCATTTCTGGTGTATCGAGAATGTTAACGACTTTCAAATCTTTATTGTCTACGCTAACAGCCATAGGCATTTTCTCAATGATGTAGTCATAAGGCACATATGGCATATAGTTTTTATCAACAGCTAATCCGTAAATGTTCGGCTCTTTCGCTTTAATCGCTGAAAGCAGCGGCTCTAAGCTTTCCAATGATTTCACGTTATCTAGGCTAAGGCTATATTTATCAGCCAGCGTTTTGTTGAAACGCCACACGTCTTGTGCCGGTAATTCTTTATTAGCTGGAACACCATAATTATGTCCATCTACTTTGGAACCGTTAAGGAAAGCAGGGTCCAATGCCTTGACGATGCCTTGTCCATTTTTTTGCAGCAATTCGTCAATCGACTTGAATGCACCTTTCCGTGCATTTTGCACATAATCAAATGCCCATGAAGACGTGAACATAATGTCCATAGGTGTGCCGGAAGCGGTCATGACTTGCATTTTTTGAGCATAATCGCCCCAGTCCGTCATATTCATCTTCACCGTAACACCGATTTTCTCGGCCGTGTATTTGCTGACTTCAGCCATAACGCGATCCACATCTTTCTGTGGCGTTCCGATTGTATACCAAATTAATTCAACGGGTTTATTCGCTGTCGCATTACCTTTTGCATCGTCAGCTTCTTTGCTGCCGCAAGCGCTAAGCGCCATAGAAACAGCTAATGTCATTCCAAGTGTCGTGACCAAACTTTTTTTCATTTTTTTGAGTCCTCCCTAGTGAATACTCGTCTGTTTGTCTACGCCCGTAGGGGCTATATTTACAGTACTGCATGAAAGCAATTACAAATAGACGATAAACTAAATAAACCCTGTCTAAACTAAAGAAAAAAACGCTACCATCTCCGTATAGATGAAAAAAAGACTGCTTCTAAGTATTCCTAGAGCAATCCACGATAATCCGTTGGCGAGATCCCGACATATTTTTTGAATTGTTTATAAAAGTAACCCAATTCGGAGTAACCTACCTCTTTGGCAATCTGATGAACCTTCTCATGCGTTGTCTTGAGTAGTTCTTTCGCCTTCTCTACTCGGAAACGGTTCATATACTCCGTGAATGTTTCGTTAATTTCTTTCTGAAACAGTTGCCCCAAATAAACGGGATGGATATGGTAGTGAGCACCCAACATTTTGAGCGAAAGCTCCTCCGCATAGGACTGTTGCACATATTTCAACACCTGCTGCACGATTGGACTTCGAACGTCCGAAATCAAGAAGCCAATTGTTGTCTCGGCAATCTTCAGGAGGGCTGCTTCCAGTTCTTCCAGCGTGACCGCCTCGCGAATTTGGTCAAAAGCAAGATGATACGCCTCCAGTTCTTCTGTATGGCGGATTGCTTTGATTTCCAACTTGAAATGAATGACCATTTCAAAGGCGATATTCCGAAAATCGTGCGGCGTAATTCCCGGCAGTGCTTGAATTCGTTTAAAATCGCTATGAATGCACGCATGCAGGTTTTCAATATCTTTGGTAATAATAAGCTTGGCATACGCGGGCCAATCTATCATCGAGAAATCCACCTTGGGATCTTCCTGATGCATGGCCAGCTCCTGATAATCAATTAGTGACAGCTCAGGATAAATCCAGAAATACTCCTGTGCTTTTTTGGCAGCTTCATAGCTCTGCGTAACTTGATCAGGTAGATGACCCACGGTTCCCACCGAGATGCGTATCGATTGATCTTGAAGCTCGGTATGAAGGAGCTGAAGCAAGGCCATCAGTTCTTTTTTTCCCTCATCAACATGATCCATGGATGCTAGCAGCACAATATCTCCGTCCATATCAAGGAAAACGGTCACCCATTCGTAGCTATTCAGCCGCGAAGTTATAAATTCTAAGCCCTGATCTGCATGGACAGGCATTCGCAGAACCGCTGCGACCATGTAGGCGGATGCTAAGTTGATCCCTAGAAGTTCTGCACGTTCATAGAACTCGAGGGGAGCAATCTGCTGCGTCAGCCAGCGATGCAACGTATTGTCTTTCAAAATTTGCTTGCTGTATGCCTGAACCAACTGTGTCTCGTTCATGGTATTCAGCTTCTCTACGGTATTTTGCAGGGAAGCCTTGAGTTCTTGAATGTTAATGGGTTTGAGCAAGTAGTTTTCGATGCCTAGCTGCATGCCTTCTTTCAAATAGGTAAACTCATCAAATCCACTGAGCACGATCACTTTCAGTTCTGGATGAATGGCTCTTGCGTGCCGAATCAAATCCAGTCCATTCATAATCGGCATGGAAATGTCCGTCACCAAAATATCGACCGATATTTCCTGCAAAGCGTCCAAAGCCTTCTGTCCATTGCTGGCATGTCCCACAATTTCCAAGCCAACTTCCGCCCAATCGATAATGTCATACAACCCTTCAATAATGAAAGGTTCATCGTCCGCGAGAAAAACCCTAAACATCGTCCACCTCCGCTCCACCGTCCATCGGCAACCAAATATCAATGATCGTTCCTTGGCCTGGTTCGCTATGTAATTTCAAACCGTATTCATTGCCGTATAACAGTTTAAGCCGTTGATTGATGCTGCGCAGCCCAAATGACTCCCCTTCCAATTCCTCATCTTGCAGAAATAGCGTCAATTCATGAAGCCGCTCAGGAGAAATCCCGTTCCCGTTGTCTTCAATCTGAACATGTAGAAACGACTCTTCCTGCTTTACCCGAATATGAAGCTCATTATCTGAGCTTTCGCTTCGCAAACCGTGCACAATATAATTCTCAATGATCGGTTGCAGCGACATTTTCATCACACGCACGGACCCGAGCCGTCGGTCCCACTCCATGGCATACGTAAATTTATCCTTATAACGAATTTGGAAAAGTTCCAGATACAGACGGCAGGCTTCCAACTCGTTTTTGAGCGTATAGACCTTCTTCTGTTGGACAAAACTTCGAAACAGCGCCGATAAGCTGTAGATCATTTCACCAACATCATGTGCGCCATGCGAGATGGCCCGCATCCGAATCACTTCCAGCGTATTATAGAGGAAATGCGGATTGACCCTAGCTTGCAGCGCCGTCAGTTCCGTCTGCTTTTGCTTAATGTTCGCTTTGTACACCCGATCAATATAGAGGTTCAATTCCTCAATCATCTCGTTAAAGCTCCGTGATATTTGCCCGATCTCATCCTCCCGTACATCGGGTATCCGCACACTGAGGTCACCCTGCTTCACCTTGCGCGTGAATCGGATGATTTGATTGGTCCGCTTGGCGACACTCATCACAACCAAGAATGGAATGAGAATGGCGAAAAAGATGCATATGGCACTAATAAGAAAAATCGTGCTGCGGATTTTCTTCGAGGTAGCCTCCAACTCTTGACGGGGGATGATGCTGACCGTGCTGAAATTTCCCTTGCTTTGCGTTAGCTTCGTCACATAGTCACCTTGGCTGGAACCACTATTCTCATACATGGCATTAATCTGATCCATATATGGATAGGGTTTGCCAACGTATTGATTCGAAGAATCAAATAGCACACCGCCGTCCGGTGCCAAGACGAGAAGCGTCCCTTTCAGTTCTTCCTTATCGTTCTGCAAAATCTTCCAAATCCCATCCGTACTATAATAAACGACCTGCTGGCCAATTGTCTTCAACGTTAGCTTGTCCGTGATCGGCGTTCGAATCGCATACAGGTTGGGATCCCATTGTCCGATCGCATCGCGCACCCAAACATTCGGCAATTCCACACTCTTGCTTTCAAGAGCCATCACATCTGGAATGTAAGAGCGTGCGCGATTCGTGGGAACGAATTTCATCTGCCCATTGCGCCCCAACGCATATAAGGTCTGTTGATCCTCGCTATATAACAGCAAATTACTAATATTTTTGTTATCTTCCACCTGATTTTTAAAATATTGCAACCCATCGCTCCACATGCTATTGCCGCCTAAATTATACTGCTCCAAACTGTGCTGCACATATTCTTGAAAAGGATGCTGCAGCATGAATGAAACACCCGAGGCCAGCGAGCTATCCCGATAGAGTCCAAAAAGGATCGATTGGGCCGAATCATAGGTTCCACCCAAATACGTGTTAACGTTCGTCAGTGCTTTCTTCTGTATATCCAGCTCTCTATTAATCGCCGCTTGAGACATCGAATAGTACATAAAATAAGAAAACGAAATAATCGTCAGCACTGTAATGAACGAAAAGAGAAGCAACAGCCTCATAAACAAGTTATTTTGCAAATAATTCCGATAGATCTTGCGTAGCACCATCCTGGTATCATCTCCTGGCATTAATCGGGTCCATTATAGCACAAAAATCTCGTGGGGATATATTTCGTTCCCTTCGCACAGCAACCGAGAAAATGTGCCTACTTGCATGGAAGGGGCTGTCCCACTGCCGCATCACATTTAGATGTAAAAACTACAGTTAATGTGCTCGAATTTGAGGTATTTTCGTTATTAGATGGAAAAAGTACAGGTAAATTCTAAGAAATTTGAGAAATCCATACAATTGGAGAAATTTAACTACAGGAAATACAGTTAATCAACCGAAATCGGTAAATCCGTTTCAAATAGATGGAGAAAATCCAGTTAAATTGCGAAAAGAGGCGTTCAATAAGTCTACCGTACATAGACTTTTGAAACAGCCTCTTCTTCAATGGAGCAATCAGTTAAAGCCCGCTGTTTGTTTCAAATGCTTTAAATAACGGGCACGTATCAATAGAAAGTAGAGGATTTGCGCGGCAAGGAAGACGATGCAGACCGTGATGGCCGATTGAACCACCGGCGCATGAAGCAGATTATGCAGAGCGTAGAGCGCAACCGAGCTGTGGATGAACGCGACCGCGAGCGGTACGAAAAACAACAATGCCATCTGTAGCGTGGCCACCTTCTCGAGTTCCTTGTCGGTTAATCCGATCTTCGTGATGGAACGGTACTTCATCTTGTCATCGTTGAGATCGGTAAACAGCCGGAAATAGAGAAAGCTTCCCGATGCAACAAAAAATACGCAACTGACAAACATCCCGACGAAAAGCATCAGATTATAAGTCCGCTTCATCTGTTCTTCCAAATAGGCAGGAGATGCAAACCAAAAATCGGAGGTTTGTGCATGTCCGAGCAGCTCCGCGATGGCCTCCCCCGTGTCCGCCGTTGAATCGGCGCTGTCCGTATCGTAAGCAGTTATAAACTGATCTTTTCTCGGCTTGCCGAAGGAGTCAAGTATCCCATCCTGAACGATCAACAACGGTTCATCGACCATGGGGGGCGTGACCGCCTTGGCAACAGATTGTTTCACATCCAGTATGATCGATGCTCCTTTTACTGACCACGCGTGTTCCGGAAACGGCCGGTTTTTCATGGTCCAGATGGCCGCCGCTTCATTCCCCTGCAGCGACAGGTCCTGATAACCCAAGGCTTTCGCAAGCTTGTTATACTCGGACAGGCGGATGAAATTCAATGATTGTCCATCTGTTAATTCGATGTTCGCTATATGAACGGACAATGTATCATAACGAATTTCCCGTTCTTGGAGCGCTTGTTCAATTATTTTCGTTTGATGGGCTGCTTGCCCGACATCACCGTTAGTTTGGCTATAGGTATAAGCGAACGGGTAAGCATCCGAAATTTGCTTGTGGATGGTTTCCAGAAACCCCATCAAACCGCCCATAGCGCAAATGGCGACTGTCGAAACGATCGTAACGAGAAAGAACATGCGGGCGTTGTCCTTCATACGATACGCCATGTCGGACAAAACCAGTACATTCGTTTTGCGGAGAAAGACAGAACGGTTGCTTCTTAACGTGCGAATCACAAACACGCTCAACTGTGTGTACAACAAATAAGTGCCGATAATGACTAAGACTGTGACCGGCAATAGAGCGAAAACGACCGAGACTCCTTGAACCAAGAACGAGATGATGTATCCGGCAAGAAGCAGGCAGAACGCTGCCATGGAAAGAAAGAGGGATGATTTAGGCTCAGACTTGGGTTTGGCGCTTCCTTTTAGCAGATCGATGGGCTTGCTGGCTCGTACGAATGCGGCAGTGAACGCTGAGATGACGAGAAACAACAGCACGAATGCAGACAGCGTGAGCAGAATGGCTTGGCTAGGCATGTAGGATGGCAATGGGCTCATCTGCATCAGATCGGCTCCGATCATCATGAATAGCTTGGCGAACAGCATTCCCGCGGCAAGCCCCCCCACTATGGAAGCGAATCCGATCACCATGCTTTCGATAAAAACGATCCAACGCAGCTGATTGTAGGTCATGCCAAGCATGATCAGCACGCCGAATTCTCGTTTGCGGGATTTCAGAAAGGCGCTGACAGAATAGAATACGAAAAAGATAGAGAACACATAGACAATATATTCTGCAACCGTCATTGCCTGAAGGGCCGACCAATTGAAACCGGAATTAGTAATAGTAGGGTGAAAAATAAAAACGGCATAAATGAAAAAGATCATCACTGAAAATGTGCTGCTCAGAAAAAAAGCGGCATATGTCCGCTTGTTCCGGCTTACATTGCGGAAGGCAAATTGTCGCAACGTCATCTATTGACCCTCCAGGGAACTCTTCTTAATTGACACGAAGCGGTGAAAGCTCATGTGCATTCCCTCCCATTAACGAAAGCATATCGATAATCTGTTGGAAGAAGGCTTGCCGGTTGTTCCCTCGGTAAAATTCATTATAGAGCTGACCATCCTTGATGAATACAACCCGGTGGCAGTAGCTAGCCGCGAGAGCGTCATGGGTGACCAGCAGCATGGTCGTATGATCGGCTTGGTTGATGGCCTCCATCGTTTCCATGACATCACGTGAAGATTTGGAGTCGAGATTTCCTGTCGGCTCATCGGCCAGCAGAAGTGAAGGAGTATGAATAATGGCCCTTGCAATGGCCGCCCTCTGCCGCTGCCCTCCCGATACTTCATAGGTTCGTTTATTCAGAATTTGGGTGATGCCCAGTTTATCGGCCACTAGATGGAGTTTGGCATCCATCTCTTTCACACTTTTCCCATCCAGCGTAAGAGGGAGAATGATATTTTCCCCGATCGTCAGCGTATCTAGCAAATTAAAATCCTGAAAGACAAAGCCCAACTTCCTTCTGCGGAACAGGGCCAAATCGTGTTTGGATAATAAATGGGGATTCTCCCCATTTATCAACACTTCCCCAGAGGTAGGCGTGTCGATTGTGGATACTACATTCAGCAGGGTTGTTTTGCCGCTGCCTGATGGACCCATTATCCCAACAAACTCACCTTTCTCGACAACGAGGTTCATGTCGCTCATCGCCCTATACGCAATGCTGCCACCATCATAAACTTTTCCTAAATTGCGCACGATTAGCATATCCATATCCTTCATTCTTCCTTTCATACAGTCGCAACTTCAAGTCCCATTACGCTCTCGCATCATCATAGCCGATCCCCTGGCACGATCCCATCGATTATTCTTATACGAATCTTACAATGTTGTAATGAAAAAGCATGTTCATAGAGCTTGAACATGCGCGATTCTCATCCATATACGTACTGCAGTTCCTTGTCCCTGCTCAGATTCAAGCTCGACGTGATGATCAAGTCGCGAGGCGATCTCTCGAACCAGGTAGAGCCCCATGCCCGTAGATTCGCCGAACCGTCTTCCGTTTTCCCCTGTAAAATAAGCGTCAAACACCCTTTTGATGTCCTGTTTGGGAATTCCGACACCATGATCCCGAATTTCAAGAACCACCTGCTGTCCGCGCACTTCGGAAGTAATCATGATACGGCTGCTTAAGCCGGCCGAATACCGTACGGCATTGGTGATTAATTGGCCGAGCGCGAATGCAAGCCACTTGTCATCGGACATAACCATCAATCCGTCATCCACTTGAATTTCCGGAAAAACCTTATTGCGGATCCACAAATTTTTGTGTTCAGCCGCCACTTTCCCGACCAACTGACGAAGAGCCACCGGCTCCGCCACGAAATCCTGCTCGAACGCATCCAACCGCGATGTATAGAGCACCGTGTCGAGCCCCTTCTTCAGCTTATCTAATTCCTCTCGCATGTTATCAAAAAAGGGATCGGTTTCTTGCTGAACCGCAAGGTGCATAACGGATAGCGGGGTTTTCATCTGGTGCACCCACTGATTGATAAAGGTGACATGATCGGTTAGCTTCTTACGGTACCTCTCTATATCGTTCTGATAGAGACGATACTTCTCCTGGAGCAGATGCCCAAGTGCATCCGCTAGCGGCGCATTCCCGATATATCCGGCCGATTCGTCAAGGGACGAAAGAGGACGAGTCAGCCTCTGATACATGTGAAAATGTCGGATATAACGGTATATCAAGTAAAAAGCGAACAAGGCCGTATTTACCATGCACATGTAGGCAAGATCGAAGGTATTTCGGAAACCGGATAATCGGCACATATAAACCGTCAGCAGAAGCTGTCCGGCATACATAAACACTAACGGAACATGCTCTTTCCAAAATAGCCTCATGGCTCCTCCCTCCAGATTGGCCGCAGTTTATACCCGGCTCCCCGCACGGTTTCCAACGCTTCTTCAATGCCGAGCTCGGCTAATTTTTTGCGGATGCGCGTGATATTGACATTAAGCGTGTTGTCGTCAATGAATTGTTGACCATCCCACAGCTTCTCCAGAAGCCAATTTCGGCTGACCACCTTGGAACTGCTTTCCATCAGCGTTTCCATCAGCATGGATTCTTTATGACTGAGATCTACGGTTTTGCCGGATAAGGTTAGTTCAAGCCTTTCTGGATACAACACGAGTCCTGTGCATTCCACGGTTCGTTCCCTCTTGTTCGAGGCGTATGAGCCGTATGCGCGACGAAGCTGGCTCTTAATCTTGGCCATGACTACTTCATAATCGAAGGGCTTGGCGATATAATCGTCCGCCCCATTCTCCAGCGCCATAACCTGCTCCATCTTGCCGTCACGGGCAGAGATAAATAATATGGGGCAGGTGGATACCGTTCGGATTTGTCTGCACCAGTAATAGCCGTCGTAATGGGGCAGATTGACGTCGAGCAGCACGAGATCCGGCCGAATGCGCTGGAACACCTCCATAACTCGGTCGAACTCCTGGACCGCTTCCGCTCGGTACCCGTATTTCTCCATATATGATTGAAGCAGCTGCGCCAGCTTAAGATCATCTTCTACTATCAAGATACTAAACATAAGACTCCGCCCCTTCCTGATTTTAAAGATGAAGTACCTTTGTAAGCTATTATAACCTTAAGCGGCACTCTTTCAAGGTGAAAAGAAACGGTTTTACGAGTCTTCTATTACCGTGAGATCGAATTACAACATTGTAAGGTAGATGTAAGCCAAATCGATAGCTTAGGCCTCTCTGGCAGGATAAGATTGGAACAAAATATTAGAATTTTTATGAAGGAGAATCAAGATGAGGCTGTTTGAATTGTTGCTTTTGTTGTCAATCACCGGCTTATTTGCATTAACAATCCTATTAAAAAAAGGACAGCGTAAAATGCCAGTTTTCGTTGCAAGCGGGATCGCCACACTTATACTGGTCATTCATTGGACGGTGGAAGGATATCGAGTTCAGCTATTTTGCTTGTATGGCATAACGATCATTTTCTTAGCCATTTCAGGTTATCGTTATTTGAAAAAATCCAGCCCAACACATATCCCGCGATTCCTATTGGGTTCGGCTTATACCGCTTTGGCGATCCTGCTGGTAGCAACAGCGGGTCTTATGTACGCTTTTCCTGTATTTCAATTATCTGAACCGACAGGCAAATTTAAGGTAGGCATGCAATCGTTACATTTCGTGGATACCAATAGAGAAGAGATTTATGGCGGACCCAGAGGTGGCAAAAGAGAATTGATGGTTCAGGTATGGTATCCAGCTCAAGCTGGCACAGGCAAGCCTGCTCCTCTTATTCCCGATACGCGGATATTACGTTATATGGCCGCGAACTATGGCCTTCCCGGGTTTACTTTGCAGCACCTGAAGTACGTATCCAGTCATACGTATTCGGGGGGCGAAATCTCTTCAGCACAGACTTCATACCCGCTAATCCTTGCGAATCCCGGCTTCGGCTCCTCCAGGTTCCTCCACACGTCGCAAGCTGAAAATCTCGCAAGTCACGGATATATCGTGGCCGTAATCGACCACACCTACAATACATTTGCAACTGAGTTTCCTGACGGTCGAATCACGGTCAGCTCAACCAACGACTTATTCTCCCCCGACCATGATTACCAGACGGAAAGCGGAAATCGCGACAAGTTGGGAAAAATGTTAACCGACGATGTGACGTTTGTGCTGGACCAATTCGGACTCATCCAATCGGGACAGATGCCAAGTCGTCTAAAAGGGAGGATAGATCTAGGTCATGTCGGGGTGTTCGGTCATTCCATCGGCGGAGCGACGGCCTATGACGCTTCTTACGATCCGCGAATCACGGCTGGAATCGACTTGGATGGCGCACTTTATCGACTGCGTGACCGAGAGAGTCTACGAAAGCCGTTTTTGTTCATGAACTCGGAAAGCGAATTCGAACGATTAAAGCTCGTGATGGATAACCACGTCTATACGGAGGCAGAGCTTAAACACATGGGTAACACAAGAGCGTGGATGGATCAAGTAACGGAAGACAAAAAGTTAGAACTTGAACGCATGCGCGAATCGGTCGCTTCAGGGGGGCAATTCCTCTATATCGAAAATTCGGAGCATTTGAATTTTACCGACGTACAATTCATTTCTCCGATATTCAAATTGCTTGGCATTACAGGAAAGATTGCGCCACAAAGAGCGAACGCCATTATCAATGCCTACATGCTGGATTTCTTCGATACGTATCTGAAAAATCAAGGAGGTATCTTATTAAAAGGACCGGATAGCCGCTTTCCGGAGGTGAAGTTCGAAGCATCGCGATTATAATGTTCTCCCCCGCGTTGGAAAACTTAATCAGATTGTTCATGTTTCAATGATATCCTTCATTTAATGAAAAAATCGTTCATCTTATAATAAATCAGAGATGAACGATTATATGAAATGAAAGGAGCCTTCCATGAACAAAATGGGAATAGGTCTACAACTGTACACACTCCGAGATGAAATGAATCGAGACGCTGCAGCGACTTTGCAAAAAGTTGCCGAGATGGGCTATGCGGGTGTGGAATTTGCAGGTTATTACGGGTTTAGCCCTGAGCAGCTGAAGAAGCTGTTGAACACGCTGTCACTGCAAGCCGTTGGCAGTCATGTAAACATGGAGCGGCTGCAAAACCATCTTGAAGAAGAGATTGCTATGAATGTCGCAATAGGAAGCCGTTATGTCATCTGTCCTGGAATCACGCAAGAACAACGACAAGCACTTCCCGAGACTGTTGCTTTCTTCAACAAGTGCAGTGAACAGTTTAGAAGAAATGGCATCGGATTTGGATTTCATAATCATTATGTTGAATTCACTGAAGCTTATGGAGATCAAATTTGGTTTGATGCCTTTTTTGGAAGCACATCCCCAGAAAATATGAAGAGTGAGCTCGATGTTTGCTGGGTACATAAAGCTGGCAGCGATCCTATTGCTTACCTCGACAAATATGCCGGACGCATACCGTTAATTCATTTGAAGGACATTCGCAAGTTCGAAGGTGACAGTTATCAAACGGTGGAACTGGGACGCGGTGAAATGAATTTACCAGCCATTATTAGGGCAGCAGCAACGGCGGGAACAGAATGGCTCATCGTCGAACAAGACGATTGTGACTTGCCTGCGTTAGAAAGTGTACAGATCAGTATGGATTGGCTAAGCCAAAATTATAGGTTTATGGAGGTCATTTAAGATGGCGAAAAAACTTAAAGGGGCAGTAATTGGTTGCGGGGGTATTGCCTTCGAGAAATATTTCCCTGCACTTTCCAAGCTGAAGGAACTGGAATTGGTTGCCTTCTGCGACATTATTATCGAAAAAGCAGAAAAAGCAGCGGCAGGATACGGTTCAACTGATGCAAAAGCATTTTACGATTATAAAGAAGTTCTAGCCCATGTCGCCATTGATGTCATCTATGTATGTACGCCGAACGATTCGCATGCGGAAATCTCGATTGCCGCCATGGAGTCAGGCAAACATGTCATGTGTGAGAAACCGATGGCCAAAACGGCTGCCGAAGCACAAGCCATGGTAGATGCTGCCAAACGTACAGGCAAAAAGCTCTCCATCGGCTATCAGAATAATTTCCGGCCAGACAGTCGGTATTTGCAACAAATTTGCGATAACGGCGAGCTCGGCGAGATCTATTTTGCCAAGGCTCATGCGATTCGCAGACGCGCTGTTCCCACCTGGGGTGTCTTTCTAGATCAAGAGAAACAAGGGGGTGGCCCTCTCATTGATATCGGTAGCCATGCGTTGGATTTAACACTTCGGATGATGAACAATTACGCACCAAAATGTGTTTTGGGCAAGGCCTATCACGAGCTTAGCCGTAAAGAAAACGCAGCGAATCTCTGGGGACCGTGGGATCCAGAAAAGTTTACAGTGGAGGATTCGGCTTTCGCCTTCATCACGATGCAGAACGGCGCGAGCGTTATACTCGAATCCAGTTGGGCGCTTAACTCACTTGACACTTTAGAGGCCAAAACGACGCTTTGCGGTACGGAAGGCGGAGCGGATATGCGTGACGGACTCCGAATTAATAGCGAAAAGCTCGGTAGAATGACTACGACCACCATTGATTTGAGCGCAGGAGGCGTCGCTTTTTTTGAAGGCCAAACAGAGAGTCCAAGCGACTTGGAAGCGCGGTTGTGGCTCGAATGCATCCTTCATGATACCGAACCGGTAGTAAAACCGGAGCAAGCGCTTGTTGTCACGCAAATATTAGAAGCCATCTATGAGTCTTCGAAGACTGGGAAAGCCATTTATTTTGAATAACCTCATTAAGTTAAGCATAAGCACCAGCCGCCCTGATTAAGGGCGGTTGTGTTTGTTCAAGGAATATGTGCGTACAATTGGCTAGAAAGCTTGTATAATAATGAAATAGTTACTAAACATGAACAATTTGCGCAGACAAAGGAGAAAACTGATGATGGATGGGCGAGGATAAATTGCGAGCGGAAACAATTGATGTAGCCATGGCGCACCATAAGAAGCGCCTCAGGTATCCTTCTGAGTTTTTAACCACATACATCATTCGATTGCAGACAAGCGGTTCCTGCGAGGCGTTGATTAATAACGAATACGTTGTGATTGAGCCTGGAGATCTGCTGATGTTTCGTCCTGGTGAAAAGTATGAGCTTATCTTAAAAAATAACAGCATCGATTACTATGTGATCTGCAATGGAACATGGATTGACCAGTGGTGGGACAATTTCTCCCCTCCGCAGAAGTCAACCATACCTCTTGACGATGATCTGCTGAAACTGTGGAAACAGTTGGCGAAGGAAACGTTACGGAGGAACGGCACCGTCGATGAATTAACTGATTATTTAATGCGTGTCTTTTGCTTGACTTTACAGCGCCTGCATGAAACAGCTAGCATAGGAAAAACATTAAGTCCCTCCTACATCGCTTATCAAATAAAAACTTTTATCGATCAACATGCGACAGAAGCGCTCACCCTCGAGCGAATCGCCAAACATGCGGGGATTAGCGTCTCTAGAGCTGTCAATTTGTTTAAGTCCAATTTTGGTCAATCCATCATGAGTTATGCCATTGAAGTCCGTCTTACTGTCGCGTGCGAACGTATTCGTTTCAGCGCAATGTCGCTTGATTATGTCGCAAAGTCATGCGGTTTCAACAGCTATACCTACTTCCACCGACAATTTCGTATCCATTTCGGACTATCCCCCCGGCAATATCGAGGAGAACAACAGAATCGGTCGAAACTCCCATGACCCCGCTAAACTTTCGAATATATGTCTGAAATTAAGATTCCGTTTTGAATCCAAATGAAACATACTATAATGAAACTATCTACTAATGTGTACGGGAGGGTCATCATGAAGCTTTTACTTGTGGAAGACGAACAGTTGATTCGCAAAGGGATTCTGATGAAGACCGACTGGAAGCAATGCGGAATCAATGAAGTGATGCAAGCAGAAGATGGTCGCGATGCCGTGCGGATCGCTGAGCAGTTCCGCCCCGACATTCTGCTTACAGATATCCGTATGCCCCATATGGACGGTATTGAGGCAGCTCGCAGTATTCGGGAGTTTTGTCCGAAAGTTCATATCATCTTCATGAGCGGCTTCTCGGATAAGGAGTATTTGAAAGCCGCTATTTCTTTACATGCTGTCCATTATGTAGAAAAACCGATCCATCCAGATGAGCTGCATGAAGCGATTCGCACCGCTTCCAAGATGGTCCAGAACGACCTGCGAACCGACATGGGAGAGGAAGAAAGTATGCCTCTTATTAAACGGGAAATAGCCGCTCTATTGTGTTCTCCTGTGTATCAATCCGATAAGCTTGCGCGGTTGTTTCCTTTAATCGGTTCTCAGTTTCCACACAACAATCCCTGTGTGAGCTCCGTTCTCAAATGGCATCATGCTATTGAACAGGGGGATCTCCTTCAACAAGAACTCGAGGATGCCGCTCAGATGGCAGCGTTAGATTGCTTATGTATGTTAAAAGATAACCATCATGTCGTCATCCATTTAATCTCCCGTTCCGAGCTAACGATACCGTTGGACGATTCACTTCAACAATGGATCCATCAATTATCCCTTCGGTTACCCAAAGTTCCTGGCTTTCATTTAGGAATTGGCCAGCAAGTCCATGGGTTGGATCAGCTATATGCTTCCTACATCTCAGCGTTGACGAATCTTCAAAGGGGCTTTTATCAGCCACCGAACGCCATCTTATGGGAGTCTACTAATCATTCTCACACCGATGCTTTCTTTTTTGAGGATAAGCGTATTACGACCTTTGCCCTTGCACTTCAACAAGATGATGCCTATCAGGCAAAAAATTGGCTTGCGAATTTGATGAAAGAGATATGTAAGTATCCTGATACATCTGTCACTTATACCAAAGGAATCTATTTGCAACTCTATCAAACTGTACAACAAGTTGGCAAAGAAAGCGGTATTCCTTCGTTCAGGCAGGAGGCGGCAGTAGGTAAATACGTGGAGCGTTTGTATGCTTGTCAGACATTAGACGTCTTAAATCAATTGTTGAGTGATGAACTCGATGTTCTTTTTGATCATTTGGAAACGCGAAAGGGCAACTCAATTATTCGTCATGTGACGCAATATATCGAGCGAAACTACCAGAATCGCCAGCTTTCACTGGCCGAAATCAGCGAGTATGTCGGAGTAACCATCCCTCACTTGTGTTTTGTCTATAAGGAAGGCACTGGTGTGACTATCAAACATTTCCTATCGGAATATCGGATTGACCGGGCCAAAGAACTGTTGGCCAATAAGGATCTCAAGTTATTTGATATAGCGTTACAGGTAGGGTATGGGGACGGGGAATATTTTAGCAAAATATTTAAAAAAGTAACCGGCCTGCAACCTTCAGAATTCAGGAAGAGGATCGCTGATGTTTAATTCCTTCAATCGCATTCTCCTTAAACTAAGATTAAAGCAAAAACTGTTGCTCTCCTATCTATTGCTCATTCTGCTTCCTATTCTCTACCTCCAGTTCTATGCCTCTGGTAAAGTAACGGGCATTATACAAGAAATGGTCAATTTCTCGCTCAATCAAAGCTTTAACCAAACGCATTCCTTTCTTTCCTATAAATTAAAACGGATGACCGATGTTTCAGATATCATTGCCTTGGACGAGCAGAATATGACCCGTATCCTAACGCGTAACGTAAACGATTACAATATCCATGATCAATTACAAGATGGAAACATCCTGAGGCAATTCATCACTTCCTTCCGTGACAGTACCGATATAAGCGAAGTCCGGCTCTATCTGCCAAAAGGATTTCTATTCGCCGATGAGGGCGTCAACATGTTGCGCCTGGATGATGTTCAAAAATCGACATGGTATAAGAACTTGGTCAATGCCAGAGTAAAGCTCATGTGGTTTTCTTCGCATGATTATCCAACCCTAGCTAGTGATGTCCGTCCGGTTATCTCCCTTATCCGCCTCATTCGCCATCCCAATCATTATAATGATACGATTGGTGTTCTAAGATTGGATATGGACGAACGGAATCTGAAAGAAATCGTTTCGCGTGCCAACACCGTGAAGAATAGTTTAACTTACTTACAGAGCAGCGATGGCCTCATTCTAATTGCTTCGGATGAACTGCTCATGAAGCAATATTTTCTCGCTGATGGCTCTGCACCTATACTCACACAGCATACAAGCGGCAGTTATAAGCAGATCATAAACGGCAGAGAGCTTGAATTCCTCCAGCTGCCCATACCGCAAACAGACCTGACCATGGTTACTGTTATTCCCTCTCAGGAGATCGTGTCAAGAAGTACACGCCTTCAGAAAGAGCTTCTTGCCAGCTTGCTCGTTGTCGCACTGCTAGCCATCGGGCTTGCACAATATATTTCCCTTCATATGACTAGGCGGATTACACATTTGAGTCAAAAGATGAAAGCAATGGAGGCTGGATTCCTAGAACCTATCGTAAAGCCGTCAGGTGAGGATGAGATCGGAGAGCTCATCCAAAGCTATAACTACATGTCGAAACAACTAGCTTTGTTAAAGGATGTTGAAGTAAAGGCAATTAAATCGGAATTGAAGGCCCTTCAATCCCAGATCAATCCTCACTTCTTATACAATACGCTAGATCAGATCAATTGGATGGCTCAATTCGGGATGAACGACCAAATCCCCGCTCTTGTGCATTCTTTAGCTGGATACTACAAACTTACTCTGAGCAATGGACAGGACATTATTACAATTGAACACGAACTGAAGCTGGTCGACTATTATGTCCAAATTCAAAATATTCGCTTTGAACAAAGAATCGAATTTATTATGGGGGTCGATGAGGAATTTCTACAAGGACTCATTCCGAAACTAACGCTTCAGCCCATCATCGAGAATGCCATTCTACATGGCATATTGAAGAGTGAGAATCGAGAGGGGATCATTACGGTAACTTGCGAACGCCAAGCTGATCAGATCATTCTGTCTGTCGTTGACGATGGGGTTGGTATGGACGGAGCACAGCTGGAAGTACTCCAATCAGGCAGTAAGATAAACAATCCGAACGGCAGCGGTTACGGGATTCGTAACGTACAGGAAAGGATTAAATTGTACTATGGGGAAGCCTTCGGATTGCAATTCTTCAGTTCACCTGGAGATGGGATGATTGTTGAGGTGCATATCCCGTTAATTATGGATTCGGATTCCTTATAAATATTAAGCATGAAGCCAAAAAGATCGCTCTCCACTTGCTGCGAAAAGACACAAGTGAAGTAGCGATCTTATTACGCTATCAAGGTTCCTTACAGGTGCATCGATGATATTAATTAATACCCATAAACCTCAAGCTCAACCATATAATTAGACGTATTTACGGTATTACCATTGAGCCAGAACCTTACGTACCGGCCTGATAGGGGACCAAACGTAATCGTCTTGCCAGCGCTCGTCTCCGTATATTCGGCATCGGTCCCTATTCCTTGGCCTGCCGAGTTATTCGTATCATTATTGAATACATTCGTATAGCTGCTGAAATCCGCATCATTCGAGATCTGAACAATCACATCGTGATATGTCCGACTGTCACTGAAATAGTGCCACATCGAGATTTGGTTCAAGGTGACGTTGGATCCAAGATCCATTACTGCATGAACCGCGCCAGTCCCCACATCTACCAAATCACTTGTGGATAAATTCCCATTTGATAATTTGGATGGAAATGCATCATTTACACCAGCAGCACTATAAGTAATGTCCCTATATTGAGAAACTAACTTAGCGATCGGGTCAGTTCCAAATACCTGCAGCTCGACAAAATTACTGTTGGTATTTACAGAATTGCCTTTTAACCAGAAACGAGCGTATCTAGCTGTAACTGGTGCAAAAGTAAGCGTCTTGCCGTTAACCGACTCAGCATATTCATCATCTGATCCATACCCTTGACCTGAACTGTTATCCTTATCATTATTGAACACCGTTGTTACATAACTGCTGAAATCAGACGTTCGCGACAGCTGAACGACCACATCTTTATACGTGCGGCCATCTGTATAAAAGTGCCACATCTTTACTTGACTAATGTCTTTCAGCGCACCAAGATCCATTTGAGCATACACCAATTGGTCAGGATTCCCGACAGTCACATAATCCGTAGATGCTGTATTACCATTTGTTAATTTGGAAGGGGGAGGATCCGATGCACTACTACTAAAGGTAGGAGCTATTCCTGCGGATAGGTTCGTTCTACTGATTCCGGGGTATTGAATCGCCCCTATACTTCCGCCGCTTATTGCAAATGGCGTACCAAAAAAGTCGCTATATCCTCTGTCCATATCCGAATGATAGCTCAGGGCTCCTGTTTTCATAGTAGCACTAGAACTGGATTGAAGCCGATAGTCCCGATTAGCAGGATCTACGAATAACGGATTCATCTGAACATTACCACTGCAGCTCGATGAGCAGACGCTGTTCAATTGCGCAGCGTCATAATTTAAGCTAAAGTTTGGTGGGGAACCCGTGTAATTCTTGTATCGAGCCACTTTTCCATTGGTATCGCCGGTTTGAACGACAGGATCCCAGAAATTGTTATTGCGAACGAAGGCTGTACCCGTTACTTGCGGATGTACGTTCAGGCCAACCTGCCCTTGAGGGCTGAGACCGTACTCATACATCATGTTATTGGCAATAACATTATTTTCCACCTTGTTGGCGCTCGGACTGTCAGGATTATCTCCAAGGTAAATAGCATACTGATCCGTCTCAGCAATCGTATTATTAATAATCCAACTATCCTTGGCTTCCATCCAAGTGTCGTTATCACCCGAAATAGCTTGCCAAGGATACATATCTAATCCCCAGGGTTGGAAGGAATGTTTGGGTAGAACTGTTCCTGTAGCACCCGTAATGATATTGCCATATATCCTGTTGCTGCTGCCAAGAACATGGTTTGTTGTTGTGTAATCGTGAATATAGTTGCGGCGAATGATATTATTCGTGGTCTTTCCGCTGTAGCCGTCCATGTCAAGACCATGCATGTATCCGGAAGTACCTGCAGAAATATCATTCTGCTCCACGATTACATGCTTGACGCCAGACAGGTTATTCTTGTAGTTTGTAAGCGATATACCGGAATGTCCCCAATTCAATATTTTATTACCACGAATGACTACACCGTCAACGGCATGATGGATGAATAATCCATCCCCTGTGGTCACTACCGTATCGTTCTCTTCGGGCAGCCAGACTTTGTCAATCAAGGAATTCGTTATCGTAATGTGAGAAACATTCGAAGTGTCGTCTGGGTTAGTTCCTAAATTCCCGATTTGTATGCCACCTTGAACAGCTCTTTGGACGATTAGATTGTCAAAGGTTAGATGCGAACTTGGCGCTTTGACCCAAATGACTCTCCCATAGGAGCCTCCACGGAAATCAATATCCTTCATCGTGACATGCTCTGTGTTCTCCATAACAACAACCGACGACAAATTATAGGCGATGACCTCTACATTCGTGGGGGCAACCGTGGACGAACCTGTATACAAGTATACAATTCCACCAGCAACTGCCCATTCATGTAATTGATCGACATCGTTCGCGCTTGTAACTTTTTGTTTAGGAACGCCATTCACAAATACCCGATACGCATCTAGACTAGTACTTCCATTAATACTCTTTTGCCAACGATTCGTCCCCGGTACATTCGTCCAGCCCGTATCCAGCTTATACATACCTGCAATCACTGGCTTTGGTCCAGTCCCATAAGCACCTATCGTGATAGGATCAGCTGATGTTCCTGCTTTGTTAGTCAAGTTAAGAGATGCGTTGTACCAAGCATCACCTCTCTTGAATAGGATTGTATTTCCTGCATTCATCAAGGTAAGGGCCGTTGAAATATTTTGCTTAGGAGCGCCTGCAGATAAACCGTTGTTGGAATCGCTTCCAGATGTGGAAAAATAGTAGGTCGTGCCTGTAGCAAACGTTACGTTAGGGGTTATCAGTATGGAGATAAGTACAGAGCTAATAATAAGTGCTGCAAAAAGGAAAAGCTTAGACAAAGAACCCTTCGATACATCGTTCATCGTAAACCTCCTCAATACCTATTTACTTACTACTTGTCACTCTTTTTAAACATGGATAACTGCTTGAATAAAATCGATTACCTCCTACGACTCAATTCTTGCTGATGTTACAACCTATTGACACCACCTCCTCAACGAATTTGCTATTGAATTAACCACTGTACATGCCAGCAAAAGTCAAAAGTCGTTTCAGAACAGCAGCAGCTTCCCCTCTTGTTGTTTGCGCCTCTGGTCGGAACGTGTTCTGTTCGTCACCTTCTATTAACCCCGCTGCCGCAGCTTGGGCAATGGCCTGCTGTGCCCAAGGTGCAGCCTCGTTGAAATCGACAAATGGTCGTACACTCCCACTGACTTCGGGAGTTGCCCATGGTTGACCAGTGAATTGAACCGCACGTTGCAGTATTACCGCTAATTCCTGCCTGTTAAGCGTTGCCTCAGGTCGGAAGGTCTTATCCGGATAGCCGCTAACCAATCCGGCATCCGCTGCCGATTGGACTAATGCGTCGTACCACTGCCCATTTATGTCAGCAAAGGAAGTATTGCCGGCATTACGATCCAAGGAAAGAGCACGTACTAACATCGATGCGAACTCAGCCCGAGTAACCGGTTTGTCTGGTCCAAAAATCTGATCCGATAAGCCATTAACGATGAGCTTATTCGCCATCGACTCTACCAAGGATTCGCTCCAATGGCCTTCAAGATCAGCGAAATGCTTATCTAGGCGAATTAAGGAATAAATACTGTTTCCTTTCCTGAAAAGCTCCGCTACCGTTTTACCGTTAATGCTACGAAACACTGTTGGAACCGGGAGCAGCTCACCTGTCGCTTCATCCATATAAACACCTATCGTATGATTAGATTCAACTTCAACATCAAGCTGAAAGGAACGTGGCACATACCGCGTGAATTTCGTTACAGTTACTTTTTCTCCAGATGGTGTTTCGGCAATCATTTCAAAATCGATCGGTTTCATCAACAATTTCGTTCCGATCTTAGTTGCTGCGCGCTCAACTTTATCCCCCTGCTCCCTATTTGCCTCTGTTACGATAATTGTAATCACAGCTTTATCCGCTTGATCACCTAATTGGTCACGCCAAGCACCTGAAGTCATTTCGCTAAACGGTACAGAGTAAGTAATATTCCCTACTTTAAGCACTACAGCTCCAGACGAATTTTGCACTGCCCACTTTTGAAGCAGCCCCATCGATACTCGTACTGGACCGTCTGCATCAACAAGGACCTGCCCCGATGCCACTTGACCGTTTCCGTCCTCTTCTGTGATATCGCGATGAGCTTTCATATTACCATTACCATTACCATTACCGTTTCCGTTTCCGTTTCCGTTTCCGTTGTTCTCCCTGGTGTCTGAAGTAATTTGAATGCTGAGCTTTTTGGGCACCTCATGAACCGTGGCATGCAATCCTGTTTCAAGATTTATCAAGCTCTTGACCTTCACTAGCTTGAAGTCAACGATTCCAGGAGCCCCTGCTTGGAAGGTAAGTGTGGTTAATGTTCTGGTACCACTTTCCCCAGGGGCTTGACCTGACTTCGTCGATCCATACCTAAGCGTATTTCCATTTTGGACAAAAACGGATGTTCCCCCAGACAGATTATCCTCCGCACGCAATAATGTCACGCCGGCGGGAATATCGATCGTCAAGTCATATGCATACAATGCATTGAGATTTGATCCTACTATGGTAATAGCGAAAGCATTTTTCTCTTTGATAGTTGGCGTTGTTGTCCGGATATCAAACGATGTTGGCACCTCATCTGCGAATGCCACTGACGATCCGTTGATCAACCCAAATAAACACGTGATGTATAGTAGGAACACACCAGTTCGAAACATGTGCTTTATCATTTGGCTCCCCCTTGCTAAATCTAATAACGTATACTTCTTAGAATTTGAGAAAAGGACTTAACACCCCCTTGCATCAACAAGGGGGCGCATCGCCATAAGTTTGTTTCGTCTTTACCCGGCGATTCGGCTTGCAATGAAGGCAAGATCCTCCATATCAACGGCACCGTCGCCGTTGATGTCTGTCAATTGTGCAAGGGCCCAGTCTGGGCTTGTTGCATCCTTTCCATAATGTTTCGCAATATTGGCGAAATCGACAATATTAAACTGCTGGTCGTTATTCGTATCGCCTGTTGCAGCCGTAATCCGGTGTGCTTCGAACTCCGCAATTGCCGCTGCCAGATTCGTCTGTGCAGCCTGGATTTGCGATTGAGTTGCGTCAGACTCATTTAAGACCGACTTGGCTGCATCAATCACAGCTGTCAAGGCTGCTTTCAATCCAGACAGCGTCGAGCTGAAGAAGGTCCCGATAATCGTACCTTCAGCAGCCTGATCACGGGTCGATTCCGCTTGCGTGACCAAAGCTCCTAGTGCTGCTTTATTCGAAATGCTCACATCTATCGAGCTCCCGGCTAGCACTGTAATGCCCCCTGCCTCTGAGGAAGCCGTTCCCGCAGATGTAGTGAAACTGGCATTACCTGCGGTAGCATCTGATTTAACATCGAACTTCAAGGTTAAGAACGGCCCGCTTGCTGGAATTGCACCTGTTCCCGTGCGTGCTGCCAAGATGCGCAGCTTGCCCTCTGACTCGTTGTTCGTTACGATGACGGCTTGCTGTGTGTAATCTTTCTCATAATTATTGTAAGTGAACTTCGTTGGATCATAAGTTACGGTTAGATCGATCCCAGCCGCAGGTTCTGTCTTGTCTAAAGCTAATTGAAGATCAAGCGACTGCCCTGTACTGACTGTAGATGTGCTAGCCGTCAATTTGACCGTTGGCACAGCAGGAGCTTCGACTTTGACCAAGCCCACCCAGTCCAGATTCATCGCTCCGCTGACTCTCCACATCTTAAGTTCAACTTCACCAGCGGGAAGCGTTGTACCGGTATGGACGGTCATCGCTTTCCAGTACTCCGGTTTAGTACCTTGATCAACCGTTCTTTCTGCTTCCGCCGTGTAATACTGGTTCCCTAGTTTAATGAGACGGGTTGGAAGCGTGTCAGCAAGCTCCCATGCAACGTATTTGAAAACAAGGTCATAATTGCCAGCTTCGGGAACGTTTAATTTCCATGTAATATTTTGTCCTAAAGCATTCCATTGGCTGACTCCTTTTCCACCCGACAACCAAGGCCGCGAAGAGTACACGTTGAAATTGCCGTCGTTGGTATCGATAAAGCTCTCGGCTTCCGCGAACACCGTTAATTCATCCTTGAGGAAATCATAATTCTCAGTAGCTTCAGTTGGCGTCACCCCACCAGGCGAAACGCTGCGCAGTTTCATCGTTCCGGTCACGTTAGGTATAAAGAATTTCGCATTCTTCCCAATGAAAGTGAGAGGCTTAACTGGACCCAACCCCTCAAAAATCAGGCCCGGCGGTGCTTCAAGAACCTCATAAAGACCGGCCGAATTCGTGATGCCTCCCCAAGCTGCAGTAGCACCGTGTCCATCGCCATAAGTGGACAAAGTTACTGATGATGCTACACCATTAATTTCAACAGGATAGGAAACCTGAGCTTGTGGTGCAGGTGCCGGAATGTTGCTTAACAGGAGGTGATGCTGACCAGGCTCGACATTCAATGTCAATGTATTGTCAGCCGTATCCCAATGAACACCACGCGTATACACAGCTTCCGTTACGCTGCCGCCCTTCGGCAAGCTCCGGTACTCTTCATCGATGACTGTCGTAACATTAGATTTATGCAAGCTGACCTGCGAATCTTGGGTTCCTGTAATCGATAACTCGTCGCCTGAAAGAGCGATAGTTGCCGGGTTTGTACTAGCAATGCGCGTAATCCCATTCTTCACTAGTTGTGTACCGCCGACCAAAAGAATTGAATCACCCTTGACAGTAGCTGCGATGCCTTCAAATTGAATATCGCCGGTATCTACAACACCGCTTTGTGCTGTACGAACATAAACATTCGTTCCATCTGTAAAATGCAGTTTCCGATACGTACCATGATCCTCCGTAACGATATCCTGAGGCTCCGAGCCCACTTGGTAAGGCACGTAGGTGGAAACGATCGTCGCTTCCTCCGTTTTTGGCGTTTTAAATCCGCCATGCAACCTTCTTTTCCCTCCATAAGTTGATCCGCCAGGCAAATATTCAACACCTTCGTAATCCAAGAACTTGTTGGTTACGTCGATCTTCGTTAACCCCGGATAGTAAAGATTTACTTCTAAAGCAGCCTTGTTTTTGATAATCGTCGCGCTGCTGTTCGCTTCGTCTAAGGTTAGGCTGTTTTCGGCATGGAGCCAATATTCGAAGCTGGAGCCTCCCGGCTCGCGCGCATTCAGATTATCAACGACGACAAAAGCGCCTGGCTTCACATAAATTACGCTTCGCTGAGCCAAATCAAGGCCGATTTTATCTCCGGTATTGTATGCCGTAGTGGCGTCACCTACCGCAGCATCGAAATCTTTATTTGTAGCGAAGCCCGTAATTTGACCCGTTGCTTTCATCTCGAATATTGGCTGGCCTTTTTTGTTATCATAGGTTATCGCATTGTGGGCAAAAGTCTGCTTGGCATATTTCTGGAAATGCTCGCTGTTGAAATCATCATAGAAACCGCCGTCAACCGTGAGATCCTCCCCGAAGGCTTTGATCATGATGCCGTTCTGATCCGCGTGGCTATGATTGAAGCTTCCGAAAGGACTGGATTTGAAAAAGAACGAAACTCGCTTCGGATCAAGTAAATTGGAATGCATCGCGACCGTTCCGATGTTCTCGAAATACTTGGCTGTCGGCATCTCTACCGGAGGGCGAGCCGCCAAGCTGCTGTCCTCATATAAGTAAGTGATGAAGTTGGCATAATCATATGGGTCTCGCTGCGAGTACCACTGCATCACCTCATTTTGCTGCATTTGCGCTTCGCGTGTTATACCTGCTGCAACATAGTTGCGGGAGATCAGGTCGGCTTGGTCACCGAATGCTCCGGTTTTCTGTCCGGGAGGCAGCATATACATCGGGTACCAGGCTTCGTTGCGGAAGTATGCCTTCTTATAAAGATTAAAGCCGGTCGCAATATAGAGTGTATCGACGAACTGTTTGTTACTCATCGTAGACCATTGCCAGTAGCCTTCTCCATTACCCCAACCGCCGTCCTCGCCGCCCCATGGAGGCGATAGATTAATATAGGCCGGGACAATTAGATTGAACCAATTCTGTGCGTCCTGCATAACGTTTTTCCCATTCACATTAATGTCGTCGTGCATCAAGGCAGTAGCAATCATGCCCAGGAAGCCAAATACAGTCCAACCGTGTGAATCATAAGGTGTACCGGAAATTGGTTTGCTATCGTACAGGACATCGTTTGCAATCGTTGTGGAGCGATGATGCACCATCGTTAATACAGTTTCCCGCTCAGTCGGGCTAAGGAAATCATAAAGCCAGTCATAAGCCATCGCGCCTGTTAATGCGATCTCCCGGTGAGCCTGATCGTCATTTTTATAAGCGGTTAGGCTGCTCTCATCCAAACTCCACGAAGAGATATGTAGTAATCGTCTTTTTGCATATTGGCCGTATTTGGGGTCCTGAGTGATTAAGTAAATAAAAGCTGCGTCCAATAAGGGATTTGTTATTGCGGTTACTTGATCGAGAACTTTTGGATTTTTAGTCACGGGTTCACCCGGCAGTACCAACGGGGACTGGGCTTCAGCCTCCACCGCAGCCTTTACCCGGCTCTTAACGGTATCAAATGTTTTCTTGCCGTCGCCGTCTTTTCTTGCACGAAATGTGTCCAGTGTAGCAGGCGTAGTGAGAATACGTGGATGTTCGGTCGATACGGCATGAAACATATCTGATGTTGAAGGCACCGGGAACGGAACGTTATCCGCATCAATGCGGAATTGTAATACTTCGCTCCAAGCCGACCACCCTGCCGGTTTATGAAACCTGACTCTCCAGAAGTAGGACTGTCCGCCTGCAAACGTATGCGAGAAATTATAGAAGTTGGTAGTAATACCATTTTTCTGATAAGCAATAGTATGAAAGGAGCTGTCTCCTGAAACTTGTAACTCGTAAGAATCAGCACCCGGAATGAAGGGCCATGCGAAATCTGGCGGATTCTGGGTCGTTACAAGATGATTAATAGGTTGAAATTTCCTAGAAACTCCCGGATCCTCCCCGATTGGCCACGTTAAAGCGCCTGCAGGCGGGGGAGTAGGTGTTGGTGTAAGAGTTGGAGTTGGGGTTGGTCCAGTAGTTGAATCGGTTGCTGTAAGTGAAGCCGCGTCGAAATAAATATCGGCAGTAGTGATACCTGGTGTAGACAATTCCACCTGTATATCCGTCGTACCAACGGGTGGTACAGCTGATAGGCTCAAAGTTTCATAGCTGCCAATGAGTGATGATTGCGCTTCCACAAATTGCTGGCCTGAAGATCCAATGAAGTGTAGAATTAAATTCGCGTTGCCAGCTAATACATTAGCTTTAACAGTTGCCTTATACTCCTTGTCAGCTAAGACTGGAATAGCCTGGCTTTTTACACTATATGCGTCAGTTGTAGAGTTGTCTATCATATGCACAGACCTGAATCCATGAGCAGCATAAGTCGCAGTATTAACCGACACGATACTGGAAGTAAGTCCATGGTCGATCGCTGTCCATCCCGTTGGCCTCGAACTAGAGGTAGCCTCAAAACTCGAGTTAGGGAGCAGCTCATTGGTCTTAAGAGATACATCGTCGAAATAAACGGTGCCGTTAGCGACGGTGCTCGGAATAACCAGACGAATAAGCAAACTTACCGTGCCAGAAGGCGGTGTGTCACTAAGCTCCACTGTCTGCCAGCCTGCAGATACCGATTTATATTCTGATACTTTAGTTGTACTTGCATTACTAGCATCAAAATATCGGACCTGCATCACAGCTTGCCCAACTTCGACTTTTACTTTGACACTAGCCTGGTAGGTAGTCCCAGGTGAGTAAGGAATCCTTTGGCTTTCCATAACTGCCGCTGCACTAGACGTTGTGTCCGTGACCTTCATACTTCTGGCCCCTTCCACGACGGGGTCGGTGACCCATTCGTAGGAAAGTCCCGTATTTACGGCTGGTGTCCAACTTACAGGCACGCCACCTGTCGCCTGTTCGAAACCAGGGTTCACAACTAACTCGGGCCCTAGAACTGAACTGCTAGCCGCACTAGCGAATTGAAAGGTGAACAAGTTTAGAATCAGGCTGAACCCCATCACAAATACAATCGTTGCAGAAATTTTGCGTTGCCACATACGGTTTCTCAAATTTTACGCCTCCTATTGTTCAAACTAGTCGTACTAAATTGATGTATATCTAAACATTTCCTCGAATAATACGAAATGACTGTCCAGAATTTCATCCTCTGTTAATTTAATACCAGGAGCATCCAGCCCCATATTGGACTCAAATGTGAAACTTATTCCGCCGCATACATGGTGAATCGCCGACGTCAAATTAAACGCCCGATAAGGATAAGTCCCCTCATCAGTTAGAATCAGATTCAATTTCGAATAGGGAAGATTTTGCTTCAAAAAGGCGCCTGCAATCTGTTCGTTGAACGCCTGCTGCCTTTGCATAATGCCAAGTGGTACATACGAAGTTGGCAAGAGATGATTTTCATAGTTGGATCCCCCATGCAGTAATACCGTAAAATCAGGAGCTTCTCTGTCTACTAATCCAAGCAAAGAACTAGTCTCGCGCGCCATCGGAACAAAGAAGTTATCGTGCATGATATTAACACCATCATCGTTAAAGTAGCTGCCTAAGAAATCGGAAGCTTCCTTAATGGGATGCACAGCCTTGCAGTCCGGCCATTTGCACAACGAACCATCTTTCCAGGTACCTTGCATGTAGTAAACAGTCTTGTCGAAAGGTACATCGATCAACGTATCGATTGGTAATCGGGCCCTGCCATCCGGATTCATACAAGGAATAAGAAGCAATCTGAATCGATGGGCATTTTCAAATATATAATCATGCCCTTGCCCCCGGTAATCCTCCCCTGTTTCGAGCAGTTGAATGAGGTTCATCACGGCAACAATCCCCTCCAACTCCCCGCCATGGATACCGCCAATAATGAGAAGAACCGGCTTGCTGTCCTCAGGCTTATTCGCGTAATGTGCAGGGTCCTTAGCACCGCAAGCAGAATTATAATTCGCTCGCCGACCGAAATCTTCTTTCACTCCGTATTCCACCATATAAATGTCTCTTTGACCTGCTGATGATGTAAGTACACTTACTTTCCCCTTACGAACCGTCAACATGGCTTCCTCTATTTCCAATAATCTGCTCTTCCAAAACGATTCCAATTTCATTTTCCCCCTAGAGCTTATTAAATTTGCCTCTCAACACCAAGATTGTAACCGCTTTATTTTCAAGGCAAAGAAGTGGAGCTGCCGTTTCTGTGAAATACAACATAGCAGCCCCACCACACTCTTTATTTTTTACTTGCGATATACGCATCTAACTGCGCTTGGAACTCTGCTTGAACCTTTTCAATGCCAGCTTGCTTCTGCTTCTCGAGCACCTGAGGAATGCCAACTTCCGCTTTGATCAAACCATGAACGATCGGCAGCAAATAGGTCTGTTGGACATTATCAAGTGCCGCCAGCTCATTCTTAATCTTGGAATCATCCAGTATAAACGTTTCAAGCGGGCTGTGGACAATATTCGTTGCTTTCCATCTGCTGTAAGTAGCCGTAATCAAATCACCGACTACTCCTTCCATTTGTAAGGAAAGTGGTGTTCTCCATCCCCAAGGACTAGCACCCTCAGGCGGATAACCGGCAGTTGCGGCTAGCGTTTTGAACTTCTTATCGCCTACTGGTTCCCAATGCTTTCCTTTAATCCCATAGAAAGTTAAATTAAATAAATCCTTGTCGTACCGGAGGAGATCCAGGGCCATCAAAGCTCGCTCCGCATTCTTCGATGTTGCATGAATCCCAATTCCATTACTAGTCAGTTGCGTTTGGTACTGTTTCGCCGTTGGATTAACGTCAACTAATTCAGGCTTCCACTCTGGATTCGTTTTTAGAATGCTATCCATGGAGGCAGCCATCGTTGATATATTACCAAAATCAGCTGCCGTTTTTCCTTCTTTAAATGCTTTTCTCCAATCCGTCTTAGACACAATTGCATCCTTCGTCCAAACACCTGCTTGAGCCATGTCATAAAACATCTTATATTTTTCAAGCGTTTTCGGGTTTTCCAAATAGTTTGTAAGCTTCGGATTTGGGTTTTTCAAGTCATAAACCAAAGTAACACTACCATGAACGAGGCGCATTTCCATATCAGAGAAAAATACAGGAATCCCAGTAGAACTTAATTTGGCAGGAGGACCGCTGAAGCCAAGCATGCCCTTCTCATTCTTAGCAATTGTAGTCAAGAAGTTGGCCAAATCAGCTTGTGTTTTCACTTCCGGCAGTTTATATTTCTCTCTCAAGTCCCCACGGATCAAACCTATATTAAAACTACTTTCGAAAGTATCATTCGGCACCATATAGATCTTGCCATTAATCTTGGCTTGATCCCAGCCAACCTTATCTTGTTTTTCCCACGTATTTGGCGCATATTTCTTAAGCATATCTTCGGTTAATTGAAGGAAGCCGTCTTTACGAGCTGTTGCATTGTAGAATGCCCAATCTCCGGTAAAGATCATGTCAAAATCCTCGTTAGCAGCAAATAATAGCGGATATTTCTGATTGTATTCATTGAAATCTAGATACCTGAGCTCTAATTCGGCATTGATTTTTTGCTTAAGGATTTTATTGACTTCCGCGTAGACTTCATCCGTATCTGGCGGTTTCGTACCCACCAAAACCATTTTCAGCTTAACCGGTGTTGAAGTATCTATTTTCGTTGCTGATGCGCTTTCAGATGGCTTTGCGGACACGTTCGGCGATGTTTGACCGCCAGTATCTCCACCACAGGCACTTACAAACATGCTCAGCATGAGGGCCGGCACGATGCCCTTCCAAACTTTTTTGTAGTTACTTTTCATTGTCATCATTCCTTTCATGCTCTACCCCCCTATGAAATCTCATGCTATGATAAACCGGCGTGTTCCGGGATTATCCTTTTACTGCACCAATGGTAAGCCCTTTGACAAAATAGCGTTGAATAAATGGATAAAGCAGTACGATCGGCCCCGTAACTACAATAGTCAGAGCCATTTTAAGACCTTCGCCTGGTAAATCCGGTACATTCATTCCGCTTTTCTCCGCAACGATTTTGAGCGCATCTACACTGCCAATAACGCGATATAAGTAATATTGAAGCGTGTAGAGCTTGTGATTATTAATGAAAAGTAAAGAGTGGAACCAATCATTCCAATATCCAAGTGCTACAAACAATCCAATGGTAGCAAGCGCAGGCTTGCATAGAGGCAAGATAAGCCTGATGAAGATCGTAAAATCTCCTGCACCATCTATCTTGGCTGATTCCGTAATGGCTGCTGGAATGCTCCTCATAAAACTTTTCATAACCAAAATATAGAACACGTTAATTAATGGAAGCAACAACAATACTAGGTACGTATCGTTTAATTTCAAGTAATTGACGACCAGGATATAGAGAGGAACTAGGCCTCCGCTAAATAAGGTAGTGAAATAGTAGAAGAATGAAAATGTATTTCTCCATTTAAAATCAGTTCGTTGCAGCACATAGCTGCTCATGGATACAAGAAATAACGAAATCGTTGTACCAATAATCGTCAAGGATGTTGTTAGTGCATACGCACGAAGAATCTCTTGAGGAACCGTGAAGATAAACCGATAAGCCTCGAAGGACAAACTAGAAGGAATTAGTTTATAACCTTCCAATATAATTTCTCTTTCATCTGTGACAGATCCACTTAAGATTAGTAAAAAGGGTAAGATACAGAGTAGTGCTACGAATGATACCCAACCATAAGCGATAACATTCAGGACGAATTGGTCCATCTGGATCTTCGGGGGTGTTGTCTTCGTTAAGACCGCGATTTCTGTTCGGGTATTGGCTGCCGATTTCATTCAGGTGCAGACTCCTTTCCGGATTTAGAACAAAGCCGAGTCTTTATCCGCTTTGCGAACGACTCCGTTAACGAGGAGAATAGTGATAAAACAAAGAATGGATTGGAAAAGCCCAATAGCCGCTGACATCCCAATTTCATTGTTTTGTACCAAAGATCGGTATACATACGTATCAATGACGTCCGTATTACCAAACAAGAGTCCGTTATTACCGATCATGTTAAAGAAAAGTCCGAAATCGCCTCGGAAAATGTGCCCCACCGACAAGAGCGTCAGAATGATCATCGTCGGTTTCAAACACGGAATCGTGATATGCCATATCTTCTGGAACACATTGGCCCCATCGGTCTCAGCCGCCTCATACATCTCCTGATCAATACTCATAATTGCGGCTAAATAGAAGACAACACCGTAACCAACAGCTTTCCATGTTGAGAAGAATACGAGAAGGTATGGCCATATGCCGGTTGTACTGTAGAAGTTGACAGGATCCATACCGAAATTACGGAATATGGTGTTGATTGTACCATGTTCAAAATTCAACAAATTGTAAGCGATTGAGCCTACTACCACCCAGGAAATGAAGTACGGAAGGAACATGACAGATTGGCTAACTTTCTTAAACCATTTGCTGCGAACTTCTGAAAGTAAGATTGCGATTCCTACCTGCAGCACCAAATTAATGAAGATAAAGAACACATTATAAAGCACGGTATTGCGCGTCACTCTCCAGGCATCTCCAGAAATAAAAAAGAACTTAAAATTATCAAGTCCGCTCCAATCGCTTCCCAGAATTCCTTTACCGTATGAATAATGTTTGAATGCGAGCACCAAGCCAAACATCGGCACGTATTGGAATAACGCCACAAACAATAAGGAAGGGACCAGCATAAACAGCATGGTTCTGTAACTGATTAAATCGCGAATGAACGGTGTTTTCATTTTACTCTCCTCCTTTATGTTCACCGGTCTATGTAGCTTATTATAATGGAACCGCTATCATTTGGGTCCCCACCATTCTTTCGAATTCATGTTCAGAATTAAGATTTGGAAGTTTTCTTTTTAAACATGGGAAATGCAGCCCTACAGCCAACGATTATCTATATTTTCACCTTAACTAACAGGGGGGTCATTACAGCCTACTTAATTGATTTTCTAGTTAGTACGAAAGCACAAACCCTCAAACTGAGTAAAGAAGCAACTACTGATTATCTCACTGGCTTAAACAATCATCGAACGTTTGATATAACTTTTGTCAGTCTTGACTTCATAACTTGAAAAGGCTACCGATCATCGCTGTCGGCAGCCTTTTCCTGATGTTTATTCAGCTATAGTTCCCAGTTCGATATCCATCGTCCAGCTTATGATTTGGCAACAAGATAAGCGGCTACCTCAGCTAACCGAGAGGCATATCCCCATTCGTTGTCATACCAGGTAGCGACAGACAATAGTTCACCTTGAACTTGGGTTAATGGCAAGTCGATAATCGAAGAATGCGGATCAGCTACAATACGCGACGAGGCCCATTCCCCTTCTAGAACATCAAGAACGCCTTTTAATTCTCCTGCTCTTGCAGCTTCTCGAAACATATCGTTAATATCTTGAACCGTGCACCGCTTCTCTGTTATCAAATTAAGTTCCGCGATGCTTCCTGTACGGGTAGGAATCCTGTAAGCTTTGCCAGTGATCTGAAGATCATTCCAAATGAATTTCAGAGCTTTGGCTGCACCTGAGGACGACGGAATGATGTTCTCGGCGGCAGCCCAAGAATCTCTGCGATCCTTCATCGGCTGGTCCGTTAACGATTGCGTGTTTGTATACGAGTGTACCGTGGAGAATAATCCATATTGAATGCCAAAGTTCTCTTTGACTAATTTGACAACCGGTGCAAGTGCATTGGTCGTACAACTCGCCATGCTAATGATTTTATGCTTTTCCGGATCGAAGCTGTCTAAGTTGATTCCTTTAAGCAATACGGCGTCGCAATCTTCTAAAGTTTTGCTTGGACCGCTGACAAGCACCCTTTTGGCGCCACGCTCCAAATGCAGTTCAGCTACAGATCTCGTAACAGCTCGTCCGGTACAATCTATGACCAATTCAACGCCCAACTCGCCCCAATTCGGCAATTCGCCAGCAGAATTCAAATACCGAATCTCCCGGTCGCCGATGACGATTGCTCCTTCTTGCGCAGATACTTTCTCATGCCAACGTTTGTAATTGGTATCCACTTCAAAAAGCGCTGCAAGCGTTGCTTCGTCTTTAATATCCGAGATAGAAAATGGAGTAAACAAATTTTGTTGTAACGCCGCCCGAAGAAGCTGTCTTCCAATACGTCCAAATCCAAAAACCGCGATTTTACCCATAATAGCCTCCATATAATTAAATTTTGTTATATTCCCTACTCTTTCAGCAGATTTACCTGATCAATCCATTGCAAAAATGTTTGCACATAACGCTGTACATATTTGCGAGTCGTTGCATCTGTAAGCCTGTGAGTAGTTAGATCAATTTTATCCGTGATTTGAGAAATATACAATTTTTGCGCTGGCATCACATAGGACAGGGTGGCATCTAACGTTTGCCTGATTTGCTGCTGTGATAGAATCGTCCCTTTTGCGCCAGGTGTTGCGCCGATCACACCTGCAGGCTTATGAATGAGGACGGCTGTTTTGGTTGGTGTCGAAGCCCAGTCCAGTGCATTTTTCAACACGCCCGGTATTCCTGAATTATACTCTGGGCTAATGATGAGAATACCATCCGTCTTCTGAATCGCCTCGCGAAATTGCCTAACGGTATCTGGTCCATCTCCAAGATCCAAATCCGCGTTATACAAGGGAAGATTAGCAATCGATATGAGTTCGTATTGAGCAGAATCTATCAGTTCTGGAATGGTATTGGCTATCATTTGATTAAACGAGTTTTCCCTCAAACTTCCTACTATAATCCCTATTCGTTTAGACATTAATAAACCTCCTGAATGATGTGTTGTATAGCGGGCCGCAAGTATGAATCTAGCAGCACCAAACGCTTAAATTATCTCAATTTTAATAATCTTAATATTAAGATATAAATCAAAAATTATTGAGCATTCGCTATTTTTTTGTCAATAAGCTTTTGAGGTGTTACATCGTTCCCTAACGTATCCCTAACAGATACGCTCAACAGTGTCGAGAACACTTGCCCTCGCAAAATTTGTAAATACTGCGTCCGAAGTGCTGCCTGTTCCCCTTTTTCGATATCAGATAGACCTACGCTACGCTCAATTCTGCTCAGTTCATTAATTCGGTTCAAAATTGGAATCATCCTGTTTACCTCCTTGAAGTCGGTTGCAGATATCACTAACAATATCTTAATTTAAAGATAATACAATTTGAGATAAATGTCAACAGCTGTCTCCCCCTTCATGAATAAAAGTCAAAAGCCTTACGATAGTATCGTAAGGCCAACTTATTAATGATCCTCGCTACGCCTCATGCCACAATCGTCTTGCATTGTTCATCGCAATCTTCGAGGCAGATCTGCACTCCTCCATGCCTTCAAATTCAATGGTAAGATAACCATCGTAGCCCGAATCCTTAATGAGCTTCATAATTCGACGCATGTCGATATCGCCTTGACCCACGATTGCACCTCTTAAATAGTTCCCATTCGCTGTTGTAAACCATTCACCTTCGCCAGGGTGCTCATCGTACGGTCTGAAATAAAAATCCTTCACATGGATCAGTGACGCATAGGGCAAATTCTTACGCACCCCGATAAGCGGATGCTCATCCACGCACATAAAATTGCCGATATCCAGCGTCGTCTTGAAGTTAGGCCGATCGACTTCCGTTAGCACGCGCTGCACACGATCACTAGCCTGTACGCTAAATCCGTGGTTTTCTATCGTTGTCGTGATCCCGTACTGCGCTGCATAATCGGCAATGAGGCGACTTCCCCTCACCATAGCGTGCAAATTCGCTTCGAACCATTGAATCGTCATCTTGTCAGACGGCAAAGTAAACGCAGTCACATCATGCCGCATATGTGTCATGCCTAGCCTATTCACCAAATCAACATGGAGCTGAACTCGCGCTATCTCCGCTTCGAAAGCCTCTTCCGTCTCCTGAACGAAGTTGGCCGGCATCGAATAATTGGATAGTTCGATGCCAGCTTCCTCCGCCTTCAAGCGGACTGCGGCTGCTAGCTCAGGTTGATCAACCAGTGTGAACCCATAGGGGACGATTTCCATATGCTCGCCGCCATGATCGGCAATCCATTGAATGACGTCAAGGACTGTCATTTCCCCTGCTTTCAAGGCACTCAGTAGGCTATATGTGCTAAGACCAATTTTCAACGTTGATTCCCCTCCGCCTCTTATTCGATTTCAAGCGCGATGACAGTATCCCTATCATCTGGTAGTTCCGCACCCGTCAAATGTATGAAGGCGCCACTTTCGATATCCGAGTAATGCTCCGCCATCCATGGTGTGGAAACCTTCAGTTCCGAGCCGTCTGCGAGGAGTCTTGCCTTCTTGATTTTCCCCTTAAGTCCTTGGAAATAAATCGGTCCAATGCCGCGATCAAATACGTGGGCATAGATCATATTCCCATTTTGCGTATAACGTCCCCATTCGGGCTTAGGAAGCGAGGACGCTCCACATCCATAGATGCTTTCGCCGTTACGCCTCATCCATTCACCAACCGAGGATAAAATCTGAATGGACGCAACTGGAATTTCTCCTCGAGCATCTGGTCCGACATTGAGAAGCATATTGCCATTCTTGCTGATGCATTCGACTAAAGCTCGAACGACCTGTTTGGGTGATTTATAGGCAAAATCCTTTGCATGATAGCCCCAATTGTCGTTGAGCGTAATACAAGCCTCCCAAGGTACGTTCTGTCCATCCTCGTCTACAATGCCGCCAGGAGGAACGATTTGCTCTGGAGAATAAAAGTCGCCGGCATACACTTCCGGTTCAGACTTCTTAATATCTCCGCCAAGTCGGTTATCAATAAGAATGTCTGGTTGCAAGGAGCGAATCATGGTAACAAGCTCTGCCCCTCGCCACTTCTCGCCTGTCATATCATCGTAGGAGAAATCGAACCACATGATATCTATTTTGCCGTAATTTGTAAGCAACTCCTTCACTTGTGCATGCAAATAATCCGCATAACGCTCGAATTGAATGGAACGATCTTTGTAAGCTTCATTGTCTCTCATCGGATGAATGCGATCTCCATAGGCTGGATAATCCTCATGATGCCAATCAATCAGTGAATAATAAAAGCCGACCTTCAAACCTTCATCGCGAAAGGCTTCTACATAGTCCTTGATCAAATCCCGCTGCGCAGGCGTGTTGGTCGCTTTGTAGTCCGTAAACTCGCTGTCAAATAAACAGAAGCCATCATGATGCTTTGTTGTGAGAACCGCATACTGTTGACCCGCCGCCTTCGCTGCCTTGGCCCATGCCCGTGGGTCATACCGGTCTGCTCGAAACTCTCGGAAGTAGGGTTCATACTCTTCATTACTCAGTTTCTCGACGCTTCGGACCCACTCCCCCCGAGCGGGGATTGCATACAATCCCCAGTGAATAAACATGCCATACCGTGCTTCCCGGAACCACTCTGTTCGCTCCCAACGCTTGTTCATGTTTTCCCTCCCTTTTCGTGAATCGTTACTTAACCATCATTTTTTATACACTTTATCGTAAGCATCCTGATAGATTTTGATGAATTGATCCATGCCGGAATCTTTAAGACCTTTCACATACGAGTCCCAATCTTTGTCAATGCTTTTGGCTCCCATGATGAACTGCAGCATAGACTGTTTCACGTAATCCGTAATAATCGGCTTCAATTGCTTCACTTGATTGGCCTGATCGTTCGTTAAGAAAATATCCGTAGGGAACTCATCTTTCGGTTGGTGTCCCTCATACAATTCTTTGGTAGCCTTGTACAGACGGGTTTCCAATCCATCCATCGTATAGATGTCTTGGCTTGCTGCATAGGCCGTTTCGCGATATTCAGATGAACGAAGTCCTGGTCCCATTTGATTCCAATGATCGTTCTGCACTTGACCTACGCCATACGTCGTTTCTTTCACTTTGAATTTAGCAGCGGTACCGCGTGTGTTCTTATCATTCGCATCCGCTTTCACCCAGTTGCGGCCTTCTTCCCCGAAGTTGGACAGCGTCGTGCCCTCATCCGAGTACAGATAATCGGCTAGCCGAATGGCAGCTTCCGGATTTTTATTTTTATTCGTCACAGCAAACACGGAGTTCCCAATGCCAATATAGTGAGCTGCAAACGACTCGCCATCTGGACCTTTAAGCGGCGCAATTGGATCATAGTCTTTGTGGCGCGTTGCCGTTGGAGAGGCATCTGTGAACTCGCCGAACCAGCCTGCAGGAATCGCACCCGCTATCGCTACATTAGGGCTATTCCCTTTTTGGGAAAGCGCATCTGATTTCTGAGTAAAGGCTTCCTTATCTATCAAACCTTCCGCATACAGTTTGTTTAAGAATTGCAGACCTTTTTTGAAGCCTGGTTGATCAACCGACGTTGCGAGCTTGCCGCCGTTCATCATGAAATAATTGTTGTCCGCATTGAAATACACGAACGAATTCATGACGAATGTTTCAATATCCGTATGCCAACCCGTTGGTGAGCCCGTGAACGCAATCTCGTCTGCTTTACCATTCCCATTCGGATCCTTTTCCTTAAACGCTTTTAACATGTTATAGAAATCGTCGGTTGTCTTCGGTGCGCTAAGACCCAGCTTTTGCAGCCATTTCGTATTTACCCACATTTTGGCAGAGAATTGGCAGTGATAGCACTCATTCACGGAAGGTATGGCATAAATGTTTCCGTCCGGCGCTGTGATCGCCTTCTGCAAGTACGGAATGTCTGTGAACGCTTTCTTAATATTCGGCGCGTATTGATCAATCAACTTATTTAACGGGAGTAGGACGCCTTGTTGACCGTACAACAGCTGCTCCTCTTTCGTTAAATTACCTTGCATAAAAATATCCGGATAGTCGCCGCTTGCTAGCAGCAACTGCTTTTTCTCATTCAACGCCGCTGTTTCTCCAGGCACTAGCTGCCAGTTCAAATGAATATTCGTCTTACCTTCCAAATATTTGGTAAACCAATTCGTATTCAGATCAGCAATATTCGCAGATTGCGGCGCGAAAGCACTCATCGTAATTTTGTTTTTGGCAATCGGAAAGCCAGTTGCATTCACGTCTTTTCCGCCATCGGAGCTAGCTGCACCTGTTGGACTTGCACTGCCTTGTGGATCATCATCATTGGACGTGCAGCCCACTACAGCCAAAGTTATGAATAAAATCAGGACCGCTGATAACCAAGTCTTTCTGGTTCTTTTATTTACCATGCGTAAACCCTCCTTGTTTTTCATAGCTAATCAAATTCCATATAAGTACACAACTTTACCAAGCTTCCTGGCATCCCTCCTCTCAAAGTGTAACTAGATTTAACCTTTCAAAGAGCCGATCAAAAGTCCTTTCACAAAATGTTTCTGTACAAACGGATATAACATAAGAACAGGTGCACTCGCCACGACAATCAGTGAATACTTAAGAAGTTCTTTTAACCCTTGCCGATCCGCAAGCTCTTTGACATCCTTGACCATCGTTGGATCAATGGAGTTTAAGATCAGAATATTTCGTAGAATCAGCTGCAACGGATATAAGTTAGCCGATTTCAAGAAAATCAACGCTTCAAAATAGGAGTTCCAATAACCTATCGCATACATAAGCACGAGAACGGCAATGATCGGTTTAGACAAAGGAATTACAATGCGGAGCAGAAATTTAAAATCACTGCATCCATCCAAATGAGCCGCTTCCGTTAATTCCGAAGGGATTGAAGTTTGGAAGAACGTTCTTGCAAGAATGACTTGCCACACCGAAATGGCTCCTGGAATAATCATTGCCCATCTGGTGTCGAGCAACCCCATTCCTTTGACAGCCAGATAATAGGGAATTAACCCCCCGTTGAACAGCATCGTAAAAATAAACAGCGCAGTGATCACATTGCGTCCATAAAAGTTTTTGCGCGATAGCGGGTAAGCCGCAGTTATCGTCAACGTCACGCTAAGCAGCGTCCCGAAGAAGAGATAGAACAACGAATTCCCGTACCCTGTCAAGATTTGCGGATTCTGAAATACAGCTTTGTACCCTCGAAGGGTAGGTTCAACTGGGAACAACCACACCTTGCCCGAGATAACAGCTGACGAGGAGCTGAATGATGAACTAACGATATAAATGAGCGGATAAGCCACAATAATTAAGCAAATAACCAGAAACACATAGACAAAGAACAAATACATTCTATCGACACTATTTTCAAGTATGCGTGTAGGTGCCTTTCTCGCTTTGAGCAGCACGGTTTGCTCGGAATTCACCATTTCATTTACCTCCTACCACAAGCTTGTCTCCGAATTTTTCCTTGCCACATAATTGACTACAATGAGCAGTAATAAATTGACAATTGAATTAAAAAGTCCAACAGCTGCCGAGAAACTGAAGTTCGCTCCGACCAAGCCCATTTTGTAAACATACGTAGAGATGACCTCGGACGCCCCGACATTAATCGCATTTTGCATCAGGTACACCTTCTCGAATCCAACGTTCATGATTTGACCCGCATTCAGAATGAGTAAGATGACCGCCGTCGGCATTATGCTTGGTAAGTCAATATTGATCATTCGTTGAAACCGTGACGCACCGTCTACTTTTGCAGCTTCATACAAGTGCGGGTCTACCCCTGCCAGTGCGGCAATGTAAATAACCGAGGCATATCCTGTAAATTGCCATACATCGGAAAGAACATAAACCGTTTTGAAGTAAGCTGGCTTGGACATGATGTTTTCCGCTGGAAATCCAAACTTATCCGCTAATAGATGAACGAAGCCTAGCTGAGGAGAAAGGAAGAGCATAATAATCGAAACCATAATAACCGTAGATATGAAATAAGGCGCGAAGGTGACTAACTGTACGGTCCTTTTGAAGATTCCGTTCCTCAGTTCATTCAATGCAAGCGCAAGAATGATCGGTGCCGGGAAGCCGACTAGAAGTGAGTAAAGACTGAGGAGTGCGGTATTTTTGATCACTCTCCAAAAAATAGGCAGATGGAAGAAATCCACAAAATGTTTGAAACCGATCCAATCGCTTCCCCATATTCCTTTCGTGACCATAAAGTTTTTGAAAGCGATTTGTACGCCAACCATCGGTATGTATTTAAAAATGAGTAAGTAAACAAGTGATGGCAAAATAATCAGATAGAGTTGCCAGTTTTTCTTTACCATTTTAAGTGCTATACTCATGGTACTCCCCCTCGGTGCATTGACTATCCGTTTGTATTAAGCGCTTACATTTCCAATCATAACGGAGTGCGGCTCACAATTATAGTGATCATTTTTAAGGGGGTACTGTCCGTTTATAAGGTGGTGTGATCCGTGAAATCGAGGCCTGCTTTCAGCTATCAGAACTTATCGATTGTGAAAAAAATGGCCATAGGCTACATCTTCATCATCTTCATTCCGATTATTTCATTCGGCCTATTTCTTTATAACCAAAACTACAACAGTTTCCTCGAAGAATATGCGCAAGGCAGACAAAAAATTGTGAATCAAGTCCTGAATAACGTCAATGTAAGTACGGTACAAATCGAATCTGCCTATCAGCTATTTCAAAACAATTCGAACACGATTGCCTATTTAAGTGGGAACTATCGGAGCGATTTTGATCAGGTCTCCAATTTTTTGACCTATATCAGACCTTTGTTTTCATATATTTTGTCATCGAATCGCATGATTGACGGGATGACCATCTATATGGAGCAGCAGAATGGGATGGTTTTCAGACCAGAAATGGCCAAGATGGACGAGTTCAAGCTGGACGAAAGCATTAAGAGACTTCCGTTAGGTGTTGGGAAATGGATAACATTTACCAATGGCACCGATCCAGACATCAATCTTCATTATTTTCACAAAATTGGAAATCGTAACTTTGAGCAGGACATCGGTCTTCTGGATATCAAAGTAACCTCTAATTTCATAAAACCCTTATTGGAATCGCTTAATTTAAATAACAGAAGCAATTTCTATGTGCTTGATCAGGATAATCAGGTCATTTCTCATATTCAGAAAATCCCCTTGTCCAAAGAATCCGAGAAGTCCTTACTTGCTCAAGCCTTTCAACCTCATACCAAATACGCCTATCATTCCGTTAATGGAAATAAGTTGCTGATTGAATCCTTTTATTCGGATAACCTTAAGCTGCAGTTCGTGATGATGGAGCAAGTAGACAACGTCTTTATTGGGATCAAAAAAAACAAGTATATTCTCGTATTCATCGTCTCCCTCCTTTTATTATTACTATCCGGCATCTATTATCTGATCGCCAGTTCGATTACGAAGCGCATTCTGAAGCTTTCCAAGCATATGCGGCAAGTTGACGAGAATCATTTCCCGCTCTATCGCGGAGAAATTAATAAAGACGAAGTCGGACATTTAACTTCCTCTTATAATGCGATGATCAGGCGCATGGATGAGTTGGTTAATACCGTCCATCGTTCGGAAATGCTGCGAAAAGAATCAGCCTATCTCATGATGCAAGCGCAAATCAAGCCTCACTTTCTTTACAATACACTTGAATCGATCCGCATGATTGCTGAAGCCAACGATGACCCCGAAGCAGCTGAGATGTCCTATACGTTAGGCAAACTATTCCGTTATAGCCTATCTGGAACGAAGAACGAGACTTCGCTGCGAGAAGAAGTGGAAAATGTTAGAGACTATATCAAAATCCAGCAAATTAGATTAGCTGATCGCCTGAAAGTAACGTATGAGATTGACGCGGCTATCGAACATTTCCAATGTCCTCACTATATGCTGCAACCGATTATTGAGAATAGTATTGTTCACGGGATTGCAAATGTACGAAAACAAGGCTCGCTTTCCATCCGGATTTGGGAAGATACCGCGTTTATGTATATTGGCGTTGTTGATACGGGTATTGGCATTGAGGCAGAACGGCTTGTACTTCTCCAAGGTGTATTAAACGGTACCATGGATGTCCAACGTTTGCAGAAAAGTGGCGGAGGTCTCGGTATTATGAATGTAAACGAACGTGTAAAAATGTTTTTTGGCGAACGATCCGGAATTCAACTAGAGAGTAAGCTGCATGAAGGGACCGCCTGTATACTCAAGTTAGCTAAGGGGGCAACACCATGAAGCTGATGGTAGTCGATGATGAACCCATCATCTTAAATGGGATTATCCGTATGATCGAGAAGGCACGAACACCGTTTACCGAAATCGTTGGCGCTGCGGATGGCATTGATGCCATGCAGAAGTTAGCCGCTTTTCAGCCTGATTTAATCCTTACGGACATTCATATGCCTGAAATGGACGGACTCACACTGATTAAGGAAATACAAGCTCTGCATCTGTGCAACCGATTCGTTATTCTAACCGGTTATGACGATTTTGCTTATGCCAGACAAGCGCTGCGCTGTCACGTCATCGACTATTTATTGAAGCCGATTAATAAGGACGAACTCATTAACCTGCTTGATCAAATAGGTAAAACCATTGAGGAGGAACAGCAGCGAATCATCGCGCATGATGTACAACTACTCAAAGAACATATCCTATTCAATACACAGTTGGATGACTTGCCGCTAAAGCCTGAACAGCTGCACAACCTGTTTCCAGCTCCATTTACGATGTTGATCGTAGTCCAAGCAAACGAGCATGTACCGCTTGTAACAGCAGAAAGTCTCACTGTCATGGATACTCAACAAATAAATATTTTCCATAAAATGTATATTTTTCATTCTCGCTTCTTGCGGCAAACCATTCTGTTGGCAAATTGCGAATCGATACCGACAGAGGAAGAGTTGCAGCTTGCATGTGACGCCATGTTCGGTATCAATGGGAAGCAAGTCAACGATTATTCCGTTGGCGTTAGTGTACAGAAGAAAGATATCGAACGCATGCACGATCTGTATGTTGAGGCCATTGCTGCGATGCTATTTAATCGCTACTTTTCCTCCAGCCTATTAACGTTCTATCAACCGGCATCAGAACATGACCATCATCGCTTAGATCATCTTGTCCAATACATTGAACAATCGATTGACAATCAGCTTACCAGCGAACAGATTGAAAGGGACGTGCTTTCCATACTGCCTCATTTCCCAGGCAATACCGAAGGCAATAGCAAGCTGCGCAAGCAGTTTCTTATCTGTATTGGCGTTTATTTGCAACGGGTTGGCCTAACGCCCGAAACCATCTGGGGTGCACATACGGCAACGAATGTATTCGTATCGCATAGCATTTTACATACAGACTCTCAGATCTCCGAGATTATCGTACAACTTATTCAATATACGCGAACGACCAATCACCACCAGCCCAACTTACATACCATTGATAAAATCGTCGTTTTCGTGGAACAAAATTACAAGCAGGATTTATCGCTCGATGCGGTCGCCGCTCATGTGCAAATGCACCCTAATTACATCAGCATGTTGTTCCGGAAAGAGATGGGACTGACCTTCCTTCACTACTTGCATACCTTTCGACTTGCCAAAGCAAAACAAATGATGCAAGAGAATCCGGAATGGCCGATCAACACGATCGCAGAGCAAGTTGGTTACGAAAACCCACGGCATTTTTTCAAAGTATTTAAAAAATTCGAGAACATTACGCCTGGACAATTCAGGCTTGAAAGTTCTTCTTTTTGAATCTATTTTTTAATTCTTGGCATTTGTTGTAGAATGACATTATACATAAACCTTTTAGGGGAATAGCTATTTGATTGGAGCAAAATAATGATCTATCCAAATTTAGAGCAATGCTTAGCCGATTTAGAAAAGAATGGACATTTGGTTCGTATTCATGAAGAAGTGGATCCTGAACTTGAGATGGCAGCCATACATTTGAAAGTTTATGAAGCTGGTGGCCCAGCCTTATTATTCGAGAATGTTAAAGGGTCTAAGTTCCGGGCGGTATCCAACCTTTTTGGTACAGTAGAGCGCAGCAAATATATATTTCGAGATACTTGGGATAGCGTGAAAAACGTAATTTCTTTACGAAACGATCCCCTGAAGGCACTGAAAAGCCCACTCAAACATATCGGGACGGGACTTGCTGCTTGGAAAGCTTTGCCGATAAAAATAACCAGTGGTCTTCCAGCTGATTTTGAGGAAATCAGCATTATGGACCTTCCACTCATCAAACACTGGCCAGAGGATGGCGGTGCATTCGTCACCCTGCCCCAAGTATATTCCGAAGATCCTGAGAAACCAGGAATTATGAATTCTAATCTCGGGATGTATCGGATTCAACTAAGCGGGAACGAATATGAATTAAATAAAGAGATCGGCTTGCATTATCAGATTCATCGCGGCATCGGTGTCCATCAGGCAAAAGCTACAAAGCAAGGGGCCCCTTTAAAAGTAAGCTGTTTCATTGGTGGGCCGCCAGCGCACACATTGTCTGCCGTAATGCCCTTGCCGGAAGGCATGAGTGAGATTACATTTGCAGGCTTGCTCTCAGGGCGCCGCTTCCGCTATAGCTATGTTGATGGCTATTGTATTAGTCATGATGCTGATTTTGTTATCACAGGGGAAATATATCCTGGTGAAACCAAGCCCGAAGGCCCCTTCGGCGATCATTTGGGCTACTACAGCCTTACACATCCTTTTCCTCTAATGAGAGTTCACAAGGTATATGCCAAGAAGAATTCAATCTTCCCATTTACTGTTGTGGGCAGGCCACCTCAAGAGGATACATCGTTCGGAGCACTCATTCATGAACTCACAGGCGATGCAATTAAGCAAGAAATTCCAGGTGTCAAAGAAGTTCATGCCGTAGATGCTGCGGGCGTCCACCCTCTGCTCTTTGCAATTGGTAGCGAACGGTACACACCTTATCAACAAGTCAAGCAGCCAGCAGAGTTACTTACGATAGCTAATCGAATTCTAGGAACGGGACAAGTTAGCTTAGCCAAATACTTATTCATCACAGCTGAAGAGAATCAGCCTTTGGATGCTCACAATATCGAGCAATTCTTAACTTACATAATGGCTCGAATAGACCTTCATCGGGACCTTCATTTTCATACCAATACCACTATCGATACATTAGATTACTCCGGTACAGGTCTAAATAGCGGCAGCAAGGTTGTATTCGCAGCAGTCGGTGATACAAAAAGGGATTTGTGCTTAGAAGTTCCCGGCATCTTCAATGAAATATCAGGGGTCCATCATGCGCATTTGGTGATGCCAGGAATCGTCGCGATTCAGCTTTCCGAATTTAAAAATTACGATGAGACACAGGTTGAAATGAAAGATTTATGCGAAGCTATTGGAGCAAGGGGGTCACTCCCATCTTGTCCATTGATTATCGTATGTGATGACAGCCATTTTATGGCCGAGTCCATTAACAATTTCGTATGGGCTACGTTCACACGTTCCAATCCTTCCCATGATATATATGGCGTGAACAGTTTCTATGAAAATAAACATTGGGGTTGCGATAATGTTGTGCTTGATGCACGAATTAAATCGCACCAAGCGCCTCCATTGATATTGGATCCAGCGGTTGAAAAAAGCATCATGCGATTTTTTGCCAAAGGCGCAAGTTTAGCATCCATTCAAAATAAGTAATCAACAAAAACAGCATCACAACCTTAGGGATTGTGGTGCTGTTTCTGTTATTCTCAGAGTCGAGTCGCCAGATAGATCCCTACTGGATTGATAGCAGCCACACACTAACACTTTTATATTTAGGAGCAGACTGATGCAATATACCTAAGTCACCAGCGATATTACGATACTTAAGTATGGCCTGAAAGTCGCATATTTGACACTTGTTTACAATACATATATACAAATAGTATTTACAGAAATGTATTGTTAACTTATAATAGTCATAATTTGTAATAGTAATATTTTGTAAGTAGTAACTGTAAAGGGCAAACTTATCGAAAGGTAAGGGCGCAAAGTTATGGGCCTAAAGCTTCGAAGCTATGGCTGCCAAACCGCCAGTTTGTGATAGTAAGCCTATCCCGAACATTTTGGGATAGGCTTTTTTTCTGCCTCTATCCCTACTGAGTTTCAAAAAATGTCGAAAAATGGGGGATATTCACAGATTATAGCGTTTTACATCAAAACAAATAGCATCTAAGGAGTGTAATTAAATTGAAGACCAAGAACTATTTCGGCAAAAACCTTTTATTCTCGATGTTAAATTTGCTAGTCATCGGGGTAGTGCTTATTTCCATCAGCGCTTATTTTCAGAATCGAATTTTAACAGATACGTTGAGAGAGCAGACCCATAATATGACATCCGTGTGGTCACAAGGCATTACCTATAAAGACGTCAAGGGTGCACTAAGCGATAAAAGCTATGAAGCAAGCGAACAGCAACGATTAACCAAGCAATTTGATAGTTACACTGCCTTTAATGCCAATGTAGCGCAAGCTTACATATTTGGGGTTGAGTTAGCAGATGGGAATAAAACATCGTTGATTTCGTTCCCGAGTCACGTTGTTACAGCTTTTAAAGAAGCAGGTTTGAACATCGGAGATATGTATGAGCAACCGAAAGAGATCGCCAACGGTTTAAAAAGCATGTTGAAAACCAAAACCGAGACCTTCACTTCATACTATAAAGATGATTACGGCACATGGGTCAGCGTTCTTTATCCAATTATTGACGATAGTGGCAATGTTGCAGCTTACTTTGGCGTGGATGTAGACGCTAAAGTAATTCCCGATGCTCAAAAATCGTTCCTCCTGCGTTCGATCATATTACTCTTAATCGCCTTGGTGATTTGTGGCGGGGCGCAATATTGGGTGGCAAGAAGAACACTTATGCCGATCAACCAATTAATGCGAGGCATCGAACAAGCTTCTAACGGGAAATTCAATTTCACCTTGGAGGAAAACGGCGGTTTCGGCGAATTAAATCAGAAATTCAATATGATGCTTTCTAACATTCGCGGAATATTATTAAGTATTAAACAAACAGCTTCAAATGTATCCGACGCTTCCAACGAACTGTTCAGCATTACGGAAGACAATCGTCACAGTATTGAGCTGATCACAACAGAAATTAGAGATATGAATACGCATGTTGACCAGCAAAAAAATTCTACAGAAGAATGCGGACGATCCGTTGAAGAAATTGCAGCTTCTTTGCAAGTCATTGCTCAAAACGCGACCGAAGTTGCCACTGCTTCTCATGCTATGAAAAATCTGTCCGAAGAAGGCAATATGGCTGCTCAAACGATCTCGGATCAAATGGGACGCATCAATACGAACTCGATTTCTACCGCAGATACAATCAAGCTCCTTGAATCGAAATCAGAAGAGATTGGTAGTATTCTCAACCTCATTAAGGACTTAACTGCTCAAACCAATCTACTTGCATTGAACGCAAGTATTGAAGCTGCTCGGGCAGGCGAACATGGCAGAGGGTTCGCAGTTGTAGCTGCTGAGGTTCGTAAGCTTGCTGATCAATCAAAAAATTCGACAAGTCAGATTGAAACGCTTGTTGCCGACATTCAATCAGAGACGCACAACACAGCTACATTCGTAGCACAAGGTACCAATGAGACCCTAAAAGGATTGGAGATTGCCAAAAACACTGGAGAATCCTTTACTAATATTTTGGATGCATCGCAGGTCGTGTCGAATCAAGTTATCGATATTTCATCCGCTACCCAAGAAATGTCTGCAAGTACAGAGCAAGTGACTGCCATGATGGGAGAATTGGGAGGAATATCAAGAAAAACAGCGCACAGTACTAACAAAATTATGGAGTCGGTTCTGACGCAGGAATCATCCTTACAAAGCATTTCAACTTTCGCCAGCAATCTCTCAACGGTTGCAGTGGAATTAAGTGATATGGTAGGCAAGTTTGATATAGAGATGAAGTGAATAAACGAATAGGAATTCCGGATTACATGGCGGTTAACGCCCTGTAATCCGTTCCAATATAATCGTTCACATATAGAGGAGAGTGACCATGCTGAATCTCGTCAAAGAAAAACCGTCCATTTACAGTGAAATCAACCATACGGACGAAGCCTACCCAGCAACAGAAACGATATCCTCCATCTTTCGGCACGTCGCAACAAGGTATGCAAATAAAGTTGCAATCTCCCATGGTGACATTGACATTCGTTACGCTGATTTGTTCACAAAAAGCTCGCAAATTGCCAACGAATTGACCAATGCCGGCTGCCGTAAAGGCGATTTTGTTGGTATTTATATGGAGCGCAGTCCCGAAACCGTTATCTCCATTCTTGGCGTATTGCGTATGGGCGGTATCTATGTACCTATTGACCCGGAGCATCCGATTGAACGCAATCGGTACATCGTACAGAACGCTAGTTGCAAACAATTGATCATCAAGAAGAGCCATACTGAAACCGCTGCAGAGTTATGTCTTGCTTTAGGTATCGACACCCCGATTTCGATTGAAAACTGTTTTGCGAATGGCGAAACCAGCTTCGAGGATGCGAACATCACGCCGGATGATTTGGCTTATGTGATTTATACCTCCGGTTCCACAGGCAATCCAAAAGGTACGCTGATTGCTCACAGAGGCGTTGTAAATCTTTCAAATACGTTTGCTAACAAATTGGAGATTTCGAGCGTAGACGTGCTCACTCAATTTTCAACATTTAGTTTTGACGCCTCAATTTTAGACACGTTCAACTGCTTACTGAACGGTGCAACGCTTGCTATTTTAACTAAAGATGAGCAACTAACTCCTGATCTTTTTTTGTCACTTCTTGAAAGCAAAAAAGTAACTATCATTGGTTGTATTCCCACTTCTGTATTCAACCGCCTAACAGAAACAACAATTCCCAATTCGAAATCCATGTGGCAGACTGTAAGAAATATTACCGTAGGCGGAGAAGCACTGCTCTCCGACCATGTACGCAAGTTTCAAGACAAGTTTGGTATGGATACCGTCATTTTTAACGCTTATGGGCCAACAGAGTGCACAGTCGTTACAACGACCTTCAAGATAACTGAATATTGGAACAGTGATTCCATAACTGTCCCTATCGGTTCCCCAATTGGTAATTACAAAATTTATGTAGTTAAAGCTGACGGGACGCTGGCCGAAGTCGGGGAAGAAGGAGAGCTTTACATTGAAACTTTCGCCCTCGCCAAAGGATATCTGAATCTCCCTGATAAAACGAACGAAGTTTTCATCGCTAACCCGTTCAGCAGCGCTCCTAACGCCAAAGTTTATAAATCCGGCGATATCGTTAAAGTGCTATCCGATGGCAATCTTGAATTTCAATACCGTAAAGACGGGCAATTAAAACTGCGTGGCTTCCGCATTGAAATTGGTGAAATTGAGAACGCTTTGTCCAAGCATCCTTCCGTTCTTGATGCAGCCGTAGTCGCTATTCAAGAGAATAATACAGTTAAGCATCTTTCTTGCTTTTACTCTACCAAATCTGCTGTAACTAGCACTGAGCTGCGTGCACATTTAAAATCGTACGTCCCCTATTATATGATTCCTAGTTTTTTTTATAGCCTACTGGAAATACCGCTCTCGCCAACAGGCAAAGTAGACAGGAAAAAGCTACTCGCCATGGATAATATCGATCTCGCAGAGACGAATACGCCATATGAAGAGCCCACTGGTGAATTAGAGCTTGGCATTGCATCGGTTTGGGCTAAAACGCTAGGACTTTCGCGAGTTGGTCGCAACGAAAGTTTCTTCGATATTGGCGGAGACTCGCTAGGTGTTATGGCTGTTTTATCCTCTCTAAAACAGGATTACCTCAGCTTGCGGATGAATGATTTGTATGAACATCCAACCGTAAAAGATTTGGCTGCCTACATATCTATCTTATCCCGTGACGCTGATGAAATTGAAGAAACGCCTTTCACAGAGTACAAGCTACTTAGTGAGCTGCCCATACTTCCGAAGGTGCAGTTTCATGGTCAAGACGGTTTAGGTTCGGACATTTTGCTAACTGGCGCAACCGGATATTTGGGTTCACATTTGATATATGAGCTGTTGACGACCACTGATGCTAATCTCCACTTGCTTGTTCGCCCCAAATTAGGTCATAACGGGATAGCTCGGGTTTGGGAAATTTTTGACGCCTATTGGGGTCAAACATTTTTTGCCAAGTATACGAATAGGATTTTCGTACTCGAGGGTGATTTGGCAAATGCTGACTTAGGCTTGGCGGCCGAAGACCGTAAGTATGTTTCTACTAGTATCACATCAATTATCCATGCTGGTGCGGATGTAAGACATTTTGGCAATATGAATGATTTTCATGCAACCAATGTGATTGGCACTCAAAACTTATTAAGATTGGTACACGATAGACCGACTGTTTCCTTCCACTTCATTTCCACATTAGGTATACCCGAAGATATGGCCGCATCCGGGCATTGGGAAACCGTTTCACAAAGTTCTCAGGATTTTTATAGCTTTCAACTGGAAAATGTTTACACGAACAGTAAGCTTTTAGCAGAAAAAAGCGTTATGAATGCCATTATGGCTGGGTTACCATGTTCGATATACCGAGCTGGCAATTTGTCCTGCCACAGTGTATCTGGTCGCTTCCAACAAAATATGCATGAAAACTATTTCTACCGAATGATCAAGGCGTTCCTGCTTCTAGGGAAAGCGCCCATTGTAGACGCCTATTTGGATATCTCCCCCATAGACTTTGCAAGCAGCTTTATGGTTTCCTTAATGAAGCAGCGAACTTTCGGTGAAATCTACCACATTTGCAATCCGATTCAAGAACATTATGATGCTTTCATTGGCGTGCTGAGAGAACTTGGATATGCGATTGACCTATTACCGCAAAAAGAGTTCGAAAGGTGGGTCATCACCGAAGGCAACAACATCAGTAAGGAAGCCGTTCAATTAGCTATTCCATTATTGGAAGGCGACGGGGTTCGGACCTCACCGTACCTTTATAGCTGTGAGAGTACCATTCAGAATGCTGGTTCCCTGACTTCCTTGCCAAACTTGAAAGTGTTGGTGGCTGCATTAGTCGAACATGCAGTCGATCGTGGGTATTTCCCTAAACCGTAGAATCTGACATCAGAAGTTGAACGTATAATAGGGGCAGACACATTTTCAATTTGACCTGCCCCTTTAACTAAATCCCCTCCAACAACTGCCCATACCTAAACCTCACAACCCGCTGCTGTTGCCCGCCGGACAATTCCGAAGGCAGATGCTTCCTGCGATCCACCAGATCCACAGCTTCCAAAGCTTTCAATACAAGTGGCTCTCGTTCTTTCCGCTTCATCCCCCGATAAATCAAAGGCAATTCCACATTTCCATAGGCACTCCAATCGAGATAGTAGATTAAAGCTCTGAAAAACAAATCCGATCTTCCGATTCCGAATCTCAGCCAGCTGCCGACAAATTCTCCTTAATCAATCTCCAGGGACACAACATCCAACACGCTAATCGTTTCCCCGCCCATCACATATCATACATGTTCACCTCCATTTTGTGATCCCAAGATCCCTGGCAATGAAGAATGTTCGCTTTTACTACCATGTTTACTTAAAAATAAGGTAAAGGACTATCGGTGTAATGTTCGATAGCCCTAAATTTAAACATATTTATTAATACTAGCATTATCACTTATCTACTAAAAAAGCCGCTACTTCAGCTAAACGCGAAGCGTAACCCCATTCGTTATCGTACCATGTTGCGACGGAAAGGAGTCCTCCCTGTACTTGTGTCAGAGGAAGGTCAATGATGGACGAATGGGAATCACCTACGATACGGGAGGATGCCCATTCACCTTCTAAAACATCCAAGACTCCCTTTAACTGGCCATCTGTGGCGCTACTACGGAAAATATCATTTACTTGTTGTACTGTACAAGGTTTTTCTGTAACAAGGTTTAATTCAGCAATGCTTCCAGTACGAGTAGGAATTCGATATGCCTTACCTGTAATCTGTAAATCTTCCCATATAAATTTAAGTGCCCTTGCGGCTCCAGATGAAGAAGGAATGATATTCTCCGCAGCTGCCCAAGAATCCCTGCGATCCTTCATAGGCTGATCCGTAAGAGATTGCGTGTTTGTATAGGAATGGACTGTCGAGAATAGACCGTATTTGATCCCGAAGTTTTCTCTTACGATTTTGATTACTGGAGCCAATGCATTTGTCGTACAACTCGCCATACTAATGATTTTGTGTTTTTCCGGGTCGAAACTATTATCGCTCATACCAGTAGCCAGGGATGCCTTTTTCCAGTCGGAGCAGAGTCTCCAAATAGAAATAATCCCCCCAAATGACATAGTCATCTGGTAATACACCGCTTCTCACGGCAAATGATCCTCTGTTCAGCAATCCCTGCGGGTTACTTTCACCAATTGCGGCGTAGTTATCTATCAGCGATCTCATTGATTCATGAACGGTATTCAGTAAAAGTTCACGAACTGGATCGTCGTCTTGCAGAAGGGAGACAATTTCAAGCATACCAGCCGCAGCAATGGCAGAAGTGGAACTATCCCTTTTGGTTTCCGAAACCTGAGGAACATTGAAATCCCAGTAGACAACGCTGTCCTCTGGTAACCTCGCTGTAAAATATAACGCTAGCCGCTTAGCAGTTTCCAAAAGCTCCGGCCGCTTTAGGTAACGATAAGCAAGCGCAAATCCATAGATCCCCCAGGCTTGCCCTCGTGTCCATGTGGATCCGTCTTGGTATCCTTGTCCTGTTCCTCCGCGGTCCGAATCACCTGTATGCTGATCTATAGAATGTGTGGTACGAAGAATCATCACCTCGAATGAGAAATCGTCTACTCATTCGCGAAAAGCTCCATCTCTTGAGTATTCATAGCAGAGCCACAATATCCCTGACCAGAAGCCGTTCGTCCATTCATCATTATCATTCAATTCATATTTCCTGCTAGTGTTATTACTAACATGGGGAAACTGACTCCCAAACTGTTCCATATTTTTTAGTAATGCGCATTGCATCTTCAATTGCATATTTCCACATCTTGATAGGCCTCCTCACAATAATTAATACGATATCTTGGGATAACGATTCTTTCGTCTCCACTATAGACCTGATAATTCTTAACCTCATTAACAAATTCTGGCTAATATTGATCAAATAAATTCGCGATTCACTATTTGATTATGCTGTCATGATAATATTAATAATAAAAGTGGCTGAGTAGGATGTTCATCCTGACTTAGCCACTTTTTCGTCCACCTTAATAAATCAACCGCCCATCCCTAAACAGCACAACCCGCTTCGCCTGCTCAGCAACCTGCCGATCGTGGGTAATCACAATAATTGTCATGCCCTGTTCATTCAATCGCTTGAAAATATCCATAATCTCAGCGCCCGTCTTCGAATCCAGCGCTCCCGTTCCGCGATAGATCAGTGGAAGCTCCACATTCTCATAAGCACTTAATCTCGGCAACAGATTGAAGCTTTGGAAACAAACCCTATTTTACGATTCCTTATCTCCGCATACTGTGAATCCTTCATGGCGTGAATCTGATTTCCCTCAAGGTTATAGACCCCTTCATCCGAAGCGTCCAAACATCCGATGATCTTCATCAGGGTAGACTTACCGGAGCCCGATGGCCCCATAATCGCTTGGTGCTATTAAATCTCTCCAAAAATGTTATAGTGTTTTGCTCACTACACGGGACCTTACATGATCATCACAATTATTAAATATCAATCTACTAAAATTGTAAGCACCATTATTCCAAACATGGAAATCATGAAAACCATCCTTAATCAGAATTTGATAAAAATGATTAAGATTATTCCCCGATTGATGTATAAGCCCATCTATAGATTTTATATAACTGCCATTCGCTACTCCATCTGCATCGCCGCAAGTGGTATATAGCAAATGAAGATTATGTGTGCAAGATGCAAGACTGAGTCCAAGCGTTTTACCATCACTCGACGTAGGAGCATTTGCAACGACATAAGCGAAAAGATCTATCAAACCTGGCGCTAGCACAGTCTTATCCAACCCGTTGTTCCAGGGACTATCGGTGCCCGTGATTCGCGTCGAATCATGCCGGTAACCGCCGAGGATCAGATTCAAGGTCTGCATTCCCCCCATTGAAAGCCCAGCGATCGCTCTGTGGGTGCGGTTATATAGGATTCCCTCATAGGAGGTAACTGTAATATCTGCGGAGGTTTTGTAATTCGATTCTATAAATGGAATTAGATCGTATCTCAGCTCATAATCAAAGTAATAGAATCCGAGCATATTGGTTCCTTCGGAATTAAAGGATGTGTCTGTCCAGTCATGTGTGCTTCTTCCGTTTGGAAATACGACGATCAACGGATCGATATCACCGTTTGCAATGAGATTGTCAAATAGATTGCAGATGATAAATCGTCCGTCCACTTTACCATTGCTGCTTAGCCACTCATATTGATCCCCGCCTACGCCATGAAGCAAATACAATACATTGTATCTGACAGAATTGTCATTTGGGTTATAACCAGCAGGTAAGTAAACGTTGCATTTCTTCATTATGCTATCTCCTGCAACCGTTTCCCTCCCTGCTTCACTCCTATCGATATTCCGATCTGTTACAAGCAGTCGAGAAAAATTAATATAGTTACCTACCTTATAGGAAACTTCCTGTACCGTCCCCCGAAGCTCCTCCATAACTGACCTCGAATACTCGATAGGCACTGCCGTCACATTCATATTGTCCATGGATTTTATTGTCCCTTCAAAATCCTAATGACGATAACCGCCGCTTCTGCACGAGTGCTAAAAGCCTTCGGTTTCAGCGTACCGTCTTCGTAGCCGTTCAGCACGCCCTTGGCGGTCAAAGCCGCTATCGGTCCTTGGGCCCAGGCGGAGACGTCGCTGCTGTCCTTATAATTCAGACTGCCGCTAGCCGCAGTCAACTGTGCAACACGTGCAAGAATTACGGCCATTTGTTCCCGGGTGATGTTGTCATTGGGAACGAATGTCCCGTCTTCATAACCGTCTACGATACCCAGTGCGGATGCTATTGCAATGGCATCCTTCGCCCAATGGCTGCCGGTATCGGAGAATCCCGTTCCGCCGGTTGCCGTTAGGTGAAACGCTCTGACGAGCATGGCTACGAACTCGGATCTTGTTACCGTTGCATGAGGCTGGAATGTGCCGTCTTGATAGCCCTCTATCACTCCTGATTTTACAAGTTCTAGGATATCTGCTTCCGCCCAATGTCCTTTAATATCGGTCAAGGTCGGAAGTTGGACAGATGCGGACTTCCTTGTCGCCAATACGGCAAACTTGGTGAAGTGCGTCACACTGCCAGAAACGGTGCCCTTCACGAGGTCGACCTTAATATCGTCCAATTTGATCCATTTGCCGGTTTCTTCGTTGTACCAGTACAGTGCCACCTCATGCTCATCATCCAGCAGGCTGGTGTTGAACGGAAGGGTGATCGTGACTGGTTTGTGGAACGGTCCTGCTACATCCTTAATAATCTCATACACATCTCCAGCCAGCTTCAAATTCGGATCCGGCTTCAGCTGTGAGGTGTCGCTCAACTTTTTAATGCTCACATAAATATCACTTCCTAGTGCTCCTGCCGGCAAGTTAACTGCCGCCCCGTTATTCTCTACCTTGCCGCCTGTGTCTTTATGCACCTTAACCGCGCCTTCCGGTTCGGGGGTCGAGGCAGAGGAAGTCTGCCCCGAATTGCCCTGGCCCGAATTGTTCGAAGGTGCGACCACACTTAAGATAGCCATCGCGTTCGCGTCGAAATCGACGACGTTCATTGTACTGTCCACGATTTTTATCTTTTTCAGCTCGACCGTTCCGCTTCCCAATGACGTCGCCTCAAAAACCATTTCCGCCAGTACGACTGTCCCTGTCTCTCCGGATATTGGTCCGACTTTCGTAAACGCCAATGCAACTTGGCTGCCGTTCACCGCAGGCGCAACGGCATAACCGAATCGGCCGCTGGATGCGCTTATGAATCGTAAATGATCGGTGCTGAACGTCGCTTGAAGTTCTGTCGCATACACGTCGGATAGGCCTTGACCGACCACTTGGACTCTGACTTCACGGCCGGTGATCGGCTGATTGTTCGAAACGGAAAGCGTGTACGTCGGAGCGGCGTGAACGACCACAGTCGCCAAGGAAAACACGCTTAACAGAAACGAGCCGGCTAGTAAAAGACGTAAGCAGACGATTCGAATCTTTCTCAGCACGGCGTAGTGACCGTAAGCGTCTCCCGATCGGTGGAAATTAGGCAACAGCGCTGTCACCCTCTTGGTTTGTCTCATTCGTCAACTTCCTCTCCAAATAGATGGGGGAGGAAGACACGAAATCGCCTCCTCCCGACCGTATAGCCTATCGTTACATTATGAACCTGGTTCGATTATTGCGAGATTCCTAGAATGCGGTAAGCGACCGACGCCAGATCCTGTATGCCAATTGGACGCGGCGTAGTAATACCTAGTGCCTTGTACAACGTCCAATTGATGTCCGCGTTGCTTTGCCCGTAGTGTCTTCCAATGACCGCCAAATCCCCGATCGTCATTACGCTTGATCCGGACAATGTTTTTAACGATCCGTTGAATACGGATGTCGCTACTTCCAATTGAGTTGCCGCTTCTTGAATGCTTGCCTGGGACATGGCCGGATCGGCCAGCGCGATGTTGGCGGCTGCCAGTTTGCTTTGCAGCAGCGCTATGGAACCTGGTGCATATTGTCCAAGGAGCGAACCTTCTATCGCGCCGCTCAAGCTGCTTTGGGCTAAGGCAATTGCTGCGCTCAGAGCCGTTTTGCTAATACGCTCGATCTTCACATTATGGCTAGCCGAGCTTACCTGCGTTTCAGTGACGCCGTCCGAGATGATGACATGATCGACCGTGATGGCGTTAACCTCGACAGTCGCCCCAACGTCTTTGGCCTTGAAGCTCAGTTCCAGCAGATTGTCTGTATTGGAAATGGCCTGGCCTACGCTTGCAGCAAGGAATCGGATGTTCGCCTCACCGCCGCCCGAAGTGCCTTCATGGTCAAGCACAATCGAGAAGCCGTTTACTAGTGAGATGCCTGACACGTATTCCACCTTCGCAGGGTCGTAATGAACAGTCAGATCGATTGCATAAACGTTAGAGGTCACATTGTTCAAGCCAAAGTTCAATTTAAATGGTTGCCCGGATAAGATGGAAGCCGCTCCGCTCAGCAACGCACCTTCTTGACCGCTGATGGTGATCAGCGCGCTGCTGCTCAAACTGGACCCGTTGGCTTTCGCCGTTACTTTCACGACGCCATTCTTTTTGGCCGACAGCAATCCCGTCTCGCTGATGATCGCTGCATTTGTCTCCGAACCGTCTACTGCGGTAACCGACCATACGACTGGCACTCCCGCTAACATTTGCAGCGTGCCGGCTTTCGTCGTGATGGATGTCGCTCCGGCTGCTCCGGAAACTACCGGCGGCTTGCCGACAAGGGTAACGATACCCCACTGTGAACCGTTAGCATAGGACTGTCCGGTCACGTCGTGCCACATGATAACGTCCTGGCGGCCACCCGTTGCTTTCGCGTCATTGATCTGCAAATCAAATCCAATTACCCGATCAACCGTTGGCAGGGTAGCTTTAAAAGGGATCTTCGTTTCAATGTAATAACCGCCATCCACGACTTTGGCAAAAGACTCAAATCCCGCGCTGATACTGCCTGGATTGAAGGTTTTCGCATTCAGATAATTAATACGGTATTGTCCCATGCCTGTGCCGTAGGAGGTTTGTTTGCTATTGTTCTCATCCACAAAGATCTCGACGGAGTCATGCTCATGCGCATTGCTGCTGCTGTTGTTCAGCTCAGGGGATTTTACACGCACCAGAACATACAGGTTAGTATCGAGACCCTGCCCAGGAAGCGGTAAGGGGTTGCAGCCGCCATCGTGTAACCTACGCCCAGATCCGAGCTGTTTCCTAACAGTGCCTTAGCGTTAGTTCCAGTGCCGATGACATTGTTATTAACATAAACAGCTCTATTGGTTCCGTTTAGCTGCGCCCGAACGCTGGCAAGACCGTCAGTCGCTGTTGTTGTAATTTGTTGCCCGCCACCCGATACGCTGCCATCCGTATTACCAAAGCGGATGTTAACTCGGTTTGTTCCTACACCCAGATTAATACCGCTCCAACCACTGTTGGCCGCCCACGTTTGGTAAGCTTCGTTTAATCCGAAATAAACAAGACCACTTTGATCGCTAGAGTTGTTGGCTGTGGTTGTTGGTCTAGCCAGCGCATATATCGTCATCTGCGTACTGCCGTTATAATTCTTAAAGCCTGCGGATTTTAACGGCCTTGACATCGCTGCAAAATCTACATAGTCGTATCCATCGTTCTTTAGCGTAGGATTGCCGGTAGGTGTTCCAAGATTATCACCGCCGCTGCCGGGGACGTTCGCTGGGACAAGCTTCGCTGGAACGCTGCCCATATTGGTCCATCCAGTTACGTTGCCGCTTCCGTCTTTTTCCACGCCTTCATCAGCCTTGAGCCATAAGTCAAGACCATCTCTAGGAATATCGGCAGGCGTCATATCGCGCACCACGACACGAGCGTGCGACTGGCTGAGAACATTGCCTTCTTTCGAACGTACATAAATAATGTATGGACCGACCAACTTTGGCGCGGTTATTTCTATCATGCTGCCGGAGGCCATTGTTTCTTTGTCGCTTTCAATGAAATTTCCGTCGCTCGATGAAGAAATCCATATCTGTTTAGTAGCGTCGTCCATATCGTACGCAAACCTGACTTTCCCGCCGGGGGCGACTGACACGTCAGCCGGGAGCAGCCTATTCGCCTCCGATACTGTGGTGGTGAAGTTGAAGGTTATGGCAGGCGTCGAAGTGCTGCCTACCAAAGTCCAGCTTCCTGCAGTGCGGATTTCGTACCCATTCGTCACAGGCTTGCCGTTAAGCGTAAAAGTGTAATCCGTACTCAAAGTCAGTTTAAGCGGCCTTACTGCTGAAACTTCATAGCTCTTCCCATTTTCCACATTAGTTGCTGAACCGCTCGCATCAACATATACCGTATATTTGGAAGTGGCCGTTGCTCTGCCGTCTCCATATTTGATATACAGTTTGTATTCACCTGCGGAAGACGGAGCGTTGATTGACTTTACGTCACCTGCAGCTTTAGTCATCTTAGTGCCTTCATTAAAGACAGTTGTGTTCGCTGGCGCGATCCAAACGGTGTCTTGCGCTTGGAGCAGACCCCTGCGGTTCAGCTTTTCACCTTTACCCATGATGACATTGGAAGCCAACTCAAACTCGGTATCGGCAATGAGGCTCCTCGGAATCATATGCGTGTATTCGTTAGCAAGACCCGCATTCAAAACGATTTCGTTGCCCTTAACCGGCCAAATGCGTGCTTCGCTTTTGTAATTGTTGTAAATAATCCTAGGACCGCCGTTCTGGTCGTTATTCCCATCCACATAACCATCGACGGCAATCATATCGCTTTTGCGCTTCCAGTTGTTAAACTCATAAAGACGGCTCTGTCCGACAGCATGCGAAAGCTTGGACTGCACGACGTTGCCTATCATCTTAATGAACGTGCTGCCTTCATCCGGATGGAACCCGTTCGTCCAGTTATTGGAGGTCGTGGGTTTGCCAGTTGGATTCGGGTCAAGGAAGTTGTAGTTCATCTCAGTGAAATTCGTCCAATTGTCAGAATGCCAGTTACTACTCTTGTCAGTGACAGGGTTGTTTGTCAGATTATTGACGGTGTCCCATGTCCCTCCACCCGGCAAATTACCTGGGTCCCCCTGCCGGCCCAGTGAATAAATGGCTCCGGAGTCGTTAACAACTGTGCAAATTTCTTCTACCCGGTTATAGTTTATTTTGTTATTCCTAGAGGTCGTGGAAATTACTGGGGATCTCGCGAGACTCGTTTCATGCGTACCTTGGTACGGGCCGCCAGTCTTGTTGGTACCTTGGGAGGTAAAGCCGAAGCCATCATACTCGTCCCAACCCCAGCCGATGCTCATGGCGCCGTAAGTGGTGTCATAGATGTAGTTGTGCAGTACTTGCATATTCGTTGTGTAGAAAGAAGCCAGTGCGTTGGCGCCCGGGAATCCGTAACAGGTCCTGAACAAAAAGTTATTTGTAATATAAATATTCTCCGGCACTGCTTCCGTACCCGCCGCAAATTTCTCCTTACCAACGCCAGCCCAGTTCCTTATTGGCGTGCCAGAGAGCGAAACACTGGATTCATGCGAAACCGCCACATCGTTTTCGTAGATATGCTGCGGATGTCCGATTACAATGCCTGAAGCGAGCGTATCTACGATATAATTGCCTGAGATTTCGATATCCTTGGCATCGTTTTCTACATGGATGCCATTAAATCCGGTAAGCCCAATCTCGCCGTTCAGCACCTTGATGTTCCTCGCCGCGTTGATCATTACCGCTGCCGGCGGTATGTCATACCCTCGGTAGAAAGTCTCATGCCAATTGATGCTGCTGGGGAAGTAAACTTTGTTCACAATAGAGCCCTGAACAGATGCATAGCCTCGGGAACTGGTCGTTACCGGACCGGATCCGTCGCTCCATGTATATGTACCCGTCAGTTCAGTCAGTTTATAGTCGGTATGGGCAAACTTCAGCCCGTTGAAGGTTATGTTTTTGACACGCCCATCATCGGAGCCCGCAACAGGGTTCAACCGATCTCCGACAGGGATCCCTCTTATGTCGAGGACCGTCTCGAGCCTTGGAACCACCACGTCGGCGGTATTAATATCCTCGCCTGCAAGCGGGATGTAATAAAGCGTGCTTTCCGCCTGGTCGAAATAGAAATTTCCGCGTTTGTTGAAGAACTCGAACGCGTTGCGGATTACTTGATTGTTACCCGGATTGTATTGCGTGTTATTACCCAAAGACTGTGAAATGAACCCATACGGCATCTGGAACCGGAACATGATACCGCCGGGCTTGCTGCTGGCTGCCGGCGCCTCTTCGATCGACGCGAAAGTGATAAAAGGTCTCGCCCATCTGGCGGTGGAGCCGCCCGTGCTTTCGGCTTCGATGTTTTGGGGGTTTTTCGTTGCTGTCGTCAGACCTACGCTGGCGTCGAATACGATACCCGCCCGGATGTTGGTGCCATTCTGCCACGCCCAAGGGTTATTGGCAGCGGTAAAGCTGGCAGTGGGAGTGCCCGTGACGGTTCTGTTGGCCGAAGCTATTTCCGAGCTCTTCGTCATGGTGGCGCCCTTATCGTTTACATAGAGTGCGCGCAGCTTATCGCTGCGGTTAAGGGTTGTTTTATACGCCTTTAATCCGCCTGTCTGAGTAAGGCCAACCGCTTCTGTCCATACGCCTTTTTGCAGCATTTCGCCGGCGCTGATTACCGGCTTTGCCCCCGGCGCCGCCTCATAGCGAATCGTGCTGCTTGCACTTCCGGAATCATTCTTGTCAAAAACGAGAGTTTCATCAAGCGGATAAAAGCCATCGGCAATTTGAACGACGATATCACCACCAGTCTTAGGCAGTGTCCTTACTACTGTTTTTGCCTTAGCAATCGATTTATACGGCTTCGCTTGTGTTCCGTCACCTGTGTTATCATTGCCATTTGTAGCAACATAAATCGTTGCACTTGGCGCACTGGCAGCCGCTTCTACCGATCCTGCATATGGTATCATGGATAAGATCATTACCAAAGTCATAAGCCAAACGAATGCTCTCCTTCTCACTTTCATAAAACCTCCTTGGATTGGCAATTTATAAACTGTTCTGGTTAGCACGACAGTAGGAGTTTTGTTCAAATCACCCCCTTCCATTCCGAACTTAACAGCGTCATGTAAGCGATATCATTTCTCAGTCCATTGTAGTTTTTCACGACTCTTTCGTACAGAGACAATCATACGGCCAGAAGGAATTTTGTAGGAACATTGATGGGTTATAGGGGAATCTTACAAGTCTTCTAGTTCCTCATCCCACACCATAGTAATTTGAGCAAAAAAAACTTTCATAATTGTAATTGTCTCCTTCGTCATCATAGTAAACGAAAGAACTATTTTGCCCGGAGTAGATATATTTACATAGAGTGGGATACGGTCTCAAAGCTGTTTCCATGATGATCCTCCTTATTCTGACTTCTTTAATGAGTTAACCGAAATTTCGAGATGCTGCGTTCGAGCCAGACTCTCAGTTAAGTTAATAGGAATAGCAAACGGACAAGAACTTGATCTCATAAAAAAAACCCGCGGTTTACGCGGACTTCATTAGGAATGTGCAAAAAAGCTAACGATATCACTTATCTACTATAATGCTTTTATTTAATCCGGCGTGGTCCGGCACTGCTTCGTAATGATTTCTAACTTTCTATCAGCTTATCACTCTTCACCGTTTTGTCCCAATCTGCCCTAGCCATATAAACATTGGATTTTCCACCTCTATCAGAAGAGAACAAGATATACTGATCATCACGGGTAAAGATGGGATGCGGATGAGACATCTGGCTGCCCCATGAAGTACCGTGAGCACAAAGAAGGCCGACTTCGATTGAACCCCCTTCGTATTTTAATAAGGACATATAGTTCCCACTATCCTTCATCACTTCGCGAATGTGTGCACGATCACCGACACCCATCGTTTCCTGGTAGTTCATCTGTACATGGGAAGGTCGAGTATAAGGGTAATAAAATCTTCTCTCATTCGAACCATCTGTGTTTATAAAAATATCGCCATGTAACAAAAATTCATCTCCGACCCGCTCCCTAGATGAATACTGTGCGCCAACCCTTCCGCTGGCAGTAAAAAATTCATGCCCGATCCGTTCCAAACCCACCTTCTGATCCACAAGCGGATACACTTTGTCATGGTCGATCCGCGCCGTCCACATTCGCTGAACCTGTAGCCACGGTCCTTCATGGCAATACAAAATAATATTTGGATCGACCGGGCTTATATTCACATGAGAAATATATTGACCTTCTCCCCACACCACATAGGGAGCTCTTCTTTCGATGTCATAACGAATAATTACACTCGTTGGCCTACGGAAGTGTTTTTCCCTATGCGTTGAATAGGTGCCACCTGTTTCCGTACAAAGTTCCATATGTTCCACATACGAAAAAGATAGAAATTTCCCTGAGTTATCAATAGATAGATCACTGGGCTTGAAGCCAATTGGAATTTGCATGAGCTCTTCCGTCTCCAGATTATCAAGGCGAACCCGCATCAGCGTGCGGTCTGCAAAATAATAGACAATATGATTCCAGGCATCGAGTACGGAACTGAAAGGAATAACCCCCTCTCGATCGGTGATTTGCACCATTTGTCCATCTTTAAACCTCAGTGTGTATAATTGCATCGAACCGGAACGATTAGACGCCAGAAGAATGTAATTATTGTCAGAATCAATCAATGTTTTGGTGAAATAAGGATGATACGTATCTCCGGAATTGTCGGTGAGCTGAATGACTTCGACACCCGTCAATTCATCTTGTTTTCTGGTGATTGTTGAGTAATTTACATCGCCTTTCATCATGTCCACTCCTCGTCATTTATTCCGCAGTATGCAAAGTTGATAACATCCGGTTCATGTTGTCGGCCTCAATTCCGGCAAGCAGGACGATGCCAATGCCATGCGGATCATTCGTAACCGCCTTAAGCTCATATTTGTAATAATCAGGGGAGAAGGAATATTTGGATCCGCAGCATACACCATGGACAGATCCATTGCCTTCAAAGGCATGTTTAATTAATCCATTCCACGCTTTGCGTACAGCCGCTGCATATAGCCTGGTATTTTCCAGCCAGCCGAAGCGTACCCCTCTAGCAAGGGCATAAACAAACATGGAAGTACAGGACGTTTCCTCGAACGATCCCTCATCTGTTAATACTTGGTGCCACAAGCCTGCCTTCCCTTGTCGACCAAGTAATCCTTCAGAGAAATCTCTGAAGAAGGCAAGCAGCTCTCCTCTATCCCTGTGGTCCTCAGGCATAGTCTCTAGCAGCTCCGACAAAGAAAAAATAACCCAACCGTTTCCGCGTCCCCAAGAGATCCCATTAGCCATATGAAACTTGAAATCATAGACATGAGACATCAGTTTTTTATCGGGAAGATACAAGTATTTCTTATAAAGCAAGAACTGTCTCGCAGCATCATCAAGCCATCTACGTTCACCTGTCAGCTTATAGTACCGGATCAGGAATGGGGTGCTCATGTACAAATCGTCTGCCCATAACGTATTTTCCATGTAATAACCCTTGGAATCACGATAAAATGCACCGTCATCCTGCCGTTCTTGCGTGCTTGCCATATATTCGGCAATGACATACGCCAGCCTGACAAAATCGTCATCCTGCGCCTCTCTATTTGCCTCCAGCATGGCACTACCGATCGAGCCACAATCGTCCAGCATCTTCATATCTACTAGTTTCGTGTTTATAGCTGGATACCCATACTGCTTACGGTCCCACACCGCGTAGCTGTACATCGTCGTACACGTTTTTAGATGTTGTTGTGCGTATCTTACAATATCAGGTCGTGTGAGTTTTCTACCGGTCAGGAGTAGACCATACAGTGTCACACCAATTGGATAATTCCATCTTGCATAACGGGCATTTTGTAGGTAAGGTCTGATCCAAACTCCAGGCTTATCTATTCGCCAGTACGTATAATTGCCAGATTCTTTTGCGGCATCATCCACTTCAAACAAGCTGTACATCGTTTGCAGCTGTTCTGGGACGATACCTGCAATGCGCTCCATCGGCCCTAGATAAAACCAACATTCATCGGTGCCTTTTACAGGGTGTGGCTGACCAAACGAATACCCCTCATCTCCAGCTGTCACTTCCAGTGAAAAACCCCAGTCTTCCTTCCCACACGCAGACTCAACTAACCAATTGTGTACCCCGTATACGAGATTAACCTCACACTCAAATGGCCCTTCCTTCTCGGACATCGAGACGAGTTCGCTGTTAACCCAGATGCGAAGCTGGCCGGCTGACCATCCCTTCAAAGCGAACCGATTCCGTCCGGGGAGAACGGAGTTCCCTTTCGCCCAAGCATATGCCACCTTATTCGGCTGGACACCGTAAATTCTTGCACAGTTCATCAGCGACTGCTGATCAGCCGTTCGCGCCTGAGAAGGAAACCACAGGACAGGGGAGTCCGTTTCGGATCCTTTCACGTTGGGGAAGTTGGTTTCTCCGAACCGTTCATCATCTTGCAGCTCCGAATACAACCAACCGCCACAGTCGTATCGATTTTGGAACGGGTTCATAAAATCTAAAGGCGTCGAATGGCTGCGGTTTGAACCGAATATGCAGCCGAAACCGGAAGCTACCTTTTGAAAAATAAGCAGAAACGCATTCCAGCCTTCTTGCAACTTTACTTCAACAATTTTGCGCGTATCTACATTAACCTCTTCAGATACCCCCGATTTATAAAACAGCTTGCCATTCAGTAGCAGCTTCGTCGGACCATAACAATTGATTGCTGTTTCAACAGACCTGACGTTGTCACTCCATAGCATGCCAAGTGCGAAGGCATATTGACCATTAGCAGCACCGGGATGTTTTTCATGCATATTAAAATCAAATCTGCCATCCTGTAACTGTGGGATTGAAAGCCTGCTATAGCATCTGAATACAAACGAATGCGGAGGATTATTCGCTATATATGAGCCTGCTATTGTTTCAAGGATGGCGTCTGTGTTCTGATCTGCCATCTTATATGTCATGCTAGCTTCTAATTCAAAATATTGTTTCATTTTTTCTCCTTCTTCCACCTAAACGATAGGTTCCATGCTAAGAAAAAGATACGGATACGCCGACTGCCAATTAGAAGCTGGAAGTCGGCGTAGTTTACGGTTATATCTCCTAGTTACCCGCTAAACCTGCAATATCCGAACTCGTCAATGCGTTGTTATAGACATATACTTCGTCAATCTTGCCGTTAAAAGCATTCGAAAAATCCGGCCGTCTTCCTATAAACACATGTTGGTTGTTGTTATATTGCATCGACGGAATCGAGCTGAGATTGGAGTTGCTTAATACACCGTTGACGTAGATCCTTAGTGCAGTGCCCGGCTCAAATACAGCCGCCAGATGGACCCATTGGCCAACCGGTAACGTACTTGCTGTCAACACGGTAATGGAAGAAGTTGCACCCGTTGCGATCTGGAATACGCCATTGCCTCCGGAATTCGTATACAGGCTCCATGACCTAGAATTGTTTCCGTTCTCCTTTGAGATGATTCGGCCACTGCTCGTGAAGCTGTCGACATAGACCCAGGAGGCAAGAGACATGGCACCCGTAATTTGCAATTCAGTGGGAGTTCCCAGATCCACTTCATCGTTCGCTCCATCAAAATCTAGACTGTTTCCAAACTTGCCCGCTGTCCATACGGGTCCGTTAATCAAGGTTCCGTTCAAATGATTGCCCGAGGAATCCGATGCGACCGTCCCTGAAGTCTCATCAAGCTTCCAGTATCCTACAGCGGATGTTGCGCCGGGCGATACTGTAAGCTGAATCGTATACGCATTGCTCGTCGTTCCATCAGAAGACGTCACCATAACGACAGCCGTGCCCGGCAGACTCGCTGGTAAGTTATACGCCACTGTAGAAGGCGATGCTGAGCTGGCATCCAGTGAAGCCGCCGATAGCGTCGGCACGCCAGAACCAGTCGGCAGTACGATATTGTAGTTATACGTACCCGGTGCGAACCCCGCGACAGCCTGCCCATTCACCTGCAGGTCACCGAGCATCGCCGGCACACGTACTTTGTACTCAGCTTGGTTGACGCCATTATCCGAGCTATTCGCCGTAAGAGTTGCTGTACCAGCATATACACCAGCGACGTTAACGGATGATACGTCGATAACCGACGATGATGTAATCGAAGCTGCCGTACTGCTGGATTTCCAATCGGCATTCAAATTGGATGTGTTCGGGAACGGCTTTGTGGAGTCGAGCTGAATCGTTTGCCCAACCGGCACTGCAACAGCCGTATTATCTGCTTTAACCGTAATCGGCACCGAATACCCATTGGCTAACCGCACGAATAAGGTCGAGTATTCGACAGCCCGGTTAAATGAAGCTTTGGTGCGGTCCACATTAACTGTAAACGTTACTGAAGCGTTACTTCCGAAGGTTCCCGTGGAGGGTGTAACCGAATACCAATCTTCTTCCACATTACGTCGAATCGTATAACTGCCAGATCCACTGAGTGTACCTGTCGAAATCGTGAACGTAGCTGAGTTGCTCGTTTCTGGAATGCTAACCAAATATTTATCTGACTGGAACGGGATCGGCCGTTTCGGGAACAAGCTGCTCGACCCTTGTTCAAAAGCGCCAATATCAGGAGCAGTACCAGAAAACGTATTCGAAAAGTTATCTATGATTGTTCCCTGATCCACAACGTTTACTTCCCTTGCCGTATCGATGCCAGAAATCGTCGGTGTAAAAACACCCGCATCCGGATTCGTCATCTTGCCGATCTTGAACAAGCCATGTGCCTCGGCTCCTGGATTTGCATAAATATCCCCGGATCCATCAGCATCCGTCGTACGTCCCAACGCATCATAATCAAAATTCGTACCGGGATTGACGGATGGACTATTATCCTCAATGTTGTAATAATTAGATGAGCCCTTAGTGAGATCCCTCATCACGACAATGAGATTATTTCGGGTACCGCCATACCAGTTCTTCGGCGTACTGCTGCCAGTAATCGCTTTGGGCACTGCATAGATGGTATTGTTAAAAAACCAGGTCTCACCTTTATACACGGTACTGCTGTTGCCGCCTAATTTGACTACCGACCCCGTGCCTGTTCTTCGATAATCGTTCAGATTATAAAATACATTATTAAATGCATAGCTCGGACCGACCATGTTCGGAGCGAAGCTGGTGCCGGAATAGCTCATTTCGAAACGATTGTCGAACACTCGGATATTGGACTGTCCGCCATCGAATTCTACACTATCATCATTCGCGTATCCGAAGAAATTCCCATAGATGTCAGCATCCTTATAGAAGCCGCCGCTCTCTGCATTGTTATAATAGCCGCTGATCACGTCATTGAATCGATGGTACTCATCCGTGCCAATGAAGTCGTTATACCTGACCACCATACCGCCTGCACTTCGAAGGTACATCGCCTCGGGTCCTTGCGGGTGAGAATTGCTATACACTTGCCCATCCGAGGTGATACCTCCCCATGGGTTCGCATAGCCTCTCGGCTCATGCACATAGCTGCGTTCTACAACGATGTTCTTCGCATCCTCGATCCGGAAGCCAGCATCACCTTCCAGCATATCTCCTTGCGCATCGATTGGTGTGCCATAACCTACATCGCTTTTATTGATATAGGCCAATTGTGCAGCTGTATGCACGGCATCGACCGCTGTACGCCCCCAGCCGGAAATATCCGCATTTGTAATCCGGACGTCGTGATCCGTGCTGTTCAGGTAGACACCATTCTTGCTGCCGCCTTTGACAATGAAGCCATCCAGGATCGTATAGACCGTATTCGTAATCGTGACGGCATTCTGAGTTAGCGTACCAGCATCGATGGTGAGGCCCGTATCGTTAACAATTTTGATCCAACCATTGTTCGTTCCGGTCAGCCCGTTAATGACCAACCCGCCACTCGTGTACAAACTGGATAGCGAAATCGTCTGAGCGATCACGGGGTTAGATGTCCAAGTTTGGACCGTTCCCGTCTCCGATTTGATGAGTGTGCTTCCGTAGTATATATCGGACTTGACATCGTAGGTCGTATTCTCATCCAACCTCACAATACTGCCTGAGAAAATCTCCTTGCCTGGAATATAAATGGGATCCAGTGCATTTTTCCATACTGTGTCTGTTGTCTTCTTATAGTACAGATGACGGATCAGATCATCCCGCCCGCCTGCAATATAAGCACTAATGGAGTTAAAAGAAGGCGTCAGTGTCAACCCGTAAACCGGCGTAGGCATGCCAGCCGTTACCGTCACTTGAGCGGATGCAGTATTTATCGTAGGAGTTGTACTCGGTGGTGTGGTTGTCGTAGATGTGGCCGAGATGGTCGCAGTTCCGGTATTCACCGCTGTGACTAGACCTGTGTTGGCATCGACAGTAGCGACGGAAGAATTGCTGCTGCTCCAGACGACGGCCTGCGGTGCTCCGGAAGGAGCTACAGTGGCGATAAGTGTCTCGGTACCCGCCTTCTCGATGGACGTCGACGTCTTATTCAAAGTGACGCCTGTCACGGAGCTCGGTGCCGTGCCGCCGGTTTGCACGAGGCTGACATCATCGACATAAGCGGTCATGCTGCCGCTGACTGCGCTGCTGGAGAACACATAGATCCGCATATATTTCGCATTTGCGGGCACAGTGAAGTTGTTTTGATACAATGTGTATCCAGAAGTCGTCGTCCCCGTAACCGAGCCAACGATGACATCCGAACCGACTGTCGTGGATCCGGTCGTGGAGAAGTTATCTGGCCCCGCTTTGTCATAAAACCGGACGACCATTCCCGTCGAGGATGCCGCGTTCGTACAAGCCGTTACATTCAAGTAAAATGAAAGGTTGTAGGTCTGACCGGGAATGACGGACACAAATTGCTGTGCCGGTGTCTTTTGGCTGCCCGAACCTGCCGATACCTTCAAGGCATTGTTACCTGAATGGGCATAGGTCGAGCCCGCCGGAGTGCCGTTCGTAGCCTTCGATCCTGTCGAATCGATCTTCCAGCCGTTGAAGACGAGAATGCCTGAACCTGTCGCACTCTCGAACCCACCATTCAATAGATTTCCATTCCCGAAGGCGGAGGCAGGCTTCGCCATTCCTAACGGGATATACCCCAATACCAAGCAAAACATGATGAGCTTGCATAATCGACTTTTCAACACATTACTCATTCAGTAGTTCCTCCTTTGTGGTGGATCCTAACAAACTAGTGCGTTTTGTGCGTTATGAGCTTCGTTATCTTATGTTGTGCAAGTAGCTGGCAATGAACGCTGCTTGCTGCATTCGGATCTGTGGGACGTAATGGACATGGTCGTTGAACAACGTCTTGCCATCGCCTAATTTTTGCGTAAATCTGTACAAATCTATGGATTGGATGCCAGCAGCCTCCATGATTCGATCGGCAACTTCATTATAGTGAATGACGTCGCGATTCAATCGTACAAACTTCTTCATCCGCTCCTCGTGGATGGCATCATCGACAGGCGTGGTCCTCACCCAAACTATCCGAACAGGAAGCGGCTGCATGAGTTGTAGAATCGCCTGTAAGTTCGCTTCGTACAACTCTAATGGAATTTGCAGCTCGCCCGTCGACACATTACGTTTCACATCGTGCAGCCCGCAATTCAGCAGCAAAATATCATGATCAAACAAGCGATTCGCTACGAGAAAGGATAAATATTGAAGTACCATTCCGCTGTCCCCACCGTTTGCTCCTCTCATCGCCTCGGGGAGATCTTGGTTTTCGTTAATGGAATCCCGATCCTTCTTACGATCGTAAATCATTCCGCCTTCCAGTATTGTCTCCAAGTAGACACCATAATCGATGGATATGCTGTCTCCTACAACGAACAATTTATCCAGGCGCGATCCCTCCTTTGCAATTGCCCAATTTACATTTAGAAACCACCTCCTCCGGCGGTAACCTTACTGTTTCCTTTGTTCTCGATATTTGCCAGGTGTGATGCTCTCTGAACTTTTAAATGAGCGAATAAAATTGCCAGAATTGCTAAAATGCAGCTTCTGCGCGATTTCATTAATCGTCATATCTGTTTCACGCAGCCATCTTTTTGCGATGCCAAGACGAACGTTAGCCATATACTCGCCGAAATTAATGCCCATTTCCTGTCGAAACACTCGGCTGACATATACAGGGTGATAGTTTAAGCGTTCTGCGCATAGTTCCAAGGTCAGATTGGTTTCAGCCTCGTTGTTAATCATTGCACAGACTTCTTTAGAGATGCGATGATGCGCCTTGTCTTTTTGCTCGCCAATCAACTTGACTAATGGCGCAATCAACATCTGCATAAACCAACCTTCGATTTCCGGAATCGTCTTAATTTCGAACAATTTTTCAAATAACGATACCGTTCCGTCGTAGGGCATGACGCCTCCTATCTCCTGATGAAGACGCAGTAGATCGGTTAGAAGTCTCGCCACAAAGATTTGGTAATCTCGATGGTTAGCCGCATTCTTGTAAATTTCCTGAAGAAATACGCTAAGCTTATGCCGAATCTCTTCCTCATTGCCTAGTTTAATCGAATCAATCAAGTCATTCTCCATCTGCATTGGAAAAATGGGGGGCAGCTCTCGGTTAGGCTGAACTTCGTCAAAAAAAAGAAGCGATTCTTGCTCATAGCGAATTCGGTATTTGAGGGCCTCAACCCCTTCCAAATAAGCCTTAGGTATTTCCTTTAAGTCTGTATGCACCCTACTTACTCCGATGCTTAACGGCAAGCGCAAAAACTCTCTCACCTTTTGCTGAATGTCCATCGCCCGTTCAAAAGCCAGAAGTCGAGCCTCCTGAGCGTCGTCGGCCTCACTGCCCATAATCAACACTTGCGAATGGTTAATGACAACCGTTTCGAAGCGCTCACGGGCTGGAACAATCTCACCTGCAATATTGCTAATTGCAAACATTAACAGATAGCGATCTTGCTCCGTGTAGCTGGTCCCTTCAAGCGTATCAATTTCCGATACAAGCACCATATATTGCTTCAAGTTGGTAGGGTAATTGTAACTCTTCATCATCTCTTCAATTTCATTCCGGCGCCATTCGCCCAGTAGGAGCTTGGTCGCGAAAAACTGCTTCAACTGATCGCTCATTTGTTGCCGCAAGTGAAGCAGCGACTTCAACTTCCCGCTGATAATGTCGATCTCGTTTCCTTTGTCCGAGCCCGACACTAAATCGCGGAGCACGCCATACCATCTTTTTATAGGCGAATAAATAACCCGAGAGCTGTAGAGCGACACAAGAAAAGTGAGAATTAATATTCCCGTGCAAATATAAACCGTGTACCGGCCAATTTCCCTTGAGTCCATTGAAATGTCATCTAATGAAATAACCGATAAATACAACCAACTGTTGTAGCTCGAACGGTAGGGAATAATCACGGACGGCTTGCCGTTAAGGTCAACCGTAATTGCCTTATCATTTTCAAGATCGGTTGTTTGCGCTACAACTGCGTCGAGTGCACTTTGCAAATGCGTATCTGAGCTCGTTCCAGCTACAAATTTTCGTTCCTCGTCCATAATGAACATTTCGCCGAACTCTTTATTTTTGGCAAGGATGGCATCAAGATCATCCAGCGAAATGTCGACGAGTAACAAGGCAATTGGATTCGCAGAATGCAGTGGCAGCCTTTCAACGACCGTAACTGTTTTGTCGGATAGGTAATACCGATTAAATTGCTGGCCGGCATCCGTATAGTGTGAGAAAAGTGATTGATCCGAATAATAAGTAAAACTGTTAAAACGGCCACCACTGCTGATCAGCCAATTCTTTTGAAGATTGACAAGCACGACATCGGATATACCAAGTTCATAAGATTGCATAAAAGAAATTTCCTGCTGAATTTGCCCCACAGCTTGAAAGTCGTGTTGGGTAACCGCTTTGTTAAGCGTCTGGGCGACTAGCGTGGAGTACATCAATTGATTCATCATTTTATCGACCAGACTTAATTCCCTTTCCGTTCGCAGATGAATCTGAGCCAATATCAAATCGTTGCCACGGATCACTTTCTCTTTAATCGAATTAGAGGAAATGACATAGGAAAGTAACCCCAGCGTAATAACCGGAATGGCACCCAGCAATATACTGATCGCCAGCAGCTTGGTAAAGTATCGAGATACCCCAATGTTCATGCGCTTTCTTCCAGATCCAATTGAAGACTTCATCGCTACTCCTCCGATAAGACGACTGGGGCTACCTCCTGTAAACGGTACAAAAGAAAGCCCAGGCATTGTTAGCTAGTTAGTTAATTGCTATTTCTTAACCGCCTGATAAGCGGCGTTTATTTCTTCAATGTACTTGGTACCTCCGTTGCTCTTCCATTGCTCAACCGCTTTTTTCCATCCTGCTGCGTCAAGTTCGCCTAGGATAAATTTGCTTTGCGCATCGTTGACAGTTTGATCCAACGTCTTGCCAAGTGTCGTATAAGTGGCCGATTTATAAGGTGCTGCAGGATTGAACACAGCAAACTTCTCATTTTCCCTGCGGACTTCTGTCGATCTAGCGACTTGCGGATCGTCCGATTTTAATTGCGGCATCAAATCAGTTAATATACTCAAGTTATAGATGCCTGGACCCGCGCCTGTCGACTTGGTGAAGCCATCTTGATCTTTCCACACGACTTTTCCGCCGTCCAACGTATAGTGGACTCCCTCAATGCCATAGTTTAGCAGGAGTTGTGCTTCCTTACTGCCCAGTTTGTCAATGAATCCCAATACTTGACGCAACTGTTCCTCTGTCTTTACGTTTTTCTTTGAAACCATCATCATCAAGTTGAATCCACTTTCACCTCGTGTTTTGATACCAGCCGGACCTGTAAATTGGTTTATCATCATCACTTGTGCCTTCGGATCATTTTTCTGAACTGACTTCTCCCGAGTGGAATCAGACACCTGATAATAAATACCCGCTTTACCGCCATAGAAAATTTCGTTCTTTTTGTTGGAATCGACCAGTAAGAAGTCCTGGTTGACGCCATGCTCATCATACAACTTCTTCATGGCATTAAGGGCGTCTGTATACTGTGGCGTCAGCACTGCCGGAACTAACTTACCGCCGTCTTCCGTCCATTCGTTCGGTCCGCCTAGCCAAGTAAGCAACGCTTTGAAATCCGAACCGCCATTATCCATCACCCATCCGGTCGTATCATTCTTCCCGTTCTTGTCTGGATCACCGGTTCCAAAAGCAACCGCTGTATTCAACAGCTCTTGCGGCGTTGACGGAACTTTCAGCCCCATATTGTCTAACCAGTCCTTGCGAATAAAGATTGTACTTCTCGCTTTATCTCGACCACGGTAAATGCCGTATGTTTTTCCTTTGTAGGAAGCATTGTTCAGGACACCAGCATCAAGCCGCTTCAAATTAGGGTAATCTTTTAGATAGGGTGTTAAATCCCAGAATACACCGGCATCAACGGCATTTGTAACGGCCGGTAGATTGAGATCGGCCACAACAATCGTAGGCAAATCTCCTGCTGCGAGAGAGGCAGTCAACTTGTCGTTGTATGCCGCGTTCGGCACCCAGTTGATGTTCAACTTTGAGTTCGTAACTTCCATGAGTTTCTTCATGACATCACTATCGGCTGCTGGTGCATTAGGCGAGGTGTACATCGCCATCATAGAAATATTCACCGCTTCAGCTGGTTTGGCGTTAGATGTCGCAGTTGCCGAGGATGCTGGGGTTGCTGTCGAGGTAACCCCGCTCTTTGTTCCTTCGCTGCATGCCGCTAGTAGTGCAGTGCTTAGTACTAGAACGACGATAGCTCTCTTTTTTTGTAAAGTAACCGTTTTCATTTCTGCCAATACCCTCTTTCTATTAAAATTATATATTAAATGATGACGAACTGCACTCCCGAAGAGCATGCAATATCATCCTTTAACCGAACCTAGTAGAACGCCCTTGGTAAAGTACTTCTGTAGAAACGGATATACGAGTAGGATTGGAAGCGTCGCCACAACGATGACAGCCGAACGAACGATATTTGAAGGCGGTATATAAGCGAATTCGTCGTCACCTATCCCGGCAGTACTGACTGTCACGATCTGTCGGAGCAGAACCTGAATCGGCCATTTAGACTGGTCATTCATATACAGAATCGCAGATAGAAACGTGTTCCAATGACCGACAGCATAGAAAAGTGAAATCGTGGCAATGGCCGGCAGGGACAAGGGCAAAATAATACGAAACAGGATCAAGGGGTCGCTCGCGCCATCGATTTTCGCCGATTCTTCCAATTCATCCGGGAGTGCCTGAAAGAAACTTTTCAGTACGATTAGAATGAACGGACTAACAAGTCCAGTGAGCCATAACGCCCAATATGAATTCAATAACCCCATCGATTTCACCAGCAAGAAGTTAGGAATCAGCCCGCCAGTGAACAGCATCGTAAACACGATCATTAGCATAACGGGATTTCGGCCTTTCAAATATTTTCTCGATAGCGGATAAGCGATCAACGAAGTCACAATGACATTCAGCGCGGTCCCCAGCACGGTAATGAAAATCGTATTCAGTAGACTTCGTGGCAACGTGTTCGACGAAAATATAAACCGAAATCCGTCCAAACTGAACTTCGTCGGGATTAGCAGAAATGGATGTGCTGCCAGCTGCGAAGAATCCGCGATGGATGTTGCGAAGACATGCAAAATCGGAATAAAACAAATCAGAGCATATAGAAGTAACAGAAAATAATTGATCCAATCGAATAACACAATTCCCGATCGCTTGTTGGACACGCTGAGTGGCAAAGATACGTTTCCTGTCGTTGTCGGTTTCGTCTGTTCCATTACCATATACCCTCTTCTCCGAACTTTTTGGCCAATCGGTTTGCGAGATATACCATAATTAAACCCGCTACCGATTTGAATAGACCGACTGCGGAGCTGTAGCTGAATTGACCACCGAGAATCCCGACATTATAGACGTAAGTATCGAATACATCCGCAACGCCTCGATTCATCGAATTTGACATTAGAAACACATGATCGAAGCTAAGATCCATGATATCCCCTACTTTAAGGATTAGCAGAATGACAACGACATTGCGTATTCCTGGCAATGTAATATGCCAAATTTGACGTAGTCTGCTCGCCCCGTCAATCTCTGCCGCCTCGTAAAGACTCGTGTCTACACCAGCTATCGCGGCTAGATAAATAATCGTACCCCAGCCTGCATCATGCCAGATGGACTGAATCGCATATAAGGGACGGAACCAAGCAGCGTCGAGCATAAAGTTAATTTTATTGCCGCCAATTGATACCAATAGATTATTAACGATTCCACCTTCGGTCGTCAGCATGAGGTAGGACAACGAAACTACAACGACCCAAGAAAGAAAATGTGGTAAATAAATAACCGTCTGAATAAATCGCTTATAAACCTGCTTTCGAACTTCATTTAACATAAGCGCGAGAATAATCGGAACTGGAAATGCAAAAACAAATCCATATACAAACAACATTAAGGTATTTCGGAGTAATATAAGAAATGTATCTTCTGTAAACAGCCTGTGGAAATGCTTGAATCCAACCCAATTACTACCCGTAAATCCGATAAACGGCTGATAATCTTGAAAAGCAATAACGTTCCCAAGCATAGGTAAATACCGAAAAATTATGAAATATAAAACACCAGGGATCATCATCAGATACAGCCATCGATGCTTACCTAATTCCATGCGCACTGCCAATAACACCACCTTGTCAAATGATTAGACGCTAGCAAGCTCACTATAATCGGATTCGCGATTATCCGTATATCCTCTTTGCTGAACTACATGCCAGACAACGCTTCTTCTACTTCAATTATCATTAGTTAGCCCAATTATCATTCGTTAGGATTGAAGTTAAATCCATCTGATAAACGTGTCGCTGTCCTTCATGCGTTGAATCGAATGAGATCAACGTGCCTTCTCGATTCCACCGGGGATGTAAATCGCAGCGGATATCACCTTCCAGCTCAGGCAGCGAATAATACGAGGCGAGTTTCATACCCTTTTTGGTTTTTAAGTTATACATATACAAATGTCGATAGGAATCGCTATCTGGATAACTGTCATAGAGCATGTATCGCCGATCCGGGGAGTAGCTGCAATGTCCATCCTTTAGAAAAAAAGACTTATCAATCGTCTGTACCTCGCGCTTCTTGTCTTTCCACACATATAGCTGCTCACCCTCAGGATTCGTTTCCATCTCACCAGCATGAATGACCAAACTCTCGCGATCCCGCCAATGGTAATGGGAGGCATATCCGTAGTCGGCAAGCAGGAATATATCAGAACCGTCTATATTCATCGTGACGACTGCTGTTTTCCACAACTTATTTTTATCCGGAAAACAGCGTACCAGCATGACAAGGCGGGAGCCGTCAGTGTTGAAGGTGATGTGGTTGATTAATATTTTTCTATCTTCACCTTGAAAATACGCTTTCGTAAATTCCCATATCCGCTGCAAAGAAATCGTCAGCCGACTACTTCCTGACAACAAATCGATCACATAAATACCATCATCGTACGGATGAAGTGCGTTCGCGAAAAGGTCCGATTCACCAGCATAGCCATATCCCGGACGGAAATCGTACATACGGGGGAAATTGATGCTGACGGCATACCGGCCAGTCGGATCAACATTGGCAACTGGTCTTTCCAATGGGTATGACTTGCCCGTTGACAAATTCAGCACGACACCTTTATAAGCACTGCCATTCCACTGATTATAAATAACGGTATCTTGCGGGTACGCGGGATGCCATTGCAGCATGCTCCCTTGTTGGAAGTTCCATGCTGTTGTTTCTCCGATGACGGTGAAGCTTTTATTTTGTAAATCAATGTAACCAAGTTTGGCTCGATCTTCCGCACGCGGGAGTCGATCACAGAACGATACTTTATGGCAGAGATGATACCGATCGTTCCCGCTCCATGCAGGTGTGTCATAATAACCGAAAAAATAATGACCATCTTCCTTGGTTAGACGCTCTGCTTTCAACACCTCATCCTTTATCCGATCCATTTCTCATTACCTCCCGCTTCTACTGATGTGTAATTGTAGGTAACATTCGTCGAATACGCGAGGCATAGGTCATGGCGTTTGTGTTCTGCCTCTTCTATGCCATTGAAAACTTGTATATGATCAAGTCGTACGTTCTTTCCATATGCAATCGTCATATATGCGGGCTTTATCATGAATTCAGTATCGCGCTGCTCTTTAAGCGTCCGCCTGCCCGTGACAGGTTTGTAGCGATTGCCAAAAGGCGTATAACCAGTGATGCGCATTGTGATTTGTTGAAACGATATGTTGTCAATTAGGCTGTCCGGTGCTCCTTGCACAACAACTGAGCTTTGCGTGCTAATGAATAAATCGCGGAAGACGATATCTCGCACACTGCCTATCTTGGAGTCGGCATGCCGTTTTTCGATATCAACGAACACGGGCACAACCGGCTTGATATCGTACAGATCTGCCGATATGATAGTGATCCCACTCATGTGGGCTCTCTCTACGGTTCCTCCGTCTTTGACGAAGATACCGATACCAATTGCGGAATGAATGGTGCAGTGACTAATATAGACATCGCTAATCGATCCATAAATCTCTGTTCCAAACTTAATAGCTGTATTCGGGGACTCCAAGATGCAATTCGTCACAAAAATTTGCCCGCAAGCTCGATCTTCCGTGCTCTTAATTGGAATGCAATCATCCCCAGTTGATAGGTGACAATCCCTAATAAATACATTCCGACAGCCATCTGGCACGATACCATCCGTATTCAAGTGATAACGATAATTGTGAATAGAAATTCGGTTAATATGAACGGTATCGCAATGCTTCAAATGAACGGTCCAAAACGAGCTGTCTCGGATACAAATATCTTCTAACGTGACCGAGCGGCAATTATCAAAGTGCATGGTGCATACCCGTAGTTCAGGATGCTTCGGTACCCCCCACCAGGAACCGAACTTTTCTGTGCCGAACCCCCGAATCGTTCCTTTCCCTGTAATACCGAACAACTCGGCATTCGTTGCCTTAATCAAAATCCTGCTCTCGTCCACACCTGACCAGTCATCTCGGTAATCGGCACGATGCGTTGAAGCCCACAGCGTAGCCCCTATTTCCAAATGAAGCAGTACCCCGCTCTTCAGCTCGATACTTCCAATCGTATAGTTTCCAGCGGGAACCGTAACTGTCCCTCCGCCCATTTGATGACATTCATCAATTGCTGCCTGAAACGATGCGCTTTCCAGTTTAGAGCGATCCCCGACCGCTCCGAAAGCCTTCACATCCAACATGATTGAACACTATCCTTTCTTTAATAAACTCATTAGACGTAATCCCTTCGATAGTAACAACAGCTAAGCTTCTTAACACGAAATTATCGTAACGTGTTTGAGAATTATCCGTATATATTCATTACAAAACCATTTAGCTATTTGTATAAAAAAGTTGAAATATTCCTTACTTAACTAAACGAATCATTAGCCAATAAAAATTAAAAACTGCAGACCTCACCTATCATTCAGGCGATATCTGCAGTGCTTACAGTGCGAGTTGCATATTTACAGAACTCCATATTCCCATGGAGTCCCGACCTCATTTTATCAAATAAACACTCTCCAACAACCGCCCATCCCAAAACCTCACAACCCGCTTCGCCTGCTGTGCAATCTGTTGATCATGCGTAATCACAATAATCGTTCTACCCTGATCATTCAGCCTCGTAAATATGGGCCGCGAATGTGGCTGAACATTAAATACCTTGGCTAATGAATTTGAAAAGTAAGATTCAATCAAGTCAATACCGGGATCGCCCTCTGTACTTATAAAATCTCAGTTTTTTTGTTAGGATTAAAAAATGACCGCTCTGTAATCACTACATCATATTTCGAATGTCTTCATCCAACGCATAGATCCAACCGTTTTACATAAACCTGACTAGTATTAAACTGACGAATTGTCGCTTGGACGACAGTATTCGCAGTTTCCCCAATCGAATTCGAACAAATGAATATCGTTTGAACTTTCTCCTCCATCCTTGCCTACCTCCTAATTCGTAGCTTGATCGAGCTGCATCCAGGACATGATCATTTAAACTACTGTCGCAATGTTCGGATGTCTGGACATCACAAGACTAATAGGCATTGTAGGAGCACCCGCATTACCTAGTGTTACTTTTAACAAATCTTTTCTCGAAACAATACCACTAACGCCTGTTTATCACTCATAATCATTAATATTCCAACATTTTCCATGAATAAGGTAACTACGGCTTCATTCACCGTAGCTTTTTCAAACGAAGATCTCATCAAGCTTCTTGTACGCAACTTCCCCATTTTCTAATGTCTACCGAGAAAATAACCCACCTTTGGCTTTGCGTCCAAATATCCGAGCATCACAAGGAATGCAAGATCGGAACGAATCGTTGGACGAGAGATTCCGATCAACTTAGCAAGACTTTCTCCAGTGATCGGAGCGCGCTCCTTTGTAATACACTAGGATTACCATGTAGAAGGAATGCTTGTGCTGCAGCTATGCGTGCCAAAGGAATTCGGAAAGGAGAACAACTCACATAGTCTAATCCGATCAAATGGCAAAAAGAAATTGATTCTTTATCTCCGCCATGCTCACCGCATAATCCTGTTTTTAGAGAAGGCTTAATAAAACGCCCTCTGTTCACGGCTAATTCAATTAATTGTCCGACACCTTCTGTATCTAGTACTTGAAAGGGGTTATGTGGAAGCAATTTTTGATCGACATAATGGGTTAGAAATTTCCCTTCCGCATCATCACGGCTGTAGCCATATGTCATCTGCGTCAAATCATTTGTGCCAAAAGAGAAAAAATCCGCATAATCCACAATTTGACTCGCAGTTAGCGCTGCACGCGGCACCTCAATCATCGTTCCTACCTTATAAGGGCAATCTCTAAGTTTGTCATTCCCTAATACCTGTTCTGCAACGAAATCAACGAGCTCACTTAATATTTTAAGCTCATTCGCATGACCAACTAAGGGAATCATAATTTCAGGAAGGACTCGAACACCTTTGTTGATACACCTAGAAGCCGCACGGAAAATAGCCTCAATCTGCATATCATAAATCTCTGGAAAAACGATGCCTAATCTGCATCCCCGCTGTCCTAGCATAGGATTTGTCTCGTGGAGCGCTTGTACTTTACGCAGAAGATCAGCCGTATCTTCTCTTTCCGAATCTGCACCATCTAACTCATAGGTCAACTGCATATGTCTTTTTTGCAGCTCATCAAGGTTTGGCAAAAACTCATGCAATGGCGGATCTAACAATCTTATCGTTACCGGAAGACCGTCCATTTCTTCGAACATGCCTTCAAAATCGGATTGCTGCATGGGAAGCAACTGCGCAAGCGCTTGCAATCGTTTTTCTTTAGTATGCGCTAAGATCATTTGTTGCACGACAGGCAAACGAGTTGGAGAGAAAAACATATGCTCTGTTCGACATAACCCGATCCCCTGAGCACCTAGTTTTCTGGCGATTTTGGCGTCTTCCGGATTATCTGCATTGGCGTAGACTTGCAGAGTTCGAATCTCATCCGCCCAGCTAAGCATAATGAGAAGCTCATCCGTCATTCTGGCTTCTCGTAAAGGCATAACACCAAGAATGACACGTCCTGTTGCACCATCGAGTGTAATCCAATCGCCTTCTTCCACGATCATATCTCCAACCGTCATTCGCTTATCATCAAGCATAATTCGGACTTCTTCGCAGCCGCATACGCATGGCTTCCCCATTCCTCTTGCCACTACAGCTGCATGGCTTGTCATCCCTCCACGGCTTGTGAGAATGCCTTCAGAGGCTATCACACCATGGATATCTTCAGGCGTCGTTTCATTTCTTGCCAGAATAACTGTCTTACCTGCACGGTTCCACTCTGCCGCAGTATTTGCATCAAATACAAGTTGTCCAACCGCTGCACCCGGCGAAGCCGGAAGTCCTTTTGCCAACACATCCTTGATTGCCTCTTCATCAATACCTCTGTGCAAAAGTTGATCAAGATGGGATACCTCAATGCGTCCTATGGCTTCCTGCTTTAACAATAAACCTTCATTGACCAAATCGACGGCAATTTTTAACGCAGCTTGAGCATTTCTCTTCCCATTACGTGTTTGCAGCAGGTAAAGCTTATTATTTTCTACCGTAAATTCAATATCCTGCATATCTCTGTAATGCCTCTCAAGTTGCTTCGAAGCCTCAAACAATTGCTCGTAAATCTCTGGCATCTCGTTTTGCAAAGAAGCAATCGCAAGTGGTGTTCTTATACCTGCTACTACGTCTTCACCCTGTGCATTAATGAGATATTCACCGAAGAAAGTATTCTCACCCGTAGATGGATTTCTTGTAAAAACAACGCCTGTGCCACAATTCCCTCCCATATTACCAAAAACCATACTTTGAATATTGACTGCTGTCCCTTGATCATCTGGAATCCGATTTATTTCACGGTAAATTTGAGCCCGTGGGTTGTTCCATGACTTGAACACAGCCTCTATCGCCATACTCAATTGCTCATAAACATATTGTGGAAAAGCTCTGCCCGTTTTTGTCAGAATACACTTCTTGTAATCCTCAATTAAAAGTTTCCAACCGACAGACGAAATTTCTTGATCTTGCTCAGCGCCTTCATTCTCTTTCAAGCGATGCAATAACTGTTCGAAATAATAGGATTCAATGCCCAGAACCACGTTTCCAAACATCTGCATTAAGCGGCGGTAGCAATCGTAAGCAAATTTTTCATTGTTTGTAAGAACTGCCAAGCCTTGTACGGTGATGTCATTTAGTCCAAGGTTCAAAATGGTATCCATCATGCCTGGCATCGAACTTACTGAACCCGATCGAACAGAAACCAACAGGGGATTTATAGCATCTCCGAACAATTGTCCCTTTTGCTTCTCTAGCTCTTTAAGCGCTGCTGAAATCTGTTCAAGTAATTCATCTGAGACCCGATTACCTTCTTTAAAAAAAGTTAAACAAGCCTCTGTTGTAATCGTAAATCCCGGAGGGACGGGAAGGCCAGCACGAGTCATCTCTGCTAGATTAGCCCCTTTTCCTCCTAGTAGTGTTTTCATTGAAGCGTCTCCCTCTTGGAACAGCAGCACTTGTTTCTTAGTTATCATTGGTTGACCTCCCTATTTTTTTCAATACACGCCATGCTCTTACACACGGCATAGAATTTTTTATATCCATCCGTTGGTAGCGTAGCAATCACTTCATTACATGATTTACATAAAATGATACCCAAATCAAATCTGTGAATAGCTGCCAATTCTACATGGTTTGTGTTAGACATATCGTTTCCCCCTTTAGTTGTATCCTTTCTGCGCGAGAAATATAGGATACTAAATCGATAACTCGGTTGGCATAGCCCCATTCATTGTCATACCAGGCAAGCAGCTTGATTTGGTCATCCTGCGTCATAATACTGAGACCGTTGATAATCGCGGATTTCTCATTTCCAATATAATCTACTGAAACAAGCGGTAATTCATTGTAGCCAACAAATGTTTCTATGTGCCCAGCATTCGCCTGCCTGATCGCATGCTTGACTTCATCCACGTTTACTTGACGACCGACCACTACTTGAAGATCCAAAAGAGAAACGTCCTTGGTCGGCACACGAAGAGATACTCCTTGTATGTTGGAGGTCATATGAGGAATGACTTCCTCAAGTTCTTTACCCACTCCCCAACCTTGCTTTAGTTGAATTGATAACATGCACCACATAATCCTGCTGCTTTTCTGTGAAGGCTTTGCGAATGCAAACCCTCTCGATTCTACCTGTACCACTTATTTCAATTCTCATCTCTGGCTCCCCCATTCCATTATTTAGTGTGTCATAAACATAACATTATTTTAATTATGACACAATATATAAATTAATGAATAATATAAGACATATTATTTATACGCATATAGAGGTATTCCTATATATAATACGTCATATTTAAGAGTAATAAAAAGACGCAGTATCCCTGCGCCATATTCTCGATATCTTGTTTATATATAGACGGACCCTAATAGCACAGAAACCGTATGACATGTTTTGAGCCTATTGATTCAAACCATTTAAGCTTTAACGGTAAAACCTATCGAACCAAGGCCCTCTCATTTTGCAGAGACAAGATCGCCTTCAAATAGCTGGTGTGCTCCGGTAATTCCGCCGGTTAAAATAATTGACCTTGCAACGCCTGCATAACAAGCGGCTCTCTTACTTTCCTCGACAATCCCCGATAAATCAAGGGCAATTCTACATTCTTGTATGCACTTAATAGTGGAAGCAAGTTAAAACTTTAAAAACAAACCCGATCTTGCGATTCCGAATCTCCGCCAGCTGCGAATCATTCATTTGATTAATCGCCTTACCGTCCAGAACATACGTTCCAGCAATCCTCGCCGGTGTTGTCGAATTTTTGAGATTATGGACACGAAGCAACGTAAATCCCACTAAAATGGAACAAAGAGCTGCCATGTGGCAGCTCTTTCTAAGTTCATCTATCGTTCATCCTTAGCTCGTAAACGTATATTTTCTTATATCCTGTTAGTGTAACTACTTCCCAATGTAAACCCTCCAACCCGCATTAACAGGTTGGAGGGTTATCCGCCTCTTTGCTTTCCGTATAAAAGTCAAAACGTCTATCTCGCAAATTGGAATGCGGATGTCGAATAAGCCCCGCCTTCAACGCGCATAATCCCATTTATGCCGGCTGTCTGAACAGGCGCATTGCGATTGACCGTCGTTCCATCTCCCAATTGCCCGAAACTGTTATCACCCCATGCCCACAAAGAACCGCCGTTGTATTTGGCCGCCGCACTATGATAGAGCCCTGCTCCGATCGTCTTCACATCGGTCAGATTCGACACTTGAACAGGCGAAGTCCGGCCGATATTCGTCCCATCCCCTAGTTGACCTTTGTCGTTGGCACCCCATGTAAACACCGTTCCGTTTGTCTTCAAAGCTACGCTATGATAGCCACCTGCGGTAATAGCCGTAACCTTATTGAGACCTGCTGCTTGAACCGGAATGCTGCGATTGGTTGTGGTGCCGTCGCCCAGTTGTCCACTATTGTTATATCCCCATGTCCAAACCGTTCCGTCCTTTTTCAAAGCCATACTGTGTCCCACGCTCGCATCGATGGCTGTAATATCGGACATGCTCATCACTTGTACGGGCGTTAAGCGATTAGTCGTTGTGCCATCTCCCAGCTGACCGGCGGTGTTCGAACCCCACGACCATAACGTACCGTCCGATTTCAACGCTAGGCTATGATATCCGCCTGCCGCAATGGCCACGACATTGCTTAAGCCGGCGACCTGAACGGGATTGCTGTGGTTAACCGTCGTCCCGTCTCCAAGCTGTCCGCTATTATTAAAGCCCCAGCTCCAGACCGTTCCGTCCGATTTGAGTGCCAAACTGTGATAATGACCGGATTTCACCGATATAATATCCGTCATCGCATTTACGAGAACGGGCACCGAGCGATTAACCGTCGTTCCGTCTCCCAATTGACCGTATGCGTTATAGCCCCAAGCGGATACCGTGCCGTTCGCGTTCAATCCAATTGTATGGTATTCACCGGAAGAAATTTGCATCGTCCCCTGCAAAGGAAGTCCACTTGCCGAAGACCGCTGAGTCGTTGTTCCATCACCAAGCTGTCCATAGACGTTATTTCCCCATGTCCATATGGATCCTTTGGTTGCAGCTATGCGAGCAAACTCGTTAAAATGCGCCAAATGCGCAAGAGAGACGACAGTTGTGTGCGAAGAGTAAAGCTTCCGGGTCATTTGAAAAATCGTGTCGTCCCAAGGAGCGGTCTTCATCCATTGCGTAGCAAATACTTCCTGAGTCGGTGGAGCGATCCCGCCAGAACCATCAACCGCAAAATTCAGCTTCGGCATACCGCTTCCGTCGTAAGTCAGTACGTTTCGCGTGAACGTATGGACAAATCGCTGCATATCTTTTTCATTGAATACAATGCCGTTATCGTAGGCTGCCACTGCAAAATCTAATTCTATCGCGGCATACGGAATTTTGTTAATATCATGATCTGCCGTCCAACAAGCGTTGTTTTCATGATTGATTGTCGTACTTGTTCGTTCATCCCAGCCCAAATAAGTTGCGCTTTGTTTAGGGTAATACGTCCACACATATGCGTCCTTCACATCATCCCAGGTCAAATCGTTCTTATACCTGTTCGCCATCCTTGTCGCTTTATTCAAAGCCTCCACTTGGTGCGGGCCTGGAATTTGCGACAATTCCACATACGTTTTACCTAAGCTGAGATAATGATTAAACTGGTTTTCCGAACCGTCAACAAACATCGGGGCACCCTTAGGATAGATGTACCAGCCTTCGTTAGCCGCATTCTCCACCCATTGGTAATCATGTGAGGAAGCAGCGTCCCATGCAGCCTGAAAGTATCGATCTGCGGCAGCTTTATACATCACATTTCCGTTGAGTGTTGGCGTTTCATAAACAACTCGCGCAAACGTGGCCATCGGGTAAGTTATCAAACCAGTATGGACCGGGAAGCTCATGCGGAGCGGTACAAAGCTCTTCAAGTCATTCACAGGATTTCGGCTCGCAAGAGGAGAAGAGGAAGCAAGATCCTTTACAGATATGCCGTTCGTCAGGCCGTCGAACGAACAGTGAGCACCGGCCCTTACTCTCTTCACCGCATAGTTCGGGCTGGCTGGATCCATCGTAAGATTATCAAAGGTATCCGAACGTTCCATATTGGCAAAGGTGACGGGATAACCCACATTGATTGTGCTATTGTTACCTAGCTGCCCATAATCGTTCTTCCCCCATGCCGCTGCTCGGTAATCGTAGGTGATCGCCATGTTATGCTCCTTCCCTGCAGCAATGGTATTCGCGGTCAATCCAGTGACTTGAACCCGGGTCAATCGCTGGGTAGTCGTGCCATCGCCAAGCTGACCTACATCATTTGCCCCCCAAGACCATACCGTCTTGTCAGATTTCAGAGCCAGGCTGTGAAATCCACCAGCAGAAGCTTGAACCACACCGCTCAGCGAGCTGACTTGAACCGGCGAACTCGCTGAGCTTGTTGTTCCGTTACCTAATTGGCCATTTGCATTCAATCCCCAGCTCCAGACCGTACCATCGTTTTTCACTGCCAAGCTGTGTCCTAATCCACCGGATAAGCTCATAATATTCGACAGGACATTCACTTGTACGGGCACCAAACGGTTGGTAGTCGTGCCGTCGCCCAATTGTCCAAATGGATTAGACCCCCAGGCCCACACGGTTCCGTCAGATTTCAAGGCGAGGCTGTGGTAACCTCCCGCTGCGATGGCTATGACGCCCGATAATGAGTCTATTTGTACAGGAGTTGCTCGGTTAACTAGCGAATTATCTCCAAGTTGGCCACTGTTGTTATACCCCCAGCTCCAAACGGTCCCATCCGATTTAAGAGCCAGATTGTGATAATATCCGGCAGCGATTTGGGTCACATTCGATAAGCCACTCACAGTTACCGCGCTTGAACGATTACTTGTCGAACCATCCCCTAATTGACCATAGGCGTTATATCCCCAGCTCAGAACGGTTCCGTTCGTTTTCAAAGCTAAGCTGTGAAATTCCCCAGCTGAAACGGTTTTGGCAACATCGAGTACATTATAGTAATCTATAACACCGTCTGCGGGAAAAGGTTGGCTTTGGTTAGCCGTACCGAATGCCAATTGTCCATAATAGTTATTACCTGAATTCCATACTCTTCCGGTCGAATTTAAGGCTGCGGAATGCAGTCCTCCTGCGGCGATCGAGGAGACTCGCGTATACGCTTCCAACTTGAACGTATTCGGATTGGTTCCAGGCGAGATTTTCACTTCATTCTCTGAAGAATCGAAGAGAAGAGAGCTTCTGACTTCCAATGTGGGAACGCCGTTAACGTCCAGCAGCGTGGCAGAGCCAGAGGTAAAACGCGTCGCAGCCGGCCATGTAGGCTCCGAAAGTCCGCGATAGTCGCTTTTCCCGCGAACCGTATCCCGTAGACTCAACACTTGATCCGCTTGAGCGATGAACTTGTTTAAATAGGCCGTATCCCCATATTGCTTAAACATCGATATGTAAGAAGCAAGGATGGGTCCTTCCGCCCAAGCCAAATCGCTCGTTCCTACATCGTTTGGCTTAATAACGCCATTCCCGCCGTTAATGGTACTATCAAACGCATCGAACGAAGCTTTCGTTGTGACATCATAGCTAAGCGCGTGAGCCGAGGGAAGGAAATGAGTAAAGCAGGATGAAAGCATGAAAAAAGATAATACCAAACTCGCAACCCAAGTAGACTTGATCATGTTCAACGCCTCCATTATCCATTATAATTTTACATAGGTTGTGTCATAAGACAACGAAGTAAGTGATGGAATATGTGCCAGACCTATACCTATTAATCAACGTCAATCCTGTGATCGCGATGTTCCGGCCCTTGATTAATTGCATTCTGCAACTAACGGACCAGCCAAATCTTTCATAAAAAATAATTTTCCAGGCAATGTCGGCATATAAGTCGAAGGAATCCATGGATCAGGACCGTACCTCAAGGTCGTCCATAACGACATACCTTGCCATTGCATGCCTCTTCCGAATATTCCGTCGCAGCCTCCAATAATTTGATCCGCTAAAAGGAATAATCCAGGACCAATTGTATTGGCATAACAGGGAACTAGTGTTGTTCTACTCTTGAAGCTTGTAATCGCGTTCTGCTCAATGGTCAACGGATGCAGTTTAGCCCCGAGTCGATGCGTCGCCTTCCGCCAGAGATCCTCAGATTCATATTCGGCTGCAAAATGCGGCTCCCAAAAGGCGATGTGGCACATCCGGCCAATTCCAAAAACAACGATAAGTCTCGCTCCCTCACCTTTTAAAGCCGTAATTTTATCCAGATAGGTTGGAAGATTCTCTTTCGTAGCAAAATTACGCTGAGAAACCGGAACCGTCAATGGACCCAACGGACCATAAAATGCTTGCTCCATGGCATATTGGAAAGAACCGGGATCTGTCGACGCTAACGTGTTCCCATCTCGATCACTCCACTCGTCCATATTAAAACCATATACATGACGAGCATCCACGTTCCATTCCTGCAGGAAATATACCGCCCATCTATACATGCCCATCGGTCCAACCGGCAAAATAATCGCCAGCTTCTGCCCCATTTCCTTGCTTCTACGAATTTCCATGGCAATTTCATGACCCATCATCATATCGAATTCTGTTACATCGTTACAAACCACTGGCCTAAATTCGTTATGCCAGAACGACTGTCGATCTGTAATTGTCTCCGGTGCCACATCGCAGCATTCATCGATTTTACGTAAATCCCATCCATGAGGGAAAAAACCTTCCATTAGCGAACCTTTAACTGTCGTTAAAAAATCCATATAACTAGCACCTCTCCAAATCTAATATCATTGTAATTTACCATTTGCATTAAGGTAATAAATGACCTGTCCTCACCTTGCCCCATACGCGGCAAGGAATAAATCCTTCTGCATATTTGACTCCACACTGCAGTCCTCGGAACCGGGATCCCGCCGTAACAAACTCGCTGAGGTCAATGTTATCGTGCTCTAGCAACCATTTCATTTGACTTTGATGTTGATTCAGCATCTGCAGCTTTAATTCCATCGTCTCGGTAATATCCACGTAATCTTCAGGGTTGAAGCGTATGCCTGCTAAGGTATCCATATAGTAAATTGGTGTGTTAAGCGTATGAGCCTCATGACTAGTCTTATAATAAGGGACTGATGCCGAGAAACTCGCATCGAAGACGAGCTTACTTACGGCAACATGGTCAGGCATATAATCATCTGGATAATGCGTAATGATGATATCCGGTTTTACATAGCGAATGACGTCCACTACTGTATCCCTAGCTCTTTTATCATCCCCGTAAATTTCAAGATCAGGCATATCCAGACTGATTACTTCTGCATCTATAACCTTGCCGGAAGATATCGCTTCATTCTTCCTAATATCCCTTAAATCTTCGGTTGGAATGATCAAATGCCCTTTGTTGCCGTTAGCAACATGACATAAGATAACGTCATGCCCCAGTTTCTTATATTTGGCTAACGTACCTGCACAACTAATTTCAATATCATCCGGGTGGCAACCAATTGCAAGCACCTTCAACGTCATCCCTACCTTTGTCCAGTTTTTCATTTTTTTCGGTTTCTTGGATTTAGAATGCAATCAAATTTCCCATCGAGAATTGGGGAGAGTTTTGCGTGGCTGCATATACATTTTCGATCTCTTCCAGTTTATAAATCCCAGTAATCAGTGGCTTCAGATTCAATTTATGTTCAGAAAGCAACCGAATAAATTCGCCTAAATTGCGATTCATCGTCCAGCGAACGTAGCCGTAAGGATAATCATGACCTTGTTTCTCATAAGACTCATCATAACGTCCCGGTCCACCAGCTCTTGAAATTGTAATCTGTGCTTCTTTATAAAACATGGCATTGCGGTCAAACTCCGTATCTGTATCTCCCAGAATGACAATTTTTCCTCGATCTCGAATCCACGCCAACCCCTGATCAATGAGCCGATGGGTTTTGGAGTTTGCACAAATAATGACACAGTCTACTCCCTTGCCATCGGTTAGTTGATCTATAGATTCCTTTACTTCATCGTTGGAACGACAAACAACATGTATGCCCATATGTTCAGCAACAACACAACGTTCTTCCATCAGATCTACACCAATGACATGATAGGCTGCTGCCTGGGCAATTTGCGCAACCATCTGCCCCAACAAACCGAGCCCTAATACGACAACTGACTCGCCAAAATGCAAATCTGCTTGTCGCAAAGCCTGGATCGCAATTGTCGCAATACCTGCGAAGGCTGCTTCCTGAGGGTCGACATGCTCTGGAACGATAGAAACGTGGTGCTTGTTTGCCATAAAATACTCAGCATGAGACGGTACACCATAACTTGCTATTCGTTGGCCAATCTTTATATGTTTAATACCGGAACCTACCTCAAGAACTATTCCAGTTGCACTGTACCCTAGAAAAGTATTGAGCTTTTGTTGGATAACCATAAGCTCGGTTCCAGAACTGAGCGCTGAATATTCCGTCTGTACCAGAATGGATGTATCTGAAAGCTCAGGTAGTAAAATATCGACAATCGCGACATTTCCGTTTTCGCTTTTTGCTGCTTTCACCAGGCTACCTCCCTATTCCTCAGCAGTTTTTATTAGTTTCGACAAGCCGAGAAAACGCAAAGCATTACCACGACTTAAGGCATAACGTTCCTCTTCAGAAATTTCGGCGACGGCCAATTGTAATACGGTCGCTTCAGGTATATGCAACGGAGCACAAGAACCATATACAAACGAACTCGCCCCACCGCGTTGGCATAGGGATGCGATTACAGCTAATGGGCTTTTGCAATACCAAAGGTCAAAAAAGATATGCTCTCGTTGTAGCCCAGCGGGCAATTGCATCCAAATTTCATCCCACTCATATTCACGTACTCCACTTATAAGCAAGGGGTGACCATCAAGGTCTATCGCTAGATTTGCAACCATATGAATCGGAACAGACTCCACTTGATAGCGTAAGTGCTGCAACCTTTCGTCCTGTAATCGTAAGCATACTTGCAGGGGAAGTCCTGCTAGGCGAACAGCCTGAACAAGCTCCCTTGCTTCCGGATTGTCCAGATCATAATGATGAAACCCTGGCAACAAACGAACACCATGTGCACCACTACTGGCGACCCATACCAATTCTTCCTTCCATCCAGGTTCTGTTGGATTGAGGATCGCAAACGGCCAAAGACGATTATCTGCTGCGCATTCTCTGAATAACGCCTCATTTCCCGATCTTGTATCATGACCATGAATGGAAGCAATATGACTAACACAGACACCGGCCAAATCCAAATGGTCCATCATAACAGCTAGATCCGCTGGCGAGGCATTAGACTGATAACGGGTAGGCCATTGACCCAGAAATGCAGTCATATCGATAGCCTTTTGTTCCGTAAACTTCGCAAATAGTTTTGTAAGACTCGGCAGTGCATGTTTATATTGCGTAATGTCTGTAGTTTGCACTATCTGATCCCCTCTGCCAGAATTCGTTCCATATTACCACCCATTACAAGCTCTAGCTGTTCTGAGGTTAACCCAGCTCCAACAACTTTTCCGATATTGCTCGCTAAACAAGCTATCGGAAGATCAGAGCCAAAAATCACACGATTTGCTCCGAGTCGTTCTACTGCAATAGCAACTTCTGATGCTCCAATTGGTGTGCCTGATGTGTCTACCCTCACGTTCGTGTAAGGGGCAATTGTATTCATTGCGCTTTCAACCTGCCCCCCCATATGTGCCATAATAATTATGGCTTCAGGGTAGCGTTCCGCCAAATCTGCAATATGAAAAGCTGTTGACTCGTACGGCAGTTGACTAACCGTTTTACGCCAAGTATGAATTAAAATAGGAACTCGATAGGCAATCGCCTGTTCGACGAAAGGAAATACCAAAGGATCATTACAGTAAGTAGATACCCAGAGCTTCATTCCAATCATGGAGTCTTCTTCAATTCGAAGTCGAAAATCAGAAATTGCCTGTTCGCCATGTCGTGGATTAACGTAACAATAACCGGAAACCCGATTCAAATGACGCCGAATGACCGCAGCCATATCATTGTTTGCTTTATAAACTTCATCAAAAGAAGGCTGCAAGTTAAATTCACCAAGACAGCTTCCGATAAAGAGACGAATTCCTAGACGTTCACCTTCAGCTAAGGTAGCCGGATGCAAATCAGAACCCGACAGATGGATGTGGGCATCGATCAATTTCAACTTCTCCTTTCCATGCGATTCAGCAATCTTTCTTATTTTGAATCGCATGAACCAAATCATCAACATCGTATGTAAATCCAAAAAAGAGCGCAACCTGCCAAAGAGATAGCTCCTTTGCTAATTGCCGAGATGCCGTTTCTTTATTCTCCACCGCTGTTACAGCTTGTGAAACTGCAGAACAGAATATTCCCCTTCGCCTCATATCAATCATTCCGCCTGGATTTAGCATAATGCATGCATTGAGAGCAAACCCCGCATAAATCAAATGATTAATTCCCTTTTCCTTACATAAAGCAAATAGCTGATCAGATGTAGCGGCGACCCCTTCATTTCCTTCTGGTCTTACAGCCTTAGGAATATCTAGTCTTCCGAAACCTCGTTCGATATCCTCCAAATTGTGCTTCCCTGGAAAAGCTTCTTCTGATTTAAACTTTTCCAATTTAAGCAATATTTCGTCTTTCTCGATCTGTTCAAGAGGCAGGCTCACTGCGCCAGCGAGCTCTACTGCTCTGTGATAACCTGGATAATCTTGATAATACGAGCCAATCGGTTCAATGACATGGAATACCGTAATTCCGTTATTTCTGCATACACCCATTAGCTCTGGTAAAATACTCGAACAAATGTCATCCGCCCTAGGAAAATACTCTACTGCTCGATGCCAGCCAGGAAATTGCTCCTGTGTGCCAACATCCCAGGCATGTAAGACGACAAGTGCCGTTCGTTCTGTATTCAGTTCCAGATCAGTTTTCTTCCAACCACCATATCCTTCTCCTGGAACTTCCATCGTAAAATCAGCATCGAACTGTTTATAATAGTTCGTCGGAACGGTAATGATCATATGAACTGCCCCCTTCTTGCCCCTTTAGCCTTTTACTGCACCAATCGTAATGCCTCTGACAAAAAAGCGTTGAAACGAAACAAACAAAACAATAACAGGAATCATTGTCCATACGGAACCAGCGAGAACCAACCCATAATCTACATTTTGCAATTGCATGGATGCAAGACCAACCTGTAAAGTCCTCATATCGCGTGACTCCGTTGCCAAAAGCGGCCAGAGGAAATCATTCCATTGTGTAATGAAACCAAAAATAGCCACAATAGCCAACACAGGCTTCGAAATGGGAAGAATAATACTGTAGAAAATGCGCCATTCCGAACAGCCGTCCATCTTTGCAGAAGCAATAAGTTCGCTAGGAATGGTTTGCATGAATTGCTTTGTAAGAAAAACAGCAAAAGGTGATACCAAAATAGGTAGAATTAAACCCAAATAGGTATTTAATAAACCCATATCCCGAATCAACATAAATAGTGGAACCATAATTACTTGTGTTGACGTCATCATAATGCTAATAATAAACCAAAAAATCAGCCTTTTTCCAGGGAACTTCTTTTTAGCGAAAGCATATCCCGCCATCGAACATAGAATCACATTGCCTAACATCCCGCTGATCGCAACCAGAAAACTATTAAAGGTCCAAATCCAGCTTATTGAATCCAAAGTGAGCTTTTTGAAATTTCCAATGTTCAAGTTGACCCAAGATAAGTCTGGAGGTGTTTGAATCACAGAGGTTGTTGGTTTGAACGCATTTAGAAACATCCAGTAAAAAGGAAATAATAGGAGCAACGCCCATAAGGTTAAGAGGATAACACTCGCCATACTCGGCAGATTAATTTTTCGCATAGCTTCTCCTCCTAATACTCTAGATCGCTCGACATTGAGCGAAACTGGATGACTGCGATTATCATGACGAGGATCAGCAAAACAACAGCCTGAGCGGAAGCCACACCAAAATCGAATTTTTTAAACGCATTTTCATAAATTTGAAATCCGATTGTTTTCGTCGATCCGTTAGGTCCACCGGAAGTCATGAGATAAATAGGAGCAAACACCTGAAACGAACCTACGGTATTCACAACGACCAAATACGTTAAAGTGGGCTTTAGCATCGGAATTTTGATATAAACAATTTCCTGTAAAAGATTCGCGCCATCTATTCGCGCAGCTTCTTGATAATCCTTCGGAACTCCACCAAGTGAAGCTGCCAATATTAATATATTCGGCCCTTGACCAACAGCAAGTGTCATGATCATGATTGAAATAAGCGCAATGTTAGGATCGCCAAGCCAAAGTACAGGCCCCATATGAAATTTAGCTAATAGATAATTGAATAGTCCAAAAGATGGGTTGTACAGCCATCCCCATAAAATGGAAACAATCACGATCGGCGCAACACTTGGTAAATAAAAAGCTGCTTTGAAAAATCCCTGTGCCTTGCTAGATAATGGATCGATCAAAAAAGCAGCGAGTAAAGATATTATTAGCCCCAATATGACGGTAACTAACGCATAGACGCCAGTAATATAGAGAGATTTCCAGAATGAAGGGTCTTCGAATACTTTCTGATAATTGGCTAATCCTACCCACTCATATCCAGCAACCGTCCATTTTTGAAAGCTTAATTGTACCCCTTTAAATATTGGTAGAAACATGAAGCAAAAGAACAACAAGCACGATGGCAGCAAAAACAAATAAGCAGGAATATAAGTGCGTAAACGAGACATTTTGCTTCTCCTAACTGGCAAAGATTGAAGCGGTTCGGCTGACTATCGAAGTTTCCCCGCTCCAATTGCCATATCTACTTCCTATTTCAATTCTTTTTGAATGGTTTTGTCAATATTGCCCAATCCATCTTTAACAGGTCTTGCACCCGTCAACATGGCTTGAAATTCGATTTCCCAGTCGGCAACAGGTGCCATACCAAACGCTCTGGAGAATAAAGAATTACCATATTTCGATAGTTTATCAAAATAACTCATTACCGGATCATCACCATATAAATTACCCGTTGAGTTTCGTGCTGGAAATACAGCAATAGATTTGAGGATTTTGGAGTTCTCTGTGTTCGTAATGAACTTGGCAAATTCCATGACGAGCTTTTTCTTCTCTTCATCTTTCTGTTTAAAAGCGATAAATCCACCTACATTGTTCCACGCGGTTGTCTCTTGATCAGGACCATGGGGAGGAGCGACAAAGGCAACCTCAAACGGCTTCGGTGCTTTCTTTACTTGATCCGTAATATTGGAGAAACTCGGATACATCGCAACTTGTTGATTTAGGAACATATCATTCACATTCGTTACAGTAAGTCCTGCCGCTCCGGGTGGCGATACTTTGAACTTATTAGCCAGGTCGACACTAAATTGCACACCTTCCACAAATTTGGGGTCTGTCATCACCGTTTTGTCAAAAGTGCTGTTAATGACATTGCCTCCATTGGCCACACCGTTGAAGTACATATAATATGGCGCATCCTTTGCCCACACCCCAGTGCCATATACATCAGGCTTGCTTCCGTTACTTCTGCTGAATGTCGTAGCTTGAGCTGCTTTCGTGAACTCTTCAAATGTCCAATCTCGAAGAGGACGATTGAGCGGGAGTAAATCCACAGCATTTCTTTCCTTAAATAGATCCATATTAATAGCGATACCTGACACCAATTTCAACCACGGCCACAAATACGTTTTATCTTTGTACTTCATGGCACCTTTTACCGCTTCCGAATAATCATCCCAATCCGCTTGACCAAGATAAGGATCAATAGGCTCCAATACTCCCATTTTCCCATACTTCGTTACCCCGCCGAAATTATTAATCGTATAGACAAGATCCGGTGGTGACCCAGCCGCTATGGAAACATCAATTTTCTCTGTTCCTCCTGCCCAATCAAGCAGTTCTACAGAAACATTCACATTCGGATGTTTTTCTTTGAATTGACGCGCATACTCTTTGGCCCAATCGTCTGGATTTCCGTTCCCATCCCCGTTTTTCCCATTCATCATTGGATAAATCCATAATTTGATAGGAACTTCTTTTGAGGGTGCGCTTACAACCTCTTTCTCCTTACTGCATGCAGATAAAAACATACTTAATAATAAAACAACCGATAAGACCCCTGATAATTTACGCATTGATTTTTCCCCTCCAAAATAGTTTTGGCACTTCCAAATCTCAACCGTTTTCTTACTTCATCTCACCACACCTCCCTATGCAGAATGGGATAATTGTGATAAAATAAAAGGTATATGTACCTTACCTATACCATAATATTAGGTGGGATATAATGCGTTGTCAATAATAATTTTGAAAACCAAATACAAATATTTACTGTATGGATAGAATAGTTATATATTTAAACTATTGCTAGTTCAGAGAGGAATGGAGTCTTTTTATGCGCCGAGAAAATGATTTTCTATATACGACACTTTACAATACATTGAAGGGACAAATTATTTCCGGCTTTATTAAACCAGGAGAATATTTGCTTCCTGAAAGTGACTTATGTAAATATTATAAATTAAGCCGAAATTCGGTCAGAAAAGCGTTGGATTTATTGCAAAAAGAAATGCTCATCACGAAAAAGGTCGGACTGGGTACAATGGTTCCACTAGATTTGGTTATTGAGCCGTCCAAACGGAAGACTTTGCGCATTGCTTCGCCAGCTCCCGCTTACTTCGTTGACTATGGTCTGCCACAAATTATTAAAGCCTTTCAACAAAAGTATCCGAATGTGGATGTAAAGATCGTCCATTTACCAAGGGATAATTTTTGGGAATCCTTCCGTCAAAGCTGCGATATCGGCTTAAATGCTGATATCATACTTTCGTCCGACCTGCAATTTACAGAAGCAGAAACAATGGACGCTTTTATGGATCTATCACCTGTTCTAACCGATTATACTGAAACAATTTATCCCAAAATCTTAAATTACTACCGCCTTAACGATGAGATCAAAGCAGCCCCGGTTACCTTTACGCCCGTTTTTTTAGTGTATAATCCTGTCATGTTCGAATTAAATGGCGTACAACCGCCTAATGAAAATTGGAAATTAGCAGACTTCATCGACGCTGCCGAGAGATTGACTAAATCGGAAGATGGCGTTATTGTCCAATATGGATTTTCCATCTTCCCTTATTTAACACGATGGCCCGTATTTGCCTTACAGAATGGCTTAAATACATTAGAAAAGGCCGCCCAAAAAGATATCATCCAAAAATCACTTTTACTCATTCAGGACTTATTTTTTCGCAAACGGATTGCTACCGTTTATACGGAGATGCCAGGACCGAAAAACCCATTTGTCAGTGGAAAATCAGCGATGGTTCTGACGACAACTCTAGAAATGTCAACTTGGAAAGATAAAAACATTGGATTCGAACCCCAAATAGTTCCACTCCCATTTGGAGAAGTAAAGGCCACTCTATTGCAAGCTAGCGCATTAATGATTCCTAAAGATTGCAGCGATATGCAGCTGGCAGAAGCATTTATCAAGATTTCACTTGATGACGATGTACAAGCTTCTTTCTGTTTGAATTCGCCGTTCCTTTCCGTCAAAGAGAAAATAAACACGTCGATTAGGGACAAACAATCTTTGTATGCATTAAATATCGAAGGATCCCTTATGCAGAACAATTATTTTCTACGTGAACTATTTCATACTATTTCAGCGGATGAATTAAGCGCAGAAATGAGTTTATTCTGGTTAGGTCTAGAATCCCCTCAAGCGTTAGCTGATACATTCTCTTAAACTGTGCCACATACCAAAACAATTTTGGAATAGAAGTCATGAATATGACAAAAAAAGGGCAGATCGAGTGCAATCATTCCTCTGTCCTTTCTGCAGTAGCATACATCAAGAAAATGTTACGTTTGACAACAGTCGTTTAGCAGCTTACTGCGATTTCTACAGAGGCTTATCTACAGTATTCAATGATGCGAACGAAACAAATCCCCAAATCCCTCATGCCATACTTTGTGTGATCCATCTCCAACTACAATCGTGGATATTTGCTTTCCTTGAAGCTCCGCGGCAATATTCAGGGCATTTGTAACAACGGTAATATTCATTTCTGGCTTCAAATATCTGGCTACCTGCAGTGTTGTTGAACCCCCATCCAGAAAAATCGAATCACCCGTCTTAACAAGCTGAGCGGCTTGCAGAAACTCCTTATGGATATGCTGAATCTCCAACTTTTTCAACCGGTGTTCGATTACATGGAGACGGATTTGACGATGGGGGAAATCGCGAATCAGATCGGCTATGATCATATCATACATATCCGTTCATCCGATTTTTTAAATCGATGTACGGCAGCAGTCCCGGCAAATACAAAAAAGCGCTGGCCCGCCTATAGGTCAGTTTAGATTTTGAAAATAAAATAGACCAGAATCTCTATTTTCTCTGGAGTTCCGGTCTTACACATACTAACTATTTTTCTACAACCGCCCATGGCAGGGTTACTGCGAACAATTTAACTCCTTGCACTAGAACCCATATTTCCAATTTTGACCTTATACTAAGCTGGTTATCAACCCACTCTCTAATTCATCTAGGTATTTCTAAGCCGACTGTCACAAATGAAGATTTCTTGTTCGAACGAAGTCATCATTTCCTTCTCACCAGTATATGAGTCCTCTCTCACCGAATAGTGAAAGAATAACACCAGTTTTTCCAACATAAAAAATAGAACCCCACATATATCACTTGGAGTCCCAGTCTTCACCATCTTATCCTAAACACTCTCCAACAACCGCCCATCCCGAAACCTTAAAACCCGCTTCGCCTGCTGCGCAATCTGATGACCATGTGTGATCAATATGATCGTTCGCTCCTGATCATTCAGCCTCGTGAAAATATCCATAATCTCTATCCCCGTTTTTGAATCTAACGCTCCCGTAGGCTCATCAGCCAAAATGATCGCCGGATCTCCCGCGAGCGTCCTGGCAATCGCAACGCGCTGTTGCTGCCCGCCAGATAATTCCGAAGGCAGATGCTTCCTGCAATCCACCAAATCCACGGCTTCCAGAGCTTTTAATACAAGTGGCTCTCGTTCTTTCCGCTTCATCCCCCGATAAATCAACGGCAATTCCACATTCTCATAAGCACTCAATCGGGGAAGCAAATTAAAGCTCATATCCTTCGCCTCCATTTTGCGATCCCAAGATCCCTAGCAATGAAGAATGCGACTTATTCAAAACGTGTTAAAATGGTGGTCATGACGCGACCGTCTTACCGCTTCGCCTTATAAAACTCATGATAAAGCTTCATTAAAGCCCGCTTCTCAATCCGCGACACGTACGAACGCGAAATCCCCAGCTCCTTCGCGATCTCCCTCTGCGTCCGCTCCTCACCACCAAGCTCCAACCCAAACCTTCCGACTACGACTTCCTTCTCACGTTCGTCCAAAATCTCCAGATTGCGATATATCTTCGACTTCTCAATCTTTAACTGCACCGCATCCACCACATCGTCCGCCTCACTGCCGAGGATGTCAATCAAAGTAATCTCGTTCCCCTCTTTATCCGTTCCGATGGGATCATGCAATGACACGTCTTTCCGCGTTTTCTTCAAAAAACGAAGATGCATCAGAATCTCGTTCTCAATACAACGCGTCGCAAAAGTCGCCAGTTTCGTCCCTTTGTTTGGAGAGAATGATTCGATTGCTTTGATCAAACCAATCGACCCAATAGAGATCAAATCCTCCAAATCTTCGCCTGTATTGTCGAATTTTTTGAGGTTGTGTACACGAAGCAACGTAAAAATAAATAACCCGATAGCTCAGAATGGCCTATCGGGCTGATTCTTGCGTATTTAAGTCTCATCAAAACCAAGATGGGTCACCTTTAGCAAGGCGGAAGCATTTAAACTTTCATTGCTATATGATAATTTCAATTCTTGTAAATTCTTGCGGTGATCACCTCCAAGATTTAGAATGTCGCCAGCTTTAAAGCAAATCGCGGTGAATCTTAACAACAAGCTTGACCAGATGCACGCTCCCTGCCGGATGACAATTCGGGCGGTGAATTTCTCCCGGCCAATAGACGGTGAAGTCGCCTGGTAAAAGCCGGATATGTCCTTCGTTCTCAACATGTTCGAACAGGATGTAGTCGCTCTGCTCCAGTTTGTCTTCAACCGCTTGGTTCAGATCGGATGTAGAGGCGAAGCCTTGCCACTCTTCCCCTTCCAACACGAGATGGATGTCGGCATAACAGGCATGTGCCTCGGCAAGCTGTTCCTCAAACAGCTTTGTCATCGGCTTCTGCTTCATAACGTACATGTTCTTCCCTTCAAATTCAACCGTAGAACGCATATCGGCCGTGTTCAAATTTATGACGTATTCGAGTGCACGACATACGGCCTCACCGTATTGAAATTGGTGATCCTGCCTATGTCGGATCGTATCGATAATCATCGCAAACTCCTCCTAATGTCCGATCCTCGAATTGCTCCGGTGACGACACAGCACGTTACTTTCTACGTAGAATACTCTGATTTGTTCACATTCTTTCACTGTAAACCGTTTAAGCGGCTGGCGGACGGCCCACGATGAGATAACTCCCTGCAAGTAAAGCATATATTTCTCATAGGGGATGACATCGAATTGAATCATATGCGCGATCACCTCGTTGGCCTCGGATTGCATTGCCTGCAGCGTTGGCATATGAGGCCGCTCTTCTGCCGCAATCAGCTTATACATCTGTGCGAACAAGCTGGGCATCATGTTGAACGTACTACCGATAGCACCGTCCGCCCCTGCATAAGCGCCTCCCGAGTAGATCTCGTCATGTCCATTGAAAATCAGGAACTCACTGCCGCATCTTGCCCGAATCTGCTGCATCTCAAACAAATTCAGCGACGTGAATTTCACTCCGATGCATTGCGGATTGCGGCTCATTTGCTCGTAGAAGTCCATGGAAAGGCTGACCCCTGTCGCTCCGGGAAAATGGTAGACGATCATCGGCAGCGGGACCGCAGCCATAATGGCCTCGTAATGCTCGCGGATTTCTTTCATCGTCACCTTGTAGTAGAACGGAACGACAGCCGATACTGCGTCGACGCCTTGCTCTTCCGCATGCTTAGCAAGTCTGATTGATTCTAGCGTACTGATGCAGCCGACGTGCGCAATAATTGTAACCCGCCCAGCAGCAGTCCTAACCACCGTCTCCAATATTTGTTCCCGCTCACCGCTAGTCAAAATAAATCCTTCTCCAGTGCTTCCCCCCACATAAAATCCATGAATGCCCTGACCAATTTGATGCTCCACTAGATTTGCCAAAGATTCAAAATCGATTGCGCCATCCTCATGCATCGGTGTCAGCAGCGCCGTAAAAATACCGCGAAAGGCAGATCGTTTTTCATTGATTATAGTTTCATTGTTAATGGTCATACTCATTCTTCCTCCCTTGGCGCCATAGCGCTTGTTGTGAATCGTAATGATTGTATTGTAGCGCCAGCCACGGCGACGCGTTTCTCATTTTTTTATTAAAGTTCTCATTTCTTTATGAAACCGACTCAATTATAATGAAGTTAGAACGGAAGGGAGGCAAGGATGCCATGTACCCGCAGTACTTGTTCGAATACCCGAAAGTCGAAACAGACTTTCCTTTTTATATGAAAAAAAAGAAGTACACCTCGGTCCCGTCCCATCGCCACGACTTTATAGAATTATCATTCGTGCTTGAAGGGACAGGCAAGGAACGCATCAACGGTACCGAGCATAGCTTACAGCCCGGCACAGTCGTTCTTCTGCTGCCTTACCAAATTCACGAATATGATGCCACCCCGGGCGAGACGTTGCAGATGTATATTTGTAACTTCGATATGAAACTGCTTACTGCGGGCCCGGAATCAGCCTGGGGCGTGTACGAGCTTCTAATTGGCAACGACAATACCCGATCAACGCATATCCGATTGGAGGGCCACGATTTCGAAGAAGGGCTGCTGCTATGGGAACGGTTGTACCGGGAATACGAATCGTCGAAAGCCTGGAAGCCGATCATGCTGCGAGCCTTGCTTCTCGAAGCATTGGCACTGTTCGTTCGGGGCAGCGACAAGCCAGACGGAAATCGAATTGAAAAGCAACACCAAAAAAATTCCAAGAGCATCTGGCCTATTGTCCAGTACGTTTACGACCATTATCTTGAACCGTTATCGCTGACATCATTGTCCGAGCAGTTTCATATACATCCGACACAACTCAGCACGCAGTTCGGAAGCGAATTCGGCATCCATTTCATCGATTTCCTTCATGAGCTTAGGATCCGACACGCTTGCAGTCTGCTCATTTCCTCGGATGTGCCGATCTCACAGATCGCCTACGAATCCGGTTTCTCTTCCTATCCCACGTTCTCCCGCTGCTTTCATCGCACGAAGGGAATGTCGCCGCGCGATTACCGGGAGCAGCAAGGGCGAGAGCGCTAAATTACTTTATTACTTCCACCGACCGAATGTACTCAACACTTCCGTCATAATAATTGCCGATCCGAAAATCGCTGGCATTATTCTGCAAGTTTCTAAAATTCGCGTCAGATAACGTAAACGCAGCTTCCTTCCACGTATTGGTTCCTGTTTTAACAATTTGCAATGGTTTGTACACAGCGGTTAGCGCATTGTACTGAATCAATATGTTGTCGGTTCCGGAATCATAATACGAAATCTTGATCGTCAACTGTGTATCTCCTGTTCGAGCGAATCCGTCGGATACCTGAAAATAGAAATATTTGTTGTCGCCCGATATTTTGCGCGCCTCCACACCGCCGATTGTCTCCACCGTCGTATATGATTCTTTGGTTGGATCGCTCGATTGAAATAGTTCCATCAACGTGTAGTTGTTGACATTTTTCAATATGACTTTCGCGTGGTTGCTTTGTTTCTTCACCTTTACCCTGCTAAAGGATTTTATCCCATTGTTATCCGCATAAATACGAAAATCGGAAAAACTATTTTGCCTATTGGCCAATTTAATGTCGTTGAGGGTATACGTTTGGGTTTTCCATTGGCCTGTATTGCCTATATATACTTTAGCCATTGTTGTATAGGCTCCCCCTTGACCATCATATTGAAGCTGCCATGAACCGGACCCGCTGTCCAGATATGTTACTTCTATCGCTGCCGTAGTATCGAGCCCCTCGTTCGTGTCATAGAGCCATTGATCGTTCAACCGAAAATAGGCGTATTTACTGGGGGAAATCTGGATATAAGATCCATAGCTCGTTACTCCGCTGTCTGCCGGAGACGTGTTCATAAATAACGTGAGCGCACTTTCCACTTGCGAGCCGAAGAAGCTTTCGGCACCGTTCAACGCTTGGAAATGGTACAAAGCCTTAAACGGTGATAAATTTTTAGCGACCAGACCGAAATTGTCCTCTTTAACATTGCTCGTGTCTGTGTCTCTATAATTGTACCAAAATACTTTGGCGACATTAGGCCATCGTTTATTCATCACGTACACTTGATCCACGTAATCAGCTTTTTGGTATTCATTAGTTCCCATCGAAGAATAACCGGTTTCCGTTATCCAGACGGGCTTGCTTCCCAAGGTCGCACTGTACTTATTTACGATGTCCATCATCCCGTTATATTTGCTGACCAGAAGCGGTGATGAACCGTATGCATGGTAATTAATAATGTCAAAATAGTTACCTGCCCCCTTGCTCATCAACGTATCGAACCATGTTCCGAGACCATAACTTGATAGAGCCAATCCCCCCATTAATACGGTATTGGATGAGTCTGTCGCTTTGACACCGTTATAAGCTTTCTGCAGAAGGATGTTGTAATCGTCGATACTGCTCTTCCAGAATCCTAACGAATCCTGCTCGTTCCAAACCTCCCAATAGTTGATCTTCCCTTGATACCTCGTGGTAATAAAATTCACATAGCTTTCCCAATCCGCCCAATTGGCCGGTTTATATCTGGCTATATCCGGTGAAGGAAGCCCTGGCATGGAGGAAGCCCAAGGTGCGGTATAACATAAGATCCAGACAATATGGACGCCCTTTGTAGTCAATTGATTGACCATATTATCCAAATGATTCAAGTAGGCCGTGTCATATACGCCTTTGGCTGTTTCAATCCTGCCCCATTCCGGGGAAATCCGGATCCACTGAATTTGGGAATCGGCGATTTGATTGATTTCCGTTGTGTAATCGGTCGTGTAGCGTTGCAAGGGGTCATTCACCCCAAAATAGTCGGAATCGATGGCGTTGGCTTGGTTAAGCGGTAAACCGATGATGCCTACAAGACAAATCATCAAGAAAATCCCCATCTTCCTCAGAAACATATAAAATCCCTCCATTCAATTTGGAAATAAAGTTTGGATCGCCATGTATAAGGAAAGCCCCGGGCAGAATTGCTTCCTAACCGGGGCAGGCCATCATTCTAGCGCGTAGGCAAGTTCAATTAGGATATCTGCCAACTCGTTCGGAATACGTTTTCCTTTTTGTGCCGATATCTCGTTCACATAAGCGCCAAACTGCGAATGTTCCAACTTTTTGACAAGCGAATTGATCACTCCATTCGATCCTGCTCCGGTTACGAAGCGCTCAGTTAATATCTTTAGGCTATCCTTTGTCACTTGAATCGTGTAGTTGGATGTTTCGGTTGTAATGTGGCCTGCCGCATCCTCAGCAGTGGCCGATACCTGATGTGTGCCCACCCCCAGCTTATAGGCAGGACTATCAACCAGCAGCCCGTTACAATTGCTGTAAACAATGCCCGATACGCTATCCGAGGCCGAACATGTTATCTTAACATTCTGATCGACAGTAAACGTGCCAACGCCGGAAATCTGCACGACCGGGGAAGTCTGATCAACCTTGAATGTAACCGACTTGGCTTGCTCTACATTTCCTACACCATCGGTTGAGCGATATAACAACGTGTGTGCTCCATCCTCAGCAAAGTTAAGTTCCCGCGTGTATGGCTGCCATGTAGCACCGCCATTCAAACTATACACGGACTCTGTCACACCGGATCGATCATCCGTGGCGCTCAGGTTAACTTTGACATCAGATACATACCAATCATTATGCTTCGTTCCAACAAGCGCAGCAAAAGTAGTTGGCGGGGTATTATCTGTTACGACCCACTGCATGGAACGAAATTTATTGGACAATTTGCCGTCGCCGATCCCGCCCCCCCATTCGATCCAACCTTTCCTACCATTACCATCATTGTCATTAACCAATAAAGAGAAGCTGATGACCCCGTTCCTTTCAGCTTTAATCGGCGTTAATTCCGACCAAGGAAGCGCCAACTCGTAAATCGTTTCGTGCTGAATTTCATCTCTCGTCACGTCAAGATCGCCATTTGTCACCAACCCTTTACTTACTCCCGGAGGTGTTATCCAGCGATAAATTTGCGGACCGTTTGGTGTTTGGGAAATCCCGTATTCATACCAACTGAGACTCTCTCCCGGGAGTCCGTTCGAAATTGCGAATTGAAAGCTGTCATTTTTATAAATATCCGCTCCGGTAAAGGGTGCAGTCATGGTGTTATCCTTGACCCTGGCTGTGATATACAGACGATTCGAATCGAAGTTAAGCCAAAATTTCCCGCTCAAATCACTTGCGCCTTGATAACCTGTCATCTTGACCGTACCCTTGGACAGGTCGATTGTGGAGGAAGCGGCTGCCGTTTCTGGATCGAGCCCTCCGCCAACGTTTACCGTCCCTTGCATAATGGGGTTGAATTCAGCCGTTCCTTCATAAGTGAACGGATCGAATTCATCAAAGTAGACCGTGACTTTAAGCGCATTGGTTACCCCTACACCGTAACCGGTAAGCGGAATATCAAATACATCTGCGGAACTGGACTGAACCACCGCATGCAAATCCTTCGTTCCCGATTGCGTACCGAACTTCCATTCGACTTTTTTTACTTTCAATCCTTTAGTGGCAGAATGGTTGCTAATCTGAATTTGAAGAGATTTGGTCATCGTGTCTACGTCGGCAAAAATGGGACGAACCTTGACTTCATAGGATTGAAGAGCTGAAACCGCACTCCTGATCAAGCCGATCTTGTCATTTCCTTTCATCAAGTAACCCTTAACCAATCGGATTCCGGGTTCATTCAAGTTCGAGACGGTCAGCATTTGGGTAACCTTATGACCACCCTCGGCAAATACCGGATATGATTCGCCTTCAACCTTCAAGTTAAATGAATACGGTGCAGATGTTTGATTATCGGTTTCCAATGTTAAGTTGATCGGATCACCGACCCGAGCGGGATCTCCATGCAGGGAGAACGTGGAATCCTTTTCGACTCCGGAAATATGCCCTTTTATAAAAAACGGCTCATCGTTTAATGTCACATACACGTTCCCATTATAAGGGACGTAGGTTTCTGTATTTCCCATAATATCCGTTATTTGGATCGAATTGGTGGTATGAATAACAGCCGGGACCGACGAACCTACGGACCACAAAGCTCTTATTTGTTCACCGTTCTTTTCAAAAACGTAACTTCGGATGTCAGTATCCGTCGAATCTTTACTTACGAACTGTGCGCCGCCAAGTGCTCTTGTCATGGTCGCATAAGCCGCGTAGGCAGGCTTAGGCGTGTAAGCGCCCAGTTTATCATTCGGATTACGGATGATGCCGAAATTATCTTCGTTATAATTGAGCTGAACACCATCGTTCATAAAATCGTACCACATGATTTTATCAATGCCGTTCGCGATTGAAACGACGTAACCACGAATCAGGTAGTCCGCCTGCTTCTGCTCATCCACTCCGCGACTGTCCAGTTGCGTCGGCCAGCCTGTCTCGGAGATCCAGATTGGTTTCAACTGCCCATTATTGTAGGTCCGAATCAAGTCCTGTAAGCCTTTTATTTGACTTTCCAAACGCTCCGGCTCACCCGGATATACATAAGGATGAACGGAAATCACATCCAAATATTGCATGCCCCCAAGCTGGAATACTTTTTCCATCCAATTCAAGTCGATAGCCATGACCATGCCCACGACAGGCATGTCAGGATGCGCAGCCTTGACTGTTTCATACGTTTTTTTCAGCAATGGAAAATAGTTTTCCGGTTTCGAATCGGCCGGACCGTTTCCTCTGTCCCCAAAGCTTCCGTTGAATTCGTTGAAAACCTCGACGGCATCCAACTGACCTTCGTAACGATCGGCATATGCTTTCACATAATTGGCGAATCCTTCACGGCCCTCATCGGTATAGGGGGTGCTATTGTTATCGTAAAACGGGTTGTTGAATCCGGAAACAAACGTGAAATTAAAATGATCATCATTCAACTTCGCCATGTAATCATCGGGAGAAGGTGAAAAGGTGTATGAACCCTTTTGCCTTTCAATACTGTTCCATTCTCTGCCGTCCCGAACCATATCGATACCGGCATATTTCATCATGTCTATCATATTAGCCGCATCTGCTGGCGGGATACGGTGCAGATGGGTAGCCATCCCGAACGGAGAATTCTCATGCTCCGATTGATCTAAGGGAGAAAGCACGGCAAATGGAGTTTTGATGGAAACGGGATCGCTGATGTTCGATTGGACCTTAATTTGTAGAATGAAATAACCAAACGTTGTAAAAGGAACCGTCAAAATGGCCTCGCCCTGAACAACCGGACTGATCCCTTCGGAAACCGCAGCTCCTTGATAGTCATAGACTGCCCACGTTACGCTTGGTCTTGTAGATATTACCTTAAATTGGATAGCCTCAAGATCCATAAACACATTGCCCGGACGAAGCTGTACCAGTTTCGTGGATGGCAACATCGTTGTAATAAAAGGGCCATCCGTGCTCCATTGATTCAAACCGTTCACGGCCTCAACCTTAAACGTGTACTTTTGATCGATTTGCAGCCCCGTAACCGTATAAGAGCTTGTAGTACCGGCAACCGTCCCCAGGAGGATTCCGTTTTGATAGATTTTATAACCAGTTACGCCTACAGGGTCAGCCGCAGCCGACCAGTTTAATTGCAAGCCCGTTTCATTGGGATTCGAAACGGTGAGGCTTCCTCCGGACGGCCAATTGGGAGCGCTTGCATTTACTCGATCTGTGGAGAGTTCCAGATACGGCCGGTTCACCGTGTTTTCCATGCTGTTAATTTGCACGGCATGACCTTGTGCAGCTTGCTCCATAAATGCGAAACTGACCGTCTGATCCAACGCCTTTTGCCTTTTCACAAAAGCAGTCACATCGACTTCATACCAGCCCACTGTTTTGCCTACATCGATATTGGCGATGTAAGTATCGATAGCTGGCTTCGTATTCCAAGTTACCGTGTTTGCTTTCCATGAATCGTCCTCCATACCAAATACTTGAACACCAATTGTCGAATTCTCGGTATCAATGGCATAGAACTTTAATTTAGCTGACCCGATCTCGCTGGCAAAATAATTCAAATCATATTTCATATACGTTTGCCGGTTTAAATTGGCGTCTGCATCAAAATTCTTCACGCCTAACAACGCAGCTGTTCCATAGTTATCATTCGCGTTCCCTCCGCCCCGGACATAGGAGTCTTCGAGTGGCAGAATAACCGTCTGTTTCGGGTTGGGCAACGTTACGGTCACATAGGGCCCGTCGTTACTCCATTGATTCAGTGCATTACCGGCTTCTACCTTGAACGTAACCTTCTGTCCGACCTGCAAACCTGTCACCGTGTACGAAGTAGCCGATCCGCCAACCGTCCCGATGACATTTCCGTTTTGATAAATGGTATAGCTGGCCACACCTGCAGCGTCTGTGGCCGCCGACCAGTTCAATTGCAGGCCTGTTGCACTTACATTCAAAATGTTGACGGATCCCCCAGACGGCCAATTGGGAGCGCTTGCATTAACTCGATCAGCGGAAATCTCCAGATACGGACGGTTCTCCGTATTCTCCACGCTGTTGATGCTCACAGCATGGCCTTTTGCCGCTTGCTCCAAAAACGCGAAACTTACCGTTTGATCCAACGCCTTTTGCTTTTTCACAAATGCCGTCACATCGATTTCGTACCAGCTCGCTGTTTTTCCGACATTAATATTGGATATATAATGTTCGGGAATCGGCTTGGTATTCCAGGTTACAGTGTTTCCTTTCCATGCGTCGTCTTCCATACCAAACAATTGAACACCGATCGTTGAATTCTCAGTATCAATGGCATATATCTTTAACTTGGCCGATCCGATCTCACCTGCAAAAGAGCTTAAATCATATTTCATGAAAGCTTGTCGGTTTATATTGATATCTGTATCAAAACTCTTTACACCAAGTGTTGTAGAGGATCCAAAGTTCGTATTCGCATTCCCCCCATTTCTGACATAGGTGTCTTCGATGGGATTTAATTGTGAGATAACCGGATTAGATACCTCAGCTAAAGCAGACATTTTATCTTTTGCATAAGGAACAAGCGGAGCAACAAAACCTTGGAGCAAAGCAGCTGTCATTGAAAAAGCTAAAACCATACTCGTTATTTTCAATTGCATCTTTTTTATCATTTACTCACCTCATATCGTTATTTTTAAATAGTTGCCAAGCGCTTTCCCCGGACATGATGGACATCCGGAAAAAGTACTTGCCATTTTCGGTACGGATTGTTATTTAAAATTGTTCTTGTTCTTCTGATACCAATCCTGGACCTGTTTATCTACGTTATCTCCGCCGAGACGCTTCCATTCTTTGCGGAGGTCGTTCAGTCCATCCTGGGCTGTTATGGACTTCCCACCGGTAACCACTTTCGTTTCAATCTGAACAGCGATCGGTGAGAACGTAGAGATCAACTGGGTTAGTTCAGGAATATCTGGGCTGTATGGTATATCCCTCCGGTATGTATTCTTCATCGTCAATTCGAGCGATTTCGCCTTCAACTTGGCATAGTTCTGAGATATCTCATCTTTCGCCGCCATGTCTACGATTAATTTAGGTGTCATCATCGAATCGATCATGAGCGCGTATTCGCCAGCATAACTGACTTCCTTAACAAATTTATCCTGATTGATGGTCTGCCGAACGCCATCAACTGTTTTATAATGTACGTTCTCCTCCCCATACTTCAGAGGTACCCATCCATCCTTCAGCATCCAGTCGATAAATTGAATGGCAGATTTGATCTGGTCTTCCTTCATCTTGCTGTTAAATACCGTAAATACGCTCGGTGGCGCTTCCTGATACAAGCCGTCCTTGCCATACTTGGTACTGACCGATTCAAGTGGAGTCAATTTCGCATCCGGCACATTTTTCAGCAAATCGCGATAAGCGTTATCCATACTCCCTGCACCCCATTGGCCCAAATATATGCCTGCTTTACCGGTCGTCAACAACTGGCTTGATCGTTGAAAATTAGTGTCTGTAATATATTCTTTGTCGATAAGCCCTTCGTCAAAGAGCTGCTTCTGGAATGCAAGCGAATCCGCATAACGGTCAAGGAGCCTGCCGTATTCCAGCTTGCCGCCTTCCACATACCACTGATTTTCCTGGGTGAAAAATAAAGCGCGCATAATACCGACACCGCTACCACTTAAAGAAATCGGTACAGTGTCCGCTTTGCCGTTGCCGTCTGGATCACCGTCTCTAAATTTGCGAGCAACATCGAGAAATTCCTCTGCCGTAGTCGGAGTCTTTAAACCTAGCTTATCCAGCCAGTCCTGACGAATCCACATGCCATGATTGGCGACCGTATCTCGCGCGAAGGAGACCGCGTACGTTTGACCGTTGACATTCAGATAAGGCTTAAGCTCCGGGTGTTTCTCCAGATATGCTTTATACGTCGTGCTGTATTTGTTGATATAATCGCCGATCGGCTGAATTACGCCTTGATTGGCCAACTGGCTGATGTAATTTCGGTCATATTCCCAAATCAGATCAGGTGCTTCACCAGAAGCGATCAGGGCATTCAATTTGGGCTGCGCCTGGCTACGGGTAACGGGAACCCATCTAACATTTACAGGAGATTTCTCATTGATCCACTTTGTCCATCGGTTGTTTTCATAAGTACCTTCCTCCGTAGGAACTGCACCGCGATCAAACATCGATACGCTGATTTCTTTCTTAGGTCCCGTACTTGGAACGGTAGTAGAGCCGGGTGAAACTGAAGACTGTACCGAAGAAATATCCTTGGAACTGCATGCGGCAAGCATTGTTAAAGACATGGTTACAGCGAGAATAGCTTTGCCCGCTTGTTTCAACTTGCTCATTCTTTCATCCCCTTACATGTATAATATTTATATCAAGAGCAACTTTGCTCTGGATATCAACCTTTGACAGATCCGATCAAAACGCCTTTGACAAAATATTTCTGGAGAAAAGGATATACGCACAGAATCGGCAACACGGCAATAACAACAGCTGCTGCTTTAATCGCTTCCGGAGTAAGCAAAATTTGTTCCACGGCATCATTTCCACCAATATTGTTTAATAAATTCTCGTCCACCTTGTTAACCATCTGATACAGCTTCACCATAACAGTCAATTTGGTCGACTTTGTGATATAGAGCATCACGTTAAAGTAGCTGTTCCACCAATTAACCGCATAGAACAAAGATAATGCAGCCAAAATAGGCTTGCAGAGCGGGATAAAAATCTGCATTAATATTCGCCAATCACCAGCGCCATCCATCGCTGCGGACTCTTCAATTTCTTCCGGCAGCCCTTCCATGAATGTTTTCATCACAAACATGTTGTAGGTACTGATCAATCCAGGCAGCCAGACTGCCCAATAGGAGTTCATTAACCCCAACATTTTGATGAGGATAAAATTGGGAATAATGCCGGCGACAAACAACATCGTAATTGTGATCATCATTAGCAGCGCGTTTCGACCAAGAAGTCGCCGTCTAGAAAGCGGATAGGCTGCCAGAATCGTCATGCTCATATTAAGCACCGTTCCGACTATCGTGACAATAACCGTGTTGCGCATGGCTACGAATAATTGACCATCGTCAAACAAACGTTCATAGGCGACTATATTAAACTCGATCGGCCATAAGAAAACTTCCCCGGAATTGATCGCCCTGCTGCTGCTGAAGGATGCCACAATTTCGTACCAGAACGGAAACAGGGTCATTAATGAGATTAAGCCGAGAATGAGGTACATACTTATACTTGCCAATCGAGTTAGAATCCCTTTGCTCGTTATACTCATTGCTTACCATAGCCCCCGTTCCCCGGTCATTCGAATCATCCGGTTAACGCCAACGATTAGGATCAGGCCGATGGCCGATTGAAACAGTCCGATCGCGGTTGTATAGCTGTAACTCATATTCTGCAAACCTACCCTATACACATAGGTGCTAATGACATCCGCAACATCAAGTACCGAATTATTTTGTAGAACGAGCGTTTGTTCCAATCCCACATCCATCATTTGACCCATTCTAAGAATAAGCAGAATGGCAATCGTACTGCGAACACCGGGTAATGTAATGTGCCATATTTGACGAAGCTTGTTGGCACCATCCATCTTCGCTGCATCATAAAGCTGCGGATCAATCGAAGCCATTGCTGCCATATACAGAATCGTTCCCCACCCTGCTTCCCTCCAAGTGCTCGATAACGTATAGATAAGCGGCCACCAGAAAGAATCGGCCATGAAATAAATGGATTCCCCACCGGATATTTTCTTGAAGACCATATTTACAACTCCCGTGCTCGGTGACAAAACGGCAACCACAATTCCGCCCAGCACTGCCCATGACATGAAATGGGGTACGTATAACATATTCTGTACAATACTTTTGTACCATTTCCTACGGACTTCATTGAGCAGAAGAGCAAGGACAACCGGGATTGGGAATCCAAAAACGAGACTATACAAGTTAAGTACGAGTGTGTTTCGTAATATCCGCCAAAAGTCAGGGCTGGCAAAAATCATTTGAAAATGCTTAAATCCAACCCACTGGCTTCCGAATACACCGTCTGCGAACCTATAATTCTTAAAAGCAATGATTTCTCCGATCATTGGAGCGAATTTGAACAGCAGATAAAAGCTGATCACGGGCAGGAGCATCATATACAAATGTTTATCCTGCATCATTCTTCTCCAAATCGACTGCCTAAACGTTCTCGCTTCAACCCTTTGCTTCCCGGTCCGCAATTCTGTTGCCGGGAGTCTAGCCTTCATATCGTTTCACCCTCTCGTTAAGTCTTTTTGCCAAACCTTTCGTTCGGTTACAGTTTGATTGTAGGAAAGGTGACAAGAGAATGAAATAGACGTGTTATGAGGTATGTTCCCTTTTTTGTATATGGCCTGGTTACATTTCTTTAGGGTGGTACCTTTATCTTGGGTTTTTGCTTCGTTAAGCTTACTCCGACGCAGAATTTGCTTTACATTCGAGCACCCACTCCCGATATTCGGTTGGCGTCATGCCCGTATATTTTTTGAAAGCCCGAAGGTAGCTGCGTGTATTTGTATACCCAACCCATTCTGCGATCTCGTTAATCTTGCGATTCTTAACAACAAGCAGCTCCTTAGAAGCATTGATCCGGATCTCAATCAAATAATCAATAAAGTTTTTCTCCGTATATTCTTTGAATAGCTTGCTTACATATGACGGATTTAATTGAAATTTTTCGGATAGCAACTCGAGGGAAAATTCACTCTCACGATAATGTTCATGAATGTAAGGCAACAACCTGTCAATTGTCTTATTCCTTCCCCGTTGACTGCGTTTCCCTTCAATTTTACCCGCTAATCCTTCAAGTACTGTTTTGACGATCTGCTGCGTATCCTGCCAATTGTCGCATTGATGAATCCGTTGGTGGAGATTACCCATCTCTTCAAGAGATTCCTCCGTATTTATGCCGATCGAAGCAACGACCTGCAATGATTTCATAATCAAATCGTAGGAGAGCTGCCTTATCAAATCGGGAGATAAGCTGCCGTTTACCGCTTCTTGAAACAATTCCGTTATATATCCCTCTAATTTCTCGTTTTCTGTCTGCTTTAATGCTTCTACAATTCGATCCGTCATCTTTATCATGCGGTAATAGTCCTGATTCTCATGCCCTAGCAAATCTTCTATAGATATGACCGAATGACTGCCGATGACCATTTTGTATTGCAGGGCTTTTTGCGACTCTTCGTGCGATAGGGGGATATCCTTCATATCTTGATAGCATCTTCCTACACCAATGGTCACCTGAAGCCCGAATTGCCTCTTCATGACATCCAAAACCAACTCGAGGATGGCCAATGCACGCAGATGATTTTGTTCCATATCTCCTTCTGCAAAGCTAAAAACGATGGCAGCGAAACCCGCTCCTAAATCAACAGCAACCCCCGAATTTTCCATATTCATCAACTCTTCCGCAACGTTGCATAACGCATAGGTATACAAGGTTTCATCCTTCGGGCTGACGCCGCCCTCCTTACCGATCTCGGCTGTACACACAACAAACCATTCAGAAAATAAGCGGATTCCAGTAAATTCAAGGTGATGGCGCACGGATGCATACTCCGTTCTATAGCCGGATAGCATGTCCAAGATGATTCTCCATTTCAATACTGGCTTGGAGTCCCGGACCTGCTTCTCTAGTTGTTCACGGTCTACAAACATTTGGTCGAATACCGTTTCTAGGTAACCCAGCCCCATTGCACTACTCATCGGCTCATTTTCAGGATGGACTGGCTTGAACGCTCCTGACATTTTCCCGGCTAATCGATCCAAGGGCTTAAAGGTCCGACGGTTTACGTAAAAAAGAACAGTTAGAGCTAAAAGAACCATTCCGACGGCAAACGCAATCATTAAGCTCCGTGTAGACTCCAAAGGCTGATATACGTTAGATTTGGGAATAACGCTGACAACTCGCCACCCGGTATATGTAGAAGCCGTATAAAATATCGATTGCTCAATCCCCTCCATTTTCACTGTGAAATGTCCGCTCCCGTTATGGCTTAGAATCTGTTGAATATAGGGAATGTGTGCCAAGTTCTTATATAATTGCGTTGCATCGTCATGAGTCACTATGTTTGCGTGATCATCAATAATGAAGGTATGTCCGCCCTGGTCTTCTTCATACACATCCTTGATCATCCGATAAAGAACATCTTCACTAATATTGATGGCAACAAGTCCCTTTCGATATTCAGGGCTGCTGATCGATGGATAGGAACGAATCAGCGTGACAACATCCTGTTCTTTTTCGCCATCCCATACTTTATGAGTACTCAGCCATTTTGAATGCCCTTTCATCTTGATATAAGCAGCCAACCAGCTGTCTTCCGAGCCACTTCTCTTCATATACGTTTTATCAGTCAGAATATCGCCGCTTACCTCTGAATAAAGGAATATGGAAGCAAACAGCTCATTCGTGTGCACTACCGTTTTCAGTTTGTTTGATAATCCAAAAAAATTCGCATATTTCTGAGCTGCATCATCATAACTGTCATACATAAAATATACATACTCTAACTCCTGCGACATATTAAGCAAATCTTTCTCTGTTTGACGGAACACGATCTCGATTTTATCATCAATTTGCTTCAACAAAGCAACATGAGTGTTCTTCAGATCCTGCTCCAATCGTCCTACGGTACCCGCATAAGACAGCCAAAAAGATAAAAGAATTATCGTTATGAAAACCAAACTGTAAACAAACATGACCTTTCCTGAAATGCTGAATCTCATAGACTACCCCTCTCTATTACAATTACTCGCATTATATCGCTAGTCTTATTGACGGAATTCAGTAGGAGTCATCCCGATCTTCTTCTTGAAAAGCCGACTAAAATATTTTTCGTCTTGGTACCCCACTTGATTGGCGATTTCATAGGTTTTGAGATTAGAGCCGAGCAGCAGTTCCTTAGCTTTATCCATCCTAACCTGGGTTACATAGTCAGTTAAATTTATGCCTTCGACCTGTTTAAACAAAAAGCTTAGATAGACTGGCGACACAAAAACTTCCTTGGCAATGGTATCCAAAGAAAGGTTGCTTGCATATTTGGTTTCTAACATCGTTTTAGCAGCTTCCACAACGTTATTCTTGCCGGATTTTCGCAAATCAACGGTTAACTTGAGCAAATGACGAAGAAACGTTTTGCAGATGTGACTAAGTTCCTGCAAGGTAGCAGCGGCTACAACGTATTGAATTTGCTCTGCCGTCAATAGATGATCCAATTGCATCTTGGGATGCAATTCGGAAATAACGCTGGCGCCATATATCATGGCTTGCAGACTCTCCGTTTTCGTTAATGGAATTGTAATCTCCTTCTCTTGCAGTTCATTGAAAAATGAGTGCATCCAATCCTCTAATTCCTGAAGATTGCCTATCTTAAGTGCCATTCGCAGCCGTTCATAAGCAGTTGATATTTCTTCAGTTGTAGACGCTTCAGTTATTAAAGACTCCCGTCCATCGTTCTTTCTCTTGCTCTTTGATATTTCCCAGTCTAAGTCATCAATAAAAATGACTTCGTTCGGTCCAGTGTAATATTTATACTCCAAGGCCATTTGAGCCTGTTCATAGGCCATCTTCCCTTCGAGAACCAATTGTTCATTATGGGCTGAGCTCCCAACGGTAACAAAGTATTTTAATGTTTGCTTAATATTTATCACCAAATGCTGCAGGTCACGGCGAAGTTCCTCCATCGTAAATGACATATTAATAATCATCACAAACTGTCCGGATTTCTTCAGAAAGATGCATTTATTTTCCCATCGTTGCAACGTTTCCTCAGTAATATTCTGGATAGCGAAATTCATCAGTTGTTGATCTTCATAATTATAAATTCTGAGGGTTTCGGGATCCTGCTCGATTTGCAGCAGGACTATTCGGAAAGGCTCCACGGTCAATGGAACCTTCAGGTGGGCAGTCTTCTCCCTAAACAACTTCTCGTTAAGTCGAGCTCCTTCCAGTAAGCTTCTTAAAAACCTATCACGGATTAGAGGCATATTTTCCTGTAGTTGGTGGTTGCGTTGGTTTTCTTCCTCCCATTCTTTTTTTATTTTTATGAGCACTTCTAACATCATTTCCGTGTCCGGCGGCTTAAGAAGGTAATCCGAAGCTCCAAGCTGAAGTGCTTGTCTGACATAGTCAAATTCATCGTGGCCGCTGAGAATAATGGATTTCATTGACCATTTCCGATTGCGAATTTCTGTAAGCAATTCCACGCCCCCCATGATTGGCATCTGACAATCCACTATAATCAAATGGGGCATTATGCATGCCATTTGCTCCAAAGCCTTCCTCCCATTTTCAGCCGGCGGAAGCCATTCGAAGCCGTATTCCTCCCATGGAATTAACATGCTCAATCCTTTGATAACAATCGCTTCATCATCAATGACCATGACTTTCATATAGTTTCCCCCATTGTGTTTCATTTTCGATGATTGGAATTCTTACAATCACAGTGGTGCCGATATCAGGAATACTGTTGATTTGCAGGGCATATTCAGGACCAAACATCATCTGCAACCGTTCGTTCACATTTCGCAAGCCATAACCGCCTTTACTTCGTACTGGTATGTATAACAGTTGTTCCACTTGATCCGGATTCATTCCATTACCATTGTCTTGAACGATCCAAACAATATCACTTTCTTGAACATAAGAACGAATTATTAGAACTCCTTGGCGATCCGTTGGCGGTTCGAACGCGTGTAGGATGGCATTTTCCACAATAGGTTGGAGAAGAAGCTTCAACGTAATAAAATGGCCAATGGTGGAATCGATATGAAAAATGGGAGTGAATCGACTAGGGAAACGTGCATGTTGAATATTGATATAGGCTTTGATTTGATTCATTTCATTTTCTATTTTGTAGTAATCTTCACCCTTATTCAGCGAAAGCCGAAACAATTCACTCAACGATTGAACGACTTTAGCCGTTTGGTTATCTCCATTTATTTTTGAACTAAAGAAAATGTAATCCAACGTATTGTACAGGAAATGTGGCTCAATCTGTGCTTGAAGTGTTTTCAATTCAATCATTTTCTGATTCGTTTGACTGATATAAACTTTCTGAATTAGCTCATTCAATTGGGCGACCATTTCATTATACTTTTGCGTGAGCAGCCCGATTTCATCTTTCGACTCCACAGGAACCTTTTGATTAAAGTCCCCTCGTTTAAAATTGTTCATAGACCGAAGCAATTGCTTAATTGGCAGTGTAATGCCTTTGGAAAGCAATATAGACATCACAATCGCAACTAGAAGGAGAGAGAACGACAATATGATCGTGCTGCTGAGCACAATGCCATATTGCTTTTGGATGTCTTCCATCGGAGTAAGGCTCACAATATGCCATCGATATAACTCAATAGATGTGTTCGCAGCTAAATATTTTTTATTTCCAATTTCATAGATCCAGGTTTGATTGGGCTGAAGCAGGTTTTTAATTCCGCTCACATTATCTTTAAAATGCTTGCTCATTTCATTATCATCCAACTTACTTGCAACAAGTCGATAATTGTCGTCGAAGAGAAGCAGATTGGTCGTCCGACTGATCTGCACGTCTTGGATGGCATCTCTTATGGCATCCCGATTAATTCCAAGAAAAAACATGCCCAACTTTTTGTCTGCATCATACAAGCTTAAAATACGTCTGCCTAGTACGATATCATTGTAATTATGTGCGTATATAAACAGGGAAGAGCCCGAATAATCCAAGTGAGACTGGCCGTTACGCGCTGCCGTAGCCATATATAATGGTGATTCTTTAAATTCTTCATAGGGTACCACCTGCCTGAAAAATTCCGAAAAATCCTTAAACATAAAATCATTTTCTCCATACAAAACAATAAATGATATATACTTTTTAGCTTGTTTTAAATTGGATAAATAATTGAAAATTGTCTTTTGTGGATCTCCGATATAAGAAGGAGAAGTTTGGCTTAACAGCAATTGAATGGTTTCGTTCCCCACAATAAAGGAAGAAAGGTCAGTGGCATCATCCAGCATATGTTTAATGTTGTCGGCAATAAGCCCGATGATTTGCACTTGATTCTGCATTGTCTGTTTTTCCAAAAAACGAGTTGCTATGTAGTATGAAAAGCTGCCAAGGCCAATGACGGGAATTAGCACGAGCAAAATGAAGGAAACAAGCATTTTGGTTTGCAATGTTTTGAATTGAAGCATCCTGTTTTCTCCTCACTTATGTTAATTACTAGCATTATAAAGCTTTGCAAACGTCTAAGGTATAGCCTTTCCTCACTTACTTGAATAAGTCCACTAATCCTTAAAATCGTCACATTGTATTAAAATCCGAGAACATTTACGATAAATTTGTATCCAAATCATCAAGGAGGGGTAAACATGAAACAGTTAAAAAAGCCTGCAACGATCCTAATCAGCCTCGTAGTACTGGCAAGTGCAGCGTTGACAGGCTGTAGTTCTAACAAAGAGGAAAAGAGTGCATCGAACACAACGCCGGCAGTATCAACGAAAGAAATCGATTGGAAAACCGTGAAAGCGGATATACGTTTCGTCTATCCGGGGACATCAGAGGCAGAAAAAGAGTTAGCCGATCAATTTAAAACAAAAATGAAAGAAAAGTATCCTAACGTCAATATTGAGTACATGTTTTTATCCTGGCAGGATATGGAGAAGAAATTACCCATTATGCTATCATCCGCCGATTATCCGGATATGACGATGACCCAAGACGTCACCAGCCTTGTGCAGTTGGACGGGTTGGAGGATATTTCTCCTTATTTGAATAAAAAAGGCGCAGCATTGAAGAAAGATGATTTTCTACCAGGCACACTGGAATATGCGTCCAGAGGAGATAAAATCTATTCCGTTCCGAATCTTGCCAACTCCTTTACCCTCATGGTAAATGAACAAATGCTGAACGAAGCCGGCATGAAAGTTGAAGAATTAAAAACATGGGAAAACGTGGAGAAAGCAGCACAACTCATGACCAAAGGCGATAAGTACGGCTTTGGATATCCTATGGGTGTAGCACGGTTTGCTTTCAGAGTTCCTTTCACCGCCGCATATAGCAATGGGCTTCTGCTCAGTGATACATCGGAAGCATCAAAGAAAAAATATATCGAGACACTGGATCACTTTAAAAAACTAGAAGCTTATGAGCCTAAAGCACATTTCACTTGGGGCTATCCGGAAATGTGGCGATCGTTTAGCAACGGAGAAGTGGGCATGGTTGCTGCAGGAACCTACTTTTCTGCTAATGTGTACAGCATCAATCCGGACATCATTAAGGTAACCAGAGCGATTCCTTATCCGAAAGGGCCTTCCGGGGACAAGGCACAAGCACCGGTATCGAGCGTTGGAGTTGGCATGTTCAAAGGCAGCAAAAATAAAGATGTTGCATGGAAGCTAATCGAAGAGTGGTCCTCTTCCGAGTTCAATACGTCAGAAGCTGCTGTAGTAAACGTCACCGCTATGAAAACTGCAAATTTGGATGAGATCGTTAAGAAGGCTGAAAAAGTTTACCCAAAAGCCATTGATGGTCACAAGCGAATTTTACAAGACTTTAATCAAATTCTTGTCAACAATGGTGTACCCATGGCTACCATCGTAGGTCAACCCGAGATAGAGACGCTTGTGCAAGATAATATGACGAAGCTTCTCACGGGAAAAACGAGTACGGAAGAAACGTATACGGCTATCAAAGATGGGATCAATAAAATAAAAGATAAGTTCAAATAACGTTTGTAAGCATGCATCGGGGAACCGACAGGAAGTTAAAGTCGCTGTTCCCCGTTTTTTTACTCTTATTAAGGAGGTAGTTCACATATGGACACGCCAATCAAACAACCTGCTTCTTCTATTGCGTTAAGAAATAAACATCTCCGTTCCCTTATCAAACGGTATGCTTTCGGCTATTTGCTGCTTGCGCCAGTCGTATTATATGTGGCCTTGTTTCAATTTTATCCTTTGTTCGACACCATCCGTCTCAGCTTCTTCAAATACTCACTGCTTCATGGCGCTGGCACGCAATTTACGGGCTTGAACAACTATAAAGAGTTGATTATGGATGATGATCATTTCTGGTTTATTCTTAGAAATAGCCTTGTTTGGGTTATTGGTTCAACATTGCTCCAATTTCTTATAGCCGTTCCAGCTGCACTTATCCTAAATCAGAAGCTTCGCCTCAGGGGCCTTTGGCGTGGATTAGTTATGGTTCCATGGGTTTCTCCAGTTGTTGTGATCGGCATCATTTGGAAATGGATTTATGACGGACAATATGGGTTGCTCAATTACTATTTAAAGCTGCTGCATCTGCTTCAAGACAACATCGTTTGGCTTGGGAACGATTTTTGGGTGTGGCCATCATTGCTGCTTACTTCCACTTGGAAAGGGTTCCCCTATGTTACTTTAATGCTGCTATCCGCACTGCAGGGAATTTCCAGTGAGATGAAGGAAGCAGCAGAAATTGACGGAGCGACCAATTGGCAGAGATTTCTTTATGTCACACTGCCTTCGTTAAAACCAATCATGTATGTCACCGGTATGGTTTCACTCATCGCTTCTTGGACGAAGTTCGAAATGATCTGGGCTTTGACCAATGGTGGACCTGGTTATACAACCAGTATCTTGCCGACCTATTTATACACCCATGCATTCGTTTATTTGGATTTAGGTAAAGGCGCTGCTATTGGAACTATTTCGATGCTGATTGTGTTAATTATGGTATTTGTTTATGCCAAATTGTTTGGTAAAGATAATAGCTAAGGGGCGAGAACATGAGAGAAACTTACTTGATGAGAATATGGAAATACACGATTTTGTTTCTATTATTAGTTTTTACCTTGGTACCTTTTCTCTGGCTTTTGGATACTTCATTCAAGAGCGATGAAGCCATATTTGCCTCTAAACCGACATGGTGGATATCACCTTTTACTTTGGATAGTTATACATGGGCTCTCGGGAAAAAAGGGATCCAGCTCGGAAAACTGTTGTCCAACTCTCTGATCACATGCGCGATTACCGCACTGATAACGGGTTTAATAGCTTGTATAAGCGGTTATGGTTTAGCTAGATATAAAGTTCCAGGGATCCAATTCATATTCGTACTGCTCGTATTAGCTCAGATGATTCAGGGACCGATGATTATGATTCCATGGTATAAGTTTGCATCCTCGATGTCGCTTTTGAATACCAAAACCATTCTTGTGATGATTTACTGTACAATGACAATTCCTGTTGGCGTTTGGATCATGAGCGGTTTTTTCAAAACAATCCCGATCGATTTGGAAGAAGCGGCCTACATGGATGGTGCCTCGAAACTAAAAACATTGTTTGTTGTTGTGATTCCCCTTGCTTTGCCCGGGTTAGTCGCCATTAGCCTCTACTCCTTTATTCTTGGTTGGAACGATTACCAATACTCGCTTATTTTAACAAACTCCCTTTCTGCAAAAACGGTCCAGGTCGGTATCGCCGAGGTGATGGAGAGCATGGGCTCGACCAATTGGGGAGGTATTCTAGCCAGTGGTGTGATTATCATCCTTCCAATAATTCTGATCTTTGCTATCATTCAGAAATTTCTCATTGAAGGTTTAACCGCCGGAAGTGTTAAAGGATAATTTCTATACAATAACGAGTGTTAAAAAGGTTGTAACCTTTAACACTCGTTTTAACATTTCTATATCAACCATTTTCATTGCATTCTTTATTTCACACGACCAGTTTTTTAGTTTCTCCAGGCTCTATTTCAATAGCTTGTCCTTCCAAACTCAACCATATGGACATGGCGGAAGGATTATGAACCCACTCTCCTGAAACGGCAAACCGCAATTGGCGCAATGCTTTCATATACAGCACGATTTCAATATTCGTCGCATACCAAATATCAGGATGGCGACCGATCAATTCGCCAAATCGCTCAAGCTGCTCCCAGTTTTGATTGTTATTAAATTCATAGCTGTGCCCCCATACATATAGCAGTGACATGCGAGGATGACGAGGTCGATCATCAATAAACTTTTGACCGAATTCCAGCATATCGCGATGATGGCAAGTAGGGGACCACAACAATAAATCGTCTGGTATTTCAAAGCCTCCATGATTATTTGTGGTTCGAGCATATTCCACTCCCAGTGCAGGAAGCAGCGACACAACCTCCTTGTTCCAAGCGCCGTGAGGGTATGACAACCCCTTGACGGGATATTCTGCAAGATGCTCCAACTCTTTGCGATCTTGCAAGATCTCATCGACAATTCTTTCCTTTGGAGACAAACTCAGAAATGGATGGCTGACCGTATGAGCTGACACCTCATGCCCGCTAAATAATTCTTTCACCTCCGAACGCTCCAAATAACCTGGTTTCCCCAAGAGTCCGGAATTTAAGTGAAACGTCCCCCGGATGTCGAATTCATTTAAAATACTCACCATTCTCCGGTCAAATTCCCGTCCGTCATCGTAACTTAGCGTCAGAGCTTTACACCTTCCACCAGGAAATAGATCGAAACGAATACGCATACAATCCCTCCATATTCAACCTTTTACGGAACCTATCATTGCTCCCTTAATGAAATATTTTTGCATCCATGGATATATCAATATGATTGGCCCTATCGAAAGCAGCGCAATCCCAGAGCGAACATTGCTCATCGCAAGCTGCGCTTGCTGCGCATTATTATTGAACATCAAATCATTGCTTTGTTCGCTTACAGATGCCAACATTTCACGCATAATCACTTGGATAACCGTCAAATTGCGGTTGCGAATATAAATCATAGCATCAAACCATGCATTCCAATGCTCAACGGCAGCCCAAAGTGCTATAGTTGCCAGTACAGGCGTCGACACCGGCAAAATAATTCTAAACAAGAGTGTCAAATAACCGGCACCGTCGATAACAGCGGATTCCTCAATAGCTGTATCCAGTGACATAAAATAGTTCCGCATAATGATGATGCTGAATATGGCTACAGCCCCGGGAATAATGAGAACTAGAAAATTGTCGAGCAGTCCCAAACTGCGAATGATCAGATAAGTCGGAATTAACCCTCCACTGAAAAACATCGGGATGATGAAATAAGTGGTAATCCCCCCGCGAAATGGAAGTTCTTTCTTGGCAAGCGGATAGGCGGCCAGGATGGTAAATAAAACCTCCAGTACAGTCCCTAAGGCGGTACGTAAAATCGAGTTCATGTAGGGCCGAACGATCTCCCCAGAAGAGAGCAGAAACCGATAGGCTTCAAAGGACCAGGTACTCGGCCAAAAGTGGAAACCGAGTGTAGTTGCTTCTCTTCCGTCTGAGAAGGATAACACCACCACCTGCCAGAATGGATAGAGAATTACCAATGAAAAAATAACCATAAACATGCTGTTTAAACCAACAAACCACCAACCGGGTTGAAGTCTGACGCCGATTCCGCCTGCTCTTTGCTGCATTTGCCTCATTTTCACCACACCCCATAGTCGTTGAATTTGCGCACTATCTGATTCACCGTGACGAGTAGAACAACCCCCACCAGGTTTTTGAACAATCCGACTGCTGCAGAATAATCTAATCTAAATTCGACGAGACCAGCGCGGTACACATAGGTATCAATAATATCCCCAACTTCATAGACTAACGGGCTATACAAATTAAGGATTTGATCAAACCCGCCAGATAGTATATGACCTAAACGAAGTAAAAATAAAATTGTAATTACCGGTATAAGCGAAGGCAATGTAATATAAATCATCTTGTGAAAACGGTTAGCACCGTCTGATTCTGCCGCTTCATAGATTTCCGGTGAAATCGAGGATATCGAGGCCAAATAGAGTATCGATGCCCAGCCTACTTCCTTCCAGGCATCGGAAATAAGCAGAAGTGGGACAAAATAAGCTTTACTAGATAGAAAGTTGATCGGATTTCCGCCAAATAACGAAATGATATAATTGACAACTCCCCGCTGCGGGGACAAGACCTCAACAACCATGCTGGCAATAATGACCCAGGACATAAAGTGCGGTAAATACGAAATGCTTTGTACGGTTCTCTTAAATGTCTTGTGCATGATTTCGTTGATAAGCAGGGCAAAGATGATCGGGAATGTAAAGCCAACCACCAATCGCAGTATGCTGATAATGATCGTATTGCGTAGTGCTCTTATAAATACGAAATCATGAAACATATTCTTAAAGTGTTCAAAATTATTCCAAGGGCTATCCCAAATGCCAAGCCCGGCTTTAAAATCCTTAAAAGCAATGATCACACCATACATCGGCGCATAATGAAAGATAGCAAGATGTATAACAGGCAGAAGCAATAGAACGTACAACATTTTCATTTTTTTTACTTTTTTCCACTTGAGTGCTCGGGTAGATTGCGATTTAATGTGTGATGCCTCAACTGAGATAGCCATGCTTCCTCCGCCTTTCTAAAAAGTGGGGAGATTTGTCAATGACAAATCTCCCATGCTCCTAGCTTATCTGTTTATCTCTATTTAGAATTACTTCTTACGGAGATCGGCGACCTTAGGCGCTTTTTCCAGTTCGGATAGAAGTTCATCTCCACCACTGCTGCGCCAATTTTTCACGTAAGCATCCCAAGCAGAATCGACATTCAGCTCTCCTGTAATGGACTTAAACAAGAATTCATCCGTTATTGTTTTTAATTTTGCAGCGTATTTGGTATTCAACTCATTGTATTTCGTTTGATTGAAATAATCCCACTTGAAGGGACGATAAGCAATTTTCCTGCCTGCTTCGGCACCAAAATACAGATCTGTCAATTTGGAAACGGCAGCATTACTATAGTACGCATTGACATTCCCTAACTGGATCGGCAAACTGTAGTAACCTATACCATCTTTTTCACGATCAGCTTCCGCTGCCTGTTTAGGAATGACAGCTGACTTATAGGGCTCAGCTTCCCACGAATAATCTTTTCCTTCTTCACCGAACGCTGAGAGCATGAGCCCATCTTTGTCCAAATTAATATAGTCAAAGATCTGGAGAATACGAGCTAACTTTTCATCCGAGACATCCTTTTTGATGACCATTGCATAGCCAAATCCATCTACAGGCGTATATGCGGCCGAGCCCTGTTGACCTTTAGAACCGATTGGCGGCGGGGTAAAAAGAAATCTTGCATTGGGATCCTTCAAAACGAGATTTCCAGGCGGGCGATTGAACGTAAAGGGCACCATGCCTGCCGCTTGAACCTGCACCTGCGCAGCGCCGTATTTCCCGGCAGCAAACTTTTCCCAGCTTTTAGCACGGTTTAATGTGGTGAATTCCGGATCGATATACCCCTTTTTATTTAGAGAAGCCATATATGTCAGAAACTCTTTATAGTTTTGGCTGATCGCATAACCAACCACTTTCCCATTTTCCTCCAGATTATAATCCCAACCAAAGCCAAACGCCCCAGCTTCCGTATTTAAAGCCCAAGATGCATCGCTATTGTTCAGAAGCAAACCATACGTATCTTTTTTACCGTTCCCGTCAGGATCATTATTGGCAAACGCTTCGAACATTTTCTGCTCTTCATCGAGTGTAAACGCTTGCTTTGAGAAGAAAATTCTTTCGGCACCACCGGAAGTACCTACGGGTACGATTTCCCCTTTAGGTTTAAATCCGAGTTTTTCCATCCAATCCAAACGATAAACTTGACCCCATGTGAGATTATCCCAATCTTGTTTATAACCCGTAAGGGCATAATATTCGCCATTCTTGCCTGGGACCTGATTCACTTTCCACCCTGTCGGCTGATCGCTTAACACTTTTGCGTAATTAGGTGCGTATTTCATGATCATATCCTTGGATATGCTCCGAGTGACAGCATCCGAATATAGTTTATCCGGTGCATCCATGAAGGCGATATCAGGCAACTCTCCCGAAGCTACCATCAGATTTTTTTGTTCCTTGTTGTTTACGTCCAGTTTTCGATTCTTCAATTTCACATTGAATTTCTTTTCAATCATTTGCTGAACCTGGTTGTTGTCTTCAATCTTACCTCTTGCCCCTTGGCCAACCCAACTGATTTCCAGCGTTTTTGTGGTTTCGGCAGGCTTGTCTGATGCACTGGTAACGTTCGGTTCCGTTGTTTTTCCCCCCGAGCATCCCGTAGCCATCAAGACCACTGCCAAGCTTAGTGAGGCTACGCTTACAGTTTTACTATTCATATCCATCCCCCTACTCTTATCGCTTGCCTTACCTCTTCATTATAAATAAGAAGCCCCTGAGATCTGTAACACAATCATCAGGGGTTTATAATACGAATCTCATACATTTGAGGACGCTTCCATCGAGTTGACGCTCTGGTACGGAAGCCGGATTGTCACAGTCGTTCCAACACCAGCATTATGAATCGACAAGCCGTACGCATCACCAAAATGGAGCTTAATTCTACTATTCACATTATATAATCCTACATTTCCCCGTTCTCTATTCTCCAAACGAAGACGAATTTCATCTAGCTTATTTTGTTCTATGCCGGGCCCGTTATCCTTGACGACCACTTCGATATGATTTTCCTTTTTCATACAGCTGACCCTAATCCTAATCTCGCTGTTATTCATCTTAAGCGTATGTCTTATTGAATTCTCAATAATGGGCTGTAGGATCATCTTATTAACGACACTATCGTTCAGCGATTCGTCCATATGCCATTCAATATAAATCCTATCCTTATAGCGGTAGCTCATGATCTTCGAATAGGACTGGCAGTAAACGATCTCTTCTCTAAGCGTGGTCAATGGGCTGTCTTTCCCCATGGCATATCGAAACAGACGACTCAATAGTCCAATCATATCTACAGCTAAATGGCGCTCTCCCTTTTCGATCATATACATGATATTTTCAAGTGTATTGTAAAGGAAATGGGGATTAATTTGTGCCTGCAGCGCCTCCATGTGCAGTTCCCTTTTCTCAAATTCAAGGGTTAGCTTTTCCTGATTCGCATCCAATGTATCCTGTACCAACCTATGAATCCTCTCCAGCATGTGGTTAAAGGAAATTCTTAGCTGTTCAACTTCATCAATCGCAAAACTTCTATGGAGAGTTAATTGATTAACACGATCAAGATCAATGCTCAGATAACGGTTTTGAATGGAAGCTAACGGCTGCACTAAATACTGTGACATCAAATAGGAAAATAGGAGAATCAATAAAAAAAGAATGACCAGCAAATAAATATCATCGAAAAAGAGACGTATCACTTGATCCCTAATTGCCGATGCATCGTACCTTGTAATCACATACCAGGGTAAAGAAGCGATTTTCTTGGAAAAATATATGGCGTTATCCGTGCGGAATAGGGTCCCCTCCGATTGATTCAATTGAAACGGAATGTCGGCTTTCTGCCCAATTCTTCCCGTATCCGGATGGGAGATTATACGTCCATTTTCATCAATGATAAACGCTTCACTCCCGTTCCCGTTCAGATCGGCATACAGATTGGTGAAGAATACACCGTTTATATCCGTTTTCATATAGGCAATTGGGCTTGAATAGCGATTAATATCTACGATGCCTATACTTAAACTTACCGTAGAGGAGGCCGTATCCGTCGGTGGAAGCCAGTAAAGAATAGGTTTACGGCTATTACGCATTTGTTCGAAAAAAGCTGGATCAATTTGAGTCGCATGCTTATACCGATTGCTGTAGATCAATTGATTATTTATCGAATAGATGCCAATGGTATCCTCACTGAGAATTGGCAAAAAACTATCATAAATGAGTTGATCCATATGCTGTTGCAGGTTATTGCTCGGTTGATCTACGTAGGTTACAACAAACGCATCGTAAGCCAAGCGGGTCATGGCAGACTCTTTTTGATCGGCAAATAACTCGACCCTATGAGCTGTCTTATCAAACAGCGTATAAAAGGTTTCTTCCAATTCCTGCGTAATAATTTTTGATGATTGTACATAAAAAACCGTAACGAAAAGACAGATAGGAAGTAGTATCGTAATTAAAAAATAGACAAAAAATCGGTCCCTCATCGTGAACCTATTATATCGATTCCGTCCATCTTCTACAGGTTCCCATCGTTCCTCCAAGCTGCGCTGCCTGCCTATCCAACTAATCAGGCTGTGCAAGGGGAACAAGATTTTACGGCCAATTAAATGCGATAGAAAAAAAGTAAGCAATGCGCTGCCGCCTAGTATGATGAGCGAATATCCCCCAAGCGTAAGAAGCTGCCTTTTATGAAACCCAGATTCGTTTTCAGCCAAAGCGATGCGGATATCATGAAATCCGATATCCCGAAAAAAATAACGTTTCCCCAAGAGTGGAATTCCGTCCATTTGCTGCGTATTCTCCGTACTTTTCAGCAGTTCATTGATTTCTGGCGTAACTGCGCTCCCCTTAAATAATACTTGGTCCATTGCATCTAAGACGGCCAGAGATTCACCGTATGGAATAATACGATTGAACGCACCTGCATTTAAATTGATCGTAAGTATTCCGAGTGAACCTTCTGGACCTTTAAGAGGACACATAAAGTAACTCGATTTATTCCATGCATCCAGTAGATTTTGCAGCGCGTCATCTTTGATTTCCAAGGAGTTTAAGCCAAATGCTTGATACGTCTGGTTTATAGAGACGAACCTGATCTGATTGTCCCGGTTGGAAAGTGACAATTGATTGCCTTCAAAATAATAAGAGGAATACTTGGCATTCGAACTGTACTGGCCACCCCTTGTCCAAACCGTGATGCCACTGATGAACTCATTTCCTTTATTCAAATTAAATAGGGAGGACTCTACATTTTGCGACAGACTCACCTTTTCATACGAGGTTGCATCTTGTCGCTCTAATTTGTCCAACGATTGGATTAATATGGTGTTATTCCGCAAACTATCTATGGTTTGGTAAATATCTTCGAATTGTTTGCGCACATCCGCGGTTGTTTGATTCAATTTCATGGCTTGCATCATATCGGTTTTCTCATCAATGTAACGGACGGTTTTCACATAGAGCACATAGCCGATAATGATGAGCATTAGCGAGACAATCGAAAGCGAGAAAAGCAACAAAAAACGATTCAGCTTTATCTCTTTTCGCTTCATTACACGCCTTCCTTGGACTGGAAGACCGATCCACCAGATTCTCTATAGGTTTGCGGCGTAACACCGCTTATGCGTTTGAATATTTTATTGAAATACGAAAAATTGCCATAACCGACACTCATCGAAATTTCAAAAACTTTGTAATCGGTATGCAACAATAATTTCATGGACTCGTTGATTCTAACCTCGTTCAGATAATCAATAAAATTCTTTCCCGTTTCCCGCTTGAATAATGTGCTGAAATAGTTCGGATTGACGTGCAGCCGTTCCGAAACGTCTTCAAGCTTGATTCGTTCTGGATAGTTTTCAGTAATATATTGCTTCGCAACAGCAACATACGAATTGCGATCTCCATTCGTCTTTACGACCATATGTTTAACGGAATTAACGGGTTGCCCAGCTTCGTTCTTTAAATTACTAGCGACATCTCGGAACAACTCGATGAATTCATCGCGAATAATTGGCTTAAGCAGGTAACCTTTCACCCCAAAACGTATCGCCTCTTTCGCATATTGAAAATCATCATACGCACTCATAAGTGCAACCTTGATGTGTGGAAATTCACTTTTCACGCACTGTGCAAGTTCTAATCCCGTCATATTCGGCATTAAAATATCCGTCAAAATGACATCCGGATGACATTCGCGTACCATTTGCAGAGCTAATTCTCCATCTGAAGCACACCCTGCCACTTCAAATCCAATCTCAGCCCATGGCATGTTATTGATTACCCTTTCGCGAATAAACTCCTCATCATCAGCAATCAATACTTTGTACATCGGATCCCTCCCCCCCTGTTATAAGCGCTTACAAATAGAGAAGATTGTTTCTCCTTATAATTAGATGTTACCTTGATAAGATTGAAAAAACAACTACCGTCTATAGACGGTAGTTGCCTTGCCTAAACCATTATTGTGGTGTCTAACACTGCCGCCATTAAATCGATTCCAGTCCGTTTAAACGGTGGATCTAATTCCGGCGTTTCGAATGCCGGATCCTCAACCTGCATATAAGTAATGATGGCTTTACCGGATTTTGTGAACATACAATTCAGATTGGTATATTCATTCGGTCCCTCCGCAATATTCCCCACTCTTTTCCATGATTCCCCACTATCTGTAGAAACTGCTGCGCTTAAAGGTGTACGCCGTCCGAAATGATGCTTGCCGGGTTCGTAGTGACTATCGTTCCATAACAGAAGGAGTACATCGGTGCCGGGAACTCGTCGTAAACAAGTGCATGATTCCGGCGATTTCAAACCGCTTGTTTGTGGTAAGCTCCACGTGTTGCCGCCGTCCATTGAAGTACACATAAACACCGCGCCCAATTGAGACCTGATGGACATGAGAAGACGTCCGTCGCTCATTTCAGCAACGGAGGATTCCATGGCGCCACGCATAGGCAAATCTACGGTACCAGCTGCACGCGTCCATGTAAATCCGTCATCATCGCTAAAGTAGCATCCTATCTCATTGTGTTGACCACCTTGATGGCCTGTGCCGAAGTGGAATGGAAGTAACAATCGACCGCTGGACAATAGGTTGATATGGTTCGCACCGCCTTGCAGCCACTGACCTTTTGTACGTTCCCAAATGTGCGCAAGAAATTCCCAGGTTTCGCCTCCATCCTTCGAGACATAGGTTTCCATAGTCGAGCTGGATCCCCCCTGATGACCTCTTAAGCAATGGAGAATTAACGTTCCATTGGGAAGAAGACACAGACCAGGGGCCTGCACATTATGATCTTCCGGATTGACATCGATCAGCATCCGCTCGCGTTTCCAGGTCATTCCGCCGTCCGTAGAAGTTTTGGCATAAATCCGGCATAAATCGAAATCGCTTCCAAAAGAACCGTCATACTTGTGCCAAACGGCTAACAATGTGCCATCCTCCAACTCAGCGATGGAAGCCGTATCATTCCTTGGGTTATTTCTAGCGGATTTCGCAATTGTCGCGTATTTTATTGTATTCATCATGTCATTTCACCTCGTAAATGGTCATGTAGTCATTTTTTATACATTCACTTGATTTAGAAATGGTTTCCCCTCACGATAGTTCATCAGATTGTTCAAAAGCAAGTGACAGAAACGATCGAATTCTTTGATCGACCGTCCTCCCGAATGAGGTGTAATGATCACATTATCCATTTCCCATAACGGACTTTCCTTTGGAAGCGGTTCTACCTCGAAGACATCAAGCCCCGCGCCCTTCAGCCTACCGCTAATCAATGCCGCATGCAGGACATTTTCATCGACGATACTTCCGCGAGCCAGATTATAGAAATAGGCCCCATTCTTCATAGAAGCGAACATTTTATAATCAAACAATTTCTCGGTCTGTGCGTTGCCGGGCAAGATCAGGATCACATGATCAGCTTTCGCTACAGCTTCCTTCATTCGGGAGCTTGGGTATATTTCATCCATGTAAGGATGTGATTCCTCGATTTCACGACGTACCCCAATGGTACGAACGCCTAATAGGCGCAGACGTCGCGCGATTTCTGTGCCGATGCCGCCCACTCCGACGATGCATGCCGTACTGCCATACACCTCTTCATATTCTGATTGACGACTCCAGTTATGCTTACTCATATCGCGTATGTGATGCGAAATACGGCGCGTCAATGCGAACATCATAGCAATTAAATGCTCTGCTACAGCAACTGACATGACACCGCTAGCATTACAAAGTGTAAAAGAGGGATTGTCTTGATGTGTGTTGCCCAAGAAAGCGTCATAACCAACGCTTCCTAATTGGACAAGCCGAACCGGGCTTCCTGCAAGCCATTCCGCTTTGGGCCAACCAACCACAATATGAGACCTGCTTATCTTCTCACGGAAAACAGACTCAGAAGTTTCTTCGTCTATTCGTTCCATTGACGCCCAACCGGACAAAGCCTGCCGGATACGTTCCATGTGTTGTTCCGTAAAACCATTAACTGCAATCAAGACATGAGGTTTCATGGTTTATTTCTCCCACCTTCCTATTAGGAAACCGTCAGCGGAACCCTATATACAGAACCTGGCATGTATGGGTATTTCTCTTCCAGTCCTTCGGGCCAATGTACGCCCAATCCAGGGATTGACGGAACCTGTATACATCCGTTCACCATTTTCAAGGGTTCAACCATCATTTCCTCACGCAGAGGATTCGGTACATTGGAAAGCTCCAGAATCGTGCAGTTCCTAGAAGCGAACGCAGCGTGGAAATTCCCCATGATGCCAACTCCTCCGCACCATGCATGAACGGCGATCGGAATGGACTTACGTTCGCACATTTGCGCTACTTGGCGGAACACGCTCAATCCCCCGATAACAGCAGCATCAGGTTGGAACAGGTCGAGCGAATTCGCTTTCAAATACGATTCAGCTTCTACAAGACTTGTAACCGTCTCGCCTCCTGCAACCGGGATGTTGACGTGCCGGCGAATTTCCGCAAATCCTTCATAGTTAGTTACCTCTGCGGGTTCTTCGATCCAAAGGAGGTTGTATTTCTCAATGCGTTTTGCGATCTCAATTGCCTGTTTGACGGACCATGGGTACTTCGCTAAGCCTTGCGCGGCATCGACAGCCAGTCCGATATCCGGGCCAAGTGCTTCACGGCACACGGCTACCTTCTCTTCAATCGCGTCGATATCCGGCAGCAGGTTTATACGAATTTTCACCGCCCGGAAGCCTTGCGTCACATAGTCACGCATTTCTTGTTTAAGCTCGTCAATCGGCTTATTATTACCACCGCTCGCATAAGCCTTAATTTCATTATGCACCTTGCCACCAAGTAATTCGTACACTGGAACGCCAAGTGCCTTGCCTTTTAGATCCCAAAGTGCCATTTCGATGCCGCCAATCACGCATTGCGTTAGCCCCATTCGACCTAGGTAATAATTAGCGACCCTCATTCGATCGGACATCTCAAGAACGGACATGGGGTTTTGCCCGATAAGATCGTGCTCCATTTGTTCAGCTATTCCTCTGACTGCTTCAGGTGCATAAGTGCCCGCGTAGGTTTCACCCAAACCATAGATGCCTTCATCGGTTTCCACTTTCAGAAAGGCCGTTGGACGGTACCCTGTTTTCAGACATATTTCCCGCTCCGCATCCCCTATATTGGCGTACGGAGCGCTGACAAGGATGCATTTAACAGCTGTGATTTTCATTCCATTTATACCCCCTCGATGTTCAATTTCACCCAATAACTCGTTTACTCCGCTATTTATTATATAGAGGAAGCACGTGAACGCCGTAACACAATCCTTAGAGGTTTATAGTACAATTTTCACTGATTTGGAGACACTTTCTTCCATCGGATGGTCGGATGTTTAATCAGCCTAATAGTGCTTGAATAAATCCACCAAATCTAAATTTCATCCCGTTATCGCATAGTGTTCCTAGTGATAATATGAGAGAAACCTCTATTGAGGACTTTCGAAGATGAGCGACCGCGCTTAGAGGAATCTAAATAATAATGGAGGGGATACGGTAGCTAGTATCTATTTATGAATGCGCTTCAAATAAACTATGATTCATGGCAATTGATATGTTAGGAGGAAACTTTATTATGAAAGAAAATCAAAAAACACTTCTTTTTAGCCTCTGTTTCACTTTCATCTTTACCCTGACACTTGGGTACTTCATACTTAGTAATTCATCTGTTGCTCATGCGTCTTCACCATCTTCTTACATGCTTGATGAAAAGGTAGCTTATCAAAATGATGGTTCCAATAACTTTTGGTGGACGCACATGCGATGCGCGACCATTCCTGGCGGTGCAAGTCCCCAAATTATGTGTACCGTTTCCAAAGATAAAAATGAAAGCCCTACCAATTTATCGGATGTCTTTTATGATATCGCTTATACATCCAGCATGGATTTAGGTGAGACTTGGTCATCGCTGACAATCATTCCTCAATTTCAATGGAAGACACTGCCGGATGGTTACCAAGGTATGCTAATTGATCCCGTCCCCGTGTATCACAAAAAAACAGGAAAGATCATCCTGTTCGGCATGGCACAATCATACAGTCCTACTTTTACCAAGAAACATAACTACCCCGCTTATGCGATATACGATCCCGCCACTTCAACTTGGAGCAGCGATTGGTATTTATTCGACTGGCCTAATGGATTCGGCCATACCGGCAGTGTTTATCCTTATGAAGTAGACGATGGTACCGGAGACATGCTCTGGCCTATTAATTTATTGGACGGAACGGGCAATGTAGCGGTTGTTAAAGCATCATTTAACGGGACTGCGCTTTCCTACATCAGCCAAGGTACATCAGTACCCAATTCAGGAGGCAACGGGAACCGTTCCGGTATTGAAACCTCCCTTACCAAGTACAATAACGAATATTTTATGACCATTCGCGATGATATCCAGAACAGATTGGCCAAAAGCAGCGATGGTTTAACCTGGCAGTCCGCAGTGAGTTTGCAATGGGAGGACGGAACGGCTGTAACCGGAAGTATGAATACGCAGATGCATTGGGTGACACAACCGAATGCACTATACTTGGTCTATACACGACAGGACGCTTCTAACACGGATATCCTCAGATATCGGGCTCCCTTATGGATGGCTGAAGTCGATCCGGTCACGCTTCGCGTCAAGAAAGACACAGAGCAAATCGTGATGTCGATAACGGACAACCGGGCGCAATTGGGCAATTTCGGAACCACTGCGGTTACACCTGATTTGAGCATTGTAACAAGCAACGAATGGAACTCCCTCGTTCCTAATCGAGCCATTGTTTCGAGAATTTGGTGGAATAAATCTAACATCGGTACTTGGAGCTTAGATGAAACCTCAGGAACGACAGTTGTGGATTCCGCTGGCGGCCTTAATCCCGGAACCATTGTGAACGCGACGCGTGACACGAACGGTAAATTTGGAAGAGCTTTATACTTTGACGGCAGCGGCGATTATGTAAACTTAGGCAATCCTTCCAGCGGTGCGTTTGATTTCGGAACCACACAAAACTTCTCGGTCTCCGCTTGGGTGAAAACCAGCATAACGGGTACAACCAAATATATTTTAAATAAAGGAGAAACGAACGCTTCATACTGGTTACGATTCGAAGCGAACAATACCATTAAATTCCTACTCGACTATGGCAGCACCTTTGACGCCGCTCAATCGACAGCCACCTATACAGATGGGCTATGGCATCATGTTGTTGGTGTCGCTGACCGATCAGCGGGACTTAAACTATACGTCGACGGGATATTAGTTGGGCAAGATACCAGCCCTACAAGCGGGACCATCTCCAACTCCCTTCCATTAACCATTGGAAGCAATTCTACAAGCACAATGAATGGTTTCATTGATGAAGTGAGACTATACAACTATGCTTTGAATGCATCGGAAGTGGGACATTTATACGGGTTGAGCGGATATTGGAAGTTTGATGAGACCACAGGAAGTACGGTGCTGGATTCTACCTACAATGGTTATCATGGAACAATTACAAATGCTGTTCGGAGTGCGAGCGGTATGTTTGGCGGTGCTTTAAGCTTTGACGGAAATGGTGATTATGTATCTTTGGGAGATCCCTTCAGCAATGATTTCGATTTCGGTAGCACAGGGAACTTCTCCGTTTCCGCATGGGTGAAGACGAGCGTCCCGGGTACAATCAAATATATATTGAATAAAGGAGATTCAAATGCCGCATATTGGTTACGATTTGAAACAAATAATACGATTAAGTTTCTGTTGGATTATGGTAGTACCAGTGATGCGGTCCAATCGACAGCAACCTTTGCAGATGGGCAGTGGCACCATGTTGTAGCTGTTGCCGATAGGGTTTTGGGGCTAAAGCTATACGTCGATTCTGTTTTGGTCGGCCAGAATACTACACTTACGGGTGGGAATATATCTAATGCATTTCCTTTGACTGTAGGCGTTAACTCCGCAAATACGATGAACGGCCTGATTGACGAGGTAAGAATATACAATTATCCATTAAGTGCAGCAGATGTGCAAAGCTTGCAATAGAATTCCAACAATCACAATAAAAAAGGTAGTTACTGCGTTCTAGCAGCATCTACCTTTTTTCATCTATGCCAAAAGAACATAAAAAGAATTTTTTCCGAAATTGGCTTGGATTAATTCAAGCTGTCCAAAAGCGTTTTCATTTGAGTATCAAGGTTCAATGCATTCAGAATGATTGTAAGTGCCTCTGCGCGAGTGGAGTTTCCTTGCGGATCGAATATCCCGTCATTCTTCCCGCTGATGATGCCTGCCTCTGCTGCATCTTTGATTGGATTCATTGCATAGGAGCTTGCACTTGCCATATCGGCAAAGTTGCCCTTGGAAGTATCCTTGTTCGCATTACTCAAGTTGATGATTCGGGACAAAATAATGACCATTTCTTCTCGGCTAATTGTTATGTCAGGCTTGAAGGTTCCGTCTCCGTAACCGGCAATCACCCCTGCGCTAGCAAGTTTCTCAATAGCGCTTTTAGCCCAATGGTTGTCAATATCGTTCAGAACAAGTAAATGATTCGTGTCGCCACTGATATCGAATACGCGCGAGATCATCATTGCAAATTCGGCGCGTGTAATTTTGCCATCCGGTTGGAAAGTTCCATTTTCATACCCATCGATAACGTGCAGTTTCACGAACATATCGATGGTCTTTTCAGCCCAGTGCCCTTTAATGTCAGCCAGTTCAATCTTGGCAACAGATTTGTTGGCTTCCGTTATTTTGGACTCGATAGCATGAACTAAGTTTACTACATTGACAATATCTCTATTGAATACATCCACTACAGGTTTTCCGCTGTTACCCGATGCCTTTACAAGAACCGATACCATGCCTTTAATCGAAACAATATTAGGCACTAATTGCGAATTCATTAGTTTCACACTATCCAGTTCAATATCGGCCGCCCCCTGATTAACCGCATGAAATGTCAATGTAACTAGTGTTACATCCCCTGACTCTCCTGATTTATTGCCTATTTGCGTATGTGCGATTTGAATCTTATTCCCGTTTACAATCGGATTAACCGTATAGCCTTTACTTTCGCTAACACTCTTTACAAACTTCAAATGGCTGGTATCAAAGGTTAAATTGACCTCATACGCGTACATATCACTTAATTGTTTGCCATTTACCGTCACTTGGAAGTCATTTCCTTCAGAAATACTTTGGTTCGTGATGGAAAGTAAAACGGTTGGTTCGGAGTTTGCATGTATAACGATTTGAGGAAGTAATAGCATAGTCAAAAGTAACGTCAGACTGAATTCGAGCAGTTTTTTCACCATCGATGGAGTTCGCCCTTTCGGTACATATTTCTGAATAATTGGAGGGAGAGCGTATACAGCCCTCCCTCCACACTCCTATCTTCGCTAATGCGAGTAAGAATCCGCTCCAGTAAACAATATGCGTGGTTTTTTATTGTAAGATCGTTCTGGCTACGATTGCTAGGTCTTCAATATCAACCTTACCGTCATGATTGACATCCGCTTTCTCATTCCAGCCCGCTTGACCTTGCTGCTTGCCATAAACCCCTGCAACAATAGCCAAATCTCCAATAGAAATATTTCCATCTCCATTGACATCTGCCGTTATTCTCTTCGTGTTAAACACATGAATGGCAGCTTCCAATCCGGCTTTCGCACTATCTACCTGCTGCTGTGCGGCATTCGGATTGTTTGCTGTCGCAGTGGCTGCATCGATTGCAGACTGCAATTGCGCTTTGGAGCCAATCGCATACAGCCCGTCCCCATTGCCTTCCACTGCAGTATTGTATTTGGCCTGTGCACTTGTGATCAACGCATTCAACAGCGACTTATCAATAGGTATACTAGGAATACTTATTTGTATCTCGCGAGAGGCTCCGCCTACTTGCAGTTCACTCCCCTGTCCATTGGCAATAATGACATTACCTACAGAGATTGTCGTAGTGGTTGCCTGATTGACAGGTTTCGCCACAAATTTGATTGTCAACAAGTCGCCTTGAGCCTGTACCCCTTGGTTCGCGGCAACACTGGCAACCAAAATCCGGACATGCCCTGGCACGGCCTCCTTTTGATCGATAACTTGAAAACCATCTTTCAATGAAGTAACCGAAACAAGTTGCAAATTCGCCGAATCATAATGAAGCATGAAATCTTGCGCATACACTTGCTGGTATACACCTTGCGTAACGCCAGTCACTCCCATCGTTACATCAAAGGTTTGGCCTGCGTTCACCTGCTGTAAACCTGCCAAAGTAGACTGAGGCATCATTGGCGCTGGCAGCACATTTACTAGTTGGACATCGCGAAACAGTGAAGGGTCTTTCGGCGTTGTACCGACTCCTGATCCCCACTGCAAAAAACCATCGCGGGAATCGCCCGTGGAGCCCTTATCATCGTCATTCACCAGGAACGACATTCCGATAGTCTGCGTCGGTGGCCCGCTAAATCCAAGCGAGACCCACGGCACAGAGATGACATAGTGCATGATGCTGCCACTTTGCGTGATATTCGCTTGGGCGCCAGGGGTTGGTCCCGCCTGCTGGCCAGTCGGCGCTGCGAAGGTGTAAACCGACGGTCCGCTGTCGAGAAGTGCTGCACCGAATTCAACGCGCTGGCCACCAGTCTGCCCCGGCACTCGGTCGTAGATGCTGAACTGGATGGAATCGGTCTGCCACATCGTGTTTGGTGTGCGCGCACCGAAGTGTTTGTCGTCTGTGATCGTGGCGTCGATCACAAGCGCATCGTTGTTATAGTTGATATGCAGCTGACCACTTAGGTCACTGTTACTACTGCGCGTCCCTAAAATCGATACCCATGTCGCTTGCGTCGCTAGGTCCATTGCAGGCAAGGTTTGGTGGTTCGCGGGTTCGATGGGAGCGTAGGAAATCGAGCCCGATGAAACATCCGAATCGCTGGTGCTGTCGACGGCCACGTTATAACTCAGGGAGTCGAACAATGGAATGTCGGAGAGCGGGACGCGTATCGACACGGTTCCACTTGCAGGGACATTCGCCATATCCGACACATTCCCTGATGCCGACCCTACTTGGTAGGCAACTTTGGTCGGCGTGAAGTCGCTGGCTCGATTGTTCTTCAGCGCGATGTCGAGAAAGTAACTTCGGGACGTCGCATCCGATGTGATAGTCGGCTGAACGCTGATCTCGAACGGCTTGACGACATTTGTCGTTGCCCTCAATCCAGCAACAAGACTCGGCTGGTACGTGTCGTCGCCCCTCGTCACGTCTACGGACACAGTCCGCGGGCCTAGGAGCGTGCTTGCAGGAACGCTGATGGTGGCGCTTGTTACCTTACCCGGTGAAGTGAGAAGGCTGACAGGCTGCGCCCCGTTCGCAGCGATTGTCAACTCATTGGGTAGGTCCATATCGGGGTTCGATCGGTCTGCAGTCACCGTAACAGTGACCGTATCTCCTTTGATTGACTGGTCGGCGACTTTCATCGTGATCACAGACTGCGTCACGCCCAAGCTGTCAACGTTGCCCGTAACGTAGATCGGGCTGCCGTTGAGCGTCAGAACGACCGTGCCGTCTGTCGGATTCACCGTCTGCGTTGCCCCATACTGATCAGTGATGATAAGAGGTTGGGTAGTATGCAAAGCAATGTTCTCGGAGCCTGTGGACCACATCACCCGAGTCGTCGAACCTCCTCCCGTGTACGGATACGAGTAGGCGGTGACGGAGCCGAGGTCATCGCGAGCACCAAAGGTCTTTCCGGTCACCGCGCGGATGAGCACGGCGTTTGCGACAGCTCCCGGTTTCGGAGCTACGCCAAGTACGCCATCGACGGGCTGCCTGAACAACCCAAAGTGATGTTCCCTATTATTGGGATCAGTACCGTCATCCATAGCCGAGTACCAGTTGAAGACGTCCACGCCAGCTGCCTTCGCTAGCACCTGAGCACGCACCAGGTCGTCTGCTTGCTGGGGTTCCGTGGAGGCGGCGGCATACGTCGGCCAACCGTTCTCCGTAATCCACACGGGGACGTGCCGATTTCCAGCCGCCTGCTTCACCTGCTGCACCAACGCAGGGAGCTTCGATACTAACAGTGTGCGCTCGGGCGGGGTGTTTGCCCCCTCCAGAGCATAGCCGTAGACATTCGTCGAGAATGTATCCATGTAGTTGATACCGCCGGCCGCGAAAAAGGCACTATTCCAGTTATCATCAATGGTGGATGTAATGGGGCCTATGACGTTCGCGTCTGGGTTTCCTTCGTGAATCGGCCCATACATGGCCTGAAGCATCTGCACATAGCAGGCTGCAGTAATACCGCAAGCGCCGTTGTTGAAGCCGGTGCCGTTGAACTCATTGTAGATGTTGAAATCGCTGACCTTGCCCTTATAGTGCTCGGCGGCAGCTTTCCCAAACTGACCAAATGCAGCCAGACCAGCCGTGGAGCTCGGTGTTTTCCCGTTGTCATAATTTGCGTTGTTGTATGCTACGACCCCCTGGGGAGTCATGCCAAGGTCAAGAGACTGTTGTGACTTAGCTTCAAAGGCATACCCAGCCCAATTGTAAACGCCAGGCTGCTTTTCAATTAGCGACCAGTTAATGTCGCTTCGAATGTGGCCGTAACCGATTGTCGCCAATGCGTTCATGAGTCCATCTTCGAGGGATTTGTAGTGACCAAAATGTGAGTCGATTCCGAAAAAGGAGTCTGGACTCAAGGCGCCCGCTGGCGTCGGGGTCACAATGCCAAACGTTGTGGAGCGCGTTACCGTTTGGTCATCAATCACGCTGGAGAAAGTGAGGTTGTAGAACCCCGGCCCGAGATCCATCACGGATAGCGGAGCATGTCCGTTGGTGCCTACGGGAACAGATCCCGCACGAAGACTCACACCCTGATCATCTGAAATATCATAGGAAACTGAATCACCCACCGTGCCGAAATCCAAGTTTGCGGAATTGGTTGTGAAGAGCAGGCTCGGGTTCATCAATGACAGCGCTGGAGTCGTTGCAAAGGTCACCCGGACTCGTGCGAAACAGATTGCCGGCATGACGCCGCCCAGACTATGAACGCGCAGGCGGAAATCTGCGCCGTTTGTGCCGTTGGCGAACTTGATTCCGCCCAGCTCAAAGATCTGGTTCTTCCAGGTCTGACTGCCACTCATGGGCATCCACGGGGTGGCCTGGTATGCGTTGTTCTGGCCGTCATACTCGATGGCCATGGTCGTCGCCACTGCGTCAAAGTAATCAACGGACACAATCGCGTACGTTGCGCCCGCAGGTTTCGCGGAGCTCGCGACATCAACGTAGACGTAGGGGTTAAGCGGATTTTGTGACGTCGCCCAGCACGCCGTGCCGTTTATGGCTGTCGCGGCGTGAGTCGGATCTTTGTCCGCATCGCCGGGCCAAGCCTTGGTTATACCGCTGTAAATTGGGGGCGAACTCAAAGTTACACCGGCCTGTAGCTGGGCAGCAAAAGCCCAGGGCGCCACCTCCCCAAGAATGCTAACTGACAAAAGTAAAACAAGCATCAAACGGATCATCCACTTTTTCACGAACATCACGTTCACTCCCTTTTCCTGATCTGAATTCAAACGCAAGTAATGTTGTATTCGTTCTCAAATATTGGTTCACTAATTTGAAAGCGTTTTCATTAAAAGGCCAACATGGCTGCCAAACTTTGCTTGCTTATTCCATCCCCAATCCTGCATGATGCTTGATCATGCAGGATATCCTTGCGCTTTAACGTAACCGCCACTCGCGAATCCTCACCTAGCTACAATCGGTCGCCAATATCCATAATCCCGACATGGAGCCGATCATGCTCATCCGAAAATGTAAAGGTGACCTTACAGCTGTCCGGACTAAACGATGGATGCGGGTGTCCAGGATGCATCCCACGGCAAGGAAGCTCGCAGAGCAGCTCTGACTGTTTCGTAGTCATGTTGATGAGAACGATTTTGGAAATACCGGGTTCCTGCGTATCCGCAACCGCATATCGACCGTCAGGACTGATGCCGACATGCCAATATCTGTAATCTCCGTTAATGAACTCGTGCCGCTCGCCCCGTTGATCCACGAAATATACACCTGTCGGTTTATCCGGACTATGCGGATACTTCACGAAGTACAGGCCACTGCCGTCGAACGCCCACATTTCGTGCCCAACATATTCGACTGGCAATCCGCTCTCCTCTTTCTTCTGTGAAAAAAGGTTGCGCATACCTCCGGTTCGAGTATCGACCGCCCAGAGCCGATCCGGAATTTGCTCCGTAGCGCCCTCATGGGAAAAGAACACTTGATTCGGATCAACAGGATTGATCATGGCATGATTCGCCACCGGATAAGGCTCGTCAAAACGCGGACGGGCTACTTCGCGCACCTCCCCGCTCGCCGCATGGACAGTGCCGATCACCCAATCTGCCTCCCGAGATGCAGCATCCTCGGATGGACGAAGCTGCTCCTTCCAGTAGACGCCAAGCACCTTGCCATCATTCGTAATCGATAGGGGCCCATAGAACGCGCAATGCTCTTCCAGCTTGCAAATCGTACGCCGTTCCCCTGTCCACGCATCAATTGCATACAACTCATTCTTGTCGAATAGATACAAGATATCATCACACGAAACGACCCCGCGTCCCCATTTCAGGCTTTCCTCCAGCAACTGCACATCACCCGTTTCCGTATCGAAACGCACGATGTTACCTATCCACGTCTCCCGGTCCATTTCCGTGTGTACGATCACATGGCGGCTGTTCGACAACCACGACATCGCCGTATAATAATGATGTCCCGTATCGCCTTTATCGGAACCAATCACTAGGATCGGCAGCCCTGTTTTTGTATCTGTAAACGATGTACGCGTCAGCATCGTCCATACCTCCTGTTGCATTCTTATTCGGCTTCGTCAGCTTCGTCGGTATCATCAGCACCATCGGCTTCTCTTAGGGACGCTTGCTCCCGCTCCCGATATTCACCCGGGATAAAGCCAGTACTTTTCTTGAAAATCCGTACGAAGCTGTTGACGTTCGAGTAGCCAACCGCCCCCGATACATCACGGATCAACATATCGGTACCAACTAGCAGTTCCTTTGCCTTCCTCATACGAATATCCATTAGATAATCGATGAAATTCCTTTCCGTTTGCTCCTTGAAAATACGACTAACATGCGACGCGCTCAGCTTGAATTCGCTTGCCAAATAATTCAATGATAAATCGCTGTGCATATAGTGCGCGTCAATAAAAGCGGTCATGCGCTCGACAACGTCGTTTCGCTCTCGATTGCTTCGTCTCTCCTCAATTAGCTCTGCATATTGGCCAAGCTGCTCGATGACGTATTCCGACAACTCATGGATACTTTCGTACTGACTCAGCAGATCGAATAGCCGATGTGAAGGCGCCTCCTCGAGCAGTGCCGGATCGATCTCGCCTACGGCTTTGGCTGCCTTCATCATAAAATGCACAACAAGCTGCCGAATCATATCCGGGGCAGCGCCGCTGCCAGCCATCTCACCGAACCAACGGTCCGTCTGCTTCGTCATCTTCTCGCTATCTGTCAGCCGCAGCGAGTCAACGATCCCATCCGCCATGCCAAGCAAGCGCATAAACTCCCCGCTCGCGGGCTCGCGAATATCTTCGCTGGAGATAATCGTGTTGCCGCCGAGAATCATTTTGTACGACAGTGCCGACATCGCGTCGTGATACGAATGCTGAAGCGCGCCCAAATCTTGCGTCATGCGGCCTAGTCCAATTGAAATCGTCTGTTTGAATTGTTCTTCCACATAGCTCTTGATCAACTCAGCAACCGCCAGCGCACGCAGTAGATTCGCTTCCCCGTCCCCATCGTCAAAGCTGAGCACGATAACGACCATGCCATCCCGCGCTTCAATGGCGATCCCTCGGTACTCGGTGTTGATGATCTCCTCCGCCACATTGCAGAGCGCGTAGCTATATAAATGAAGATCCTGCGGAGTCGCAATCCCCGATTTTCCATCGAACTCGGCTGCCATCACGATATATTGCATCGCATGCAGCGGAAATCCGATCGCTGCAAGACTAGGCAACAGCTCGCCCGGATTTTTGCGCGCGCCGATCAGCGCATCCATCACAAGTCGCCATTTGATAACCGGTTGTGTTTCCCTCATTTGCCTGTACATGCGATTGCTGTCTGCCAAAATGTACGATAAGGATACTTCGATGCTGCTGAATTCGTCGTCTGCCATATGCACACTTTTTCTTTCATATCCGCCATACGCTTGAAGTTGTTTCGTCACATTCGAGAGGACCCGATTCACCGGCCGGAACATCCAGCTGTTTAATATCACCGCCATGCCGCTTGCTAGAAGCAGAAGAATGACCGAAATTCCAAACAAGGTATTTCGCACCTGGACCAGAGGCTTGCTGAGCTCAGAATCGGACACGACACTTATGATTTCCCAGCCCGTATACGGACTCTTCATATAAAAAATGGTTCTGTTGATCCCGTTTATTTTCGAACGGAACTGCCCTTCATCCCGCTCGTTCATTTGTTTCGACCCAAGCAATTCTCCTGTTTGCGTGCCGATCAACGATTTATCTGCATGACTGAGAATCGTTCCTTCCGCATCAGCCAGAAATAAATAGCCGAGAGAAGGATCAATCGCATTTTTAATCAAATTATAAATGGAACGCTCATCGACATTGAAAGCAACCGCTCCTTTCCTGTAACCTTCCCCATGTGTAAGCGGATAGGAGCGAATAAGCGTCATGACGTTGTGCCGAATCTTACCAGACTCATCGATGGACAGCTTTCGTGTGCCTATCCACTGATAAAAGCCTTTGTAACGTTCGAACGCACTAATCCATTGATAATCGGGGCCTGGCTCCGGCGTCTGAAACGGGTTCGTTTGCGACCAACGCTTCTTCGCATAGGAATACAGATCTATTGAAAAAATGGTGTCATTGCTCAGCAGCATATCGCCGATTCGGTTGTTGATATTGATCGTGTCCTGCTGGTCAGCAGCATCGTCCTCCATAAACGTCCTCATATCACGGCTGCGCAAAAATTGCATCGCCTCCGAGTCGATCGCCTTCAGCACCAACAGCAGTTTACCGTTTACCTCGTGGAGCAGCGACATGTTCGTTTGCTCGACTTCTGCCTGAAGATGATCGGTCGTGATGAAATATGACAGGCCTGCTGTCGAAACAATGCATAGGCTCAAAAATAGCAAAATCATCGACATTGCCCGCTTCGAACGGCTTCTCTTTTGTCGCCAGAACATGTCTCTGCCCCCTTTAATTATCGATAAACGGGGAAATAACGGGACTTTAAAAGCCCCATTTATTCCCACATCAAGTTATTTGAAATTCTTTTTATTCTTTTCGTACCATTCTTGCGCGCCTTGATCTGTCTTGTCTCCGCCAGCGCTCTTGTACTCTTTACGCATCATATCAAGCGCCTGCTCTGGCGTAATGTCACCTTTGATGATTGCTCTCGTGCGGATCTCATCCAGCTTAGGCCCAATGCTCGCAAACACATTATTGATTTCCGGCAGACTCGGCACATAAGGCATATCACGTCGGAACGGCACGCTAAGCGCTGTAGTAATTGCTTGAACATTCAATTTCGCCCAACGCTGCGAAAGCGGATCCTGAGCGGCTTTTATAATCAAATCCTCCGGCTTGAACGTCTTGGCATCGTCTTTTACAATCGCATACTCACTTGCGTAGGCGACTTCTTTCTTAAATTTGTCCGCGTCTATCACCTGAGGGACGCCGCTTACCAATTTGTAATGCGTGTTCTCCACACCGTTTTTCAGTGCGTACCAGCCTTTATCGAGCAACCAGTCGAGATATTGAATCGCTGCTTTCGGATTTTTCATATCCTTATTGAAAGCTACGAAAATATTAGCATCAGTTTCCTGGTATACGCCAAATTTCCCGTACTTTGTTGAAAAAGCAGCCAGCGGGACCGGATTCGCATCGGGAACGTTCTTCATCAGATCCTTCATGTAGCTGTCAATACCGTTGCCAACAGTGCCGATCAAGATGCCCGACTTGCCTTGCGCCCAGTCCGTCATCATCTTCTGACTGTTCTTATCCGTCAAGTACTCCTTATCGATATACCCATTCTCATACAGCTTTCTTTCGAATGAAATAGCTCCAACGTTGCGATCCACGAATCTGGCATTGGTCATTTTGCCCCCTTCGAGATACCATTGCGTGCTATGCGTCGCATACAGGCCGGAGATCACATTAGGCCAAACATACATGGAAACGACAGGTGCGTTCGTATTCCCGGATAAACCTTTCTCCTTGAAGGCTTTCGTCACTGCAAAAAACTCTTCCTCTGTAGTTGGAGCCTTCATGCCAACCTTGTCCAGCCAATCCTGCCTAATCCACATGCCAGCGTTAGCCAAGTTGTTCAGCGGCCGTTTTGTCGTTATCCCGTATATTTTGCCATCGAACGTCATCAACGGCTTCAAATCGGGATTCTCGTTAATATATTTCTTTAGTACCGTGCTGTATTTCTCTATGTAATCATCAATAGGCTGAATGACGCCTTGTGTGACGAGCGTACCGATATAATTACGGTCAAAATCCCAGATCAGATCCGGTGCTTCGCCGGAAGCAATCAGCGTATTCAGCTTATCCTGCGCCTGGTTGCGGGGAACCGGCACATATTTGACCTGGACGCCCGATTGTTCCTGAATCCACTTGGTCCAGCGATTCTGTTCGTAGGAGCCCTCTTCTGCTGCTACGGCACCGCGGTCATACATCGTAACACTAACAGCCTTCGGCAACTTATCGTATTTGTCTTCCACCTTACCTGATGCTGACGGTGCTGGACTGCCGCTCGCTCCTTCCTCGGTTTTCGCACAGCCGGTTAAAGCCGCTCCCAGCGTCATTGCCAAAATCGTTGAACCTAACACCCATCTTTTTGTTCTCTTCATACGATGACCTCCCACATGGAATAATTATATCACAAGGCGCTAGCGCCATTATGAACGGAACCAATAACTGACGTTTGACGTTAAACAAGCTAGCCTTTAACAGAGCCCATTAAAACGCCTTTCACAAAATATTTTTGCAGAAACGGATAAATGATCAGAATCGGCAGCGAAGCCAGCATAGCGGCTCCCGCACGCACACCTTCCGGCGGCAGCGCATTGTTCTCGTCTGTCGAGTCCCCGATCAATAGCGCTGGATCGAGGTTGTCAATCATCTGATAGAGCTTCACCATCAGAGACATTTCCGTTGAGCTTTTAATAAAGATAAGTACGTTGTAATAAGCATTCCACCATCCCACCGCGTAGAAAAGAGTCAATGCTGCGATAACAGGAAGTGCCAGCGGAAGAACGATACGCACAAGCACGACCCAGTCCTTCGCCCCATCGATGGATGCCGACTCTTCAAGCTCACTCGGCAAACCTTCGAAGAAGGTTTTGAGGACGAAGAAATTGTACGTACTGAGAAGGCCTGGCAGCCAAAGCGACCAATACGTATTCATTAGTCCCAAGCTTTTGATGAGTAGAAACTGAGGGATTAGCCCTCCACTGAAAAGCATTGTAAAAATTATCATGCCAAGGACTGCTCCTCGTCCGCGCAAATCCATTTTGGACAACGGATAAGCTGCCATGATCGTAACCAGCATGTTCAGCGTGGTGCCGACAACGGTCATCACTACCGTGTTTTTCATCGCTACGAATAACTGCCCGTCATCGATCAAATTGCGATAGGCATCCCATGTAAACTGTCGTGGCCATATCGAAACATTACCGGCACGTATGGCTTCGCCCGAGCTAAGGGAAACAGCCAGTACATTCAGAAACGGAAATAATGTCGAGAACGTGCATATTGCTAAGAAGAGATAGAGTATTAAGCGGGGCACGCGCTCTCTCCAAACGGCCATCCGCAGCCCCTCCTTTCGATAATTGAATTTGCCACTAGCCGCATCCTTTACTACCATAACGCACGCTCTCCCATCGACCGAATGATGCGGTTCACCGATAGCACGAGTACCAAGCCGACGAGGGATTGAACCAATCCAATCGCGGTTGTGTAGCTATATTGCAGGTTGATGAGGCCGAGTCTGTAAATGTACGTACTCATTACGTCGGAAACGCTGGTCACCATTGGATTAGTCAGCACCCAGACGTGCTCGAAGCCAACGTCGAACATACGGCCCATTTGCAGAACAAGCATGAGTGCAATTGTACTTCGGATGCCAGGAAGCGTCACATGCCATATTTGTCGCAACTTGCCGCCGCCGTCTATACGTGCTGCTTCATACAGATGCGGATCTATACTCGACATGGCCGCCAAATAAAGAATGGTACTGAAACCTGCATCCCGCCATATGCCGGAAAACACATAGACAAGGGGCCACCAAAAGGTGTTTCCCATGAAATAGATCGGCTCAATCCCGAACGCCTTCAGGATATAATTGATAAAACCACTGCCAGGGGAAAGTAATCCGATGACGATCGTACCAAGAATAATCCACGATAAAAAATGAGGTAAATACAGGAGATTCTGCACAACTCGCTTATACCACTCCACTCGCACCTCGTTAAGCATGATGGCGAGCACGATCGGCACTGGGAAGCCAATGCACAGTCCGTATAGATTTAATAGGAGCGTGTTGCGAACAATCTTGAACAAATCACTGCTGTGCAGCAACCGATTGAACTGCTCCAATCCCACCCATTTGCTGCCCCAAATGCCGTCAGCTAGCCGAAACTCCTTAAATGCAATGATTTCCCCGTATAAGGGGAAGTACTTAAATACAATGAAGTAAGCGATAACGGGGACAAGCAGCAAATACAGAAACGGCCTGCGCTTCAGATCCTTCCATAACGATCTTCGTGAAGCTTTCCCTTCAGCGCTTCCACTGATTCCGGCTTTGACGATTGGTTGTGAAATCATGTATGGTCACCTTCCTTTCTGTTGTTAGCCTGTTGTGATTCGGCTTGAACCCACCATACCAACCGTAGTTTTATATAGAAAGTCTCACTTTTTGAGGTTCCCCGCTTCTCATGCTTTGAGGGCTACACAATTTTTGCGCTCCTATTCTTTTCATGATAAAAGCCCGGGCGCTGGGCGCACGGGCTGGGAAAAACGGCTTTGCGGGCATCGATTTCTCATGGATTACTGTGTTGTCGAATTTCTTGCAACTTATAGGAGTCTCTAACTTTTTGGGGATATCTGAGTAGGGAAATGAAGATAAGAAAAATCCGTTGCAATCATCGACTAGAAGACATTACCACACGATATAAATTCAATACTAATTAAATAACCCCGTAGAAATTAAAAAAGTGAATGTTCACAAAAGTAAACATCCACTAACGATTTTTATTTTCCTTGATCATTTGCGCTATTGAATAATAAGTGGGACTACCTTGCCCTGATTCACATCGATTAAACCGAAGTCCGTAATTTTCAAAGCCGGACTTACCGGTAGCGAGTGCGTACTGATGGACATGATGGGATTATAATGCTTGTAGCCCAGCGATTCCATAGCTTTGCGGAGCTGTTCAACTTCCATGGCTACCTGCTCCAGCGGCTCTTCCGTTAAGATGCCGCCCACTGGCAGCCTCAGGTTCGCGATCACTTTGCCGTCTTCCACCACGCTGAAGCCGCCTTGATTGTTAATCACTTCGTTGGCAGCGAGCATCATGTCAGTGGGATTAAGCCCGACAACCAGCAAGTTATGATTGTCGTGGGAGTACGTCGTCGCGATGGCTCCCCGCTTGATCGTATCGCCGCCAATCAACCCGTAGGCGCGATTGCCATTCTTCCCGTAGCGTTCGAACGTAGCAATGAGCGCGCTGCCGCTTTCCTGCCATAGCAGCTTCCCTTGCTGAACTTCAACCTGAGCGTGCTGTTCTTCTGTGAATGTAGAACCATCCTTCACCATCATCTTGCGGCACATATAAACAGCGTCAGCTTCTTCTATACTGACTTCAAAATCCGCTTCCTTTAAAGGCGCCATCTGTACGCTTTGATAATAATGCGCTGGGAAAGCCGGAGGCTTGATGATTGGCGTATAAGCCTCTTCCACATCGTAAACTTTACGCCCCGCCTTGAAAACCTGCTCAATCGTTAGCTGTTCTAGATTGGAAAGCAGCAGGAAATCGCCTATCTTGCCAGGGGCGATTACCCCGCGGTCATACATCCGCATCCGCTTGGCTGGAGAGAGTGTGCTGGCATAAATGGCCTGCTCGGGCTTCATACCCATGCCGATTGCTTTGCGCACAATATGATTCAAGTGCCCGCGGCGCTGGAAGGAGTCAGCCATCACATCATCGGTAACAAAGCAGTAATGCTCGGATACATCATGCTGGATTAAATAAGCCATAACCTCATCCGTCATTGATTTCTCTTGAATTTCGATGAACATGCCCGCAGCGATCCGGGCTTCCATGCCCTCAATCGACTGATGCGTATGATCCGAATCGACCCCGCTGTAAATCATCCTGTGCAGGTCCAAATCCAACAGCTTAGGCACATGCCCTTCAATAATGAGATGCGGATAGTTGGCACGGACATGGTTGATGATTTGATTTGTTTTGCAATCGGGGTCTGTAATAACATCAACGAAATTCATGATTTCACCCAGACAGATGATCCGTTCCGTACGTAACAGCTCGTCCAAATCGGCGATATGAATCTCTCCTCCTGTCGTTTCCATCGATGTCGCTGGAACCGAGCTCGGGATCGCATAGAACATGTCCGCGACAGTATCCTGACTTGCTTTCATAAACTGCTTGACTCCATCCAGTCCGAAGACGTTGGCAATCTCGTGAGGTTCGGGCACAATGGTTGTGACCCCATTACGAATGAGTCCGTAGGAGAACGTCTCCGGTGTCACCATCGTGCTTTCAATATGCAAATGGATATCGATAAGACCTGGAATCATGTAACGGCCGTTTCCGTCCAAACGTTCCGCGGCTTCGAAACTTTCCGATCCTCTTTGGCCAATATATAAAAATTTACCGTCCAGTATGGCTGCATTGCCATGGATAAATGTTTTAAAATAACTGTTATAAATATGAACATTTTCAATCAGTACATCAATGCGCATCTGTCTTCACCTCCAAGTCCACTACTCAACGATTACTAATTTCTCACCTGGAAAATGAAGCCGAACCTCTTGCCCATTTGCGTAAGGAAGCTCCATCTCTTTATTCACGGTGAAGGAACCTATTTCCGTTTCAATCACATACTGATAGCTTCGCCCGAGGAACGTGCTAACCTTGACGCGGCCGCTCACGCGATTGGCCCCTGCCTCCAGCTCATCCAGGGTTCCCATCACGACATCGTCCGGACGAATAGCTCCTTGCTTGCCTTGCTGTTCGCCTTTACTCGCATGCTTGGTTACAGCGAACACATAATCGTTCACCTTGAGGGCAATCTCTTCACTGCTATCAAATCGTGACTCGAAGGTGATAAAATTCGTAAACCCGATAAACCGCGCCACGAACTCCGTCTTCGGATATTTGAATATCGTCGCCGGGGCACCTAGCTGCTCGATAATCCCTTTATTCATGATCGCTACTTTATCGGAGATTGAGAAGCACTCTTCCTGATCATGCGATACATATACCGTCGTAATGCCCAGCTCCTGCTGGATACGGCGGATCTCCACCCGCATGTTAACGCGCAGATTCGCATCCAAGTTGCTCAGCGGCTCGTCGAAGAGCAGCAGTTCCGGCTCTATGACGAGTGCCCGCGCAATCGCGACGCGCTGTCTTTGACCGCCCGACAGCTCTTTAGGGTAACGCTTCTCGAAGCCGGATAAGCTGACGACATCGAGAATGTGACGCACGCGGCGATCCAGCTCTGCCCCACTCACTTTGCGCAAGCGCAGGCCGAAAGCCACATTATCGTAAATCGACAAATGCGGGAATAACGCATAGCTCTGGAAAACGAAGCCAAAATTGCGTTTATTCACAGGAACACGCGTATAATCTTTTCCATTCAAAGAGAAAGTGCCTGATTTCGCCTCGATGAATCCTGCGATAAGGCGCAAGGTCGTCGTTTTCCCGCATCCGCTAGGACCAAGCAGCGAGATCAAGCTTCCTTTTTCAACACTTAGGTTAAAATCCTGCAGAATATAGTGCTGGTCATAGGCAACCGAAATTTTTTCCAGTGATAGCAATGCCATGAATACAAGCCTCCGTTATCGTTTGGTGAAATAGGATAAACCCATCAACCGTTCAATGATGAACATAAGTACAGCTGTGAACAGCATCAGCAGTACAGAAATAGCAGCAATTGTCGGATCAAAATGATTCTCCACATAAGTCAGCATCTGGATAGGCAGTGTACTGACCCCAGGCCCCGTCATAAAGACTGAAATGTCCACATTATTAAAAGATTCCAAGAATGCAATCAAAATTGCCGCAATAATCCCGGATTTGATATTTGGCAGTACGACTTTAAAGAACGTCTTCAAGTGGCTGCTCCCTAAGCTTAACGCGGCTTCTTCAATCGCAAAATCGAAATTCGATAAGCTTGAAGCAATTACTCGAATGATAAAAGGCAGCATGATGACTGTATGTCCAACCAGCAGCGCCGCATATATCGGTAGATGGTATACCACGATCAGGTACTTGAGCATCGTAAAACCAAGCACAATACCAGGAATTAGCACAGGGGAAATGAAGATCGCATTGAGCGCTTCCTTCCCTTTGAACGTAAATCGGCTTAATGCGTAAGCGGCAGGAATTCCCAGCAGCAGCGCAAATAAATTACCCAGCAGCGATACGATGATGGAAGTGCTGAACGTCGACATGAACATCTTGACGTCCAGGATGTTACGGTACCATTTTAATGAGAAGCCTGTCGGCGGGAATTTCAAGATACTCCCTGGCTCAAAAGATGCAAATGCAATGATGACGAGCGGCCCGAGCAAAAATAGATAGACAAGAAGCGTAAATACGGCCAGCCCTCGGTTCTTCTCCCGCATATTTCTACCCCTTCGGATTTAATTTAACAGCCAGTTTGTTCATCAGCGCGATGACCACAAAAGTAATCACAATCATAATTACCGCAATAACGGAGGCGAGATACCAATCATTCAGCGTAATCGCGTTTTGATATAGGAATGTGGAGATAACCCGCTGCTTGCCTCCGAGCAAAGCCGGTGTCGTATAGGCCGTCAGACTGCCCACGAAGACTAGAATACTTCCTATGATTAATCCGGGTACGCTAAGCGGCACGATGACTTTGACGAAAGCTTTGAAGCGACCCGCTCCCAAGCTTTCCGCCGCTTTCAGCAGATCCGGATCTATATTCTCAAGAACACCGACCAAGGTAATAATAATGAGCGGCAGGAATAAATGGACCAGACCGATCATCATCGCAGCAGGCGTGTACAAGATATCGAGCGGCTCCTTGATCAAGCCAATAGCGATCAGCGCGTTATTCAGCAGCCCCTTTTTGCCCAAAATAATCATCCAACTGAACGACCTGACAACAGAACTGGTGAGCAGCGGAAAAATCGCTAAGGCAAGCAGAATCGCCTTCTGCCTTGGGCTTTGCTTGGAGATGAAATAGGCAACAGGAAAGCCCACTACGATGCATATCAGGGTTGTGACCACACTAACGCGCAGGGTCGTCCATAAAATTTTCAGAAAGTAGGGGTCCTTGAAGAAACTCCAGTAACCGGCTAATGTGAAGCTGCCTTTATTGAAAAAGGTTGAACCTATCGTAAGAAGGATCGGAACCACCATGAAAACCGTCAGGAACAGTAATCCCGGCAGCAATAGTAAATATAAATACGTTTTTTTCATGTAGCTTTACTCCTGTTCCTGGGTTCGCTAGGCGCGCAATGCGCGGATAAATTGGTCTAAAAATGCTTCGGCGGACACTTCCATACACACATGGACATTAGCAGGCTTAGCCAATCGGCTTTGGAAATCACAGACCGTTTGCCCGTCGCACAGCTCACTACGGGTTTCTACATCTACGTAATAATGGCGAGTGGTCACCAGTTCTTTATTCAGCGCCACCCCGACTGCGAGCGGGTCGTGCAGGGCGCAAGCCCGTACACCGTTGCGCTCTTGATAACGTTGCATGTAATCTGCTGTACTTTCCTTGACATAGCGGCCAATCGGCGTATCTCCGAGCGAGCGGATATGTTCTTCTGTCAGCAGCGCCTTCCGGGTCACATCCAAGCCTACGAGCGTTATGGCCGGGAATCCCGCATGCAGCACGATCTTCGCTGCTTCCGGATCGACGTACATGTTATACTCCGCTGTCGGCGTCACATTCCCGAAACCTTGGACAACGCCGCCCATTACAACTACTTCGCTGACCTGATGAACCAAGTCCGGATATTTCATAACAGCCATGGCCAGATTCGTCAGCGGCGCGGTCATAATAAGCGTGACTTCACCTATGTGCTGCTTCACTTGCTCAATGATGAAATCGACTGCATGTCCCTCAGCCGCGCACATGTGAACCTGCATATCGCTTAAAGCTCCGCCAAGTCCGTCCTTGCCGTGAACGCGATGTTCAAAATAAGTCGTGCGCAGCAGAGGCTTATTCGCCCCTTTAATGACTGGTATCTGCTGCTCCATTCCCAGCAGCTGCAAGACTTTGCAGGTATTCAGGGTCGCTTGGTCAAGTGACACGTTGCCGTTCACCGTAGTGATACCAAGCACGTCCATTTCCCCGCTGCCAACAGCCAGCAAAATGCCCAGCGCGTCGTCTACGCCTGTATCCACATCAAGGATGACCTTCTTCATGATAAACCCCCTTCCATTTCATACAGACAAGGGTATATTCACAATCATATACCCTTGTTCAATTTCAACTATTGCGTGACTTCTTTATTCCAGCGGTCAATCCAACCTTTAAGGTTTTGATTCACGAATTTCATGTCCAATTTGCGAAGCTTGCTTACGACTTCTGTTCCATAAGTAATACCTTGCGCTTCATCAGCCGAGAGCTGAAGTGTCGTATTCACTGGTGAATCGATTTTGGACTTTGCTGATTTTTCTTGGACTTCTTTGCTCAAATGCCAGTTGATAAAATCTTCAGCCAACTGCTTATTTTTACTTCCTTTGATCACGTTAACCGTATTCATGACAGCGTATGCCCCTTCAGTCGGGGAAACAAACTTCGTTTCCGGTACAGCCGTTTTCAGATCCTTCACATACATTTCCATGATTGGCCCAGCGGCAATTTCCCCTTGCGCGAACATGTTCACGAATTCGGAAGTTTGGCCGTAGTATTTGACGACGCCTTTATTTAGTTCTTTCACCTTGGCGAATGCTTGATCCGCATTGAACGTTGTGTTGCCTGCAACGACCGATGCCGCATCAAGGATCATTGGACCTGTTGTCGACGTGATGCTTGGCAATGTCAGTTTCTTCGCAAGCTCAGGACTCCATAAGTCGCTCCACGACTTGATTTCTTTACTTGTCGCCTTCGGATTATAGGCGATTCCCAACCGACCAATCGTATAGGCAGGACCATAGTCTTCACCAAGCGGAGCCTTAGCCAAATCGTAGATGTCTTTCAGATTCGGAATACGGGTGCGATCGATCTTTTCAAAGAGTCCAGCTTCAATACCTTGCTGTGCATAGTAATCGGATAAATAGATAAGATCCACTTTGGAACTGCTGCCTTGCTTCACTTTGTTCAGACGCTCCGAGTTGTTGCCAATCTCCAGTACGATCTTGACGTTGTGCTCTTTCTCAAATGGCGCATATACTTCTTTCTTGAAGAAGTCATCCGAGAAGCCCCATGTCGAAATGACTAATTCGGTAGGCGCTCCTTTGGCTGTTGCCGACGGTGCCGTTGAAGCTGGATTTGTGTTTGCAGTCCCCTGATCTTTGGACGGAGCTGCGCCGCATCCTGTAAGAGCTAGTCCCACCACGGACAGCGAAATAAGGCTATGAAGCATTCTTTTTTTCATCGTGAATAACCTCCCAAGTTTGTATATCTATATTTTGAAGCGTCAAACCCTTGTCAATTTTTACTAGTATGCTACCCTCGACTTCATAATATCTATGCGCAAAAGCAATAATAAACAAAAAAGTGCCCTTGATAGAAGAAATCTTCTAATCAAGAGCACTTTTCATCGTAAACAATGTAAAGAGACATCTACGGATATACATGCGGTTTCCACTTAAGATAGATCAAAAGTGAAACACCGTGGTCTAAGCTATTCGGTTTGTTTAAGAATGATGTTCGTAATTGCCCATTGCGTTGGCGGATCATAATCTCTTAATACCGCATCCATCGATAATCCCATCTCTTGTTCCAACTTCTCACGGATTCTTTTCTTATATATCGAAGACATATAGAAATCCACTTCGTGTTTCAAAGTCGGCGCCTCGCCTTCAAGCGCGGTAGAACGGGGGGAACGACGATGCTTTGCATGAAAAGTAATGATGTTCTGATCCAACGATACCTTCAGTAAAGTGGTTCCAAAGCCGAACAATTCTTTAGAAATTTCGTTATATAGGTGACACAGCTTCTTCTTGTACTCATTAGAATCTGATTGGGACATTGAAATCACCTTCAAGAACGATTATTGACTTTTATGCTTTCAAATCTATCTTAATAATACATAGGATTACTGAATTAATCAAGCAAATCGTTCGCCTTTTTATCTATATTGACTAATTATAAAGCGTACATCACTTAGAAATATGCCGATTTCCCGAAATATCTCTCATGCTTTGTAAGAATTAACGATTTGTTTTTGTGATTTTCTTCATGAATCGGCAATCTTGCGATCCACAATGTTGTTTTCCGCCAGACAGCTCCGAAGGAAAGTGATTCCTTCGGTCGAGCAAATCCACCGCTTCTAGCGCCTGGAGTACAAGCAGCTCTCGCTGTTTCCTTATATAATCCGCGATAGATCAATGGCAATTCCACATTCCGCTCTTCGCCGCCTAATTCAAGTCCAAACCTTTCGACCACAACTTCCTTCTCCCTATCATCCAATATCTCTAAATTCTTATATATCTTCGACTTCTCAATCTTCAGCATCTACTTGGATTGCGCTTACAATTAAAGTAAAGGTCTTCCCCCTCTAAATTAAAGGTCTTAATATGACTTCTTTTTTTAGAATTATAACAGCAATAAAGAGCCAAGGCACCAGCCCTAGCTCTTCTTAGTACAACTCTACAATCCCAAAAAATTACAAAATAATATCAAAACTCATCCAGTCCTATGATCTTTCTGCCGTCGATCCCAATACGCATCGCTCTGCACTACCTTTCACTATGTCCTTTCCTTAGGAGAGCCGGTATATCCCCCGTGGGAACTTCGAAATCCATTTCGCCCCGTTGCTCCCTACTACCGCCACATCACCCGAACATACGTGACCAAGTTCAGGCATAGTGAAATTAGGGTGCACTTCATAGATTTGATTTTCGATCACAACCGGCGATTCCGAGTCTAGTGATTTATCCCGATTGGCGTTAAGAAACGGCGCAATCCCAGGATCAACGTAGCTATTGCTCATCGCATGACAAGCTTGGAAGCGGAAAGGGTCAGTCCTGCGCGTGTATGGGCAGTGGTCGTCAATCATGGACTCCAGGACATCGCTTATGTGATGGATCGGAGTGCCAGGCACCATTTTTGCAAGCGCAGCGTCCTGCATGGCAATAATAGCGTCAATTGTCTCTGTGAGCTGGTTCGATGGCTCTTTAAATGTACCGATGCGGAGCACTTGAGAAAAATACCCATCAAGGCACACGGTAGCCCCGATCTGTAGACGCGAATCAGGAGTGAATGATTGCGTAAGTTCGAACAACTCGAAATACGTCTCGGCGGGACGTTCTCCGATAGCTAGCCAGCACCCGGCCGAATCTGCGCCTAAACGGCGTCCAAGGTACTCCACCTCTGCCATAATATCCGCCCCGGTGATTCCTTTGACCGAAGCGATATTCATCGCATGAGCCACGAGCTTGTCTGCCATTTCAGTCGCTTTCAGATGTTTCTCGACCTCAAACGGCGTACGCTCCAAGCGCTGCTTGTTAACAATCCGAGTGCCATCCACGAGCTCATAAGGAGTAAAGAGAGGAAGAAACTCGGCGGCTTGATTCGAAGTAAAATCGAATTCTCCCGTCAGCGCAATCGCTGTCCCTAGAGGAGCCGTAGTCATAAGGACTTCCTGCAGCGACTCCGTAAGACTGGCTGCTCTGATGATCTGCCCCTCTCCGCCGAAGCGCATCTGAAAAGCACGTGCTCTGTTTTTGTCGTTCGAGATCAATACAGGTGTTCCGGCAACCGGCACGACAAGAAACGCGATAGAATACTGCGGCATCCAACCCGTCAAGTACCTTACTGTACCAGCGCTTTCTCCCGCTCCGTTCGCAAACGCAACCAAGGCGCTTATGCCGTCTTTTGCAAGCTTGGATTGAAGGATCGAAATTCTTCTACCCACTTCGCTATTCGTCATCGTTAACACTCCTCACCTCATGACTGTATTTTTAGTCTTTAATTCTGTTGTGCAGGGATTGGGTGCACGCCCTCAAAGTAGCTCAGTGATTTGCAGAGCATAACTTACATTTCACTTCATAAGATAATCCCCTTTTAGCGCAACCAGATGCCTTGTTTGCTTTCATTCATCCCTTTGATTTCATCGTAAACAATAATTCCTCTGTTGAGAGTCGATGTGATTTTACAAGAAAAATATTTACCTAGATAGGGACTATGCTTATGCTTCTGCAATAATTGATTTGAGTCCAGAGTATATCCTTTATTCAAATTTACTATAACCAGATCCGCATCTGCCCCAACTCGAATTTCCCCTTTGCGGGGATGAAGCCCAAACCGCTGTGCAGGAGCTAATGACAACATCCGGCTTAGTTCCGTTAAAGGAATGCCACGTTTCACATGACCTTCATCCAGCATAGATTCTAAAGAGCTCTGAGCTCCGGCAATACCTCCCCATGCTTCAAAGATATTGTCTGATATTTTCATAGAAGTAGGACATGGCGAATGATCCGATGCAATTATATCGATTAAACCTTGCTTTAACGCCCCCCACATTCGTTCTCGCTCCAAGCTGCTGCGTAACGGTGGTGCACATTTAGCAATAGTACCTTGAGTTTCGAGATCTTCATCCGTAAATATTAAATAATGCGGACAAGTCTCTAGCGTGATATCTAATCCCTGACGTTTCGCTTTCGTAATCATTTGAACGGATGCTTCACAGCTGATATGAACAAAATGCAAGGGACAGCCCGTCTGCTCCGCATAAAATATAGCGCGACTTACCGCCTCCAGCTCCGCAATAATCGGTCGCGATGCTGTATAATCTGTCGGAGTGAAACGCCCATTGATTTGAGCTGTTTTTGCTAAACTCGAAACGATCGACTCGCTCTCTGCATGGAGAGCCAATACTTTATTCAGCTTCGCTATCCGCTTCATGCCTTCATAAAGCGTAAGATCGTCCACCTCACGAAAAGCATTCTCGCTTGAATCGCCAGGCGATGACATAAAAGCCTTGAATCCGATGACTCCGGCTGCAACTAATTCTTCCAGATCATCCAGATGATTAGGAACCAATCCACCCCATAGTGCATAATCAATATAAGATTGGCTATGTCCAGCTGCAAGTTTGCGATTCATCGCATCTAGAGTAACCGTTGGCGGTATACTGTTAAGCGGCATATCAAAATAGGTTGTGCATCCACCTGACGCTAACGCCGCTGAACCTGTTATAAAACCTTCCCAATCTACTAATCCAGGCTCATTAAGATGCACATGTACATCAATCATACCTGCCATAACAACATTGCCCTCGACATCTAATTCATGCTTTGTTTCTTCTTCTAATCTGCTGCCAATCCTTACAATAACCCCATTTCGAATGCCAATATCCAGTCTACGGATATCGTCTTTCATAACCACACTGCCGTTTTTGATTACTAAATCATATGGCTCTCCCATACCCTATCCCCAATCCATCCTCATGGTATGAACTTATAGACCTCAATTCCAGATCATTAAATCAGTCTTTTTTTGTTTTAAGCCTGTACTATAGTTTATTCACGGTTCAGCTCGTTCAGTGAAACTCTTCTACCGCTCTGCGCCGACCAATACAGCGCTTCAAGGATTTCAGACAGTTCCACTGCTTCGTTTATGCCGTTAGGAAGCGCACTTCCGCCTTGAATTGCTTTTATCCATAACGACAGCGAGGACTCGGATGCCTCCGGAAGCGGCAGGGCATCATGGTGATTAGCGGTAAAAACGCGAACGGTGGTAATAGATGATTGCATAAGCTTTCGATGCTCACCCGTTGCACCTCCGCCTAAATAGCTTCCTCGGGATCCATAAAGCTCAATGGAGAAAGGGGATTGTTCCGCTACGTGGCTGGTATCGCAGATTGCGATGGCTCCGTTGTCAAATTCGAAAATGGCGACTGCATTATCTTCAGGTACTCTGCCTTTATAATGGGAAGTCATGGCCATTACAGCAGCCGGCTTTCCCAATATCCAGAGCATGAGATAGAGAGTGTGAGCGCCCAAGTCCGTAAATACACCCAAAGATGATTCATAGAACTGGGAAGGCAGCGCTCCTTCGCCTGCAAGGTTATGGGCATTGCGGATTCTAATGCTTGTTATATCTCCTATAACTCCGGATTCAGCGATTCGCTTGGCTCCAAGATTCACTGGCCAATGCTTCAACGACATGTCAATAACGAAGTGGATACCAGAAGTCAGGATAATGGAAGATAGCATATTTGCTTCTTTTAATGTCAACGCCAGCACCTGATCCACCAAAATATGTTTACCGGCTCGCGCGACTTGATCAATCAGAGAAGCAGCTTGCTCCGGCGAGCTATCGATAATGACGCCATCAAGACTAGAATCTGACAAAAGCTCTGGCAAATTCTGCTCGAACACAGTTCCAAACTCTTCGGCAAAAGCTTTCCCGCGTACGGGATCGTCATCCCAAAGCGCAACTATACGCACCTCTGGAAAATCTGCCAATTCACGCGCAAAGCTTCTGGCATGATAAGGATTCCAACAACTAAGGAATGCTATATTCGGCACAAGATTACCTCCGTATCCAGTTTCACTTATTCTGACTCACCAAATGGCAGCAGCTCTCTCAATTTCTCCAAGGTTGGTTGACTGCCATATCGAGCGATTTCAAAGGGCTCGGCATAACGGATATTTTCCGCTTTTTCATCCCCATACCATTTCTTCAACCCCGGCATCATCCTTGGAGAAACATGAAACGTAGACCAGCCATCCAACAAGTATTGCCGCTTATCCTCCCACTTTACAGGCACTTTGTCCAGAATCCCTTTGGACCATGGAATCGATTCATAAAACATCGTCGCATGTGCATCACAAGCTAACAATTTCTTCTCGATGGTAGTTCCTACATTAATGGCAATGTCCGGGATGTAATCGTTAATCATAGTTAAATCGGGCATCAATAGAACTAAAGGCCTGTTTTTTAAACAGGGCACTTCCGGTAAATAACCCGCTACACCTGCATATGGCAGAGCATCGCTTACCAGTTTGCCTGTGTATCGATTATCAGGGCTGATTCCCCCCTCCGGATGAAAGGTGATAACAATATCCGGCTGCCAATGACGAAGCTGCCTAATTACTACATTTCTGAAAGTTATATTTGGCTCCAATGTTCCGTCAGGCGTGTCCAACACTTCATACTCTTCGATACCCAAACACAAAGCCGCTTCTTTTGCTTCCTTTTTTCTCCTTTCAGCTACCTGTTGACCTCGCTCCAGATAATGTCCGCATTCGCCATTCGTTAACGAAAGGAATTTAACCTTGTCTCCCCGCTCTGCAAATAAGGCAGCAGTACCTCCGGCATACATATCAGCTTCATCCGGATGAGCTCCGATCACAAGTACTCGAATAGACTGTTTCTGTTCCATTCAAACCCTCCTTCAGAATGTTCATTTAGGCTTGAGCCAGCATAGGAAATAACCTGTAAATTTCTGCTTCATCTGGCTTGCGGCTGTAGCTAGCGATTTCAAAAGGCTCGGCATAACGGATTTGTGAGGCTCGGTCCGGCCCATACCATTTTTTCAAGCTTGGCAGCATTTCTTCTGATACATCGAAGAAGGGTGCCCAGCCTTGTAATAAAAATTGTCGCTTCCCTTCCCAATCGGTTGGAACTTTATCGAGCGTACCTATACACCATGGTGTAAATTCATAAAATTGTGAGGCATGCGCATCACAAGCCAAAAGTTTTTTATCCAAAGTCGCTGTAATGTCTATAACAATATCTGCCGAATAGTGTGCTTTCATGGAATAGTCGGGCATAAGAAGAAATAATGGCGATTTACTCAGAGTTGGCATTTCTGGAACTGCATTGGGCAGCTGGGCAACAAATGGTGCGGCATCACTTACTACCTTACCGGCATAACGATTGTCCGAATGGCTTCCTCCTTCTGGATGAAAAGCAATAACCACATCAGCCTGCCACGCCCTAATTTGCCTAATGACTTCTTTTCTTGTCTGAAGATCAGGTAGCAATTCTCCATCATGTGTATCCAGAAGCACTTCATATTCCTCGATTCCCAACCGTTTGGCTGCTTCCCTGGCTTCCATTGTACGTCTCTTGACCAGTTCCGAAGCTTCTTGCTCATAATGACCGCAACATCCATCGGTTAGTGATAAAAACTTAACCTTATGACCCTGGGCTGCGAATAAAGCTGCCGTACCCCCTGCATAAATATCCGGCTCATCCGGATGTGCCCCAATAACGATAACTCGAATGGGTTGTTGTTCTTGCATCATAGTTGTCACTCCTCCTTTGTGATTAAATGGTTTAATTGAATTGGATTGCATCCAATTCATCATGCGTAAAGCGCAGCACTCAGCATCGCTTTTAGATGAGTTCGAGCATAATCCAGGCGTTCGTCTCTTTGCTGTTCATATAAAGGCAGCTCATATTCTGCAGGAGCCATAATTTCTCCTGTGACGATACGTTCCTCGCACTGGCGAGCCAACTTGATAAGCGTTGTAACATCCGCCATGTTTAAATCGGGATGGCTGTTGCGCCATTCTTCCAGAAACAGGTCACAATGCATCAACCCTTTATGGTCTTCTATCTGGATATGCAAATCAGGTTCAAAAGGCGCTATTTCCTTGAAGATCGCAGCAAAATCTACGATTCCTTGGCCAGCTGGTTTTACCTGACGAATCAATCCATTCTTAGAAAAGTACAGAATGCAATCTTTGGCATGCATTTGATGAATGTAGGGTGCGGCCCGCTTGGCAACTTGCAATGGATCTTCACCGCGCGCCACTACATTAGCTGTATCCAGAGCTACACCCAGCACATCCTCGCCAACCTCTTCAATAAGTCTGAGTATTTCAAAAGAGGTGATTTCTTCATGCGTTTCCAGATTAATGCGCGTACCCGAATCTCTTAACGCAGGGGCCAAACGCTTCAAGAATGATGCCGTCGCTCTCAGCTGTTCTTCCCAAGTGACATCAGTCCGAAAACGGTCATATACATGGTAGCCTGAATATCCACCTTTCCACCCGGCCGTCACCCCGATCAGCTCTTTAACCCCCATACTGGCCGAAGCGGCAATCATTTTTTCCATAGCCAAACGATAATCTCCTCCACCAAGCAGCCACACTTCTTGTGTTTCATTCGTATTAAACGGATTTACGCGGCCAATGCCCAAATCGATATATAGCCCCAAATCCTTGGCGCATTCGCTTGCAGCTTTCAGCGCTCCAGCATCCAGGTTCTCGGAGATGTTTAAGGGAGACTTATAATAAACGCCTTCATATCCTTCGAATTTAGCTTTTTCCAATGCCTTTTCAACAGACAGGGGCTGTTGCAGAAAGCCATGATGCATATCAATGCCAAGTTTCAATGGGAGCACCTCATTTCGTTAGAGAATCATTATAAATCTTGAGTAGCTTGTCTACTCCCTTGGTATTCATCTCTTTCACATAGTTGTCCCATTCTTTATCAATGGATGCTTTTCCGTATACAAATTGCTCTTGCATTTTGGCGAAGTAATCGTTAACTCCTGTAAGCGCGAAATTCTCTTCTTCCTTCTTATCCGCGTTGAGCTTGGGAACCTTGACAATTGCAGGGAACCAGCCTTTCTTAACTGCTTCCTCCGTTAATGTGCCTACTTCCTTATTATTCAGCACTTTAATAAACCAATCGTACGGGAACAGCAACGTGTAGTTATTGTTGGAAGCTCCAATTTCCCATAAAGACTTTTGAATGCTAGGCGCTTTTTTTACAGTGTCAGTGAAATCTTTCTTCCCATCCTTCGTCATAAATGTCTGTCCATCAAACCCCCAGGTGGCCATACCGTTTCCTTCATCACTGTATAAAAAATCCACAAACTTCAATAGTTGTTCAAAATAGGGCTTCTTCGCCGCACTGGCCGGAATCACGGTACCATGGTAGATGCGGTTGGAGTAAGCTGCTTTTGTACCGCCTGGTCCGGCAATCGGCGCTAAAGGCGCCAGCTCGAAATCCGGGCTAACATTCTTTTTACCATCTGCATTAATTTGTCCCAGTTCACTAATCCAATAATAAGTAAATACACTTTTGCCGCTTGCCAGCTTCTGCTTCCATTGATCCAGGCTGGAAGTGAAAATTTCCGGATCAGCAAGTCCTTCGCTTACCAAGCGGTGCAAATAAGTTACATACTTCTTGTAGTTATCGCTCGTATAGGCATATTCATATTTTTTGCTACCGGCGTTGTAGATAAATCCGTTATAGCTCGGATCAATTCCCCATGAGGCTCCGGCAATTGAGAGCAGGGAGTCGGCCACCGTGTTAACAAACGGAAATCCTGTCGTGTCTTTTTCCTTCATTATTTTCAGAACGTTATACAACTCTTCCATATTGGTAGGTGTTTGCAGCCCATATTTCTTGAGTAAATCTGTTCTTATCATAGGAGCTCTGTTATAAAGTGCTGCCTCGTTCATGAAAGGGAGAACATATAACTTCCCGTCCGAGGACTTCCAGTTATCAAGCTCGTCAGCTATTTTGTATTGCTCAATTTTTTGCTTCAAGTGCGGCAATTTATCCAAGTAATCGCTAATGGGCAGTAAAACACCGCTTTCTGCAAATTCCATTAAAGTCGACTGCTCCACGCTCGTGACCATATCGGGTATTGTTCCTGAGCTAAGTACAATTTTCACTTTATTCTGAAAATCGGAGTCTGGAACTGCCTGAACATCAAGGCTAACATTGGTTTTATCCTGCAGTTCCTTCAAAACCTTCCAATCCTTATTGAAGGGATAGGACGGGTTATCATCATATAGCATGCTTAATTTCACAGTCTTGCCGTTTGTATCCGCTTGTTGTGTGGCGACAGGAGAATCCGAACTTGTAGCAGAATCCGTTTTAGTGCAAGCTGCTAATGAAACCGCTGCGACCATTAGAGCGGTGGCAATTAACGTAGACTTTCTGGTTTTTTTAATGGCAAATGGTTTATACATACTCATTCCTCCTCGAATTATCCTTTAACCGCACCTAACATAACACCTTTGGCAAAATACTTTTGTACAAATGGAAATATCAACATAATTGGCAGCGTTGTAGCCATGATGGCAGCTGCTTTGAGCGAAGCGGAAGTTGTACTGTCCGTTACTCCGGAATTGTTGGAAGCTATGTCAGCACCAGCTACGATGTTGCGAACGATCATCATGATCGGGTAGTTGTTTGAACTGTTCAAATAAATCATCGCATTAAACCAATTGTTCCAATAATAAACCGCTAGAAATAGACTCATGGTAGTGATAATAGCCTTGGAAAGCGGCAGTATAATGTAATACAAAATCTGCATGGGGTTTAAGCCGTCAATCATCGCAGATTCCTCAAGACTTTCGGGAATACCCTGAAAAAATGTAATCATAATCATTAAATAATAAGGCATAATACAGAATGGTATCACCAGAGCCCATATGGTATCAATCATCCCCAAAGATTTGACAAGCATATATGTAGGTATTAATCCTCCGCTGAAAAACATTGTAAACATGATGAACAATATTAATATTTTTCTCCCTTTTATAGGCTTGGATAAGGGATAAGCACATATGGTCAGCATAAAAACACCAATAGCTGTGCCGACAACCGTTTGAATGATGCCATTCTTAAAGCCGATAAAAATGCTGGGGTTCTGAAAAATCCTTTGGTACGACCCCACATTCCATCCGCTTGGAACAAGAGTGACATGCCCGCCCAAAATAGCGGCCGAATCGCTTAAGGATACCGCAAGAAGATGCAGAAAAGGCAGCAGAATCGATCCGACCACCAGAAGCATGAGAAGAGCATTGATGCACATGAATATTTTGTAGCTAACTGTTCTTCTATAAGACACGCATGCTCACCTCTGTACTCAATATAAAGAATATCCCGACAGCTTTCTGGACAAATAGTTGGAAGAAACAACCAATATAAGCCCAATAAGTCCTCCAAACAGCCCGACTGCTGTGGCGTAGCTGTAATTGTGACTTTGAATACCCATGCGAAACACGAAAGTATCGATGATATCACTGGTTTGCGAATTGCTTGGGGTATACATAAGCAAAACCTTCTCGAATCCCAAGCTCAGCAATTGGCCTAATGACAGAATGAACACAACAGAAATCGTAGGCATGATTTGCGGGATCGTCACATGAATAATCTGCTTCAATCGCCCTGCGCCGTCTATTTCTGCAGCTTCGTACAATTGAGAATCAACCGCTGTTAAGGCTGCTACAAAAATAATCGCATTCCACCCCATAAACTGCCATACATCCGATGTGATATACAACGTCCTGAACCATCCAGGCTCGTTCATAAAAAAGATCGGTTGCACGCCCAGACCGCTCAAAAGTTTATTGATGAGCCCGTTTGTAGGTGAAAGCAGTTCCTTCATCAACCCGATAACAACAACCGTGGATACAAAATTCGGAAAATAAGAGATGGTTTGAATCACATTTCTGATTTTGCCCGCTTTGATTTCATTGACCAATAAGGCAAATATAATAGGGATGGGAAATGTTAAGACCAAATGATATATGCTTAAAAGCAATGTGTTTTTAAAAGCTACCCAAAAATTAATATCATGTAGAAACAACTTGAAATAAGTAAAACCCACCCATTTAACGCCATACATGGAACCACCCGGAACAAACTTGCGAAATGCCAACACGTTTCCGATAATCGGTCCATAACGAAAAACAATAAAATAAGCAATCGGCAGAAGAAGCAAAATATAGTAATGCTTATTTCTTTTAAAATACGAACGCCCCCGATACGCTCCTTTCTTTTTATTCAAAACAACACGCTTCTCGATGTTAGAATTCATTACATCATTTCTCATTTTTCCCCCTCCTTCCAGCTTTCCTTGTTTGGGTTGGTTCCTAAACTTAATATAATCACATTCCATTCCGCTCCGAAACGTACAATCTGGAGTAAACGCAATAAAAATCGCCTATTTCTAAGCTTTCCCCGTAGGACATTTCTTTAACTTGTATCATTTTTCTACTTTAATGGAACTTTATCTTACATACACTTGACACAAGATGAACATAAAAATATAATTTGTTAACATAGCGTCTGAAGGGGGGGATTCTGCTATGCTAGCGAAGATACGGAATTTCAAGAACGGTGGCTTCCGCAGCTTGCTCTATCGTTTCTTTTTTTTCTTTCTAGTTATCTCTTTATTGATTCAGACTGTTAATTTAATTACGAATCGCGTGAATCTGCAATATTTTGAAACAGCGCTTGAACACAACTACAATAAATCTCTTTCCAATGTGGCTTCATCTCTCAATAATGTGTTTAATGGTATTTATCAATCTAATTTTTTACTTTCGTTGGACGCCAATATTGTCGAACTATTTTCTTCGGACTATAACGTCGACAGTATTGCCAAATATGCTATTGTATCGCAAAGCATTCGCTCATTAAACCGGATTAATTCGATGAACGATTTTGTGGACAGCGTGTTTATCTACAAAAGAAAGGATAGCCTGATTGTTAGTGATCAAGGGACATACCCAGCAGCTTCTTTTTTCAAATCGATTGCCCCTTTGGACAAGTATCCGGAGCCCTATTGGCGAGCCTATGACGGGAAACTTAACCTATTCCAAATTCTTCCGCCCTCACGCTCCAAGAGAACCAATGGCGATGCCTTTATTATTCCAATTGTACAAACAGCCATTGCCGAGTACAGATCGAATGATCTGTATGTCATTAATTTAAATATCGAGCCCCTCCAAAAATTGTTAAACAATTATAAGCTAACCCCAAACAGCAGGCTCTTTGTAGTTGACGAGAATAAGCAGCTCCTTGCATCTACCGATTTCAGCGACAAGCTGGATCCCGAGCTTACTAAAGGAATAAACCAAGTCCTGTCACAAACTTCTCCAACACTGAAATTCAAAATCCATAACCGGAACATGCTGGCCATTCAGATGCATAATGATTTTTACTTTAAAAATATGGATATGATCGCTTTTGTACCAGAAGAAGATATCCTTAATAGCATGAAGAATGTGAGGAACTGGGGCATACTCATGTCTTTGGTAACGCTTGTTCTTTCCATTCTGCTTTCCATCGTGTTTAGTAAAAATCTATACGCGCCTATTCGTTCCTTGATTGGGAAGTTTTCACCCGCTTCACCCCCTCCCGTCAATGAGTATAAGCTGCTGGATACGGAAATTCACCGGATTTTGAATAACATGGACACTTTGAATCATAAGCTTTCCTCTGCATTTCCTTTAGCGATTGAGCAATGGTTTATGCGGATGCTTAAATTCAACCGTGTCCCAGATGATCGCAGTCTCAATGCATTTTTCAACAAAAGCGATCTCTCTTTGGAGCACGATTATTATGCAATAGGCTTAATCCAAGTTAAATTCTCCAAATTATTTTACGTGAACTATACGAAGCTTGAACAAAACACCCTGCATCAAAAAATGGTTAATGCTTGGAAAGAGCTTGTACCAACGGAATATCCCAGCTATTTTCTTGAAATCGAAGCCAATGTATTTTGTCTTTTAATCAACCTTTCCGCCGATGCGAAGCTGGACCTATATACAACGTATTTCGAGGAAGTTCTTCGTTTATTTCAACATGATGAGAATTTTAATGACTTTTTTGTGGGCATGGGTGAAATCCATGAAGGCTACATCGGTATGCAGCAGTCCTATCAGGAAGCGATGAAGTCGTTGTGGCGATTATCCTCATTCGATAACAAGCGCATCCATCTGTACAGCGAGAAGGACCAAGAATCCATCCATTATCTTCTTAGCAGCAGTGATGAGAAAAAGTTATTTAATTTATTGTTGTCGATCAAACAGACAGATTTTTTTGAATTTCTCCATTCCGTCATTCAGAAAAACATTGCGCTCGGCATCTCAGATGTGATGATCAAAGAGTTATATATGCATTTTTATAACATAGGAACGCAAGTATTGAAATATAAAGACAAGACACTTCCCGAAGCAACCTACCGGGCCTATATCCGCATGGTATTGTCGGAGGAAACCGCATCCGTTGATGGAATGACTGAGTTTATCTCGACCTATTTTGAGAAAATCATTCAAATCATCCAAGAGGGCAAGATCAACTTAGAAACCACTGCCTTCAAGCCTTTCATCGACGAGCACTACCATGAAGATATTAACCTGGAGCTATTAGCAGATAAATATAATACCTCTCCTAAATACATGTCCCGGCTGCTCAAAAAGGAACTCGGCATGCCGTTTCAGCAATATCTGCAAGAGCTGCGCATCCATAAAGCCAAGGATCTGCTAGCGCATTCCGATCTCTTTATCCAAGATATCTGGGCTTCCATTGGATTCAACAATCGTAACTCGTTTATCCGCTCTTTTAAAAATGTCGAAGGCATCTCACCCACTGAATATCGCAATGAGTACCGTATAAGCGCTTTAAACGTTGAAAATGAGTACGAGACTTAAAGATGAAGCTTAGACATGAGACTTAAATGGTCATATTGGTAGATCCCCCTCCTCGTTATAGACTAAATTTAAATAATCATTTTTTTGTTGTGCAAATGCATTCGTTTACTTCGCTCTTTTTCTAGCGTTATCAAAAAGTATTTTCTTTGGATATCAGTAATCTTCCTAATTTTATTGAACTCCGATATCTTCAATTATCTACTTGCTGTAAACGCAATCGTCAAACAGCCCCCAACTTGTTTTCGAGATGAGGGCTGATCTATATTTTTATTCAGGTTTAAATACACGACAAGTTCTACGTTGCGATGTGGACCACTGCAGCAAACTGTCCAACACTTCCTGATCTTAACTCCGGATTCTAATGTATCGGATCCCATCCATCGCTTCCAGCTACAACAGATTGTGTATTAATAGCTCCGGATTGAAAACTGCTGTTGCTGCTCCGAAAACACAATCGACGGTTCCCTCTATATATACTGCCTGCCCTGCTGTTTGCCCCAGCGGTATTGCGAATCGTGATGTTTTCTGCCGAAAACTCATTGCTATTGACAAAGACACTAGAACTGTTTGAGGTCCCCCCGGCTGAGGCAGCTGAATCACCCTAGGTCAAAATCGCCAATAAGTGTGATAAAAGGTTTTTTCGATGGATATTCACAAGGTGGTTAAGTTATTTAACCAAAACCTGACACAACCCCTTTCATTTAACTTGATTAATCAAATAGTCTCGTATAGCCCTAATCTGTTGCATATATGTTCTATCACAATTCATTAAACCAATTAATGCACCAACCGCTCATCCCGAAACCTTACAACCCGCTTCGCCTGCTCCGCTACCTGCCGGTCATGTGTAATCACAATAATTGTCCGTCCCTGATCATTCAGCCGCCTGAAAATATCCATGATCTCCGTGCCAGTCTTTGAATCCAAAGCTCCGGTCGGCTCATCCGCCAATAGGATAGGAGGATCGCCAGCCAATGTGCGCGCAATCGCAACTCGTTGCTGTTGCCCACCTGACAACTCCGATGGAAAATGCTTCCGGCGATCCAACAGATCAACCGATTCCAATGCTTGTAGTATCAGCGGCTCTCGCTGTTGCCTCGACAAGCCCCGATAAATCAACGGCAATTCCACGTTCTCATAAGCATTTAATCTCGGCAATAGGTTAAAATTCTGAAAGTCAAATCCGATTTTCCGATTCCGAATCTCCGCCAGCTGTGAATCCTTAAGCGAATGAATCTGCTTCCCGTCGAGCACATATAAGCCTTCATCCGAAACGTCCAAACAGCCGATGATATTCATCAGCGTGGACTTTCCAGAGCCTGATGGCCCCATAATAGCGACAAATTCGCCTTGCGCGATGTCTAACGTGATGTCATCTAACGCGCAAATCATTTCGCTGCCCATATAGTAAAATTTACTCACCTGCTTAATTTGAATTAAGGCTGTCATTGTCTTCGCCTCCATTATTTGATGCCAAATAAATGAAGATTGCGATTCCATTACAATGAATTCAATGCTTTTATAATCAATTCTTTTACCGCTTCGCCTTATAAAACTCATGATAAAGCTTCATTAAAGCCCGCTTCTCAATCCGCGACACATACGACCGCGAAATACCTAGCTCCTTCGCGATCTCCCGCTGCGTCCGCTCCTCGCCACCAAGCTCCAACCCAAACCTTCCGATGACGACTTCCTTCTCACGGTCATCCAAAATCTCCAGATTGCGATAGATCTTCGACTTCTCAATCTTCAGCTGCACCGCATCCACTACATCATCCGCTTCACTGCCGAGGATATCGATTAACGTAATCTCGTTCCCCTCTTTGTCCGTTCCGATTGGATCATGCAAGGATACGTCTTTCCGTGTTTTCTTCAAGGAACGCAGATGCATTAAGATCTCGTTCTCGATACAACGTGCTGCGAATGTGGCCAGTTTCGTTCCTTTATTCGGGGAGAAGGATTCGATTGCTTTGATGAGTCCAATTGTGCCTATACTAATTAAATCCTCGAGATCCTCGCCGGTGTTGTCGAATTTTTTGAGGTTGTGAACACGAAGCAAGGTAATTGTAGCCAACTATAATTATAAAAAATAAAGAGCTGCTTCTTTAGCAGCCCTTTGGAATTAAACTATCATCATTCATTCAATTGTGCATTACTAAACTCATGGTGCCCTTCATCTTCAATTTGTATAGGCTCTTACAAAACGGCCTGCTAAAAGCGTTGATTGGTCTTATGCGGGACCACATCCGCCGTTTCCTGATAAAATGTGAGCAATCGGTCCTTTAGTTCAGCGAGCACGCCGGCTAACGTAGGATCCTCTATCACGTTAACTGTTTCACCAGGATCGCTTTGCAGATCGTAAAGCTCATCCGACTCATATAAGCGCCTCACATACTTATGTGTTTTGGTGCGGCACATAACGGCCTTCGTATGCTCCGCTTCTTCACTCTGCTGTAAGCCTACGCGTGGCCAATATAAACCGTTTGACGTCGTTTGGGCGACACTGTCCCTCTCCATGCAATGAGTTTCGCCATGGATTCTGCCGCCCTCACAGAAGACGGCATCGCGATGCTCATCCGTTTCCCCCGCCAGAAGCGGTAGAAGCGAGTTTCCGAAATGGGTGTGCTCCGGCTTCAAATGAAGCAACGCTTCAACCGTAGCGGGGAAATCGATCAACTCCACCAAAGCATCGCTGACTCTCGGTACAATGGGAATGTGTTTCGGCGGCTTAATGACAAAGGGTACCCGGGTTAACGTATCCTCGAACGTATTTTGAGTTTTCTCCACTAGCCCGTAGTCTCCCGTAAAGTCGCCGTGATCGGAGAAAAAGAACACCGCTGTATCATCATAAATGCCAGCTTCTTTCAAGGCATCGAGAAGCAATCCGAACTGATGATCCACCCTGGCGCACATACCGTAATAGGTTGCCCGTAGCTCGTCCCAGCGTTCCTCTGTCCATGTCTGCAGATTTTGCCTTTCGTAAATCCCCTTTAGCAGACTTGGCTTGCCTTCCCAATTGTCAGGGGCCGGAATTCTTGACGGCAACTTCTCCCTATCAATTAAGCTAAACCAAGGCTCCTCTACACCGTAAGGCGGATGTGGGTAAAGCAAGGGCAAGTAGAGGCAAATCGGCTGGTCCTCGGGAGCGTTCTTGATAAACTCGATAGCTCCTAACACATTCGCCCAATCGTTGTCATAATAAGCCTCCTCAGCCGGGTCTTTTTCAAGCTTCCCCGCGTAGAAGGAGTAATAATTGTCTCCATCGGGCTCACCCCTCCACTGATCATATCCGTGCAGGTTTGTCTCTGGTCTTGGTTGTTTGTCCGGTTTGTATTTGGTGTCACAGTAAGCGTCATAGCCATTCTCCGCAGGAACTAAGTCGTTCTTGCCGCCCCACCATACGGCGTAGCCCTGCTCCTTTAACGTGCGGAGAAGAACAGGCTCATCCGGTTGCATCATATGGAACATCGTGCGATGACCTCGTACATGTGGATACCAGCCGCTCATAAACGAGCATCGGCTCGGCGTACACACCGGATTTTGACAAAAAGCACTGCTGAACGAAACGGCCTCAGTTTCAACCAGTCGGTCGAGCACCGGCGTTACTGCCGCCTCATTTCCGACATGTCCGAGAACATCCCCCCTCCATTGATCAGGATTGAAAATAACGATATGCGGTTTTTTCTCCATTAAGATCAGCCTCCTTCTTAGCTTAAATGGTTATCCTTTAACCGAACCTGAAATACCTTCAATGAAATATTTTTGGAATGCAATAAATACGAGAATAACGGGCAACAGCGATATGGTTGCGCCCGCCGCCATACCAGACCAGTCTATCGTATGCTCGCCGGCAAATGAAAACATGCCGACCGCAAGCGTACGCAGCTCAGGTTTATTCAGTGTAAAGATCAGCGGAACAAAAAACGAATTCCATGTCCAAATGAACTGCATAATGACCGTGGTCGCGATAATCGGCTTTGATAGAGGAAGCATGATCTGCCAAAAGATCCGGAGATAACCACTCCCGTCCATCTCCGCGGACTCCTCCAGCTCCTTGGGCAAGCCATGGAAATAAGCCATGAACAGCAGGATGAACAACACATGAGCACCGGAGGATTCCGCTAAAATGACACCGGGCATCGTATTAAGGAGTCCCAGCTGTTTCACAATCAAATAAACCGGGATAATCGTGTATCCCTTCGGTATAAACATCGTAGCGCTGAAAACAATTACGAGCAGCTTTCTCCCCGGGAACTGAACACGTCCAAGCGCGTAGCCAGTCAATATGCACAGCAATGTAACGATAACGACCGTCGATACCGTCACGATCACCGAGTTTATGAAATAGTCCGAAAAGTGGCCTACTTTCCAAGCGCGCACATAGTTCGTCCACTGCAAGGATTCAGGAAGGAGCTTCAAACCCGAAGTGATGTACTCCTGATTCGTTTTCAGAGAAGAAAAGATCATCCAAATAAAAGGATAAATCCAGATGATACCGAAAACTGTCAGCAGGATATGAAACAATCCATCCGCTAGATGACTTTTTTTTCTTATCATCATCCTCTGCCTCCTGCCCGCTGCAGCAACTTCGCAAGGAGACCAAGAAGTGCAGTTAATATAAAGATAGCAACACCAAAGACAATACCCGCCGCCGACGCATACCCAATCTGAGGGAAACCGCTTGTGCTGAAGGCGAAATTATAAATGTACAGATCCACCGTCTCGGTTGCGTAGAAGGGGCCTCCGCCCGTTAAGGTTTTGACTAAATCGAATACGTGCATGCTGTTGACCACCGTCAGCAAAAGAATCACAGCAGCTACCGGTGTCAGCAGCGGAAGCGTAATGTACCGCAGCGTTTGCAGTGTATTCGCTCCATCCGTTTTTGCCGCTTCGTAAACGTCTTTCGGCAGTGATTGAAGGCCAGCCAGCCAATACACCAGCACCATGCCGAAAAATTTCCACGAACCGATTAGGATTAGTACGAGCATTGCGGTATCGGCCTGACCGAGCCACGGAATCGGATTAGAAAGAACACCCAACCCCATCAGTGCCTCGTTGACCAACGCATTTTCGTTCCCGAAAATGAATTTCATGACGATACCCACTGTCGATGTGGTTGTTACAACTGGTAAGAAATACACCGTTCGGTAAAATACCTTTCCTTTAAAAAGCGCTTGGTTCAAAATGAGAGCGAGCATGAGCGAAGTCGGCATTAGAATTAAGGTCTTAGCAGTCATATAGATAAGACTATTGCGAAAAGCATTCCAAAACGCATGTTCATGGACTAGCTTAATAAAATTATCCCACACAATAAAATTTTCGAGGGGACCGAATCCACTCCATTCGTAAAAGGAATACACGTAGCTCATCACGATAGGATATACGGTAAATGCGAGGAAAAACAGAACTTGCGGTCCAATCAAGGCGTAAGCCCACAAGTAACGAATTCGCGTCCGGCGGGAAGCCGGCCATCGAATGATGGAAGCAGTGCGTCTCAAGGATGTTCCTCCTTCTGGGCTGCGGCTCACTGCAAAACTCAGGCAGTTTCAGGTATAGGTCCTCCACTGCCCTGTTTCTTGTCGCACGAGCTTATTTTTTCAAATCGTTATACTTATCTGTCGAATAAGGTTGCTGAGGGACCCAGTTAGGGAATTGATAATCCGTCAGCTGCACGGATGTCCCGGACTTGTTTACTTTGTCTATCGATTCCTGCAACGCTTTGTTATAACCTGATGTCAACTGCGAAAGCTGGGCTTTCACATCCTTGACTTGACCTGCTAAATACCCCTCCAAAATTTTACCGACCGTTTCCTTCGGCTTTTTCCCATTCAGTTCCGTATTCACTTGAACCGCTGCACGGTTGCGTGTATACGGATGAGGCGAAAGTATAAACGTTTTATCCTGAATTTTCTGGGCTTCAACGAATTGAGGATTCTCGATCTTCACTGTTTTATTCTGGTCGATAATCGGTGACCCCTCGATGCCAAGTTCCAGCTGTTTGGTATAGTAACGATCCATGTAGAACTGCAGGAACAGCTTGACTTCCTCATAGTGCTTCGTATTTTTGCTTACATGCAGTGTCGCTTTCGTTTCCCCCTGGAACGCATAATATTGAGGCTTACCGTCCTTCGTCGGCAATGGCGCAACGCCAAATTCGTTAAACTTGTTATTTTGCTGAAGCTCTGAGGACAAAAATGTGCCGTCGATGACGAAAGCCGCCTTGCCTCCTGCAAATAAACTAGATGCTTCCCTATAATCGATCACCAGACTGTTTGGATGAAGCAGCTTATCGTCCTGAAGTTTTTTAATAAACTCGATGCTCTCCACATACCCTGGAGAATCGAATTCATACTGTCCTGTTTTCAGATTAAAACCGTCGTTGGGCACGACCTCTGATTTAATGGCCGAGGCCATCTGGCCCAAATAACCGCTTGCCAGCCAATCCGTTTTTACGCCCAGAATTAATGGATATACATCGCTGCTGCTCTGTTTAATTTTGGCCCCGACTGCAACGAGATCGTCCCAACTCTTGGGCACGTCATTTTCCGATAAGCCTGCGTTTTTCAACACATTTTTGTTATAATAGAGTACGTGAGCGTAACGGCGCGGCGTGAAATGAGGTAACGCATACACTTTTCCACTCAACGTTGTAAAGCCCTCGGTCCAGGTTCCTTCGTAAAATTTATCCTTGTTACCTTGTACTACATCGTCAATATCACGAATGAGACCAAGACGGTTCAATTGATCTACAGGAACTGCATTGGTGTTGGCAAAAATATCCGGTAAGTCGTTGCTTGCGACAGCGGCCTGCAGCTGGGCACCATATTGAGAGGACGCGATTGCGGGCAGCTCCACCTTAATATTAGGGTATTTTGCCGAGAATTCTTTGATCGCCTGCTCTAACGCTTGCTGTGACTCTGGCCAGCGGTGCCAAAACTTGATTGTAACCTGCTCCTTGGTTTCAGCTTCTATCTTCTGCTCGGCTCCACTCGATCCATTATCCGAGCAGCCGCTGATGACAATCCCTGTAGCCAGCAGCAATGCTAAACTAGTTAACCCTTTTCTTTTCATAAATCCTAACCCCTCCGACAAGAAATTTTCGCATCGCCGGTCTTCCGGTAGACATCCATTAAAAACACATTGGTTTACTAGGTTTTAATGTAACTAAATATTACGGTATTTGAAGGCTATTAACAGCGAGAAAAATTTAGCCTCTAGGTGAATTTTTTAGCCATTTATTTTTCTCCGATGCTCGATCCATATTGTTTCCGATAATCTCCCGGCGTCATTCCCCACTCGTTTTTAAATAACAAGGCAAAATATCGATGATCCTGATAGCCTAAGCTTTCGGCAAGTTTCGCAATCGACATCTCGCCGGATATCAGCAACCGCTTCGCCTTTTCCATCCTCTTCCGCGTCAGGTATCTGACAAAGTTTAGCCCAGTTTGCTGCTTGAACATTCGACTAAGCGTGACTGGATGCACACCGACCTCTGCAGCCAGCGATTCCAAGGTGATGTCCATGTCGGTACGCAGTTCCAGAAGACTCAGTGCTTTTTCAAACCAATCGCTGGAACCTTTAAGAACAGTGGGAGGATGCAGTTGTTCAACACGCTTCATCAGCCACTCCTGCAACCAGGTCTTCAGCTCCTGCCAGCTTTGATAGCGCTCAACCTCTCGCAGCCAAATCTCCTTTGGCCCATGTTCCAATATGCTAAAGGTTTGTCCTTCGCTTAAGTCCGAATCCAATAGAGAAACGAGTTTCGCGCATTCCTCCCGGACCACATCGGCATGCAGTCGTAGCAGCTCCTGGATCCATGTAGACAGATCTTCACCCAACTTCTCCCGGTCCGCTGTCTTCACTGCTCGAACAATACTCAGCTTAAATCCGCCTGCCGAGTCCGCACTCTGCTTGTAGCGTCCACTATGAACAGCTCCGTTTCCAAAAAAACATTTCGTTTCCCATGCTTTCCACGCCGCTGGCCATATACGGGTCAGCTCACCAGAATCTCGAAAGCCTCCCCCAATGTAAGCGGGCTCCGCTGCCACAATCTGGAGTCTCTGCCCTTGGTATTCAAATCCACATATCGCGTTAGAATCAGTTTCGCCATGAACCGATCCGTTTTCGAATATAAGTGACTTCAGCACGCGATCGTCAAACCAATGAGAAACGTTCCTATAGTATATACGTTGAATTTTCGTTTCCTTCGCCGCTACACCTTGCAACGCCCCGCTCAACTCCATTCCCAAGCGTTCGGTCAATCGATCATAGGTCGTATGTACGATCTGCTTTAATTCATCGATATCGGCAGGTTTAAGCAAATAATCGGAAGCACCAAAATGTACCGCTTTCTTCGCATACTCAAAGTGACTGTAGCCTGTCAACATGACGACTTTGGTCTTGGGCAGAGCGTCCATTACCTTCTCCAACATATCAAGGCCATCCAATTCAGGCATTCGGATATCAAGAAAGACGAGCTCGGGACGTATAAGCTTAATTTGCTCCAACGCCTCAAATCCGTAGCCTACATCAAAGACGTTCGCATAGGGATGTGATTCCATTAATTTCAAAACGATGCTGTGCCGAACTTCCTTCTCATCATCTGCTACGCATATTTTCATATGATCTCACCCCACCCACTATTTTTAGTGTAAAATAACAAAAGTATCTGACGTCAAAATACAAATACGCCTCCGGAAGGAGAATGCTTTGTGCGCAGCTCACTCCGAGCCATGCCGCTTTCACTCAAATACAAAATTTTAGTGATTGTGCTTATTATCACGATTGTACCCGTCCTACTCGCCAGTCTAAGCTGGCACTATCAGATGGTTCGCTCCAGCCTGCTTCATTCATCGGCAGTATCTTCTCAGTTCGCCAGCTATGCCGCCAGAGAGTTCTCGCAATCGGTTCAAGAAATTAACCAAGCACTAGATCCACTACTTATTGATTCGAGCTTTCAGAAATACATCAAGATTCCTAAAGACGACATCGTCAGTCAAGCTGGTAGCATCCTTACATTTCGACCCAAGTTGGACCCCTTGCTTCAATCCCATCAAGAAATTGAGGGCATCACTTATTATGACAAGGAAGGCAAAATACTTTATAATTCCAATCAGAAAAGTATGAATTATGATTATGACTTTGCTTCAGATCCGCTTTTTAACAAAGTAGCATCCGTTAACAAATCCGTGCTAAGCCAGCTGCACCTTACACTTTATACATTAGGAAACCCGCAGGAAAGCATCTCGCTTATAAGGCCGGTCACTTACTTGATCAGTGGAGAAATTGACGCGTGGCTAATCGTCGACATAAAATCCGAGCATTTCCGAGCTCTTATGAAGGGAACCTTCAAAGCTGACGACGGTCAAATCCTATTATATCACCCTGCTAGCTCTAACGTCATATCCAAACAGCCTCTTTCTAGAGAACTTCATGAAGCTCTCGATCTTGCTCTTAAAAAAAAGCAAATTCCAGGCGAAGAGCTTCTATTCGAATCGGAAGGGGAACACTACGAGGCAATTGCCCAAGAAATTATTCCAAAAGGCTGGCAAATCGTGCTGTTGACCCCATTCGATGCTATAACGCAGGGGGTTAAGGAATCCAGGATATGGACCCTGCTCATTGCCTTCCTAAGCATCATAGCTGCTTGTTTCATCTCATTCCCATTGATTTCCGGGTTACGACGAGTTGAACATCAATTGTACGAATCCAAGGTGAAGGAAAAAGAGAAACAACTGTTGCTGCTCCAAGCGCAGATCAATCCACATTTTCTGTTTAACACCTTGGAAACGATTGAATCCTTGGCCATGAAGCTGAATGGCGAAGCGGTTCGCGACTTGGTCCAGAGTGTATCACGAATGATGAGATATAACGCAAGGAGTGATCATGGCTGGTCCACAGTGCGCGAAGAAATCGCGTTTGTTACCCATTTTTTAAGAATTCACCGCTACCGAAATGGTATTGAGGTTACGTGCAAGTGGGAGGTCAGTCCAGAGTTGATGGATGTGCCGGTCATGAAGCTCGTGATCCAACCGTTTATCGAGAATGCCCTTAAATATGGATGGACTCCTGCAATGAAGGCGGACGATTTTACTCTAACCGTTCGTATTCATAGGCAGGACGCCTGGCTTTTCTTCCGTATTGAAAACACAGGTACCTCCATAATGGACACTGACTTGGAGAAAGTCAACAAGCTGACTCGTGGAGAGTTTGACAGCGATGATCCTTATTTTCATCAGCACACCGGTGTATCCAATTTTTACCAACGACTAGTACTTTCCTACGGCGACTCGGTCCTGATGCATTTCTCCAAGGTGTCTGATCGGGGAACAACTGTGGAATTTCAGATTCCGTTCAATATGAATTCTATCGTATAAGCGTACTCTTTCGGCTATCAATGATTTAAAATCCATCTCCCATACGACTGGTTGGTTTACAAAGGGCTTTACCATGTCAACACTTGGTTTGTCGAAGCCAACAAAACCGGAGATGTCTAATATTAGAAAACGGAGCCTGCAAACCTGCGGTTCTCCGTTTTTATTGTTGCAGAATTCATTTTAGAAATAATTTAGGTTATTAACTTTGTATGCATTAATATACATTCAATGAACTCCCTAGAAATATAAAAAGTGAAAGTTCACAAAAGATTACTTGTTCGAACGAAGTCATCATTTCCTTATTTCAAATATATAAGGCTTCTCTTACTAAAGAGCAAAAAGAATAATGCCAGTTTTTCCAGCATAAAAAAAGAACCCCACATATATCCCTTGGAGTTCTGGTCTTAACCCATTTATTTTAAACATACTATAACAACCGCCCATCCCGAAACCGCACAACCCGCTTCGCCTGCTGCGCTACCGCATTATCATGCGTAATCACAATAATTGTCCTACCCTGATCATTCAGTTTCGTGAATATATCCATAATCTCAATACCTGTCTTCGAATCTAACGCTCCCGTAGGCTCATCCGCCAAAATGATCGTTGGATCACCCGCCAACGTTCGCGCAATCGCCACCCGCTGTTGCTGCCCGCCAGATAATTCCGAAGGCAGATGCTTCCTGCGATCCACCAAATCCACGGCTTCCAAAGCTTTCAATACAAGTGGCTCTCGTTCTTTCCGCTTCATCCCCCGATAAATCAACGGCAATTCCACATTTTCATAGGCACTCAATCGAGAAAGCAGGTGAAAGTTTTGAAAAACGAACCCAATCTTCCGATTCCGAATCTCCGCTAACTGCCAATCCTTCATCTGATTAATCGCCTTGCCGTCAAGAACATACGTTCCAGTGTCCGACACATCCAAACACCCGATGATGTTCATCAGTGTCGACTTCCCCGAGCCTGACGGCCCCATGATCGCGACAAACTCCCCTTGCTCAATTTCCAAAAATACATCATCCAACGCGCGAATCGTTTCTCCGCCCATCACATATTGCTTACAGACACGCTCAATCTGAATTAAGCTCATACTGTTCGCCTCCATTTTGCGATCCCAAGATCCCTAGCAATGAAGAATGCGACTTATTCAAAACGTGTTAAAATGGTGGTCATGACGCGACCATCTTACCGCTTCGCCTTATAAAACTCATGATAAAGCTTCATCAACGCCCGCTTCTCAATCCGGGACACATACGAACGCGAAATCCCTAGCTCCTTCGCGATCTCCCGCTGCGTCCGCTCCTCGCCACCGAGCTCCAACCCAAACCTACCGACTACGACTTCTTTCTCCCGGTCGTCCAATATCTCCAGATTGCGATAGATCTTCGACTTCTCAATCTTCAGCTGCACCGCATCCACTACATCATCCGCTTCGCTGCCGAGGATATCGATTAACGTAATCTCATTCCCCTCTTTGTCCGTTCCGATCGGATCATGCAAGGATACGTCTTTCCGTGTTTTCTTTAAGGAACGCAGATGCATTAAGATCTCGTTCTCGATACAACGTGCTGCGAATGTGGCCAGTTTCGTTCCTTTGTTCGGGGAGAAGGATTCGATTGCTTTGATGAGTCCAATAGTGCCTATACTAATTAAATCCTCCAAATCTTCCCCCGTATTATCGAATTTTTTCACGATATGGGCAACCAATCTCAAATTGTGTTCAATCAACTTATTCCTAGAGTGATCATTGCCTTCTGCCATTTGTCTAAGATGTAATTCTTCTTCTGCCTCGGTAAGTGGTTGTGGAAACGCGTTATTCTTGACATAAGATACAAGCAATGTGAGCTGCTTGATTAAGATGGCGATCGCACTAAAAAATCCTGGCATTCCAGCACCCCCTGAGTGTTTGCGGATCGTAGCTGACTCTGAAGCTCCGCTTTGCAGATTACTATTAGTGTATGTGGGTGTGTGCCTAGAAGTGCCTGTACCTTCTAACTTAGATGAAGAAGTCATCTTTCGATCCATTTACTTACTTACAAAAAAACAAACGGCACAGGGATTTTTCCCATGCCGTTTAAGATTACATTTCCCGATTTTTCCTTATTTGGATAACAGGCTATATAGAACTTGCGCGACTTGCGCTCTCGTCGCTTCGCCTTGCGGATCGAGCTGGTTATTGCTTCCCACGATGATACCACTCTCCACGAATGTGCGGAAAGCTGTACGTGCGTAATCAGTTATTTCTCCAGCATCGTTAAAGTCTGTTACAGAAGCTCCTGTTTTACCTTCAGGAAGCTCTCCCAACTTCTCAAGCGAGCGATATAGAAGCGTGAACAGATCTTGACGCGTAATGACTTGATCTGGTGAGAATTGGTTATTACCAGTTCCAGTCGCTATGCCGAGATTCTTGGCAGCTGCCAAGTAGCCTGTATAGTACGTGTTTCCTGCGTCGATGAAGTTTGCCGTGCCGCCGCTCGTTAAAGCATCGATGCCGTAGGCTTTCAAGAGAAGGACGATGAATTGCCCTCTGGTTACTGCTTGACTCGGGCTAAAGCGGGTGTCGTCCGTACCACCTGTAATGTTTCGGGCCGCAAGGTAACTAACCGCTTGATTGTACCAGGCTGAATCCTGTACATCTGTGAACGAAACCTTGTTATAACCTATGACATATTCGGAGAAGTGGGTCGTCGTGAAATCGACTGTTCCCGTTGTCGCGTTAAATTGCCCTCGAATTGTCGATAGCACGCCTTGGTCGCTGATATAATACACAATAACCGATTCAGGTGATTCTCCTGCTCTAAGAACATAAGGAAGACTAATGTGAACGATACCTCCACCGAAAGATGACACTTTGCTATCGCCTGCGAATACGGAGAAATCGTATACAGGACGATCGCCTAGCAATTCCTTCTGATCAGCAGTCAGCTCCGTCTTCGAGATGACGATGTTGATATCACCAGTCGCGGTTGCTGCGTTAATCGTATCGATCGCTTTAGCATCGAAGGTAACAACTCCAACATTACCGTAATCGACTTTTACTTCTGCGTTCGTTCCAGTCGCTACCTCGTTAAACGAAGATCTTGGAATCGACAGCTGAGCTGTCTTCGTTTGCTCGGTCGATTCAACCTTCAATTCGACGACGGCAGACTTTCCTTCCGTCTCCGATCTCTTGGCACTATCTACGAGACTTGTAACCGTATCCTTACCTACGGTTGCCAGAGTATCGCCGGTTATCGGATCGGTCTTGGATGGAACAATAACGGTCACCTTATCCGCGTTCCCAGTAACTGGCGACTTCACAACACCCGTGTCGACCGGAGTGATCGGGGGATTCGAAGTCGTAGTTGGCGTTGGCGCCGGATCGTAAGAAGACGGGGCCACATATGCAGGTACGACGACTACGGTTGCATCACTCTCATGGAAAAGCTCTTTCGCTTTGTAACGAATCTGATACTCACCTGCCGTTAAACCCGTTATCGTCGGATACGTAGCGTCTATATAGCTCGTATCTCCTGCTTTCTTGAACTCCAAGCCCACTACTGTTCCTATAATCGTACCATTCGACCCATTTTCGAACATAGGTGCAGTTGCAGTAAGCCCAATCGGCTTAGTTTGCTGTCCTTTGACCTTGATTTCAATGGGTTGACTTGCACCCAACTGGCCATAAACCGCATATCTGACGCTGTAAACGCCTGGAACCAAATTGTCGATCGAGGAAGCGGCTTCTGGCAATTGCAGATACGCACCGCTGCTAGGCTTCAATTTGTATTCGATGATATAGCCTTCATGGTATTCCTCTCCGTCTTTCCATCCCTGGATTTTGCCGTCTGTGTTCAGTAAAGACGTATCGACTGCTGTTAGATGGGACGGAGGCAGCAATTCACTGTATCCTGCTACAATAACCGACGTCGTAGCACTCTCCTCGAGCCCTAATTGGGCTTCATATTTGAATGTGTACGTACCCGGCGCTAAATCCGAGATTGGAAAACTAGTTACTGAACTATACGTAGTCGCTTCCGAATGTTTATAAACAAGTCCTGTAACCGAAATTCCGTTATTTGCCGTAATTTTCCCATCGTTACCTTGATACGTCGCTTCCGCTACGCTAAGTAAGCCAGTTGGCGCCCCTTGGAAAATGTTTGCACCATGTTCTGCATCATATAAACCATTTTGTATAAAATGGTCGCTGTGCATTTTCATTGAAGCAGGCATACCACTCATATAGAACGCGCTGTTATGTCCGCCATTTCTGATGTCAAAGCCGTTTGGAATCTGCATCGAATCTAGATAATCGTGGATAGCAATTGTACCATGATAATCAACCATCGTATCCTGCAATCCGCAATCGACATAGAAGTCATAAAGATCAAGTTGTTCTTTTGTTAAAGTCTTTAATGAATTTAGTGCATCCGTAGGTAAGAAACCCATATGGCTGGCAACGGATGAGTACAACTCTGGATGTGTTGTGCCAAGTGTCATAGCACCGTAACCACCCATGGATATACCCGTTATTCCTCTAAAACTTGCATCATTAATCGTTCTGTATTTAGCTTCAACTACATTTCTTAATTCGTCAGTTAACTGCGTTGCCCATGGTCCTGTAGTATCAATAGCATTTGGATTAAGTGTAGTATCTTTATAGAAAGCATTTTTACCGCTGTCCGGCATAACAACGATCATCTTCGTTATATCGCCGCTAGCAATTTCCTCATCCATAAATGCTCCAATATGGTCTACATTCAAGAATGAACTGCTGCTAGAATTAATTCCATGCAGTAAATAAACTATAGGATACTTTCTTTCTGTATTCTGCCAGTAACCTTCAGGAAGATAGATACTATACGTTAATTTCTTATTAAATAACTTAGAATCGTATGAAGTAGAGTAACTTCTGCTCCAGTTACCAAATTCGAGTGCTACACCATTTATAATTGCATAACTTACTTCTATTGCTGCATTGTTTAAGATGGTTTCCGGCTTATTAGTAGCTTTGTTGGTACCTTGCATTGTACGTTTGGCTGAATACCAAATATTATTGTAAATATCTCGAAAATAACCTACATTAGTATCAGTTATAACGATGTCCGTGTACTTATCAAAGTAAGACTGGATTTCAGCTAGTTTTGCTTGTTTATTGTCGCCATTATTTGAATAATTATCGGCTATTGTTTCCACATATTGATTGATATTGTTTGTCTGGAGTGATTGAATCTGTTTTTCAATTGTAGCATCCACTTCAGGTGAAGTAACCTTTGCAGTCGGTAAACCTTTAACTGCACGTACGGCCAAATCGTTTCCGGCTATGACGATTGGTTTTCCAGAGTAGAAACCGCCGTAACTGTTGTTATTATATACACGGATTGCAATTTCATTAGTTTGTCCCTGCTTTAGTAAACTTGCTGGAATTGTATATTCCCTTTGTACTTCCCAATACGATTTCTCAAACTTTACTTGCTTCGTTACGTCAGCATTCTTATAATCAAATCCACCTAATTCGGATGGATTTGTTTTCTTTCCAGTACCATCAATAAACCCGCTAGATTGAACGAGTTGTCCGTTGATATAAACAACATCAAGGTCGTCGATGATACCTAACAGTAACGTAACATTATCATTAACCGTGAAGTCAGTTGGCAAATCAAAGTTTCTTACCATCCAAGCTTCTGACCAACTGGGAAAGAAATTAGTAGCGTCAATGCGTTTTAAAGGCAATAATCCACCAGTTGATATATCGTCACTTGGTATCGCTACTTTTTCCCATGAATGCCAGGTATCCGATGATGGTTGTTTCGCCAACTCACTATCTTCCCATGTAACTCTTACCGTGTCATTCAGGAAATTCTGAAACATTCTATTATAGGTCCTGTAGAGCTTAAAGTTCCAATCCCCTTTTAACTCAACATACTTGCTAGCATCATCATTAGCAGCTGACACTTGTTTAGGAGATGTGAGAACTGATGATCCTATAATAATTGTCAGCATCAAAAAAATGGCAAAAATCTTTTTCATACCTTTCTCTCCTCCTCACAGATCATGCCCGCCGTTACCCCTTCAAAGACCCTGCCATAACACCAGCAACGAAATATCGCTGTAAGAAAAGGAACATCACCACCATCGGAATGGCTGTAATGACAACTCCTACAAGCAGCATAGGATAATCCGTCACATATTCACCCCGGAATTGCAGCATGGCCAGGGGAAGTGTTAATTTGGATTTACTATTGAGAAGCAACATTGGGATTAACAAATCATTCCACACCATGACGAACAGAAACGTAGCCGTAGCCGCTAAAGAAGGGGCAGACAACGGCAAAGCGATGCGTGAGTATAGTTGCCATTCACTTGCTCCATCTATGCTGCCTGCTTCCAAAATTTCTTTATTCAGTACCTGCATAAAGCCCTTAATCATGAATACGGTCAGAGGCATGAGCATCGCCACAGAGACGAGCACTAATCCATACAAATGATCGGACCATCCTAGCTTGTGTGTTAAAGAATAAATGGGCAGCATGTTCACTTGTGAAGGCACAATAAGTCCAGCAATAAACAAGCCGAAGATGATTGAGGCAGTGACCCCGCCAAAGCGTAATAACGCGTAAGAAATCAAGCTGCCTAACACAAGAACAAGGACCACAGTACCCAGGGTCACTTCCACGCTATTGAAGAAGTATTTCCACATCATTTGCCCTTTGAAAATTGCCCCATAGTTTCCGAATGTGAAGGGCTTCGGAAGGCCGAGCGGCGAGGCGAAGAAGCGCTGTGTCGTTTTGAAGGAAGAGACGACCACAAAATATATAGGTGCTGTGATCAACACTGCGTAAAGCAGTAAGATCAGTCGACCGAACCATTTCATTCCCATATTTCCATGTACCTCATTTGGCTTAGTAGGTAACGCGATCCGCTCGCAGCGCTTTAAACTGCAGAATCGTTAAGACAGATAACAAGATCAGAAATAAAACAGAGCCCGCAGAAGCCATACCGAATGAGTAGTTCGCAAAAGCGGTGTGATAAATATAAGTAGTCAATATTTCAGTAGCATAATTGGGGCCGCCGTCTGTCATCGTAAAGATGAGGTCAAACGCTTTGAACGATTGAATCGTGGTATAGGCCACTACAATTGTCGCTGAAGGTGCCAAAAGCGGCCAAGTTACCTTACGGAACACCTGAATTTTATTGCCTCCATCCATCCTAGCAGCTTCATACAGTTCTTCTGGAATGGCATGCAGCCCCGCTATAAACACGATCATCATTTGCCCTGCATGGGCCCAAACCTGCACGCCTGCAATAGAAAAGAGCGCAATTTTCACCCCGCCCGTCCAGTTCTGACTGAAAGCGCCAAGTCCTGCTTCCTTCAATAAGGTATTAATTAGTCCCAATGAAGGATCATACATAAACGACCAGATTAAACCTACGGCAACTGAGGATAGAATCGTTGGGAAAAAGTAAAGCGCTCGCAGGAATACGTGAATCTTCGTATTTCGGACTAATAACAGTGCTAACGCGAGGGATATTACCGTTTGAGCGATAACAACCGCAAGCATAAACTTCGTGTTATTCCATAACGCTTTTTGAAATACGATACTATGTAAGGTTTTGGCGTAATTGTTTAGACCAACAAGCTGATAGGACGGCGAGATGCCGTCCCAATCAGTGAAGGAATAAAACAATCCGTAAAGTGTTGGTACCACGAACAAAGCCAGATAAAGTAGTGTACCTGGTAGCAGGAATAACCATAAGACAGATCGATTATGGCTCATCTTACTTCACGAGATGCTGATCGATAATCGCTTGCGCTTCTTTCGCTGCATCCTGAGGTGATTTACCGCTTAGCACAGCTTGAATGGAGTTCGTAACAGCTTTTTGATTATCGGCATTGGTGATGCTAAAACGCGGTTGGAACACCGTTTTCTTCGTCGACCATTCTGTGGCCACTTGCAATTCAGGTGTCGTGTATTGGACATCTTTGACCGTTACGTTCTGACCAGTCTCATTGGCATAGGTCGCTGCGATCTCTTTTTTACTCAAAAATTCAATCAATTTCTTCGCTTCCGCAGGATGCTTCGACTTACTGTTCACGGCTAACATGAACGTACTTGTATGAACACCTTCGAATTTCGCTTGATCAGCTCCAACAGTAATAGGAGCCAGGAGCTTTTGCTCTAGATTTGGATTTTGCTTTTTATTTTGTGCCAGTTGATAGGAGCCGCTCGCTAGAATGGCTGCTTTTTCTTGAATAAATAAAGCGCCTGCAGCTGCATCCTTTGTGCCTAAGGCATCTGGCTGCAGATAACCTTTGTCATTTAATTCTTTAAACTGTGTCAATGTCTTCACCCAGAACTCATCTGTCAATTTCGCTTGACCCGCTTCAACTTTCGTGAAAATATCTGTACTCGGTTGATTGTTCATCACCATGGTGTTCATAAATTGACCTGGTCCAATATCTGCTCCAGCAAATGCGATCGGGATGATGCCGTTCTTTTTCAATGTTTCGCAAAGTGCTAGGAATCCAGCCCAGTCTTTGGGTGGGGTTAGATTATATTTTTGAAATAGTTTCACATTGTAAATGGGATCATTGTAAACGAGCTGATAAGGAACAGCTACTTGTTTGCCATCCTTTTTCCCTACCTGAATGAGCGTGTCATTAAAATTACCAAGAAATTTCTCGCTGGATAAATCAGAGAAAATGCCTGCTTTCGCCAAGGCTTCAAACTGTGCACCTGGGAACGATGTGAACACATCACCGACAGATCCGTCCGCTAGTTTCGCTTGAGCAGTAGATTGATATTGTTCTGAGGGCATCGTCTGCATTTCCACTTTGATATTCGGATTCTCAGCTTGAAATTTTGCAATAATGCCATTAAGAGAGTTCACATCTTCCCCGCGCCAGTGCAGGAAACTCAACGTTACTGGTTTTGCGGATGTTGTTGCCGCAGCCGTGCTTGCAGCAGCAGCTGATGGCGCCGGGCTAGATCCTGTAGTGGAAGATGTGCTGCACGCAGTCAAGAAAGAAACGATAGATAGTGAAGCGATGAGAAAACTATATTTTAATTTCGATTTATGCATGAATAAAGACCTCCTAAATAATTAAGATGATGTAGTGGATTGTTCGCTTTGAGATGCAAGCTTTTGCTCCCATTTACTTCTGAAAAGCGGAAGTGCCCCTTGACCGAAAGTTTCTGCCTCTTCTAAATGTGGATACCCTGACAGAATAAAGGAGGAAATGCCTAGGTCTGCATATTCAACCAGTCGATCCGCGACTTGATCAGCCGTTCCAACAATAAGAATCGCGCCGCCTGATCGAACTAGGGATAACCCTGTCCATAAATTCGGACCTACAATAAATTGCTGTTCCTTAGAGAGCTCTCGTAGTTCGTTCTGACGCTGCTGGTTGGTTGCATCTGTTTTGACAAATGCTCGCTGCGCTTGCTCAATCGCCTCTGGCGATACCTTAGAAATGCATTCCCATGCGGCAGCCCACGCTTCTTCTTCGGTATCCCGCACTAGAACTTGTGCACGCAGCCCATACCGAAGTGGTCTGTCTATCCCTGTTTCTTCGCGATAATCGGCACGTACGTTTTCGATTTCAACAATCTGCTCACGAATCCAATCGTGGGGTTCTCCCCACATCAGGTAGGTGTCCGCGCATTCCACTGCCAGCCTTTTGGCAACGGGTGAACTTCCTCCTAAATAAAAAGGCGGATGCGGTTTCTGCACGGGAAGCGGGGAGCTTACAGGTCGATTGAACTGATAATACTTCCCTTGGTAAAGCTTTTGCTCTTTGCCAGATACAGGACGAGTTGTGTCCGCAAACTCGGAGGCTGACAACACGTCCGTTTCCATCCATGCCTGCTGCATGACCTCCACATATTCTCTTGCTCGTTCGTATCGCTCATCATGAGCATGAGCTAGCGGATCGCCTAATTCTTCCAAGTCTTGAACAGAGCTGCCGGTCACCACGTTGATCATCGCACGGCCCCCAGACAGAACGTCTAATGCTGCTCCCATTCGTGCAGCCAAAACCGGAGCTACGAGTCCCGGTCGAACCGCAACTAGCGGTCGTAATGTCTTCGTGTGACTCATGATGGCGGATCCTACGACCCAAGCATCCAAGCAGGCTCCGCCAGTTGGAATGAGAACAAATTCAAATCCCGATTTCTCGGCTGATTGTGCAACCTGAATCAAATAGTCCAGCGTTGCTTCTCTTTCAGGCGCAACGCCTACATACTTGCCATCACCTGAGGTTGGCAGGAACCAACCAAATTCAACTTCATTATATTGTTTTGTCATCTCAGGCTCTCCTGTCGACTTAAATTGTTTGTGTATACTGCTGTGTGAGTAATGTCCACTTCGATTATGTACGTGCAATGAGCGCTCATTGCCTTCTCCAGTTATCCGGTAGATTGGCCTATATCCAACAAAAAAGGTAGGAATAGAATGTATTAGTATCATAACAGCGGTTGCTGACTAGGGTCAATGTCATTTCGTGTTGTTTTACATTTATCAATTTGTGGGTTATTAATTTAGTAATTGTCATTACTCGCATTCCCTATTACTATAAAAAGAAAAAAGGATGTGAAAATGAGTTGTTTCCTTTGATGAAAGATATGCGTGAAGACTATCATGAGTTCTTAGAAATCCACTTTTTCACTCCTTCTAATTTTGAAAAAACAGGCAACATCTGGCCGATTCGACTCGGATATAATATCGCCAAGCCCAATTACCATATCGGTCCACGTACATCTCCCTATTATTATTTGTTATTTGTGCTTGAGGGCACAGGGACTTTCACACAAAATAATGTCACTTATTCGCTCAGTAAAAATGATATATTTTGCCTTCTGCCAGGAGTAACGCACGATTACTTCACAGATGAAAATCATCTGCTTCAGAAATTGTTCGTTGCTTTTGACGGCAAGCAAGCCCTTCATCTTCTAGAGCGCATTGGGTTAAGTCCCCAAACTCCCTATCGAAATGGCGGACTTACTGAAGAAGTAAAAAAACTCATGTTAGAATTCCTGAATCTGGTTAGAGAAAGTGACCGACAAGCGAATGATTTGGCACGGTTAGCGCATTTTTATCAGATTTTCAATAAACTCTCTAATTCTTATAAATCCCCTACTAAGCAGGAAAACCGTTCACTTTCCTGGTTGCAGCAAGGTCTTGACTATATTCAAATTCACTATGCTGAAGGAATTACAGTCGAGCGAGTTTCGGCCTATGTCGGCGTGGAACGGACGCATTTCACGAAACAGTTCAGCAAGGTTTATGGGTTGTCACCTATACAATACATGCAAGATTTGAAAATGAATGAGGCTAAACATCTCTTAACCAACACAGACTTCTCGCTAACGGAAATAGCAAACTCTGTTGGTTATCCTGATATATTTAGTTTTTCTAAAGCATTTAAAAAGCACCTTGGTGTGCCTCCTACCCAATTCAGGCGTGACCAAGCTAAAGTAAAAAACTAAAAACAGGGAGCATATCACACGGCTGTGATCTGCTCCCTGTTTTATAGTAAACTGGACACATAATTCAAAATAATTAATACGACCAGTATCCGTTTTCAGGTCCTTATCAAACAAAAACCCTTTCATAACATCTAATCTCATAAATAGCGGCGCTAGGGTCGCCGTTCGTCGCGTGAATGACAATTCTTAACTGAGCGGTTCTTACCTGTGAATGCAACTGGTGTTTGCGATGCCTTTGATAATTGTCCTGAATCCGTTCCAGTTCGACCCATTCCCCGTCTACCCAGGCATTGATGCTATAGTCTCTCGGGCATTGGGGATCCCTGTAGAAAGGCTCATACACGTGATACTCGTGCAACAAATGACCGGGGAACGTCAATTCAACGCATCTAATCGTCTGCTCCTCCGGCCAACTTAACTGTATCCACTGCGCATTTGGCAATTGGGGATCGGATCTCCATAGGTTCGTGTATTTGCTCGGTCGAGTAACCCCATTAATTACATTCATCGGGCCATAGCAAGATTGGGCAGGTTCGACACGAAAACTGAGCGTGCCGCCGTATCTGCGCATCTTACCTTTGCCCATCTCAAAAGAAGAGACATGTCCGGGTTCGAATGTACCAGCTGTATACCAATGCACATTCGGATTCGCCATCAAATCCAGACGGACATACTTTCCTGTAATCCAACCTGCGTCATGATCGAGCTGAACTGGCCATTCGATCCATTGGTCTACGCCTGGAGGTACTTGCAAGACGGTTTTCGCTAGCGGTGTTCCCGTCTCAACCCGGTAGTCCCATATATGATCTACTGGATGAATGGCTGCTTCCACCAACTGTATCTGGTCAGTCGAATTACTAAGGCAAATGAAGACAGTATCCACTCCCTCCTCACCAATCGCAATAAGCTGTCCTCTGCGGTGATTTAACGGTTCTGCCCTTCTAGCATTTGGTAGTTTACTCCGCTCTTTCAGACCGGACACTCCAAGGCTTTCCGGCCCGACGCCAACTAATTTGGCCTCGCTGCTTGACGTAACTGCAGCCAGGCGCGCCAAGTCCTGTGGATCCTCATTACAGACGTTCGGCAAGAAACACCCGTCTCGAAGCAGTATTTGTTGTACCTCCTTGATGCCGCGTGTCGGAATCTCCGATAACGGAATCCCCTCTCTCAACGAAGTCACAGCGGCTATACCAACAGCCTGACCCATCAGTGCCGTCGTCGACATGACACGGACAGTCCCCAACGCGGCATGCGTCACACTTACGTTGCGCCCAGCCATCATCAGGTTATCGATATCCTTCGCAATCATGATCCGAAGTGGAATACCATACGGCCCGCAATAGCTTTTAATCGCATATTCACTCGTTTCCGAGTATCCCTCTGCACTCGCGGGTTCTGCTGTCGGAGCAAGTAACCCTCCTGGTGTATGCAAGTCAATGAACCAACCACCGAAGGCGATCTCATCTGGAAATACTGTTTTGTTGGCCGGATCGTGCTCCGTCATGAAATATTGCCCCATTATACGGCGGCTCTCCCTCTTACCTGGCACCTGTCCGATCCAGTCCAGTGCAAAATTGGCTGCTTTATCTTTCATTTCTGGATCCTTATTTTTAATCCAGTCCCAAATGCCAAGGACATGGCGTGTCAATTCGTGTCGAATATCCTCAGAATCGTAGATGGTATTCCACGGAACACCGATCTCGATCCACCAGTATCCACCATGCAAACTTTGAAAAGGCCTTCCCTGCTTGTAAAAGTAATCTGGATCTTCATGCTTAACCGCCCATTCAGGCGCTTGAAACGGAACTGGACGTCCCATATCCTTGGCCCTGAAATGAATGGAATTACCCATTGTATCCTTGCTTGCCTTGAGCGGAGCATGTGGTTCGTTAAATTCTTCAAAGCCCTCAGAACCCCACCGCCATTCGCAGCCAGCCTGATCGGCAACAATGCCGTCGCCCGTACAATCAACGAAAATTTTGCCTTCAATCGTAATTTCCGTTTCTGCATTCGCAACTCGTGCCACAATTGCGCTGATGGTACGGTCACTACTTTTCTCTACGGAGACGATAGACGTATTTAAGTGAAACGACAAATTCGGCGTACTCATCGCCATATCATACATCGTCATATCCCACACGCTATTCGTCCAGCCGTTCTCGAGAATAGGTGCGTGGTTGCGCGCACGCTCTTCAATGAGCAGTTCCGAAATGATGCCGGTTTCTCGCGCATAAGCATGAAAAGCAGCCGCTCCATGCGGTGTCACGCACACCTCCGAGGAACTGTTGCCACCAAATACAGGACGGTCCTGAATAATGCAAGTTTGAGCTCCGTGCCTAGCTGCCGATACAGCTGCACAAAAACCAGCCAAACCACCGCCGCAGACAACTACATCATATTGCTCCTGTTTTTTAACTGTCACTCTCTCCACTCTCCAATTTCTGTATACAATGAACGAGTACGGAGAGAAGAAACAAGGTTCTTCCCTCCGTTTGGCAATCGTTGGATTAGTTTATATAACCAAGTTCTTTTAAGCGTTTTTGTGCCCCATCCAAATACAGATTATATTTGAATTTCGTTTCCAAATTCTTCAAGAATTCATCATATTTGTCCAACGAAGTTTTACCGTAAATAAACTTGGACAATTCTTCTTTAATAAATCGCGTGGCATCCGCAGTCATAAAGTCCGCTGGCGGGTTTAGTAGACCATTGTACGCTGTCATTCTCGGCTGCTTTTGCACAAAGTCAATTAATGGGGCTTGCGTTGGAAATTTCGTTTGCAAGTATTCCGCTTCAGGACGACCAGTCACTTGGTAGAGCCACGTATAAGCTCCTTCTTTAGCTAATAGATCTGTAGGAACTACTTTCTCGCCATTTAACGTATAATGCCGGCCTTCCACACCATAACTAACCAGACGATTGCCCTCTTTGGTGGATATATAATTCACATATTCAAAAATTTTATCTAATTTAGCCGTATCCTTCTCTAAGGCTTTCGGAATTCCAAACAATGTAAAAGACGTTCCTTTTCCTGTTGAAACATCATACTGGCCACCTGGCCCTTTGGGAGGTGCAATCTGCATCCACTCTGCCTTAGGATTGACCTCTTTAATTTGTTTCGCAGGTGCATCCTTCGCTAGGTCTGTCCATGAGAAGTTACCCATTCCAGCCTTACCTTGAATGGCCTTCTGAACATGTTGCTGCCCCGTGGACGCAAGCAATTCAGGGTCTACAAGTCCTTCATCAATCATTTTCTTAATGAAAGCTAGCGCGTTTTTCATATTAGGATCATAAAGGGAACTTACCATTTTATTATCTTTAATATAAATTTCCGGCAAACTGTTGTTCGCAGTTGGAGCGCCAACACCAAATGCGCCATAAATAACAGAGAAAGCATCAAATCCTGCTCCTGTAATCGCATAGGTATCCTTCTTACCATTTTTATCCGGGTCATCATTTGTAAAGGCTTTCGCAACCGCATACAAATCATCCAACGTAACAGGTGCTTTCAAGTTTAAATTATCCAGCCAATCTTTGCGGAGCCAATAACTGTTGGAACCAACACCAGGTTTCTTCGTAATGGTGTATAACTTTCCGTCTACCTTATCGTTATTCAGTGTCTCTTCGCCAACAAAGTCAGCAAATGGTTTCAACTTGGTTTTCAAGTAGGGGGTTAGATCTATCAAACTATCCGTAGCAATGCTTTTCAGCAAGCTGTCTCTGTTCAAAATTTGATACACATCTGGTGCCGTCCCGCCAGCCAAACGCACATTCAATTGATTCTGATAATCTTCATTTGTAGCTGGAGAGGTTAAAATAAGGTTTGTTCCTAATTTTTTATCCAATTCCGTCTTAACAAAGTCATCACTAGAAGGCACATTCGTGCCCCATCCTACTTGCATCCATTCAATTTTGACTGGCGCTGCTGGCGCTTTGCTTGCTGCTGGTGCATTGGTTGCAGCTGTTTGGTTGGTTTCTGCGCCATTAGAGCAGCCGGCCATGATGACAGCAACTGGAATCGACATAGCTAGAAACGTTGTTAAGCTCCTTAATTTCTTCATAGTAATCAACCCTTCTATTTTTTCTTATTTATTGAATTTGACAAGTATCGGTAACGAACAACCCAATACCTTGTCAAAATATCAACCCTTAATCGCTCCAAGCATCATGCCTTTTGTAAAATATTTCTGAATAAATGGGTACACGATAATCATCGGTGCACTTGCAAATATGACCACCGCCATCTGAAGCGTAGCGGAAGGCAATGTAGCCTCCGGATTCTCAAAAGCCTGATTGGACTGCAAAAGGATGGATCTGACAACGATCTGTAGCGGTTGAAGCTTAATCGATGTCACATACAATATCGCCTGGAAAAATTCATTCCAATGTCCGACCATATAAAAGAGGCTCACGGTCATGATGACAGGCATGGACAATGGGACGATAATTTGCATTAGAATCCGTAACTCTTTAGCTCCATCTATATTAGCGGACTCAATAAGCTCCTCTGGCAAGCTTTCGATAAAGCTTTTTACGATCAATACATTAAAACTCCAGATCGCTCCTGGGATGATCATAGCCCATACGCTATTCAGCAGCCCCAAATATTTAACAGTCAAGTAGGACGGAATGATCCCTCCGCTAAACAGCATAGTGAACACAATCATTAACAAGAAGAAACTACGACCAGGAAGCTTTTTTCTACTTAATGGATAAGCCAGCAGTATCGTTAGTATCATATTAACAATCGTGCCTACGAAGGTAATAAAAAGTGTTACTTGAAACGCATCCGGTATACGTGGCATCGCGAATAGTTCTTTATAAGCTCCGAAAGTAATTGATTTCGGTATAATGACAAACCCGCCATTTTTCAATAACTCAGAGAAAGGGGTGAGTGAAACCGAAAACACATACAATAACGGGAATAAAGCAGCAATGCCGACCGCTATCAGAAAAGTAAAAATAAACCCGTCAAAAATCCGATCCCCTTTCCCCCTTACCATATACCTTCACCCCATCTTTTAGCGATTCGATTAGAAAGCAAGACCAACATACAGCCAATAATAGATTTAAATAAACCAACAGCTGCGGCCAAACTAAAATTCAACTGTTCAAGACCAGTACGGAACACCCATGTATCAATAATATCTCCTACGGAATACACATAACTGTTGTACAGGACATAGATTTGTTCAAATCCTGCATCCATAATACTCCCGAGTCTTAAGATTAAAAGGATCGTGATGATCGAGCGTAAATTAGGAAGCGTCACATGCCAAATGAGGCGAATCCGTTTGCACCCGTCCATCGTTGCTGCTTCATATAGGGAGGGATCGATCCCTGCGATTGCGGCCAAATAAATGATCGCCCCCCACCCCATGTTTTGCCATATGTCCGAGCTAACCAGAATGCTTCTAAACCAACTTTCCGATGTCAGAAATGGAATGGCTTTGCCGCCGGCTTCAACAATCCACCGATTGAAAAGTCCGCTATCCTGCGATAACAATGCGATTAGAATCCCATAAATAATGACCCACGATAGAAAGTGCGGCATATAACTCAAAGTTTGTATGATTCTTTTAAACCACGAGACCCTACATTCGTTCAGAACTATGGCCAAAATAATCGGTGGAATCATGCCAAATATGAGTTTATAAAAACTAATTACAATCGTATTCGTCAATAGTTGTGAAAAATAGGGTGAACTTACAAAAACCTCAAAATACTTATACCAGGGATCTGCCCAAGGACTACTCAGAATACCTTTCGTAATGTTGTAATCTTTGAATGCCACGATAATCCCAAACATGGGCAAATACTTAAATATCAAGTAATAAAGAATACCAGGGAAAAGCATGGCATATAAAGCTCTATACTTCCATATTTTGACCAAGAATTGTTTGCCTACAAGTTTCCGTTCCACCTCATTAGATCGTTTTATCGCTAAGTCTTTCTGCATCTCCCGTTCCCTCCATATAACTACTTTCGAGCCTCTGACCTTCTAATAAACCGCTTTCATTCAATTTCTATACCTATTATATCGCCCCTGCCATACACACAGATATACACAAAACCTTCAATTATGTTCTAGATTTTGTCTTGATCAAACGGAAAGACCGCCAGGCATAAAATGCGCTGACGTTCCCTTTATATCCTGCGTATTGCAGACTTTTCTTCCTCATGATCATCTTCCATAATAGGCACATCGATTCGAATGATCGTCCCCCTATTCGGGCGGCTTACAATATGCAGGCCATATGGTTTGCCAAAGTAGATTTGAATCCGTTCATGCACATTGATGATGCCAATACTGTTAAACCTGTCCTGCAGCTTCCTGTCTCTGCTAGAGATCAACAGCTTACTGTACTGCTCTTTCTCCATACCGATACCGTTATCACACACATACAATCGCACTGTATTATTGACCCTTCGCCCTCGTATCTCAATTCTGCCGGTGCCTTTCTTCGAGAGCAGACCATGAAATATCGCATTTTCCACGATAGGCTGCAGGGTCAGCTTGAGAACTTTGCATGTCATGATATCCGGGCTGATCTCAAAATGACAAGTAAAGGTATCGCCATAGCGGATTTTTTGAATATTCATATAGCTGTTCAAAGCAGCGATTTCTTCCTCAAGCGCAATATACTCATACTTTTTGTCAAAGCTGTACGACAACAGATTAACAAGTGAGCGAATCGTATCCCGGACTTCCGTATTCCGCCCCTGTTTAGCCAAACTTCCGATCCCAGCTAATGTATTATACAAAAAGTGTGGGCCAATCTGGCTTTGCAGCATCTTTAGCTCATATTCTTTTTTCTGCACTTCAACTTCTTTCATCTCATAAATTAGAATATGAATCCGATCCATCATGGAGTTATAGCTCCTGGCAAGCTGCCCGATTTCATCTTCACGATTCATTTCAATATGGGATAATCTCCCGTATTTCGTAACCGCATTCATTTTAAGAACAAGCTTGCGAATTGGATTTGTAAAATAATAGGAGATCAGAAAAGATCCAAACAAGAACACGATAACCCAGAGCATAGCCGTCACTTCAAAATTGTGATACAGCTTAGAAACGTTTATGTTCAAAATGTTTTCATTCATAATAAAAGATGCTCGCCAGCCTAAATTATTTCCTTTCGAATTCGCAACGATAAAGCTCTGTGCGCCAAATTCCATTCTGTTGATACCATCGCTCATCTGTTCGAGAGTCGTAATAAAATCACCTTGAATCTTGGGTGGAAAAATCCCCTTTTCATACGGCAGCAGATCGCTCTGAGGATCATAAACGATAGGCTCGTTCGCTAAAGAGCCCAATGTAATCGTCTGACCACGGCTTGAAACCATGGGAATGATTTTCTGATTCAAATACTCTAGGCTAATCTCAGCTATCGCCGCCCCTAAATACTTGTTAGCCTTACTCCTGACGGGAAAAACGAAGGCCACTGTTCGATCCGATAATGCTGTTTCGTACGGTTCACTCCACTTCAATCCGTTAACGCCCTGACTTCCCATCTCATTTAATTTGGGCAGCATTCGATTTCCGTAGATATCATACAGGACTTGCTTGCTGCTAAAAACCTGTCCGTCTGCTCGCACAACATACAGCGTCTTAATAAGTTGACTATTTGTTTCTCCGTAATGCAGTAGCACATTTTGTCCCTCTGTGCTGATACCATTTTCAAACAATTCTTTCTGTGCCGAAATAAGCAGTAAGATATTCGTAATGTTTTCTAAATACATATCCAAAAAGGTATTTGTCCGCATAATCATTAACTTCGAATCTTCCATCATCTTGGTTTCAAAGCTTTTCTTCGATATCCCAATGTTGTTCCAAGAAATCATCATAAATATCGTGACCGTCAGCACAAAAAGCAATAAAAACTGTTTGGTTGCTATGCCATAGTTTCTGTAACTTTTCACAAAATACTTCTTGTTCAGCATTTGTCTCATCCCTTTTTAAACTCCAATGGCGTAACCCCCATCCAGTTGCGGAAGACGATAGAGAAATATCTATAGCTTGGAATCCCAACCTGTTCAGCTACTTCATATACTTTTAGATTCATATTTTTCAGGAGAAATGCTGCTTTTTCCATGCGAAGCCGAGTCACATAATCATTAAATGTTTCACCGACCTCTTCGCTAAATAAACGACTTAGATAAGGGGAACTGAAGCCGACTTCTTCAGCTACAGAGGATAGACTGAGCGGCTGACTGATCTTCTCTCGTATGATCTTCATGACAAGGCGAATCTCCGGCCGATACCTATTTTCTTTACCAAAATTGATGTGGATATCATGAATTAACGCTGCAATCATTTCATGAAGGGTTACCGTCTGGTAGGTGTGCTGAGACAATATAACATCATCATTCGAATCACCAAGCTCTTCATTCCATATGACGTGCCATTTATGAACCAATTTTTTGAGCTCATTCGGTAAAATGCGATGTTCCCTCGCCCAATTGAGAAAATCTCCTTTTATAAAAGTCGATAATCCCGCCTGATTCCAGATCACCTTTTTCATCTTCTCCTCAATCACTGCAAGGGCCTTTGATTCAATGGCCTGTGTACCTTCTGGTTTCCCCAGGAACACACGGTTGCTGCTGTTGTAAAAATAATCATTCTTCCACAAGTTCATTTCTTGGAATGATTGATTAAATTGCTCAGGATTTTCCACATTATCACTAATGGATGCATAGATATGGATACATTCAGGCTTATGCAAGTGTATCGTTTTCAGTCTGTGATGCATATCAGAAATGACCGCTTCAATCGTTTTCATGATGGAAATGCTATCCTTACTTGGTAGACCAAAGTATGCAAAATGCTCTCCAATATCTACCGGCACCCAGGCAAAATCATGGTCATAGCTCCCCAATACGTGCCGAACCTCACGGTCAACAAATAGCCAATCACCATGATTAGCATTCACATAAAACCGTACGATTTGGAGAGGAAAAGCAAGCGGAAGCCCATTATCCGCTAAGCCTTTATATAGGAGCGTCGTGGAATCATGGGGATTGAGATTCAGCAGTTGTCCGAGCAGCTTGGATTGGTTCCACCTGTTTTCTTCTTTTTTCTTGGTACTGTACGATTTTTCTTTTTCAATCGACCTTCTTGCCTCGACAAGTGCTTGTTCTAATTCGCTGTCATCCATCATGACTTTGACAACATAACCAATAGCCCCTAACTTTAAAGCTTCTCTTGCGTACTCGAAGTCACTGTGGCAGCTAAGGATAACAACCTGAATCTGAGGGAATTCGTTCTTCAAGGTTCGAATTAAGGCCAGCCCATTCATAACTGGCATCGTAATGTCCGTTATGATCACATCGGGTACATACTTTCTGCAGAAGGCGAGCGCCTCTTCACCATTGCTAGCTTCGCCTACAAGTACGGATCCGCGAGATTCCCAGTCAAACATTTGTAGTTCTTGGCGAATGAGAATTTCATCATCCACAATAAGTACGCTTAAAACCTGATCGTCCATGTAAGGGTCTCCATTCAGCGTGTTAATTGGAGAAAGCCCCAAAAGATTTTGGGGCTTTCTCACTACAATGGTTATTCTTTAATTATAGAACCTGCCTACGGTCGGTGCAATAACGAGATCATTTTTGCATACCAGACAATAGATTCGAAATCACTTGCGCGCTTTCCGCACGCGTCATCAGCTCTTGCGGCGCGAATTGATTGCTGCTGCGCCCTTGAATCAAACCAACTTGTTGTGTAGCACGCACTGCGTTCTGCGCCCACTCGTGAACTTGAGCTTGATCACTAAACGAGTCGGTGTTTGACAACGTAACTTGTTCACCCTTCACATGTTCATAAGCGCGAACGACCATAACGGCCATTTCTTCACGCGTGATGGCATCGTCGGGTGCAAATGTATCTGAACTGCGTCCAAGTACGATACCCGCTTCACTAACGGCTGCGATCACCTGTGCATGCCAATCACCCGGATTTACATCCTTAAAGTGGGCACTTCCAACCGCCTTCAAACCTAAAGCTCGTGCAAGCATAGCTGCAAATTGCGCCCGTGTCACATTACCCCCAGGGTTGAACTCCGTATCTGTGACACCTTCAATAATATGTTTGGCTGCCATTTCCTTAATTACACGGCTAGCCCATAAGGAGGAAGTAACATCTGAGAATGTTTTGTCGTAAACCAGCACGGCATATGGACTGAAATGGGTGAGTTTAGCGGTCATACTACCATTTACCCAAGTGCCACCCATATGTTGAATCGTTCCGTCAGGCGCAATATAATACATGCCTAACAGATGAGTGTCCGCATTCGAATTCACTTGAAATGAAAGCACCAACGGCTCCTTAAACGTTGTGATAGGTATACGAGTTCCATCTGTTGTTACAACATGTAAGCTAAAATCATACACTTGACTTGCCGTAACAACACGGGTAGAACCGTTTGTTGCTCCTTGAACAAATTTAGCAATTTCATCCGGAGTGGCAATGATTGCCGAGAAGCTAAGTTGCGCACCGTCAACTTGTTTGCCAGCAAGAGCTCCCTGCATATGTTTGAGCGCTTCCTTGGGAATTTCAATTGTAAAATCTTTCTGCACAATGTGAAGGCTGTTTTCTCCAATCAGGTCAGTAAGACGGCTTGGCAGCAAGACCGTATTCTTACCTTCTTCCATTTGGATGGTTATCTTCCCCTTAACGGCAGCAGGCAAATCATTTTCTAGAATAATCTGAGTTGTCGATGGTTTAGGCGTTGTTGATGGTGTGCTTGAAGTTGGACTCGACGGTGAAGGATACGTCGGATCAATCACCGGTATTCGTACGCCGATACTAAATGCAGTCTGCATCTGACTACTAGACTGAATCTGCTCCAAATTACCGTTTACAGCTGTAATGCCACGTAGTTGTATCATCCCTGTTCCGCTCTTCAGTGCTTTAAAATGGATCTGACCCATCGCTTCGGTTATGGTACTTTGAACAGGAGTCTTATTTAATATGTCAAAGGTCAGACTGCCATTGATTGTATCTATAAACGCCCCGCCAAAAGTTTCGTACGAGGGAGATAGCACAAGACCATCTCCCTGTAAACTTAACTGGCTTGGATCATAATTCAGTGTAAATCCAACGCCATTCAAGTCGATAATATTCTCTCCCTTGATGATGACTTTTATGGTATCGCCTACGTAATAGCTTGTTTGGTCTGTCGTTGCTACGATTGTACTACTACTCAAAGCATGGGCTTTATGTGTATCCATCGCAGATGCCACAACGAATAAACATAGTACCGACAGAAGTATCGTTCGTACATTCCGCATCGTGCTCTCTCCCCTTTTGGTTACGGATGACTTCTCAGCAGGTTAAGCTTTTTATACACATAGACCATATCCACGATGTCGATCTTGCCGTCCATGTTCATGTCCAGTCTTGGGTCAAAATTGTTATCGCTGCTAGTCAGTCTCGAATGATTGGCGATATAGTTTAGCACCTTTTCATAAGCTTGTTCGTTCATCATAGCAACGCCGTCAATATTGGAATTGGCCACTATCATGTTGTCTTGATAATCATTTTGAGCGAACGTAAAGCTGCCGTCTTTATTCGATATCAAACTTTCCTTACGAACTTTAAATGGCACCTTGCCTGCTGCATGTTTTCCTTTAAATTTAATCTTCAGGAGTTCGACGGAGATGCCAGGCTGCGGGTTGATCTGTTCATTCAAGTGAAATTGAATGGAAATAACACCGCTCGAACTATAAACGTTGGTATAGACCGACGCTGTTACGCCAAGATTAGCCAACTGACTGCTCAGCATAATGTCAGCTGTCCCAACGTCAAGCAAGTTATTATCGTAGGAGATGCTGAAATTCCCGCCCCATACAGCTGCCGATGACATCAAACTTACTGTTGTTTCTTCCCCTGCTTCCATCATCTTGGCTTTATTGTCAAAAGAGGTATACAACGAATTCGCTGCACTCACATTCAACTTCGTTGTTGTTGTCAAGCTCTCCGTTGACCAATTGCCAGCTGCGTCTCCAGCTGTAACCTTAAATTTGTAGGAAGTATTCGCTGAAAGGCCTGTTACATCAAGCTGATATACATTGCCTCCAACGGTTTGCAGCAAAGCCCCATCTTGATAGATTTTATAATTGGTTACACCAACAAGATCGGTCGCAGGCAACCAGTTCAAAGTAGCGCTATTGTAGGTAGCATTGCTGACAGTTACATGGCCTCCTCCCGTCCATGTAGGCGGCTGCATATCTACTTGCGGGGTTGCCGGCAAATAAAATCGAATCGCATCGGCAATGATATTCCCATAGCTTGCTTTATCGGTTAATTCCACATACCCTGAAGTACCCGGAACGAGGTGATGCTTGCCAAGCAAGATCCAGTTGCCTCCTGGAACAACCCTTTGATCAACTGTGTACAGCTTGCTGCCTCCACTATAGAAAACCGTAAATTGGGCTGCACTCGGACGATTGCTGGTGCCATCTGGAAGCCAGTAATACACTTCATAATCGCCCTCCGTAGTAATTGTTGGTGTCCATTTGAATTTATGTGTGCCAGTGCCATCCCCCGAAATGGTGCTATAGTTAGCTCCGTATTTGTTAGGTTGGGCTGTTCCAAGATTCCATGTTCCTGTTCCCGTAGATACCGCATTCACATTGTCCACGATAATTTCCACGGGTTCGGTGACAGATGGCGTCGTCGGTATCTCTGGTATCACTGGCGGTGTGCTGTTAGGAAGAGCAAATTTAATCGCGTCGCCGATCACATAACCGCTGGCATTATCATTCAGTTCCACATAGCCGCTCGTCCCTTCATCAAAGAAGAAGCTGCCGAATTCTACCCACTTGCCCCCAGGTACAGTTTGATCCACATAAAATACTTGGTTGTCACCACTATAATTAATGGTAAACGGTGCAGCATTCGCTCTGTTGCTGCTGCCGTCAGGGAGCCAATAATAGACGTCGTAATTGCCGCTCACCGGGATATACGGCCTCCAGGTTAATTTATTGACGCCTGCTCCGTTCGTGGCATTCACATAACCAGTCGAGTAATATTTGGGGTTAAAGCTGGATTGCGTCCATTTCCCAGTGGCTACCGCATCACTATCATCCATGATCATGCTTCGCATGACGAATTTGACAGCGTCACCAACGATGTTGCCTGTCACGTTGTCAGAAATTTCAACATACCCTGTGGTGCCGCGCGTAAATGCATACGTGCCAAGCGAAACCCACTGTCCGCCAGGTTTACTCTCGTCCACTGTTATGGCTTTACTCGCCAAGCCATTATTAACCGTAAACGCAACGTTCTTGGCCATACTGCTATTGCCATCAGGCAGCCAGTAGTATGCCTCATATTCGCCGGATGCCTGAATATTCGGCCTCCATCTCATCTTATTGGCACCTGCTCCGCCTCCGGCCACAATGGCATAATCCGCGCCATATTTGTTGGCATTGATCGAAGCTGTGCTCCAGGTTCCCGTGAATTCCGCATTTCCATTATCGACAATGATCTCCATTGCCGGCTTCACAGGTGCAGGCGGAACAACTGGAGGTGGCGTTGTTGGAGGTACAACAATGGGAAGATCAATCGGATACGCAACAAGTTCAAAAGCAAACCCTTTCGCCGTATCTAGGTTAATAGAAATATGCTGACCGTTCACCTGGACAGGAATTTCTTCCAGTCTTGCTCCGTTCGTCGCCAGCTTGTAAGCCTTGAATTGCGTAGGATCCAGCGTTGTTGTCATACCGAACTGGGCTGTACCAAATTTGGTTAATGTGGGTCTGCTCCCTTTGCTGAATAGGACTTCACCATTCGTTAATTGGGTAAGGCTTTCCCCCGTACTTGCCGCGTCAGTCGTATGCGTTATTAGAATTCTACTGCTCTGATCTAATCGTTTACTTTCAAGCGATGATGCCATAAACGTGCCTTTGTCCACGCTGCCTTGGAAGGAGGCTGACGCTTTATCAAACGTGTAATTGTGATCATTGAGCGTTCCCGCTGCTGCCACCAAATAAGGTGTATTCACGGTATATACATCTGTCCCGATGTCGAAGATCAGCTCACCGGTATCGGAAATTAGTTTGTTCTGCTCTAAATAGGCAAGCTGCCTATTTTTAATATCCGTATCTTCGTTTCCAAGCGAGCCGATGAAAACCTGAGCCGCTTCTTTCAACGTCATCGTGGAAGTGATATTCAGTTTATTTTGCGCTGGCATATTCCCACTGGCAATTTGAGCTGGCGTCAGATCAGGGGTCACCTTATAGATGGTAAGCGGTTCTCCTGGTTTGTCGGCATAAACCGTCTGCGTATTATATAAATGAGAGACATAATAGAGGTTTTCAAGCCCAATTTGCGGCTGTGCGCCCTTCTCATCCGTGGTGCTATATGTTTTATCTCTTACAAATATAAATCGTGGATCTGCTTTTTCAATGAAGCCATTTCGGAATAACAGTGTTCCTGCATATTCAGACATGATTTGCAGAGGATCACCGAGGATCTCGAAACTCCCTAATTCCCCTATCCCAAGATTGTCGATAGCATGTGCAGGGTTATATCCAAAGTCAAACCTGTTCAGCATGTCCCAGCCCTGATAGGCGCCGACGGCTCCAGTGAAGATATCCGTTTCATCTCTGCCCTTCATCGGATAGTTGTCCTGATACTCTGTTAGAAAGAGAGGCTTGGCATATAGCTGTTTCAAAGATAATGCTGGATAGTAGTTTTCAAAACTGCCATCAATTACGTCAAATGCTTTACTTAATCTCCTCATTGACGACGGATCGTATTGGTACCCGCTAAATAACGGCTGATAGTACAGATGCGTCTCTTGAATATCAGACGCCTCGCTTCTCCAATAATCCACCATCGGATTCATAATATGATTCATACCGCCGATAACAGCCTTCACGCCGAGCGTATTTTTGAGATGGTCCTTCATATTGTTGTAGACTGCTAATGTTTTACCCGTATAATAGTCCATCATATAGCCCTTGATCGGTCCGAAGGTATTCCAAAAGGATGCCGGATAACTGGCTATAGGCAATTGGCCCTTCGATAGCAGGAAGGCATTGAAGTCATCCAGTAAGAACTTTTTAAAATCCGGTTTGGAAGGAACTAGGTTCGTCAAAAGCTGCTCATTCCATGGGCTTATGCCAATCACAGCAGGATCGTCCTTAAGCGCCAGTCCCGTTTTTTCATTCACATGGGATAACCACAAGTCGACTGCCTGCTTCCACATATCATAAGCTTGCGGAAAAAACGGAAGAAGATACTTGGAGCTCTGTCCTTCCGCATAGTTGCCGAGCCCAGGCACGTTTTTGAAATCATACAAATGGAAAACGTCAAGCTGTAAATAAATGCCTCTCTTCTTCAATTCAAAAATAAAATTGTCAAGCAGTTTAACCTTCTCCAAATCAAGCTCAACCGCCCCTGAAGTTGGTGTCTTAAACATACCCGGTGCCCACGTTTCCATGGAATCCTGGCCATGGATTCTTACAATGTTATATCCCATCCCAGCCAGTCTGTCCGCAATAATTACGGCTTCAGCAGGTGTTGGAAACGACATGTTCCAATTGACATTGGGTCCGAAGAAACGAACGGTTTCTTCAGGCTTCCCTTCAAAATGCAGATCTCCCTCTGCATCCATTTGGATAAACCCGTATTGTCCTGCTGGGCCATTATTCATCCCCGATAGGTCAAGCGCACTTCCGGGTACAATGGCTGCCGTCGTATCAACCTTGCTCCACGCGCTTTCGTAGCTCCCCATGTCAAATCCACCGTTATTCGGTACGGGAAGACTATCCAAATCTTTATTCAAACCGGCATCGATCCCTGCATTCACAGCTGGGGACGTGGCAAGCAAATGAAAATCCGATTTCTCCACCGAAACAAATTGGGGATCACTGGCGATAGAATGGCTTTCTTGCGACTTGTCAAAAGAATAATACCCTGCAGCATTACCCACAATATGCCCGAAATCATAGACGTGGGAAGCTCCATTTTGCTTCCAATAGATCGCATTACCCGAAGTTTGGTACATAAGATTGTAATCTGACACGTAGTTGGTAAGTGCAGACCCACTGTCTAGATCGATGGCAACTGCATAATCTGCCGAATTCAATGCAAGGATATTATTTTTCACCTGTAAGTTATCTACCGTGACACCACCAACTACCTTGAGTCCAAGGGCAGCTTCTTTCCCCGCACTGCTAGTAAATTTGGAATTGGCGATCGTATTATTCATGATTTTCGAGCCGCTGATACTGCCGTTCGAGTTCTCCAGCAGAATACCATGGCTTCCTGCATCAAGCGTATACATTTTCCCCGTATCAAAAATTAAATTCTCATGGATCTGATTGGAAGCAGCATCGCCATAATCAGTCTTGAGCTGTATACCCGTCCGCCAAATACTGGACAGTTTATTATATCTGATGATGTTTGAATTAGAGGAATTAACCACAATTCCCGTGCTCTTCATACTTCCTCTGGCGTTGGTTCCGTTCTTCCCTTTATAGAAGTCCCTGCCGATGTCGGTCACTGTATTGTAATCAACGGTATTCATTGAAGGCTTTGAAAGGGTATTGGTCCCTCCAACCTCAATTCCTGTAAGTTCCCCATCATCCGAGCTTAACTTCCCGATGGCACTTACTTTGTTATACGATACAGTACCTCCAATGGAACCGCTTTCAATCCAGATGCCTCTTGAATTCATATCGTATACATTGTTGTAACTTATCGTGATCGCCGAGGATCCGTTTACCCTAACACCCGCACCATCTGCGGCATGGATATCGTTACCTTTTACAATCACATTCGTACTGCCAGGGGCGATGTAGGTTACTTCCTCCATGCCTCCAGTTAATTCAAGGTTGTTTACCTCCACATAACTCTGGGAATTGGAATCAAATGCTCTTGCTGGTCCTGACACAATTTCCGTTACATTCTGGCTAGGTATCCCCTTTGACGGTTTATAGTAAATGTAATGATTTGCTACATCTAACGCCCATGATCCGTTAACGAGAGTTCCTTTCACAGGGCCTGGTAGGAGGGAGTCCTGCATTTTACCCTTTAATCGTCTGCCATTTTCTAAAAGTATCGTTGGGGAAGCAGCTGACCCCGGCAGCGTCGTATAATATTCGCCATTTGCATTCGGCCCCAGCCATACCGTTACTGGATTTGCACCAGAAATTTTCGGTTTTGGAAGTGAAGAAGCACCGTATGCGTCAAAAACGATATGATTTGAACTCGTACCAGAGCTTGAAGGTTTTAAAGCCGAGCCCAACCAAGTCTCTCCTCTTTTGAACAGCACCTTATCACCAGGGGCCAGAATTTGACTATTCACCCGGTCCAATGACCGCCACGGCGTTTCCGTTTTCAAACCATCATTAGCGTCATTTCCAAGCGTAGCATCAACGTAATACACGCTTACACGTGGCGTCACCTCTGCCTTTGCAGGCGTGGCACCGCTGAATAACACCGCATTTACAGCGAATATAAAGATCATGAACCCTGAAATGACTTTCAATATAGACTTGCTCATTTATACAGCCTCCTTATTCAAATTCCCCTTAGGATCGGTTCATCGTTTCTAACGCCTCGAAAATCAATCACCCCTCTCCATAAAACTAAATTGCTGCTGTTAGCTATAATCAAATCAACCCTGTGAATTAGACTGAAATCGCTTTCAAACAGCCCTGTCAAATGGTTTCAATACTCGCCTATTGCCGTTAGGCAGGCGTATTCTTCACTTATTTTATCACCTGATAAAACCACTTCGGTATACACAAACCTTTCAATAAATGTACCAATTCTTGTTCTTCTGCAGCATTATATTTCCAATTCAATACGAGGAGACAAAAAGGGTGAATCAGCTTTCGCTCATTCACCCTCTCTTTATTTAATGTGCAACAAATTTAACAGCATCCGCAATTACGAATCCCGATGTTGACGAATTGCTAATAACAACATTCCCCGAGGTTCCTGCATGGAAGGTGTAACTTCCTATGAAGTTCCACTGTCCCCCGTTTGCCTGCTGATTAACTGTCGTACTGGTTGTTCCGCCAGCATGGTTTACCGTGACCGGTACGTTATTGGCTCTGTTCGTATCGGCATTCCACCACATATACACATCATATGTATTTGAAGTGACAATAGCAGGCGTGAACGTCACGCTCATTGAGCCTTTCCCTGCATTGCCGTCATGCAGATAGTCAGTGCCATATTTTTGGGGGCTAAAAGAACTTGCCGTCCAGGTTCCTGTCTTCGTCACTTTAGTCGAATCACTGTTATCGATTAGAATTGTAGGATGCTCATATCCTCCTATGCTTGGCGGATTGTTCCTTGCGTTTTTATAAAAATCTTCTGAAACATCCGTTACATTATTCTTGCCCTTAGCAATACATGGAGAATGGGTCTGTAGCTTGAAATAGTCAGGTCCGAATGTGCCGCCGACAAGCAGAGGATCCCCAATAACATCATTCCCTTTCGAGGCAACTCCGGTGACAGCGCTGGACCAACAGTTATTGGAGAAGACCAATCCTGATTTCTGATCTACATTTTGTAAGGTACCCGAACTTGATTTGAAAATATTATTTTCTATCCTTGTGTTGACATGATTGGCACCACCGGTAATCGATATATTCGTATTTGTTGCATCAATAAACGTATTGCCAGCAATAAGATCGTTATTCAATGAGGTACCTGTGGCTAATCCCGTATTCCAGTAAGCAAAATTTTGGCCGTTCCCTTTCAGAAAATTGTTTATAATTTTCCTGTTATGTCCTGCTGGATAACTGAGATAAGGCTCATCCGCTATGGCAATCCCCATCGAAGAGCCGGTACCTCTCAAATAAATCGGATTCCCCGTATTATAGATCATATTGCGCTGGATGGTGATATAACTAGCCTTGTCTACATAGACCCCCAGTGCATAATTATCATAGATAGCGCTATCCTCTAACACTACATCATGGGTATCATTCCAGAAACCAATGCCCTCCCCCCAATTGTTATATACTTTGCTGTTCTTGATTGTGCCATTGGAGCTATTCTTGATCATGAGAATTAAAGGCCAATCCATTTGGCTTGATAACCTGCTGAAACGCCCATAATTGGCATTTTCCCACAATTCATTGCCATCCAGGGTAAAATTATCAACATTTTCTACTAACACAGCCAAATTGCGGTTGTCATGAATCTTACTATTTGTGATGTTAATATGTTGATATCCGGGGCTGCTTGAACTGCCAGCATAAATCCCCTCACCATAAGACTCCTTTATTTCAAGTCCGTCAATGTCGATATAATTTGCCGTAATTCTCAACAAAGCATTCCAGGAAAAAGTGAACTGCTGCCCCGTATTATATGTCACTCCATCATTAGTAACAGGCGGCCCCATATAAGTCATTGTTTCAAGACTAAGAGGGTGATTCGGGTACGTATTCTGACCGGAAATGACCGGTGTTTCCCCTGGGTATGCCATGAGCGTGATCGGGTTGCCACTTGTACCAGAAGTCGCCATCGTGATCGGTGATGTTATATTGTACGTCCCTCCCCTTACAATAACAGTAGAGCCCGGACCAGCAGCTCCCGCCATGTCAATTCCCTTTTGAATGGTAGCAAAGGGCTGGCTCGATGTACCTGGATACGTGTTATTACCTGTAGTGGCAACATAATAAGTCGTACCAGCAGCCTCAACCTCCGTCTGACTGACGATTCCAGCAACAATCAGCCCAACCACAGTTATAAGAATTACAGAAAAGACGAATGAAGCCCTTTTTTTCATGTTCTTTGTCAACATCATCTACGCTCCTTTTTCTGTCGAATTACTTTTGAACATCTTTTTAATCATTTTCAATGGCAGCATGAGCACATACTTCAGAAAGCGTTTTCAAAAAAAAAAAAAAAAGACAAAACATCTCTCCCTTCTGTCAGCTGTTGTTCTATCACCTCTTTCCCCTGTTTCTTTTATTATATGGTTCAACGGATGAAGTGCTGTATACATAAAAACTACAATAAATGTATCAATTATTGTTATTCCATAGCGTTTAGGTAAATCTCACTGCAAATTTCTAGCAATCCAGCCCCTCGGGTGTGCGGATTTTATATTGAATAATCTCTTCCCTCATGAAATAATCAACATAATATCTGTAAAATAAAGGGAGAGTGTTCAGTTGAAAAATGTACGTTTCATAGGTTGCTTACTCGTAGTACTCATGAGTGTCACGTCGACTGCCTTACCTGTTACAGCTCAAATCGCGCTAGATCCTGTGCAGACGATTTCGCCGATTCCAAACCTAAATCCAAACATGAAGGACCTCACCATTTTCCAGAATTCTAGCTTCGTACAATTAAAATGGAAAGCTCCAACAATCGCAATTTCGTATATTGGCACTCCTACCGTCGCGGCCGATAATACCATTTACTTCTCATTTAACATTCTAGCTGGAAACGGAATTGCAGCACATTTCCCTGACGGGACGAAAAAGTGGCGGATTGCTGTCGATGAACAAATCCTGACATCGCCTGCTATCGATAGAGAAGGCAACATTTATGTCGGTACTGGCCGAGCAGGCAGCCCAGGCAAGTTGATGGCATTTCGATCAGACGGAACATTAAAATGGTCATTTACAACAGGTGATCAAGTGGCGTCATCTCCAATTTTTGGAACGGACGGCACGATTTATGTCGCATCGAAAGATGGCATTCTACATGCTCTAAATTCTGTGGATGGCACGGAAATCTGGTGGCTCGATATGGAGGTTAAAGCCCAGGCGAAGCTGGCTCTTGGTCTTGATAGCACCATCTATGCAACAATGGGCACGAAATCCCTTTATGCGATCAAGCCAAATGGGACGAAGAAATGGACATTTCCAGTAGGCGGTTTAGCAACATCAGCACCTACGATTGGGTTAGATGGGGCCATTTATGTCGGATCTGATGATCATAACCTTTATGCCGTTTCACCTAATGGAACAAAAGAATGGGAATTTAATCAAGGCAGTATCCTATACTCGCCATCTGTCGGCCACGACGGAACTGTTTATTTCGGATCGCAGGATGGAAAACTCAACGCATTACGACCAAGTGGCGTTCTAAAATGGCAATTCGATGCAGGCGGTACGATGACCCCGCCAGTTGTCGGGCCTAATGGTCTTATTTATACCAACTCGTCAGCAAATAAAGCCATATATGCCCTTAGCCCTGCTGGTACCATTCAATGGCAATACAAAATTGCCACTAATGAGATTATGCCTTTATTCATAGGACATGATGGGACCCTCTATGAAGTATCCACTATATTTGCTGAACCGGACGAAATTAAGTCTCAGGGCTTATTAGACCTGTTTGTTTTGTACATGTATGCGCTCAAAGTACCTGTAACATCTCTAACAATGAGTCAAACCACACTCCATCTTCAAGAAGGAGAACGGGTCTCACTCAGCGCCGCGATTACACCCAGTTACGCATCCAATCACATGATAACTTGGAAGAGCAGTAATCCAAACATTGCAGCCGTGGACGCCAACGGGCAAGTCAGTGCAATCATCCCTGGAACAGTAACCATTACTGCTACTTCGGGAGATGGCTTATCTGCGCAGAGCAAAGTCACTGTTACAGAAGGAACAGGCTCTACAACGACTACAACTGCAGATACAAGTCCCTTTACTGACACGAAAGGACATTGGGCAACTCCTGAGATTAGCATAGCCTACGAACGTAAAATCGCGAGCGGCTATCCAGATTTTTCTTTTAAACCGAATGCTAGCATCACGCGTTCTGAATTTACGGTTATGTTAATGAATGGGCTGAAGCCCAATTTAGTTGGTGTACCTCTCACTTTCACTGATACGAACTTGGTAGAAGATTGGGCAGTACATTCTGTCAAACAAGCCGTTCAGCTTGGCCTCGTCAGCGGATATCCCGATGGCACATTCCGACCGACAGCCAACATTACCCATGCTGAAATGATTTCCATGGTCGTAAAAGCACTGGGTCTCCCTCTAATAGCGGGAATTCCAACAGGTTATGCTGATGATGCCGACATTCCAGATTGGGCTAAACCAGCGGCCGTCATTTCTAGCAAAAACAATCTACTCGGCGGTACCCTAGGAAATAACTTTGCCTCATCTATGTTGGCTACTAGAGCAGAGGCCGTTGCCGCCATTGTTCGAATGCTCAATGTAAAGCCATAAGACATACATCTATTTTTCCTCCTACAATTTTCACGAAATTTCACGAACATTTATTAATTGACAACGAATAATGTTCGTATTATGATAGTCAAGGCAATGACAATCAGCCACATAACTATGAATCGTTCGTATATCCTCAAGAATTGGCTTGGGGGTCTCTAGAGGAAGCCATAACTTCCTAGCTACGACGGGTGCTCTTTTTCGCATACCCGTGTGGCTAGGTTTTTTTGCGTCCAAAATGACTGTTCCAGAGGAGAATTCTGCTATGAAAGCTTATGATTTTATCGTTGTTGGTGCAGGACCTGCAGGTATTTTTGCTTGTTATGAGATGACATTGCTTCACCCTAACGCGAACATTCTACTCGTTGACAAAGGCCACGATATTTACAAGCGCAGTTGTCCAATTCTTGAGAATAAAATCAAACTTTGCCCTCCGCCCGCTGGTAAAAAGGACTTCTCCGGGTGTCTGCCGGCGTGTTCCATTACCTCCGGTTTCGGAGGTGCTGGAGCCTACAGCGATGGTAAATTCAATATCACAACGGAATTCGGTGGCTGGATGACTGATTATTTGGCCCCTAGTAAAGTCATGGAACTGATCCGATATGTAGATGGTATCAATCTTCAGCACGGTGCTACAGAAAACATTACCGATCCAACTACAGAAGCTGTGAAGGATATTGAGCAACGCTCCTATGCTGCTGGCTTGAAACTGCTTCGCGCTCAGGTTCGTCATCTGGGTACAGAGCAAAACCTTATGATTCTTAAATCCATCTATGAATATTTGAAAACACGCGTTGATATGCAGTTCAAAACAGAAGTCGAAGATATCATCACAGTGAAAAAAGAAGATAAACATATCATTCAAGGCATACGTTTAAAAGATGGAACGGAGCTTCTAAGCAACTATGTTATGCTCGCTCCAGGTCGTGACGGTTCGGCTTGGTTAACGCAAGTCCTCAAGAAGCGCCGTCTCAAAATGTCCAACAATCAAGTCGATGTTGGTGTACGTGTAGAAACCTCGGATGTCGTCATGCGAGAAATTAACGAACATTTATATGAAGGTAAATTTGTGTACAACACTTCGGTTGGAACTCGCGTTAGGACTTTCTGCAGCAATCCATCAGGACATGTTGTTGTTGAGAATCATAGCGGCATCATGGCCGCTAATGGACATTCTTATAAGGATCCTGCACTTGGGTCGAGCAACACGAATTTTGCGTTACTTGTTTCTCATAAATTTACAGAGCCATTCGACAAACCGAATGAATATGCTAGAGAAATATGTAAGCATGCAAATGACTTATCTAGCGGCGGCGTCATCGTTCAGAAGTTCGGAGATATTATGCGTGGACGAAGATCTACAGCAGAGCGGATTCGCGAAGGCTTCTTAGAACCAACACTTTCTGAAGCAGTTCCAGGTGATTTAGGTTTAGTTCTTCCCTACAATACAATGAAAAGCTTAATCGAAATGATCCACGCACTCGAAAAGGTGACCCCAGGTATCGCCTCCGAGCATACGCTTTTTTACGGAGTTGAAGCGAAATTTTACTCGGCTCGTCCTAAATTGAGTGAGAACTTTGAGACAGAAATCAAAGGTCTCTTCTGTGGCGGTGACGGCGCAGGTATTACCCGTGGCTTAGCACAAGCAGGTGCCGCTGGTGTATGGGTTGCTCGTAACATTCCACTGTAAGTTATTTCCGAGGAAATAATTGTTCGTTCGTCATAATCAGTGAAAAACCAACATTTTCTACTCCCTGAAGAGAATTATGTTGGTTTTTCTCCATGAAAAAAGCCTTCCCATGCCCCGCATATTATGGTAAGATAAAACCGTCTCACGTTATGTAAGCGTTATCATTTTAAGAAGGGGGCAGATAAAATGAGTGTAGCGCTCGAAGTAAAGAATACCTATGAGGACTTTATATTAGAAAAGGACATCATGTATTTCCGCGTTGGTGAACATGGCCTAGTCTCCTTTCATGGGAAGAACTACCATATTAAGAAACGCCTTACTACAGAAGAGATCCAAAAAATGACCTCAAATAGCAGTTTTTTTAAAGTAAACACCGATTGTTATGTGAACACTCGTAAAATTCAACATATTGGGGACGGCAAAGTATACTTCGAAGTGAGAGGATCCGATTCCAAGTACACGACAATTACCAAACTTCGCCAGCACCGACTGAAAGAAATTGTTATGCAACAAAAGGCTGAAGCCTAAGCCCAACCGAATATAAGTGCAGTGCCAAAAAAGGAGCCAAGCGAATGCATCGCTAGCTCCTTTCTTGCCTTACCGCATTATGAAATTTTGCTTAGTGCCTCTTGCTGATGCTCACGGATCAGAAAGCGTATGTAATCGACGGTTGTATCTTTCACTTTTTTGGCTTCTTCCAACGTAGCAAAACTGTATTCAGCATAATCCGTGCTTTCATACTTGTTCAACTCTTCATTGTTCATGCCAAGCGTGGAAAAGTTATGAATGAGCTCATAGGATGTTTTCGAATCCACATTTTTCACAAAAATATCTTTCGAAAAGAAAGAACCTTGTTTCTCTACCTTAAAGATAACTCGAAACGGCTTTTCCTTATCCGAAACAAAACATTTAATGACAACGTCGATTTCCATCGTTTTATAATCCACCGTGTGCTTCGGTTCCTGCATTGGTTTCTGCATCCACTTCTTCAATATTCCCAGCACAAGATCCCTCCTCACACATGAACTTATCTCATATTGTAGCGAATCCCTAGTTAATTGACAACCCAAATGATAGAAACTTTATCATATAAAAGGTTAAATCCACTCTTTTTATGCCACTTCCTGCTCCTTCAAAGACTGCATGACTAGTGACGATTTATACTTCCAAGTAATGAACAAGCACAGCAATCCCGTTAGAACGCCACAAGTAACGAATGCACCATTTGCCCCAAATCGATCCGCTATGAACCCCGAGAACAGACTGCCAATTGGCGTAGAACCCGCAAATACAAGGGAATACACACTCATGACACGCGCACGATACTCATCCTTCGCATACATTTGAAGCGCCGAGTTACTATTGGTTGCGAATAAAATATTAAAAAATCCCGTACACGCAAGAAGCGTGCCACAAACCCAAACGGAACCGCTCAGTCCATTAAGAATTAAACATACGGCAACCATGCAGCTCGCTGCCATACTCAACTTCAGCTTCGGCCCGCGCTTACTGCGAAACGACATTGTCAGAGCCCCTGCAAGTGAACCTACGCCCAAACAAGACATCAACGTACCATAAGTCGTCTCTCCCATGTGCAGGACATTTTTGGTAAACACAGGAATGAGAATATTAAAGTTAAAAGCGAGGGTACCAATAACGGTTACTAGCATAACAGTTGGCGAGAGAATCGGATCCTTGGCAATATAAATGATACCATCCTTAATTTCCTTCAGAATCCCTTCCTTCGCTCTCAACTTACGTACGTAAGGCGCTGCCTCAATATGAATGAGACCATAAAGCACAGCTATAAAGCTGATCCCGTTGAGTAGAAAGCACCACCCTGCGCCTAACCAAGCCATCATGACTGCGCCAATCGAAGGACCTACAATCCTCGCCATATTAAACGTCGTTGAGTTAAGAGCAATCGCATTCATCAGATCTTCTTTACCCACGATTTCCACATTAAAAGCCTGCCTTGTAGGCATATCCAGCGTATTATTTAAGCCAAGTAGCAAGGCTAAGACCAGGATATATTCATACCGAACCGTATCCGTCAGTACCAAAGTGGCCAGAGCGAATGCAAGGATCATCGATACTGTTTGAGTCGCGATAAGGATATTCTTCTTAGGAAATTTATCCACGATAATGCCGGCAAACAGCGAAAACAATAGAATAGGCAGAAACTGGCACGCAGCAACAATCCCCAGTTTAAGCGACGATCCCGTCAGCGTGAGAACAAGCCAGGATTGCCCGATGTTTTGCATCCATGTTCCAATTAGTGATACACATTGTCCTAACCACATATAGCGATAATTCTTGTGTGTCAACGCATGGAAATGGCGATCAATGAACACAGCCCCCGCAGCCCTCATATTCATTCTTCTACCTCATCTTGTGCGAAGTGAGCGGCATTGTGACCCATTTTCTCCAAAATCGTAAGGGCCATCCCCTTCTCTTCCTCCGACATGCCGAATGTTAAACGCTCACGCCAATCCGTGAGTACTTTGCGCACATCTTCTTTAATTCCACGTGCTTTGTCTGTCAATAAAACCTCGTAGCACCGTTTATCTTTTTGGCTGACCGTACGGGTGATGTAACCTTGCTCTTCTAGCTTTTTCAGCGCTTTCGCCGTCGTGCCTTTATCGATTTTCAAATAGTCCGACAATTCCTCTTGCGTCAAGCCATCCTCTTTGTATAACGCATTGAGGAAAATATGCTGACCTCTACCGATCTCGAACTGCTTCAAGTGGTCACCGATATACATCTGCCCGTACCGGTAAATCAACGAGACCCACCTCGGAATCGAATTCCTCGTTTCAATCATCGCAACAGCCCCTCCTTGTTCTGAATGTATGGCTATAATAAAACTAATTATTACTTAAGTAACTACTCCTTAACTATCTATATAACTACTCCTTAACTACCTCTTAACTAACTATTTAACTGACTTCTACTTAACTAAATGCTACTTAACTGACCTCAACCTCAAATTAACTAACTTCAAATTAACTAAACTGTTAAACTGGCTACGACTTAGCTAATATTTGATAAACGGATTACACTAACTAAACCTGATAACACTCTTACCGCCGAATCGTTGCACTTGCCACTAATTCAGTGTACGCCGAAAACGTTGCATCCGCAACTAATTTTTGGCGGATATATTTGTCCGGCGGAGTGTGGCGGGGGACGATGACAGCTGGCGAGCGATTTGGCTTGCTTAGTGATGATTTTCATCACTAACTTGGAGCGTGGCTGATGAGGGCGGCGATTTCGCTTGCTTAGTGATGATTTTCATCACTAAGTTGGAGCGTGGCTGGCGGAGGGCGGGGATTTGGCTTGCTTAGTGATGTTTTTCATCACTAAGTTGGAGCGTAGCTGGCGGAGGGCGGGGATTTGGCTTGCTTAGTGATGTTTTTCATCACTAAGTTGGAGCGTGGCTGGCGGAGGGCGGGGATTTGGCTGGCTTAGCGATGATTTTCATCAGTAAGTTGGAGCGAGACTCTCTTTTCTACTGTAAGCGTGTTTTTCAACGTTACAGCGACTCGCTCAGCGGTGGCGGGCTTTTTCTTCTGCTGTAAGCGCGTTTTTCATCGTTACAGCGCACAGCCAACAAAAAGAAGGGGCAAGTCGAAACTTGCCCCTTCTTTCGCCTAACGCTGCGCGTTCAGCGCTTTTAGAGAAATTGCACGCAAACCGGTCGCGATACCGCTACGGTTCGCTCTGTTTCTTGCAGCATCCCTGTCTCCGCATCCCTGCGGAAGACAACGATGCTGTTGGAGTTCTGGTTCGCCGCAAGCAGGAATTCATCCTGCGGCGACAGCGCGAAGTTCCGCGGCCATTGGCCCCGCGTCGACTGCCAACCCACGACCGACAGCGTGCCGCTGTCTCGGTCGACCGCATAAACCGCGACACTGTCGTGTCCGCGATTCGATGCGTACAAGAAGCGGCCATCCTCTGCGAGGTGGATGTCCGCGCAATAGCTGACACCGCCGAAGTCCTCCGGCAGTGTCAACAAGCTTTGGACCGCGGCCATGCGGCCCGCGTCCGCCTCATAAGACAACACGGTGACCGTGTTGTCCAGCTCATTGATCGCGTACACGTACGTACTGTCCGCGTTAAACACCACATGGCGCGGGCCCGCGCCCGGCTTGACTCCCGCTCCGCCATGCGGCAGCAGGTCGCCGCTCTCCGCATCAATGCGGCTAACGACCAGCCGATCAAGGCCGAGATCGGCCGACACAGCAAACCGATTGTCCGGAGACAGGACAATCGAGTGCGCATGCGGCGCCTCTTGGCGATCCGCTTGCGGTCCAAGCTCGCCTTCATGCTTGATCAGTTGCGTATGCTCACCCAAACCGCCGCCAGCCTCAACGGGAAACACCGTTACATCGCCGCTTAGGTAATTCGCAACATACACCTTGCGGCCTGTCGCGTCCAAGCTAATGTAGCAAGGGGCAGAGCCATCTGCAGGCTGTTGGTTGATTTTGCTCAACCTCCCCGTACCCGCTTCAATCGCATAGGCTGCTGCAGAGCCTCCAAATCGTCCTTCGTATGAATCCGTTTCACTTACAGCGTACAAGACGGTTTTATCCTTGTTCACCGCTAGAAACGAGGCATTCGGCAAATCGCTATACGTTTCAACCAGCGTCAACTCACCATTTTGCCTATTAAAACTATATAAAGAAATGCCCACCGGATGCTGATCATCCGTATATGAACCAACATACACATATGCCTGTGCCATTGTGTTTACCATTACCCATCCTACCTCCCATTTTCCCCTATCAGTTATCTTCCACATGCCTTCGCTTGCCAAAAGCCGTCACACACATCGCAATAATCGCTCCATATAGGGCAAGCTCCATATCATGCTGTGCATCCCACGGGTCGCCTTGCGCACCAACGAATAACGTGCCGAGCTCAGGTGCTACGATCATGGCAACCCACATTTCGATAAGCTCATAGAACGCGCCCATAGCCAAAACGATAACACACGTCATCACATAAATCCATCTTCTTCCAAGTGTTGTCAGGCATCTTAAACCTTCATAGATGGGATAGGCGCACAACAATCCGAAACTGAAATGAACAAGCCGATCGAAGTGATCCCGCTCAGACCCGAATAGACTGCGCAACCAGGGATCCAACCATGTCCCGTTATATGAAAAGTGTGCCCCTACGCTATGCAACAACAGGAAACTTGCCAATAAGCCATATGTTAGATTTGAAAATGCAAAGACCCTATACGTCGCGATAAATCCAAGCAATGCTGCCCATGTCAACAGATTTTCTAGCACCCAATCCCCACGACTATGCGGCGCAATCGCCAACCATCCCCACACAGCAAGCCACACCGCCAAGATCATATGCAATACCCGATTGGTTTGAAAAGATTTCTTACCGGCTTGACTATACATCTACGCAGCCCCCTTATCGCCTTGATAGACTAAGGGTACCGTTCAAGCCTGACTTCCAAAAGTACTAACTTTCTCTAGTACCAACTAACTCAACGCGCGTCCAACCCCCTCCTTAACTATAAGGGGCCTTTCATATACAGACTGCGAAACTCGCTCGGTGTCATGCCTTCATGTTCGTGAAAACGCTGATTGAAATAGCTGGCAGACGTATAACCCGCAACACTTGCGATATCCTTGATCGGCCAATTTTCTTTCTCAATTAACCGTTGCTTAGCGAATTGGATTCGGCAAAGTGTGATGAACGACAGCGGTGTCATCGATGTGGCTTTTCGAAATATTTTGCAAAAATAATACGTACTGACCCCCGTCTGCTCCGCCCACTCCTCCAGATTAAACGGCTCGCAGGCTCTTCGCTGCATCTCTGGAAGCAAGGCTAGAATCCGATCTACGGATTCCGTCCCTCGATTGACCGTTAAAGGTGAGGCATAGCTCATGAATTCGCACAAAATCATATACATCAGCGTGCTTAGATGCGTCGGTCGAAGTATTTGATGTGCTTCCGCTTCTAGGAGCAGTTCATTGAATGCTTTCTCAAGCTCAGCGCTTCTTTTTAACGTCCATAGATTGCGTAGAAATCCCTTCTCCAATAGGAACTCCTTGATCTGATCCCCATAGAAATGTACCCAACGAACATCCCATGGATCATCTTTCGAACTATAATAACGCTGCTCTTGATAGGGCGGAAATAAGAAGGCATCCCCCTTTTGCAAGGTGTGCAGTTGGCCCTCAATCTCCACATACCCTTTGCCCGCGATGACAAAATGCAAACTATACGTTGACCATAAACCCTCTGGCCGTTCAACGTCGTGATGGGGCTCTTCGTTATACCAGCCAACGGATTCAGGGAATAAGAAATACATAGATTGCTGTAATTTAGGTAACATAACATGTCGGCGCATCGAACGACCTCCATCCCTAATGACAATATTACGATAGTTGATTCAATATATTGTTATATTCATTTTAAATAACTCAATTTATAATAGCAATATAACGTTACACATTCCGCTATGAAAAAGGAGAACTACGAATATGACTAAACTACGTTGGGGAATTCTGGGCTGTGCGGGTATTGCAATCCGTGCCTGTATCCCGGGGATTCAGCAATCGCAAACAGGTGTTGTAAGCGCAATCGCAAGTCGCAATTTGGAAAAATCACAAGAAGTAGCCGCTAAGCTCAATATTCCGACAGCCTATGGCAGCTATGAAGAATTGATTGCGGATCCGAATATTGATGCGATCTACATCCCGCTTCCGAACCATTTGCATAAAGAGTGGACGATTCGCGCAGCGCAAGCAGGAAAGCATGTCCTCTGCGAGAAGCCGGCTGCACTGACAGCAGCTGAAGTTGAAGAAATGGTTACCGTTAGTGAAGAAGCTGGCGTACTGTTCGCTGAAGCTTTCATGTACCGCCATCACCCACGCTACGAGCGTGTGAAGGAAATCATGCTATCGGGCGAAATCGGAGATATTCGGGGTATTCACGGGACATTTACATTCAGTAATCCAAATGATAGCAAAAATGTTCGTTTCGTCCGAGAATGGGGCGGCGGCTCGGTCTATGACGTGGGCTGTTACCCGCTAAGTGCTGCTAGATTCCTGCTAGAACGTGAACCAGAGGCTGTTACCACGCATGCTTTCTTCTCACCAGAACATGATAACGTCGATATGATGATGTCCGGACTTGTTGAATTCAGTGGCAATGTAGCCCTCACATTCGATTGTGGGATGTGGGCATCGTTCCGGAATACACTTGAGATTCTAGGTTCCAAAGGACGGATCGTGATCCCATCGGCATTTGTTACACCAACTGAGGAATCCGGTCATTTCCAAGTTTTTGTTGGCAACGAGCAACGGGAAGAAAAAGTTCCTTACCTTAACCAATACGCTCTGCAAGTTGACGATATGGCCTATGCGGCTTGGGGTGAGAAACCGCAACGCTTCCCTGCGCGTGATGCGATTCTGAATTTGAAAGTCATCGACGCTTGCTTGCAATCCGCAACAGAACGCGCGCGCGTTCAGCTGTAATCATTCATAACGAGAGGCTGGGGATTAACTATGAAGCATATTCAAATAAAAGGATTAGATAAACCCGTATCCAAATTGGTGATGGGATCTGACTTTTTCCGATTAGACAACCCGCATGAAGTCAGCGAAATCCTCCATCATTATTTGGCTATTGGTGGAAACACGATTGATACTGCTCATGTTTATTGTGGTGGGCAAAGCGAACAAGCCATTGGTATTTGGTTAGAAGAAACGGGCAAAAGGGACGAGATGGTGATATTCACCAAAGGTGCTCATCATGATAGCAACGGCCCTCGCGTGAATCCGGAAGCTATTCGTCAGGACTTGCAGACAAGTTTAGATCGGATGCGTACCGACTACATCGATTTGTACGGTTTACACCGAGATGACCCGGCAACACCTGTTGGCGTCATTGTTGAAGCATTGAATGAACATTTGGAAGCTGGCCGCATTCGTGCTTTCGGCGGATCCAACTGGACGCACCAGCGTTTGCAAGAAGCAAATGAGTATGCCGCGAAGCATGGCCTTGTTGGCTTTAGCTTCAGCTCGCCTAACCTTAGTCTCGCTAAACCGAATGAGCCGTTCTGGGCTGGCTGCGTGTCCGTAGATAACGAGGCCTTGCGCTGGTACGAAGAGCAGCAGTTCCCACTGCTGTCTTGGTCTTCGCAAGCGCGCGGTTTCTTCACTGGCCGGTTCTCGCCAGAAATCCGCGATAACGCTGATCTCGTTCGCGTATTCTACAGCGACGAGAACTGGACGCGGTTGCAGCGTGCGCAGCAGCTCGCACAAGAAAAAGGCGTGAGCGCCATCCAGATCGCGCTCGCCTATGTCATAAGTCAGCCGCTTCCTGCGTGCGCGCTGATCGGACCTCGCACCGAGGCCGAAATGGTCTCCTGCCGCGACGGAGCAGAGCTTGTTCTGTCGCCGCAAGAACTTGCTTGGCTTGATTTGACTGGCGCTACGGTGTAACGCTTGCGGCATTAAGCCTCGTTAGTCACATTGAGAAACCTAGCAATGGTTGATGTGGTAGATGAGGTCGATATGGCAAATGAAAAAGTTGCGGAACATAATTCCGCAACTTTTTTACATTCCTTATCCTTCATCCCACTAATCACAACTATTTACTATAAACAACTGGGAAATCAGCTCCAGTCAAAAGTTCACCAGGCTGAACATGGATATGTTTACTCATAGGATGGTTGCCGACAGGCTCATAACGAATGTTTCCCGGCATATAATGAACCGCAATCGCACGCCGTTTCATCTGGGAGTAGTTAGGCAAAGAACCGTGCCAGGTCATACAGTGATGGTAGCCTACTTGGCCTTTCTTAATCTCGAAGGGGACTGGTTTGATCTCCACACCTTGGGGCAGCAATTCAGGACGCTTATGCTGCGGCATATGGTCTTGGCCATGAAGCAAGTGCCTTTGATGATCTCCCCATCTATGAGAACCAGGCACCATCCACATACAACCGTTCTCAATAACTGCATCATCCAACGCTACCCAGGCGCTAATCAGATCCGCAGGTTTAATAATCGGCCATAAGGGATGATCTTGATGCCACTTCGTTGGTCCACCTGTGACAGGCGGCTTATACTGAATTTGATCATGCCAAATGCGTAAAGTGTCTGTACCCGCGAGTTGTGCAACATCTTCACATAAAGTGCGATTCGCTGCATGCTGCAAATAAAGATCGCTAGCCATCCAAATGTTAACAATTTGAACGATGGATTCATTCGCTTCCATGCTCATTCCATATTCACTTTTATCTACTAAATTGCGACTTAGCACTGGCTTCTTCGCTGTTCCCCCTTCCAATACGAGATCCAGCTCATGGCGCAATCGCTCAACCTCCTCGTCGTTTAGCACGACATCACCTTTTACAAACCCATCACGTTCATAAGCCTCCACTTGTTCTACTGTCAGCATGCTATATCCCCCATCCACAATGTGTTGCTAGCCGTTAATGCTCCTTACAGGTGTAAGTCTAACAGGCCACCCTCTTAAAGTCGTTGCAGGAAAGGGTAGAATTCGTTGCACTTTTCAAAGGTTTTTAACCAGAGGCAGCGAACTATTTAACTATCAAAATCAATAAGGAGAACGCCACGAATGGAACATTGTCGCTCGCTCGGGCCGATGGCCTTATTACTTCCTGCAGTGAATTATGCGAACATACAGAACGTTCCAGCACGTATCGTTTACGGGCCTCGAACCATTCCGGATTATCAGCTTGTATATGTTGTCTCTGGACGCATGGATTTGTTTATCGGCTCTGACCAATACGCGATACTTCCAGGTGAATGCGTTTATCTCGGAGCAGACACACCGCACAAGCTTACTGTTCATGCGGATAAATCAGCTACTTTTATCTCTCTGCACTTTGATTGGCATCGACTGTCTCCTGTGCCTATTCATCCAGGACCTAAGATAATAAACCTCAACGAGAGCCCCCCATTTGATCGCACGCACAGCGATATAGTTGAAGTTGATGGTTATGGCAGCGTCGCCATCCCTGTTCATTTCAGATTCATAGAGGGTGAACGAAAGCTTCAGCAGATTGTCCAGGAATACAAAGAAGAGGAATATGGCTACTCGTTCGTATTAAGAGGCCTACTCATACAAGTTTTATCTGACATCATACGTCGTGAATTAGATGTATCAACCACACACAACTCCAAACGAAGCATGATTCGCAATGCCCTGCAGATGATCGTGGAGCACCCTGAACGCGCATGGAGTGTTACAGAATTAGCCGAGAGCTGTGGTTACCATCATATCTATTTTTCCCAGTTATTTAAGGAGGTCATGGGCCTCTCTCCGAAGCCTTATATGATACATAAACGCATACAATTGGCTAAAAAACTGCTGCTAAAAGAAGAAAAAGTAGAAGTTGTTGCTACTCAGCTAGGCTATACGTCAATTCATTACTTCAGTCGGCATTTCAAATCCATGACAGGGATGTCACCGTCTACGTTTAGACTATATGGTGGTGAAGATGATCCTAAGCTCGAATAGCTTTTCTGATTTGAACAGCAAGTGTGTTACACTGGTTGGAAAATAGTGTTAGAGGTGATTCCTATGCGCAAAATCGCAGTCATTACGGGCGGAGGGCAAGGTATTGGACGAACCATTGCTCTTTCTTTTGCCCAAGAAGGTTACGGCATTTCTATCGCGGATATTCATCAGGACAAAGGTCTGGAGACCCTTGAACTCCTACGTCCCTTTACAAACGATGCACTCTTTATGCAAGTGGATGTCTCTCGCACAGAGGAAGTCGAGCAATGGCTCGAACATACTTCTCAAGTGTTGGGTAGCATTGATGTCCTAGTGAATAATGCAGGAATCATGCATAATACGGATGTGTTGGACCTTCGTTCTGATCAATTTATGCGGGTTATTTCCGTCAACTTGGGAGGTACTTTTCACTGCTCGCAAGCTGCAGCCCGCATTATGAAAGCGCAAGCGCGCGGCGGTGCCATCATTAATATCTCGTCGACCCGAGCCGTCATGTCGGAACCTAATACCGAGGCTTACTCAGCTTCCAAAGGTGGGATCTCTGCGCTAACCCATGCGATGGCCATTAGTTTAGGGGGATACGGCATTCGCGTCAACGCGATATCTCCAGGATGGATTGAAGTAAGGGACGATGGCAGCTATTCACATTCGGAAGCGGACCGCAACCAGCACCCCGTAGGCCGAGTAGGCAGACCAGCAGATATTGCCGAGGCATGTCTTTATTTGGCTAGCGAAAAGGCAGGATTCCTTACAGGTCAGAACTTGACAATCGATGGTGGCATGAGCGTTAAAATGATATATGAAGAGGAATAATTGCCGATCGCACTGCATTCATTGATAAAGAGTCAAAGCGCCTCATGTCAATAAATGGATATCAAGTCAGATATAGGAAATCCTAATCCCTACTAAGAAAGGGGTGGGCAGTGTGAACGATGAGACCAATTTACCTCAGGAACAAGAGTCTGCACACGTAACTGAGCTTGAGTTTAATCACGATTACGATCTGATGCGAGCCTATGCTGAACAATTGAATGGTGTGAACGAAACAAAGGAAGAGTAATTTTTCTCAACTTCCCTCACAATGAAAAACCGTTTTCCCCTCTCCTTCGTTACCTTTATTAGAGTAACTATGAAGGAGTTGGACGCTTTGAACAAATGGATGTATGCAAGCATCTTCATGATCGTCATTCTCGCTGCTACAGGATGCAGCAAACAAGAAGTTGAACCCGCCGTCAGCTCACCATCCCCTACGGCTGTAACTGTCGCGAGCTCACCAACACCGGCGCCCTCAGCGACAGTAGCTCCAGCTACGCCGACTCCAGTGGCGACCGCAACACCTGCGGCGTCGGTGGGCCCAACGGCTTCAGCCAGCGAAGCGCCGAAGCCTCAAGCTTCGGTGACACCTGCCACGCCTTCGCCAGTAGCTACAGCAACACCAGCTGTCGCGACACCTGCGCCTACGCCTACGCCTGCTCCAGCGGCAACACCTTCACCTTCGCCTACTGCCAAGCCGCAGGCAACAGTAAGTGCCGCTGATTCCAGCGAGAAAGCCCAGCAGCTGTACAAAAGCAACTGCCTGTCCTGCCATGGCGCAGGCCTCAAAGGGGATTACGGACCGAATCTGACGAAGGTCGGTGCCCGTAGGACGAAAGAACAAATTACCGCGCAAATTATGAACGGTAAGGTCGAGATGCCCCCTTTCAAAGATACCTTGAAAGCGGACGAAGTCGAAGCCTTAGCGGTTTGGCTGGCAGCTATGAAATAAGAAATGGTCTCGTTAGCTCTAGGAGGGAGATTAACTGGATTTTCTACATCTATTTTCGAGGAAAACTAGCTTAATAGGCGTTTTGATGGATTTCCTACATCTATTTTTGCTCTAAATTACCCGTTTGCCGATTTCCCTATTAAATAACGGGAGGAAATCCAGTTATTTCACGAAATCACGGTATTTCAGGTGAATTAGCTGTAGAAAATCCAGTTATTCGACGGCCGCTCCGTCCTGCGCTGGCAAGCGCACCAAAAAGCGGGCATCCCCTCTTGAACCGAAGAGGAATGCCCGCTTTTCTTCTCTGCTTAAACCGACCCCAAAACTTTCTTCCCTCGTGGCTGGCTGCCATTAGGATCCGGTTCCAACGTAACGCCGATGGAATCGATATTCAAACTTTTGGCATGCACATCATAAGAAAGTACGCCTACCCCTTGGTTATCCACACGCAGTGTTCCGCAGTTGTATTTCTTCCCGTTATGATTCAACCATACCTGATAGGTCCAATCCCCACTCGTTTCATTCAGACCCGACAAGTTCACGACAACTTTATGAACATCGCCGTACTGCACGACCCAGGCTGTTCCCGAGGCTGTGGGCATGGACGTATCCGCTGATTTCAAATTGAAGGTATTCACAACCTTGGAAGGCTCACTCATTTCACTTGCTGTTTCCTTGGTGTGAAAAACATCAGAGTTCCATACAGCACCTACCACGATACCAAGCATCACTACGGCAGTCGCACCATACAACCATACATAGGAACGCCGCTTAGGTGTTGCATTTGTACGTGTCTCGTTTTTGACAATCTCCGCTTTATAGATCGGGTCTTTATGAATCTGCTCTTTATAGGTCGGTTCTTTATGAATCTCCTCTCGACGAATGGCCTCCATCACTTGCCCCTTCAAATCGGGCGGTACTTCCACTTCTTCCATTTGGTAAGGGAGTGATTGCCAGACCGCCTGTAAGTCAGGCAGTTCTTCACGGCAAGAGACACAAGTGCGCAGATGCCGTTCGAAAGCCGCGCGCTCCCATTCCGTGCATTCGCCTGTTAAATAATTGATCAGATAGCTGCAGTCAACAGGTTGCTGCTCTTTCATGTGTCATCCCCCCCTCACTGCTGTCAGATGTTTGCGAAGTATTTTTAAACATTGATGAAGCCTGCTTTTCACAGTTCCTACCGGTTCATTCTTTTTGGAAGCAATTTCGCTTAGCGAGTAGCCTTCCCAATACATCATCTCTATCAATTCAATTTGATTCGTAGATAAGTGCACATACGCTTCTTGAATCTGCTCGACCACCCATTTGCTGGACACCACCGACTCTGGATCTGGTTCCCCGGATACGAGTGATTGCTCCCACTCCCTAGGCTCGAATCGAACAATTTGGTTCTGTTTACGATTCTTGCGGACATAATCAATCGTAATATTACGGGTGACTGTAATCATCCAGTTGACGAATCCGCCTTTACTGGCATCATAGCCTGTTTCGGTAGTCCAGAGCCGCATAAATACCAATTGCACGATTTCCCTGGCTTCCTGCTCATTCTTCATAGATTTCATGGCAAACGAATACACGAGCTTGGCATAACGATCGTAGAGCTCTTCTAAGGCAGGATGCTCTTTGGCCATAACCAGCTTCATGAGCTCCCCATCTGTTCGATTTCGCATAACGTGCACTCCCCGAGTCGAAATAGAAGACAAATTCACTCTATCAACCATATCATATTTTTGGCTACAATGGACAAAACACTCCAACCTTTCTGCCGAAGCAGTCAGTTGAAGTGCAATATCATTTCTCATCTTCAATTCTTCACGTTTATCTGCTTTCCGTTTGAACGGGATCTAGCACGAACCATACTTTCCCCACATTTTGCCCCGTTGTCTCGCCAGGGTTCGTATCCTTAATCCAGTAATATAACGGCCAGCCTTTGTACGTATTCTGCATCTTGCCATCGTTACGCGTGAACACGCCAAAATCACTCTCGTTCAAATCACTCGACACGGTCAAATGTTCATCATAGTAGATCGGCCAATTGACCAAACATTGACCCACGCATGAATTGACATCTCCTTTATCCTTCGTGAATAGATAGAGGGCCATGCCATTACGATCAACGAGATACGTGCCGAGTTCATCGGATTTGCTCGTTTTCACCGAACTGTTAACCGCCTTCGTACCGCTGAATTTCACGGGATCGACGACAAACCAGACATCTCCTACATTTTGCCCCAACGTATCGCCCATCTTCTTATCATCTACCCAGTAATACAATGGGAAACCTTTATACGTCGTTTGTTTCTTTCCGTCAGCACGCACGATTGTTCCGAAATCAGCCGAGTTCACTCCCGTTGGTGCAGCCACATGATCGGCATAGAACAACGGCCATTTTTCCAAACATTTTCCAGCACAATTGCTTACGCCCTTCGTATCTTTATCGTAATAATACAGCGTCATGCCCTTCGTATCCGTCAAAAAGTTACCGAGATCCGCTTTGGTCCCCAAAGCGATTCCCGCCGAAGGCTTAATGACATACCAAACCTTGCCTACCGCATCACCTAACACATCGCCTGCAGCCAAATCACCTGCGAAATAGTATAGCGGCCAACCTTTGAATGTCAGCTGCTTCTTGCCGTCTGCACGTACAAATGCGCCAAAATCAGCAGCGCTAAAACCAGCAGGCACAATCAACGTATCACTGTAATAAATCGGCCATTTCGCCAAACAAGCATCCCCACAAGAATTCACATCTGCGAAATCCTTCGTGAAGTAATAAAGCGTCATGCCTTTGGAATCACTCAGGTAGCTCCCTAATGCCTCGTTTTGCTTCAATTGCAGAGATGTATGGCTCAGCACGCTTAGCTTATCCGCAGCAACGATCCCTTTTTCTGATAAAAAGGTTGCTAACGTTTTGCCGCCATCCTTCAACGTCCCGTGCAAGCCTTCGATCGTTGCAGTTGCTATGTTCATGTTCACGACATGTTGGACGCTTGCGATTTTAGATAAACCCTTCTTCCCTGCAAAATCAATCGCTTGAGCAAACTCGAAATCCACACCTTGTTTGTAACCTAGGGCTTCGAGCAATACCTTGTAATACGCCTGCGCTGTAATACCAGCTGTTGGATCGAATAGATCGCCGCCTGTTCCTTGCCAACCGAGCTCAGGATGCGCTTTCAAATAACCAAGTACGGCCTGCCCTTCCTTGTACACAAGGCTCGCATCTTTGAAATTATCCGTACCACGATAAGCCAGCGCCTCCGCTTCCAGCCCTTTTAGACGAAGATACATAATGGCTGCTTGATATCTCGTTGTTGATTTCCCCAAATATTCAGGCGTGAGCCCGCTTCCCTCACCTTGCAGAATGCCGAGATCACCAGCAATATCGGTTTCCGATTTGACTTGCACTTGCTCTGCTGCAAGAGCTGTCAAAGCCGTCAAACCTAAGACAACGCCTAAGAGCACAAAAACTGAAAGTACTACTTTTTTAAAATTTCTCATTCTGGCTATACGCCTCCTTCGATGGGATGAAGCAATCTCATTACTGTTGGAATGCTTTTCCTCTTAAGGTAACGAACCTAGATTTAGTTCGGTTTGATGCCCTTCAAGATTTTTTCGAAATTGCACACTTCAAGCAAAAACATACATAAAAACGGTCGATATAAGCATCCCTAGATGGACGAGTATCATTGACCATGATAAAATAAAAAGAAGTAGCAAGCTTCCCAGATCGGGAGCTTTAGGGGGTACACCATGGGAAAGACCGATGTTCGCCGAGATGCCATTATGCTTGCGATTAAAGATAAAGGCTCCATCGCTTTGACAGATATTGTGAAGCAATTCAATGTCTCTGAAGCAACAGCACGACGAGATTTAGAAATTCTCGAAGGAGAGAAACGCTGCATCCGCACCTTTGGCGGGGCCGTACTTGAAAGCTTGAAAGTGGAAGTCCCCTTCTTTAATAAAATGGACCTTTACACAGATGAAAAGAAAGAGATCGCCGACAAAGCCCTTCGTTACATCGAAGATGGCGATATTATCGGGCTGACGGGTGGTACAACAACGACCTTCATCGCCAAAAAATTAAACCAATTCAAAAATTTGACCGTCATTACGAATGCCGTGAATATTGCCTACGAACTCATCGGCACGCCTAGCTTGCAGCTGATTTTAACGGGTGGTGTGATTCGCACACAAACCTTTGAACTATCCGGACCGCTGGCTAATGCGACACTCGAGAATCTTAGCATCCGCAAAACGTTCTTGGGCTGCGATGGAATTTCCCTCTCCCGCGGCATCATGATCTACAATGAGCTTGAAGCCGAGACGAATCGCCGGATGATGAAGCAATCCATGGAAACGTATCTCGTGGCCGATCATTCCAAGTTTAGCCGGAGCTCCTTGTTTGTGATTGGCGAGGTACAGGAAGCCATCGGTATCATAAGCGACTCCTCCATTACGCCTGAAATGAAGCTGGCTTTTAAGGAATCAGGAACACCGTTTCTTTAAAATGTGAAAAGCGATATCGCTGGCCACCTGGCCTAGAGATATCGCTTTTTGTTGGACTATGATTTCAGTTCACTGCTCGGCTGTGGAATTGGGGCTGACTTCATTTTCAAAGACGGCACCATAATCATGACACCGATAACAAACAGTAACGCGGATGTTATATAGATGGATTCAAGGGAGAATGACGCTTTAATCGAACCCGCCAGACTCATCGTAATGACCATGGATCCCATGAAGAGCGGTGTTAGGATACCATTCACGCGCCCAACGAAAGATTCTTCGGTATTCCCAAGAATTAACGTACTAATTCCGATCTGAATAGCTGGCATCACAAGACCTGAGATAAACTGCATCAGAAGTGCCAACCACACCAAATGCGTCATACCGATCATCGCAAACGTAACTGCGCTAACCGCCATACCGACCGTGAGCATCGCTTGTGGGGATATTTTCTTAGCAAAGGCCATCGTTACGCCTCCGCCTACTATCATCGCAGCACCGTTCGCCACCATGAACCACTGTAAGTTCGACTTCTCGAGTCCCAAGTGCTCCGTAACTAGGAAAATACCAAGTGGACTGATCAAACCAAGCGCTAGACCCGCAACGGCAAAACACCCACCGAGGATAACCAACATACGATTCCTCAACACATAACGGAAGCCTTGACCCATTTCCGTGAAGATATGCGTAGTGCGCGGCTCTGAGGAATCTTCTCTAAGATCCTTAGGCAGGAACGTAAGAACAAGAGCTGATAACAAGAAACATGCTCCCATGATCGCTACGGCTGTTTCGATGCCGAAACGATAATAGATGAAAGAGCCAAGCATAGGTCCCAATATCATGAAAATCGCCATCATCGATTGAAACATCGACATGCCTAGTTGCATTTGTGAGGCAGGGACATGTACCTTGAAGAGCTTCATGTTAGACGGTTGGGAGAATTGCGAGAGAATCGAGGATACCAACGTAGCAAAGAAGATCGCTTTCCAAGACCCCATATACAAGGTGATCAAAATAACAAAAACAGACGCCGCGCTAAGTAAATCACACCACACCATCGTCAGCTTCGGCCTCCAACGATCAGCGAATGCCCCGCCAATGAAGGAGAAGATAAATATCGGCGCAAACTCCGCTACGGAGATTAAAGAAAGCGAGTATGGATCATTATTCGTCATGTCCGTCACATAGAGCAGAATCGCAAAGTTACGTATCCAGATACCGATTTGAAGCAAAATGCCTGAAAGCATAATCGTTTGAACGAATCGATTGCTAAAGAAGGATCGCATCGTTGGCTCAGATTGAGCGCTTGCTTGGCTCATTTGGAAAAAACACCCCTTTGAAATTAGATCGCTAGTGAAATGCCCGAAAAATGCGCATTGTTCCTACGTAATAGGTAAGGAAAAGTTTCACAAGCCTTTCTGATTCTACTAGGAGATAATATAAGTTGCTAGTGATAAATTCTATATAGTTATTTTCCCCTAGTCCTGTCTCCAACCAATCGGATATTGCTCGGATAGCGTTACAGGTAACCGCCCGACAGCAGCTTCACGACCAAGCAACACATTGGCTAGTGAAGCCATCGCCAGGGGACGATTCTCATAACAAGCATAATACGTTTTCACTTCAGGAAATTGAAGCAAATCATACGGATTACGTCCTGCTGCTACAATCAGATGCAGTCCATCCAGTTTGGCTAACGCTTTAACCAATGCCGTTTGACCTGCCGAGAACGTCGCATTATACGTCACGATCACGACTTGCTTTACGCTTTCACATATCTTAATCATCGCAGCTATATCCGCATCGCTCGGTTGAAGCCCTATGTAAACTTCACGGACTGGCTCCCCGGTCATCTCAGACAATATGCCCCCCAGCGTTCCCTCTCGATCAACAACCTCATCGATTTCCGTCCCTGATTGGACTTCGGTCCAGATCACCAGCGTTTTATCATTCATTTGAAGGTTATTATCGACTTCGTCCTTGACCTTCGTTATGCTTTTACGACTCAGTTCTTTCGCCAGCGCCTGATGCTCAGGTGTCGAGATGGGCCCATCCGGAACTTGCGTTCCTGTATCAAAACGAATATCACGCTTGTATTTGTACGTCATAATGCGCAGTATAGACTCATCAATGCGTGCTTCCGAAACACGCCCGCTTTCCACTGCAGCTACAACCGCTTCCATCGCTGCGATTTGACGCTCCAACTCATGGCTGACTAGCAAAATATCCGCACCCGCTTCGAGTGCACGAACGGCCCCTTCCGCTACGCCAACCCCCTCGGAGATCGCCTTCATCTCTAAGCAATCTGTTACAATCAGCCCCTTGAAACCTAGCTGACCGCGCAACAATTCCGTCAGTATTTTATGGGATAGCGTCGAGGGTACACTACTGTCTTCTAGAGCTTCAAAGACCACATGTGCTGACATAATCGCATCAACGCCGCCTTCAATCGCTTTGATGAACGGAGCCAGCTCCAGTTCCATCAATCGCTCCATGCTATGCGGAACCACAGGTAAATCATGATGCGAATCCGCTGTGGTATCCCCATGACCAGGGAAATGCTTCACGGTCGCGATTACGCCCATGTCTTGCAGGCCTTTGACCGCGTGGGTACCCATATCAGAGACAATCGCAGCTGTTTCACCATAAGAACGAACCCCAATAACCGGATTAAGCGGGTTATTATTAATATCCAAGCAAGGGGCTAAGTTCATGTTCACGCCCATTTGACGAAGTTCTTTGCCCATCACTTTCGCGCTGGCGTAGACGCCAGAAGGTGCAAAAGCAGCCCCTAATGCCATATTCCCCGGCAGCAACGTCGCCCCTTTTTCCACGCGTGAAACCATTCCGCCTTCTTGATCTACAGAGATAAACAACGGTTGGCCACCGCTTCTTAACGAAATAGCTTGCAAATCGGCAGACAACTGAGCAAGTTGGTGGGCATCCTTCACATTCCGACGGAAATAAATAACGCCGCCAATGCCGTACTCCTCGATCAATCGCGTAATGTGAGGATTCGGTTCCAGTGCATCAAACCCACAAGCGAATAGTTGTCCTACCTTTTGACGTAACGTGAGTGGCTTGTTGTTCGAGTTTCCTGCTGATGACATGTAAGCACACGCTCCTTGAGGGATTATTTAGGCTTTGATATTTTCGATGATACGTCTCTGAAGCAGAAGATACATCACAACCACCGGAATGATGCTGATCATAATCGCCGCGCATAGCGAACCATAGTTCATATTCAATTGGTCATAGAAGGCCACCATACTTACAGGTAGCGTCCTCAGCTTTTCTTTGGTCAGAAATAAATTAGCCATGATGAATTCGTTCCAACTTGTGAGAAAGTTCAACATGAACACACTAAACAGGGAAGGCAGTGAGATGGGAACGATGATCCGACATAACAATCCGTAGATGGAGAGTCCATCCATGATACCCGCTTCTTCCAGTTCATTCGGTATCGAGGTCAGGAAGCTGCTTACCATGAATACGGTCCAAGGCAGCCCCAATGTCACATAAGGCAAAATCAAAGCGAAGGATGTGTTATACAGATGCAAGCTCCTAAGCAGCATATACAAAGGGACAAGCAACGAAGCCGCAGGCACCAGAAGGGCCAGAATTAGAATCCTTTTCAGAACAAGACTTAGCTTTGGAAAAGACATCCGAGTCAACGCGTAAGCGGTCGCAGTCCCTAGCGCTAGTGAAACAATAGCTGAAACCGTCGAATTGATCACACTATTCATAAAATAATGACCCACACGCGCCCCCGTCCAAGCATTCCAATAATTCGTTAATAAGAGCTCAGTTGGAAAGGACCAGGGGGCTGTGATGATTTCTTTGTTGGTCTTGAAGGATGAATTCAGTGTCCAACCCAGTGGGAATAGAATGAACCCTATGTAAATAAATAACACGGTATGTGGGATAACACGTCGCAGGAGGCTTCCTCTCATAATCGCACCTCCTCCTGTTTACTAGTGAACCAGCCGAAGGTGGACGTCAAGATTGCTGTAAAAAGGAGGATCAGTACCGCGATACTGTTCGCGTAGCCATACTCACCGATCCGATAGGCTTTTTTGATCATATACGAAGCCATCACTTCCGTACTTCCATACGGATTCCCGCCCGTCATGACAACCACAATGTCCATGGCTTTCATGCCGCCAGTAATGGATAAGAGCATCATAACCACAATGACCGGTCTTAGCAGTGGCAGAATAACAAACCAGGCTTGTCTCAGACTGCCTGCACCGTCCATTTGGGCAGCTTCCACGAGATGCTTCGGAATAGCGTAGATGGCTGATACCACGAGCACCACATAGAACCCCATCCATTGCCAAGCATTGGTGATCAAAATAGCGAGCATCGCTGTCGCTCCATCTGCCAACCAAGCATGCTGCCATCTGGTTAAACCTATAGCATCTAAGACTTGGTTTAGCAGCCCCGCTTGTGGATGATAAATAAATTCCCATAGCACACCAACGACCGCAGTCGATAGAATGGTTGGCAGGAAAATCAACGATTTGTACATCGCGATCCAACGCTTTAGTTTACTCACTAGGAGCGCGATACCTAGGATTATCGGAATTTGAATCCCCATAGCGAAGCTAATAAAGTACATATTATTTCGCACAGCAATCCAGAAATACGGATCTTGAAAAGCAGCAACGAAATTGTCCAGCCCATTATATGTTGCTGGGGAGATGCCGTTCCACGTTGTAAAACCGTACCGCAGCGACATCAGCATGGGATAGATGAAAAATATCGCAAATATGAGCAACGTCGGCAAAGTAAAGACCGTATAGGCCCATGCATGTCTTCCCATTCGGTTCATATGTCATCCTACTACTATTTGGCATGGGTTTCTTCTTTATTCGAAGCCTCTTGCTGCTTCTGTAATTCGTTCATCAGCGAAGCTGGATCTGTTCTTCCGCCAAGCAGCTCCTGCATCCCGCGCTCAAGCTTCTCGCGCACTTTCGTTTGAATACGAGAATCGAAGGCTGGGAAAGATCCTTTACTATTCGCAAACACATGCAAGATTTCCGTAATCAGGGGGTTTACTTGACTCGTATCCTGAAGCTTCATCGCCGGTGGCATTCCTTCTTCAACGAGCTGCCGCTTCTGCATCGATTCCGTATACATTTGCTTAATGAATTCTTTGATCGCCAGCAATTGTTCGGGGGTTACTTTTTTGGAAAAGCCATAGGCGTTAGACCATCCTCCATTGATATACCCGTCACCTGGCCCGCCCATGGCAGGAAAGTTCATGAAGCCGACATCACGGGCAATGACGGATTTCTCAGGATCGAGAAGCGGCGTGTTCGCCCAGCTGCCATCAAACATGAAAGCGGCGTTCCCGCTGCTGAATGTATTCTGCTGTTCGGCATAGGCAAGCGCTAGGCTGCCTTCTTGGAAATAGTCTTTCTGAATGAGGGTTCGATACTGTTCAAAAGCTTTCAATACCTCTGGGTCCGTCCAATGCTGGCTCCCGTTCAGAAAGCCCTCGATGGAATCCGTACCTGCCGTGCGCACCCACATCGTATTAATCATCATATTAATAACCCAGGAGTCTTTCGCGGCCATGGCAAAAGGGGTGATTTTGGCAGCCTTCAGCTTCGCCGCTGCGGCTACAAGCTCTTCCCAAGTTTCGGGCAGCTTGATTCCCTTTTGGGCCAAAATCTTTTTGTTATAGTACAGGCCCTCCACGTAGCCGGCCATCGGGATCCCATAGATTCGGCCATTCACCGTGAACTCTTCGAAGCTATAGAACTTATCTGTTAACCCGAGCTCTTGCAGGATAGGGGTGAGGTCCAGCAGCCGATTCGCCTTCACATAATCTTTCGTATCCGTGCCTCCGAACAAGTCGAATACCTCCGGTGGATTACCAGCAGCCATTTCTGCTCGCAGCTTCTCGAAGCGATTCACCTTATCCTCCACGCCATCCAACGTAATCGTCAATCCGGGCACCTTGGCTTCAGTCGCTTTGACTACTTCCTGCAGCATGACCAGTCGTTTCTTCTGCGTATCCTTTACCTGTGTATGCCGGATGGTCAGCAAGATTGGCGCATTCTGGACACCTTTTCCATTAGACGCATCTCGCCCGGGATCTGATTTATCCGAAAATATACTGCATGCCGACAACATGAACGTGAGAGCTATCGCACCTGAGCTCCAAATCAGTGTTCGTTTTCTCATCCACTTAGTTCTCCTTTAAGCTTACCATCTAAGTATAATTGAACCCCTGTACGTACTAAAGACAGATAAATTCCTAATCTAGGGGCAAATTCCTCTAGTTCCCTTCCTTTCGCTTATCACGATACTCCGAAGGAATTTCACCAGTGAACTTCTGAAATACCTTAGTAAAATAGCGCCTTTCAATATAGCCTACGCATTTTCCTATATCCGTAATGCTTTTATCGCTATGAAGCAACAAGGATTTCGCCTGCTCCATCCGATGCTTCGTGACATGCTCCACAAAGGTTTCCCCAAAGTGTTGTTTAAATAACAAACTGAAATAGCTCGAACTAATCCCTAAGGAGCTGGCTATATCCTCGATGCCAAAATCCGTTGAATAATGCGTTCGGATATAATCCTTGGCGGCAGCCATAAGAAGCTCACTATTTTTTTTCTTATTCGTACCTTCGAGCCCGTTTGATACAAGTTGTACCATAACCTGCAGCAAATGCGGGATACTTTCACTTTTATCTAGCTCACGCCAGATCTCTTCTTCTTCCTGACTATCGAGGGCATTCATTTCACGCAATTCTCGCAGCACATGCAGGATCAAATAGTGCAGCATCTGATAAGCCCGAGCGAATGATCCCTCCGACAAACCTTCCAGCAATAACTTAAGACGATCCAGCGCATCCTCGGTCTTTGAACGATTCAACTGCTTCATGCCTGTCACAATTTCCTCTACCAAAAGCCAAAGTGAACTATTTGCGTCCGAAGATTCTTTGGCCTCTCTATATGGCAGCACGGATTGCTGCTTATCTAGATTCAACTGCATGAATCTCTGCAGCTTTCGATATGTATCCGCTAGCTGTTGCAGGCCTACTGGCCCTGGGTAATAACCCACGCTAATCCCTAGTTTCACAGATTGACTAACATTGCGTTGCAATTTAGCGGCTAGCTCACATAGTTGTGTACCAATGGCAGCAGGTTCTGCCCCCTCCCACGCCATGAGCAGTGACCATTCCCCTTCTCGCATCTGAAGCACGGTGTGGTTGGATATCTCGTCTGCCAAGGAGTCCTGCAGCACATTCCGCACAGCGAAATTCCACAGCTTACGTTCTTGCTCGGTCCATAGCATGGATTTCTGTGAATAATTATCCACATCAATAATGGCAAACATATAGCGCAGCGTCTCCAAATCCCCTTGATCAATCGGAAGCTGTGTACTCGCCGTAATATCCGTATAGTCCATCATAATATCCTGCAAAATCTTCTCGTAAGCCAAGCTTCTGATCTTTTCCCACTTCAAGAGTTCTTCCTGATGGTTCTGTTTCTTCGCGCGAATTTCGCCAGCAAGCTTACGAATCGAACTCTCAAGCTCTTCATAATTAATCGGCTTTAATATATAATCACTAACGCCAACGCGCAGGAGCGAGCGCACATAGTCGAAATCCTGATATCCCGTCACCATCAGCACCGTGCAGTTCTCGTTGATTTCTCGGAGCTTATGGATAAACGTAATTCCGTCCATTTGCGGCATTCGAATATCACTCATCACGATGTCAGGAATATGCCCGATGCACAGTTCCAAGGCTTCAAGCCCATTCTTGGCTGTGCCTACAATATCAATCTCGAGCTCTTCCCAAGGAATGACCGCCTGCAAATTACGTAGAATATTAGGCTCATCATCTGCCAAAATCGCTTTTAACCTCACTCTTCATCCCTCTTCCTTTTCGGAATAATCACTTTCATCGTCGTACCTTGACCCTCTTGGGAACAAATAAACATCCCATAGTGCTCACCATATTGAATTCGAACACGATCCGCAACATTACTTACACCAAGGCCTCTTCGCTCTTCATTCGATTCCAGAATTTCATGAAATGGCGTCTCCAGCTCGGTTTTATAGTGGAATTTCGCTAGCTTGTCGTTACTAATACCAACACCGTTATCCGTCACATATAGCCCGATGCGATCCCATTCATCCATGACCTTCACCGAAATCAATCCCATATAATCAATCGGTTCAAAGCCATGCTGTAAGCTGTTCTCGACGAGTGGTTGAAGCGTTAACTTTAATATTTGCTCATTATGCAGCTCTGGCGGCGCTTCTATGGTGTATTGGAATTGATCCTCGAAGCGGAACTCCTGAATTTCCAAATAGCTGCGCAGATGCTCCAGCTCCTGCTTCAACGAAATTTCTTCCCGGTTTTCCATCCCTATTCTCAGCAAATTCCCAAGACGAATCACCATCTGACTGACTTTCTTCCCTTGGTTCTGGATGGCTAGGACATTGATCGACTCCAGTGTATTAAAAAGAAAATGAGGCTTAATCTGCGCTTGCAGCAGCATAAGCTCGGCCTTGTTCTTGCGGTCCTGCTGACGCTTCACCTCTTCGAGCAGATCCTCGACCCTGACAACCAAAGAGTTAAAACCTCTTGCTAATGCTGTGGTTTCATCCTTGCCACTCACTTCCATGCGGGTAGTCAGATCTCCACGCTCCACCTTTTTCATCGAGGAGAGCATGCGGAGAATCAGTTGAATAATACGTCTGACGAAGACGAGGTTATACACCAGGGCAAAGAACAAACATACGAACGTAATGCCTGCAACCAGCTTCATAATCGTCTCGATTTCACCAGCGACATATTTCCATGACGTGATCGACACGACGCTCCAGTCCTGAACGCCCATCCCATTAATATTCAAATGATAGAGAGATATGAGGCTTTTTTCATTTTGGAAATCTGCCTTGAAACTGTAATTGTTGTATCCTAGATCCAATTTCCCTTGCGTCAGTTGCAGGACATTAGCCCCTTCTAAGCTTTGTTTATTATCGTAGAAAATAAGTCCGGTTTTGTTGATCAACAGATACCTTTTGGAGTTTTGCTCGCTCGTATTGAAAGATTTGAATATGAGGTCCAGCTCATTAAATTTAAATTTCAACAGCATATAACCTAGATTATCCATCGTCCAAAAATCTTTCACCATGCGCGCTTGATAGAATTCGCCGCGGCCTGACCCGAACTCCTTGAACTCCGAGGGTCCAATCCAGAGTGGACTGCCATTGAGTTCCTGAATGTGCTGGAAGGCCATGCTTTGCTGAATCGTTGGCCATGGAATCGAACTTCCGCTCGTTCGCCCAGCGCTAAAAGATTTACCGCTATTGTTGTAAATAACGACAGATTGAATAGGCGAATAGGTAAGAATCGAGCCGCGGAGCAGCGTATCGAATGTGTTCAGATCATACGAGGAAAGCGGATCCTCGTTCGGTTTCGCCGCGTCAATCGTACGATAGATGCCTTGAATGCTGTCTTTGACCATCCAGAAATCGGAGAAATAGTTCGCTTCCTTGAACATGTAGTAAATATTACGGGAAATCGCTTGCAGCGTGACTTCCGTTAAATCCCCATATTTCTTCTCAATTAGCTGCTGAGAAACCGTATACACCGCAGACCCTAGGACGAATAAGGGAATGATGATGAATAGCAAAAAACCGATAAAAACCTTCTTATTCAGATTCATCGCTGCACTGCGCTCCTTCTCAGTTAAGTTACTTACACATCCCAGATTCGAATCTCAGGCTCGACACTTATATGTACTTGGCCTCGCAAGGCTTTGCTAATCATGCAAGTTTGTTCCGCACGGAATGCGGCTTTGCTTATTTTATCCAGTTGAGCTTCGGTCGTATGTGGCGGTACACAAATATGAGGACGATGGACAATCGCATTGACTTTCATCGTTGGACGGTTCTGCACATAAATTTGGGATTCGAGCTCTAGCGATACAATGCCTTCTCTTGCTAGCAGCGTGCCCAGTGTGATGATGTAACAGGTTGCCGCAGCACCAAGCAGCATTTCTTCTGGATTCGTTCCCACACCGGGACCATCAAATTTACTTGGTACAGAAATCGATGTCTGAAAGCCATCTGCTTGGAGCTCGCCCTTCCCATCCAGACCGCCTGTCCATGTAGCCTTAAGTTCAAATATTTGTTCTGTCAAGGGAGGAACCTTCTTTCTATGTAGATTCAGAAGTTTATACCATTCATAACTCGCACACCATACATACACTTTTCAGACCGTTGGTTGATTTGCTTTTATTGTAAATGAAGTACCTATGATTCACCAGCCGAAATCAACACAAAAAATCGTTCCCGCACCTAATCAGCACGAAAACGATTTATTTAACTTCAATTGATCTCTATGAAATTGCGTAATTCATGTGTTGGAATATCAAAACAATGAAAGCCCTACCTCTCTTCCATCCTTGCGGCTCCAATGACCGCGCCAGTGCGAATTGCGTTACAAACACTTACTGCCGAAACACTTACGTTGCCTCGGGTTTACCATAAATGAGCTGATGGACTGCGCATTGGGAGAAAAATAAACAAGGAGAGGGGGTTACTTTCTACTCGCTAATCGTTCGTGTGGGGTAAATGAGGCTAAATATGAAGTGTTTATATGGTTTCATTTCAATCAACTCCAGTATTATATAACGGTAGTACAAGTTTGTCAATACGATGGTGATATACAGCGCGTGTGTGCTACAATATAGAAATAGTTGGTCGTAAAGCATACGCCGCTTTTCTACTTTCAGCCAGGGCTGATCGAGAGAAGCGGCTTTGTTTATTTTAAGGAGGCATCCATATGAAAATTGAATTTGAAGTTGCACATAGCATCTATATTGCGTACCACGCATCTACTCGAAAAGGTGACTCTCTTCGCAGACTATTGGAGGGTCACAGTCATGCTGAGAAACTATTTCTTTTGCATGTTTGGTGGCCTGCTTTTCATCATTTCAACGATCTTCATCCTGAATATGAAGTGAAAGACTTTCGCGATGGAACGCGATTCCTTGATTTTGCTTTTATCAAACATACACTCAAACTTGCCATCGAAATCGACGGTTTCACCACACACGCCTCACAAATTAGCCGCTCCCAATTCTCGGATCACCTCATTCGTCAGAACCACCTCATCATCGATGGCTGGCGAATCCTCCGCTTCTCCTACGAGGATATCAAAGATCGCCCCCGCATGTGCCAACAAATCCTACAACAGTTTATGGGCCGCTATCTGGGTATGAACGACGTTCCAGTCAAATCCATGAGCTACGTGGAGAAAGAAATTTTGCGTTTTGCGTTAAACAGCAAGAAACTCCTGACAACTCATGATGTATGTCAGGTATTAGCTATCGAAGCTCAAAAAGCACGCCAACTACTCAAGGTCATGCATGCGAAAAACATGCTTGAACCCGTAGGAAAAGGGACTCAACGGATCAGATACTACCGCCCAACAGCTGAAATACTTCAGCAAATGATGGGTTAGTTCGGAGAGATTACACTGACTCGCCCCGTTTCACCTCCGTTAGTGATGTTTTTCATCACTAACTGCAGCGCATACCTTGGACTCACCCCGTTTCACCTCCGTTAGTGATGTTTTTCATCACTAACTGCAGCGTATATCTTGGACGCGTCCCGTTCCACCTCCGTTAGTGATGTTTTTCATCACTAACTGCAGCGTATACCTTGGACGCGTCCACCACCGCCGCGCCAAACAAGAAAACCCGCGGCACTCGCCCGCGGGTCATCCTCTACACCTTAAATTTCTGCAGCGAAATTTGCAATTCTTCCGCGAGTCCAGCCAACGACTTCGCGGAATTCTCGATTTCCTCCGTCGTCGACATTTGCTGCTGACTCGCAGCGGATGTCTCCTGGCTGACGGAGATTCCCGTCTCCGACACGCCGCTCACAATGCGCATCACCTGCTCGATGCGCAAGTTCGCATCGACAAGCTGGTGGATGTTCCGGTTCACATCTTCCACTTTCGTATTCACCTTCTCGACGGAAGTCTCGATATGTACGAACGATTCCTGCGCTTCCTCCGAAATCGTCAAGCCCTCTTGCACTTTCCCTGCTCCTGCATGCATGGAGCTAACAGCATGATTGATCTGCCGCTGGATCGTCGACACCAGATTCGTAATATTTCGCGCTGACGTGGACGATTGCTCCGCAAGTTTACGCACTTCACCAGCAACGACAGCGAAGCCGCGTCCAGCTTCCCCAGCACGTGCTGCTTCAATCGCTGCATTCAGCGAAAGCAGATTCGTCTGCGTCGAAATCTCGTTAATCACATTAACGATTTCACCAATTTTGTGTGCATTTTTACCCAATGCTTCAATAACGCCATTAACCTCACGAACCGCGTCTGAAATCTCAGACATCTGGCCCGCGATCGAAGCGACCGATTGCTTACCATGCTGAGCGGCCTGCGTCGCTTGATTTACAAGCCCAGCAACCACTTGCGCCGACTCATCAATCTGCTTCGTGCTCCTCAACATAAGGCCAACCGCCTCATTCGCTTGCGTCACACCAACAAATTGCTTCTCAAAATCTTCCGACAGCTGCTGACTAGAAGAAGCAACCTGTCTTGCGGCTAGAGAGCTTTGTTCTGAGCTGGCAAGAAGCTCTTCCGAACTCGCTGAAAGCGTAAGCGCATTATCTGAAATTTGCATAACAAGCCCACGCAAGCTACTTGTCATCACATTAAAAGAATTCGTTACTTTACCTACCTCATCCTCATAAGGGTAGTCCCCTTTAACGGACAGGTCTCCACCGGCTGCCTTTTCCATATTTTCTTGCAGTTTGCGAATCGGTGTAGAAATGATCATATCGAGCGTCAATGCGCCCAAAGTCATCACAATAACCGCAATAAGTATCGTCAGTATAATGACCCAATGCGATGTTGCGGAATCCGAGCTACTGGATTTCTGGAATTGTTCAGCCGCGGATTCTTTAAGTCCTACGAGCTTTACCAATGCTTCTACCGTTTTATCACCTTGCGGAGATACTTCATTATTGTATACCTGATAAGCAACTTGATTATTTTGCGTCGCTTGATCAATTGTTTTCGTAACAACATCACGATACTTCAGATTCATTTCCTCGAAGCTTGTGAATGCACCAATTTCTTCCTCATTTAGCGCAACACCTGCGATTTTCGCAACTAATTCTTTATTCGTACTTGCGTTCACATCCAACTTGGCTTTGAGCTTAGCCTTATACTTAACATCCGTGGAGAGCATCATCTCTAGCAAATTAGATTGGGTTTCTTTCAAATTTGTTTGAAGTTGATTAATCCATTTGACAGATAGCAGACTTTCCTCGTACATTCTAGTAGAGTTACTAGACATCTTGTCCATATAATGATAGCCCGTAATCCCTACAATTAATAAAAATAAAATGGCAATCGCATTCATCAACAGCAATTTAAAACGAAGTTTCAGATTACGAAGGATGGACAGGTTGACGTTGAGCTTTCCTGTGCTTTGCATGCTGTTCAAATTTGTTTTGGATTTCAAAGTTACCCATTCTCCCCCCGAGTGTACATCAAATCAACAATCAATCTTTCTTATGGCACTAAATCTAACACAAGTGAAAATTAATTTACCCATGGTTTATTTTACAAAACAGACTCCCTTATGTAAAGAAAAATTCGTATAAACCTTACTACAACAAGCATTTCACCTGCCAAATACTACCACCTCAACGAAACGATAAGGGGCAAATAAACATGGAAACCATCGGAATCATTGTGAACCCGCTTTCAGGTAATGGCAGAGGATCTCACATCTGGGGAGAAGTCCAGACTTATCTCCAAGAGAATCACATCGCTTATCTAGCCAAATTAACAACCCAGGCTGGTGAAGCAACGCAACTCGCCATCACACTGATTCAAACTCATCATGTACAACGCATCATCATCATTGGTGGAGATGGCACCGTTCATGAAGTAGCAGGCGGAGTCTGGCAGCATCAGAAGCACCAGAATAGCAACGACACCTCCCCAGTCTGCGCTCTAGCCGTGATTCCAGCAGGAACAGGGAATGATTTTGCCAAAGCGTACGGCATCCCCAATCATCCACTTGAAGCACTACACATTGCCCTACATGCCGCCGATACCTTGCAAATTGACCTTCTTCACGCCAGTCAGATTCAACAAGTTGCGGTGAATAGCATTGGTGCAGGCTTTGATGGGATGGTTGCCAAGATCACGAATGAAGCCAGCTACAAAAAGCTCCTCAACCGTCTAGGGCTAGGCAAGCTATCCTATTTCATTTCAATACTTCGTGTGTTCGCAACATATCAACCTTCCACCGCATGGCTAGAAGTAGATGGCGTGCTAACGAAATTACCGAACATGTGGCTGGCAGCCGTAGCGAATATTCCTTTCTATGGAGGCGCTATTCAAATCTGCCCCACAGCTAGTCCAACAGATGGTATGGCTGATGTTGTCGTTATTCAGAGCCATAGCCGCTTTCGCCTCCTGCCCGTTCTTTTCACCGTGTATCAAGGCAAACACACCCAGCACCCTGCCGTATCTTTTTATAAGGGAAAATCGATTTCGATTCAAACAGAGCAGCCATTGCTTGTGCAAGCAGATGGAGAGTTCGCAGGCTCCACGCCCCTTCAAATCGAACTCATCCCCGCCGCCATTACCGTCATCCGCGCAAAACCCACAGCCTAAGCTGTGGGTTTACTTCCACCATCGCTCATCAATGCCCATTGTTTCATCGTCACATAATCAACCTTCCCACTCCCAAGTAGCGGCAGCTTCTCCATATAACGAAATTCGGAAGGCATATAAATCGCCGGTTGCCCCTCCTGCTTCATCAACTCGCGAAGCGCTTCAAGCGGACTCACTTTACTCGTGTGATAGGCAATGATTCGCTCACCTTTTCGCCGATCAGGCACATGAACTGCAGCGCACACCGCAGGTGCCGCCAAACACCTAGATACAAGCTCCTCCACCATGAGAAGCGATACTTTTTCGCCACCAATTTTAGCAAAAGACTGCAAACGCGCTTGAATGAACAAGTATCCTTGCTCATCCAATGTCACAATATCCCCGGTAGCATACCACTCCGCAGCAGGTACGAACCCTCGACTATGAATCAAATACCCCTTCATCACGTTCGAACCTCTCACGAGCAAATGCCCACCTGAAGGAATCCCATCCACCGCTTCTACGACAGCTTCGATACCTGGCAGCAATTGACCGACAGACCCTTTCTTCGCATGCATCGGTGTGTTCAGTGAAATAACCGGCGTCGTCTCCGTCGTTCCATAGCCCTCCAGAATGCGAATCCCGAATTTGTCCTGCCAAAGTTGACGCACTTCCTCCTTCAGCCTTTCTGCACCAGCCACAACATAGCGTAAGGAATGGGCAAAATCATAAGGATGCGCCGTTCTCGCGTAAGCTCCTAGAAACGTGGACGTACCAAATAATATCGTAATATTCCGATCATAAACGAGCTCTGGAATAACTTTGTAATGCAAGGGATTGGGATATAACACCAGCTTCATCCCCGAGAGAATCGGCAGCATCGTCCCCGCGGTCAGACCGAAAGAGTGAAACATCGGCATACTGCCAAGCACACAATCCGAAGAATTAAATGCAATAACAAGTCTTGCTTGTTGAATATTCGCGCTAATATTACGATGAGTTAGAACGACACCTTTCGGTTTACTCTCGCTGCCTGAAGTGAATAGTACAGCTTCATTCTGCCCAACACCAACTGGCCCTTTCTTCCGCTGCACAAAATGAAGCAAACCATGCACCTTATCTTGCAAAGTTAGCGCTTCCTTCACATCCTCCAAATAAATAACCGTGAATAAATCACTAGCGCTCTGGATAAAATCCGATAGCCCCGCCTTCTCGATAAACACGCGAGATGTCAGCACGATCCGAACTTCAGCGGTCTCACACGCATCCAGCATTACCTGCTTGCCAGCCGAATAATTCAAGATAGCCGGCGTAACGCCTAATCGGAACAGCGCAAACAATGTCACCACATGCCCCGCGGTATTCGGCAGCAACAACCCAACCCGCTTTTGTCCAGCCAAAAGCTTCTCCAAACGTACTGCCAGTGTATAGCTGCTCAACTGTAGCTTCCGATACGTCAATGCCGAATGACTCACCACATCTTCGCAAATGACCCTTGATTGTCCGTGCCTCTGAGCCGCTGCCAGCAGTTCATTGAATAAATTAACCTCGGGCTGCAACCGACTATCCAGCAAATGACACAACAGCTTAGCACGGATCGCCTCTGTCGCTTGCTCCTTTTGGACTTTTCTCGCCAATCGCTGATCGCCTGGCGGAACTTGAAAAGCCTCACCAAACGCAATGTTCACTCGCGGGAACCAGCGTTGTTTTATTTTCCCCCGCAAATAGGATAGCTTCGAATATTCCAAACCCTCAATAGAAATTGGCACAATATGGGCTTGTGAACGAAGGGCAAGATACCCGATTCCGCTATATATTTTCATCATGCCACCTGTCGTCGTAATTCTTCCTTCTGGAAAAATGACGAGAGGTATGCCGCTTTGAATCGTTTTTAACATCGTACGAACGGCATAAGGATTCGAAGTATCTACCGTAATATGCCTCCTGAAATGGAGTACCCACGCAAACCGCTTCGCAATGTTCGTATTCACTACGAATGCTACATCTGTAGGTAAAAGTAGTGCCAGCACGACAGCATCTAATAACGATACGTGGTTCGGAATAAGGACTGTCTTTCCCGATAGATTGAGTTTCTCCATGCCGGTCACTCTCACTTTAAAAGCAAGCAACACAAACAGACGCAAGCACGGAAGTAAAAGCCTTACTAGCGTAACGAACATCCATTTCAACATGGAAATTCCCCCTATTGGTATCTCATTCGAGTCTGTCAATAGTTCATTGTATGCGGAAAAAAGAAATAAGACCTCGGCATGTGTATGCCTTGGTCTATTTATTCTTGGTTATGTAATCGAACTATGAATTCGAATTTAAATAGGCTTTCAACCTGCCAGGAAAATCTGTAATAATACCCGTGACACCTGCATCCATCATCCGTTGGTAGTCTGAAAGTTCGTTTACTGTGTAGGGATAGACAGCTAGCCCATCTGCGGTGGCCAAAGCGATATCCGCTCCTTCAAAAGAGTGATGATGTGGATGCAAGGAATAGACTTCAACCTCGAGCAATTTGGCATACGCCGCATGGTCAATAAGATTGGCTGCATACAGCAAGCCTACCTTCAACGCGGGTTCGGCCCGCTTTAAGCGCTGAATCACTTTATGGTCAAAAGAAGAAACAACGACATCTTCGTACCGATCTATCTCTCGCAAAAATGCCAGAAGTGCACTCTCCATACGTCCTTCGTAGGCATGTTTCACTTCCACATTGATAAGTGTCCCTTTCGGCACCAGTTCAAATATCTCGCTTAGCAGAGGAATGCGCTCCCCTGCAAACTTGTCCGAAAACCAAGCTCCAGCATCTAACTTTTGGATATCTGCCCATTGTTGTTGACAAATAAGTCCTGAACCATTCGTTGTACGATTCAATGTTCCATCATGGCAAACGACGATTTCGCCATCTTTCGTGATATGTACATCCAGTTCGATCGCTTGTGCGCCTTGCTCTAGGGCTAATTCGAATGAAGCTAGTGTATTCTCTGGAGCTTCGCCCGCTGCTCCGCGGTGACCAATGATAATCGGTTTTGGTGTATGCATCTTCAACGCTCCTTACATTTTGGCTATCAGGAATCCATCTACAAATTATATAAGCAGCCGATTCAGGGCGTCAATTCAAGTTTTAGTAAAAACAAAATAGTCCCGTAGAGTGGCTTTTCAGCCAGACTCTCGGGACTTTTATCTAAAGGTATAGAAATAACCGTGGAAACACCTATAACTTACTTACCAAGTTGATGAATTGGATGTCCTAATGCACCTTCAGCAGCATCCATAATCATTTCTGTCAATGTTGGATGTGCATGAATCGTAAGTGCGATATCTTCTAGATTAGCGCCCATCTCAACCGCTAGCGCAAGCTCACCGATCAAGTTGGAAGCTTCTGGTCCTACGATTTGTCCACCAAGCAACTGGCCTGTTTCTTTGTCGCCGACAAGCTTCACGAAGCCTTGCGCTGCGTTCAAAGAGTTAGCACGTCCGTTAGCTGCATAAGGGAATTTACCAATGGTAACATTAATTCCTTGTGCTTTCGCTTCTGTTTCGCTTAGACCTACGCCAGCAATCTCCGGATCGGAGAACACGACAGCAGGCATTGCTTTGTAATCAACGATGCTTGCTTGACCTGCAATCGCTTCAGCCGCCACTTTTGCCTCATAGGAAGCTTTGTGTGCCAAGGATAGACCAGGGACCACATCACCGATTGCAAAAATATGAGGAATGCTTGTGCGACCTTGGTTATCGACTTCGATCAAACCGCGATCCGTCATTTTCAAGTTAATGAGGTCGAGACCAAGCTCACCATCCGTGTTCGGACGACGACCAACTGTTACTAGAACGTAATCAGCCGTAACTTGTTTCTCTTCACCTTTCACTGTGAAAGTAACCGTAACATCGTTGTCTGTTTTCGTACAAGATTGCGCCAACGCTTCCGTATGAACCTCTACGCCAACTTTATCTAGACTCTTAGCAACCAGCTTCGTCAATTCTTTCTCAAAGCCTGGAAGCACATGATCGGAGCCTTCCAACACAGTCACTTTCGTACCGAATTTCGCATACGTTTGACCAAGCTCGATTCCGATATAGCCACCGCCGATAACGATCATGCTTTTCGGAATTTCAGGCAAGTTCAATGCTTCTGTCGAGGAGATGATTCTTCCGCCATAAGGGAAAGCTTTCAACTCGATCGGACGGGAGCCTGTTGCGATAATGCAGTTCTTGAAACGGTAACGCGGCGCTTCTGCATCATTAAACACACGTGCTTCGTGCTCATTGATGAACATCGCTTCACCTTGGAACGTTTGGATCTTGTTGCCTTTAAGCAAACCGCTTACGCCGCCAGTTTGTTTGGCAACGATGCTGTTCTTCCAAGCTTGTACCTTCGCAAAGTCCACTTTCACGTTCTCTACGGAGATCCCGATGCTGTCAGCATGCTGTGCGTGCTCATAAGTGTGCGCTGCAGAAATCAAAGCTTTGGATGGGATACATCCACGGTTCAAACACACGCCGCCCCAAGCATCCTTATCAACAATAAGAACACTTTGACCAAGCTGTGCTGCGCGAATCGCAGCCACGTAACCGCCAGGACCCGCACCGATAACCAACAAATCTATATCTAAAGAAGCATCTCCTACAACCATGATGTTACACCTCCAAGACGAGAAGCTCTGGATCAGCCAGAAGCTGTTTGATGTAGTTCAAGAAGCTTTGTGCTGTCGCTCCGTCAACGATACGGTGATCGAAACTCAAGGAAAGCGCCATAACGTGTCCAACCGCGATTTCACCGTTTTTCACAACTGGCTTCTCCGTGATACGACCTGCACCTAGAATCGCAACTTCTGGGAAGTTGATAACCGGTGTGAAGAACATGCCGCCAACAGAACCGATGTTCGTGATGGAAATCGTGCCGCCCTTCATCTCGTTCGGAGACAATTTACCTTCGCGACCGCGAACAGCCAAATCTTTGATCGCTGCTGCGACGGACCATACGTTTTTACGATCAGCATCATGGATAACAGGAACGAGCAAGCCGTTGTCTGTATCTGTTGCAATCCCGATGTTGTAGTATTTTTTGTAGACGATTTCTTGCTTCTCTTCGTCGATCATTGCGTTCATGACCGGGAATTGACGGCAAGCTGCTACCAATGCTTTCACGATGAAAGGAAGGTACGTCAGTTTCACGCCTTTTTTCTCAGCTAGTGGCTTCGTACGCGTACGAAGAGCGACTAGTGCCGATACGTCGATCTCATCCATCAATGTCACGTGCGGAGCCGTGTACACGGATTTCACCATCGCGTTCGCGATGATTTTGCGGATGCCTTTGAACGGAATCCGTTCTTCGACGCGATCGCCAGCAGTAACAACCTGCGCTGCTACAGCAGGTGCTGCTGATTCAGAAGCTGCCGACGCCGCTTCTGTTGCTGCCGGAGCTGCTGCAGAGCCAGCTCCTGTGAAGCCCAGCACGTCCTCGCGTGTTACGCGGCCGTGCTTCCCTGTAGGCGTCACCTCTGCGAGTGTGATGCCTTTCTCTCTTGCGAACTTGCGCACGCTAGGCGTCGCAAGCACTTCGCGGCCCGCGCTGCCTGTAGGCGCGGTAGGTGCTGGTGCAGCCGCCACTGATGGCGCTGCTGCAGGTGCCGCTACTGCTGCTGGCGCAGCAGCAGGTGGAGTTGCAACCGCCACGGCTGGTGCCGCGTGGCTTGAACCGTGATGCATCGAAGCCGCAGGCATCTCGCCAGTCACTTCAATCGTCATCACAAGCTCTCCGATTGTACAAACTTGTCCATCTTTGACAGCAACGCTGACGATCTTGCCTTCAACTGGACAAGGAACTTCAACGACTGCTTTATCGTTCTGTACTTCCATCAGAATCGTTTCGTCAGTTACGGTATCACCCGCTTTAACTAACATTTTCACGATCTCGCCTTCATGTATGCCTTCACCAAGCTCTGGGAACTTGTATTCAAACAATGCCACGTGTATGACCTCCTGTTACCTTCGACTAGGTGAATTAAAATTCAAGAACTTTCTTAATTCCGGCAATAACACTTGCTGGACTTGGCAACCAAGCATCTTCGATTTGTGCAAATGGATACACCGTATCTGGCGGAGAAATACGTAGAACTGGTGCTTCCAAATGTAGAATCGCTTTTTCATTAATTTGAGCAATAACCTCAGCGGCTACACCAGAAGTTTTTTGTGCTTCTTGCACGATGATCGCACGGTTCGTTTTCTTAATCGAAGCTACAATGGTATCTATATCCAATGGAAGAAGTGTACGAAGGTCGATAACTTCGACTTTCACGCCTTCTGTTTTTTCGATTTCTTCAGCAGCTTTCATGGAAGTGTGAACCATAGCGCCGTAAGTAATGATTGTAACATCAGAACCTTCTTTAACAACATTCGCTTTGCCAAGCTCAACTGTATATTCGCCTTCTGGTACTTCGCCGCGGAATGCACGGTATAAGTTCAAATGCTCCATGAAGAAAACAGGGTCATTATCACGAATCGCTGCAATTAGAAGACCTTTGGCATCGTAAGGATTGGAAGGAACAACAACTTTGATCCCTGGTGTTTGAACAAGAAGACCTTCAAGTGCGTCTGTATGAAGCTCAGCTGCTTTCACCCCGCCGCCAAAAGGCGTACGGAATACGATTGGAGAGTTATAACGACCGCCGGAACGGTAACGCATACGAGCAGCTTGCACGCAAATTTGGTCAAGTGCTTCGTAAATGAATCCAACGAATTGAATTTCAGCGATTGGGCGGAAGCCTTGAACGCCTAAACCAACCGCAAGTCCACCGATTGCGGACTCAGCAAGCGGCGTATCGAATACACGCTCTTCGCCGAATTCTTTTTGTAAACCTTCTGTTGCACGGAACACGCCACCAACATTACCAACGTCTTCACCGAACAAAATAACATTAGGATCTCTTTCTAATTCTACGCGCATCGCGTCTTTTATCGCTTGAATCATTGTCATTTGTGCCATGACTACTCTGTGCCTCCTAAAGTTAAAACTTGTTTCGAACGTTTACTCTATTTATTTATACAATTCTTTTTGTTCTTCCAAATGGGAAGGCGTAACTTCGAACATGGAGTCGATCAAACCAGCGACTGTCATTTTCTCTGTTTCTTCCGCTTTCTTGATGTGCTCAGCAACAGTAGCTTTCGCTTCTTCCTTCACTTGAGCTTCTTCTTCTTCGCTCCAAAGACCTTTCTTCGTCAAGAACAAACGCATACGTGTAAGCGGATCTCTTGGTTCCCAATCGGACTCTTCGTCTTTGGTACGATATTTCGTAGTATCATCGGCCAAGGAATGTGGACGGAAACGGTATGTCAATGCTTCGATTAACGTAGCGCCTTCGCCTCTGCGTCCTCTTTCAGCAGCTTCTGTAACAGCTTGAACAACAGCTAGAACGTCCATGCCGTCTACTTGCACGCCTTTGATACCCGCAGCAACGGATTTATGTGCAACAGAAAGAGCTCCTGTTTGTTTCGAATATGGTGTTGTAATCGCGTAACCATTGTTTTGTACAAAGTAAATGACAGGCAATTTAAATGCGCCTGCAAAGTTCATGCCTTCGTAGAAATCACCTTCAGAACTTCCGCCGTCACCTGTATAAGTGATTGCTACACGCGGTTGGTTGCGCTTCTTGAACGCCATCGCTACGCCTGTTGCGTGAAGAATTTGTGCGCCGATAATAATTTGCGGCATAAGTACGTGAACATCTTGCGGAATTTGTCCGCCATGTTGATGACCGCGGGAATACAAGAATGCTTGATACAGCGGAAGACCGTGCCATACCAATTGCGGCATATCGCGGTAACCCGGGCAGATGAAATCGTCTTTATTTAGGGCAAATTCACTACCGATCATGGATGCTTCTTGACCAGAAACCGGTGCATAGAAACCAAGACGGCCTTGACGACCTAGATTAACTGCTCTTTCATCCCAAACTCGTGTAAATACCATTCTTCTCATTAATTCTTTCAATTGTTCATCGCTAAGCTTCGGCATTTTGTCGGGATTTACGACTGTGCCGTCTGGAGCAAGAACCTGCAATGGCTCAACCTTTTCTGTGGTCACTTCATAATTTGCTTGGCTGACAAGTGGCTTACTCATACCATTTCACCTCTTATATGATTTTGGTGCCTACTATCTGAACTTCTGTTATAGTATTATTATAATCCTGTTTTGGTGAATTGTACACCAGTAGTGGCGGGGTATCTCACCTTTTTTACCGTTAGTGAATAGTACAGTTTAACAAAATATATAATACAGTTTAGAAGGAAACAACAACTGCTATAATACACCTACCCCAAATGAGAAGGAGATAAACGATGTCAGACGACTCCCGTTTGTATAAGCGTACTATTGTCAAAGATGAAGTCACCTCGAACCTGCTCGGAGAAAATCGCCCCCTGCGGATCTATCTCCCCCCTGGTTATAACGAACTGCTCTCTTATCCTGTTATTTACTGTCAAGATGGTGAACAGTTCTTTAATTTCGGCAGAATTGCTACAACCCTTACACGATTAATCCTCGATGAGGATCTAGAACCTGCCATTGTTGTCGGAGTCGATGTGAATAACGCTAACCGGACATCCGAATATGCACCGGAAGGAGAGCGCCATGATGCTTACTGTCAATTCTTCGCAGAGGAGCTTCTCCCTTATGTAGAAAGTCGTTATCCCGTCCGTACGGAGAGATCAGAACGCATTCTTGCAGGAGATTCTCTTGGTGGGACAGTTTCCTTGCATCTCGCCTTAGATTATCCTAGCCTTTTTTGCCGAGTTATATCCTTGTCAGGCGCATTTTTCGACATAACACGCGAAAGAATCAAACAAGAGGACGACTTATCTTGGTTAGAGATGTACATGTTGATTGGCACAGATGAAACCGACGTTACAACGGAACGCGGCACTTTCGATTTCGTCCGAGAAAACAGACTGACGCACACATTTCTGCAAGACAAAAATGCCACGCTTCACTATATAGAGAAACCTGGCAAGCATATATGGGGCTTCTGGCAAGTCGAGATGCCAGCGGCGTTGCATTACTTTCTAGGTTGAAAGTCCATAACGATCTTTCATTAAAGCAATCATCTCATGCACTTGGGATTCAGTGGGATACCCCGTGATTTCTTCGGCTTGGGTAAACTGGATCCCTGCGGTGCTCATCACCTGTCGTAGCTGCTCTACGAACATCTCCGCTGTTAACGGCAGCTGCAAGCACTCCGCTAAACTCGACATGCTTTCCTGTACAACCGTTGGGTAATCTTGCTTGGTAGCCGAGATTGCAGCCCTCTCATAAAATCCACGGGCTAATGCAGCCTTCTCCTCGCCGCGGCCTTCGACGATTAGGAAAGCTTGTACCGAAATGGCAAGCTGCTGCCTACGCTGAGCTATCCCGCAGAATTTACGCCCACCAATGCTCAGATCGAATTCTCCCGGGCAAAAGGAACCGATAATTTCCCCTTGGTCAATTTGATCTGTAATGGAAGCCATCACATCTCGAATTAAGCCGACCATCCCCTCAAAATCTTTACGGTGCTCCATATCTCCTGAACCCTTCGGGAGCAGCAAAGATAGATTGACGACTCCCCGATCTAATGGGACTGCCGCTCCACCTGAATTGCGTACGGCGGTATCATAACCTTGACTTCGCAGCCATTCATCTGCCTGAGCGGCGCCTGACAATCTGCTGTCTCTTAATCCCATAACGAAAGCGCGTGGGTGCCGCCAAATATGTAAGAGAGGGGATGTTCCTTGCCCTATTGCACGGCATAAGAGCTCTTCTAGAGCAAAAGCATATAAAATCGATTGGGATTCCATGTTATTTGAACGATCAAGTACTCGTAAAGTTGAAGGCAATTGGGTAAGCATAAAGTTAGATCTCCTGAGTGTAGTATGTGTCATCAGCATGGATAGCCAAATGGACCTAACATCCATCATACCTGTTATTTGCTGTTTGACAACCCTTGACTCGCCAAAATGTCCATGATCCCCTTAAATAAAGGAATTGCCTTATTACTTTCGGTTGGGTCTGTATTTTTGATTACGACAGATACGGCATATTGTGGCGTCTCCACAGGACCATAGCCAATGAACCATTGATTCACCTTTTCTTGCTTGCCATTTTGAATCTGTGCTGTCCCTGACTTCCCTGCCAACTTCCACTTCGCACCTTGCAGACTTTGCCCTGTTCCTTCTGTGACGACTTCCCGCATCCAATTGAGCAACGTGCGGCTCGTTGTCGCTGAAATTTTGCCAGCGTCAGAATTCAAGCTTTTCACAGGAAATGCCTCCATCTTACGCCCCGTTTGATACTGGATTTCTTGCACAACCCGAGGGGTGAAGCCCTTGCCATCATTCAACAAAGTCACAACCATATTCGATGCCTGTAGTGGCGTCATTCTAACATCCCTTTGACCAATCGCTGTTTGCATCAGAACCCCCTCATCCGTCTCTGGGGTATGCGCAGCAAATAATTGCCCTTTCTCCTCCGAGTCAAATTGTTCAAAAACATCTCTCATATCCGTCTTCCCTGTCCAGCCTACCTCATTAAGCACGCCTAGTTTATTGGCATATGTCTCTAGTTGAGCGGCCGTTAGACGCTGCATCACGTTCGCAAACACGATATTACACGACTGGGCGAATCCTTCTTCTAGGGTTAAAGGGCCATGCCCATCCCTCCTCCAGCAAGTAAAACCATACTTCCCAAGCGCACCTTCACAGTTGAACGTTTCCGTAGGCTTCACAACCTTCTCATCCAACGCTGCCGCGGCTACAATGGTTTTGAAAATCGAACCAGGCGCCGTTGCCTTGATTGCATAATTACTCCAATTATTACTGGCTAGGTCCACTTGTAATGGATTATAATTCGGCCTGCTCGCCATGGCGATCACATCGCCATCTGATGCTTCCTGTACAACGGCCGCTCCCTCACGAATATGCAGCTTGTCCATGAGAGCTTCAATTTGCTGCTGTACGTCGCTGTCTAACGTTGTTATCAGCTTCACAGGGTAGTACGAGTTATCCGGAGCGATCATCCGTGCATCCAAACCCGCAAGAGGCCTCTTCCCCGCATCTGTGAAATATGAGATTGAAGTTTCACCCACACCGCGCAGCCACGAATCGAAAGACTTCTCAAGGCCGGCTCCACCAATTTTGGAAGTTAGGGCAACTCGCCCTTTTTCCAAATCAGAACCGTAAATCTGCATCACGCGATCTGGATTTTGACCGATAAAACCAACTAACTGACGAGCAGTCATCCCCGTAGGATAACGATCTTCCATTTCTACTACCTTAATACTAGCGAGTCCTAACGCATCTATTTCTTTCACCTGTTGAGAACTTAAGGAGACGGCCTTCCCCCCATCTTGCGTTCCCCATACTTGCGGCTCTTTCAAATTATGTGCAAATACAAGCCAGCTTTCCTTATTCGTTTTCAAAACACGCGCTAATTGGCTCACTTCGCCCCCATTCATTGCAAATTCATTGTTGATCGGGAAGGCGACTAACGCTTTCATAATTTTACCAGTCATTGGCTGTAAATGGCGATCCAGTATCTCGCCTCTTCCACTCTCTAAGACAAGTGCGCGTTGCCTTTGTATCACCGAGTTTTTCACCAAATTGATCCCTCGCGATGAATAGCTTTCCGTTGCCGCGATTTGGATCCAGAACAACTTGCCGAATAGGCATGCAAATATAAGCAGAATCAAAAAGAGCATCAAAAACATACGTCTCTTCTCCATCGATGATAATTGATTCTCACGCATAGTACGATCCCCTTTGGTATGGTTCAAAATGACCTTAATACTCCCAGTATCGGCATTCTGACTTCTAGGCAAACCGGATCTACCACGTAAAAACAAGAAAAATCCACCCTCCTATTGGAGAGTGGACTCATCTTCTTGCTCTTATACTTCGAATTTGGATAAAGTATCGGTCAATGATTGCGACAGTTGATCCAGCTTGTCTGACAATTTCACCAAACCATCACTAATGCTCAGTTGTTCAGAACTTAAGGAAGCAACTTCCTCGGAAGTGGCCAACGATTCCTCAGCAACTGCACTGACATTCGTCATCGCATCAGACAGTACCACTTGTGATTGTTCCAGTGTAGAAATGGAATCACTAACCGTGCTCAATTGAACAATAAAGCCGCCCATGTGATTCGTTACTTGTTTGAAAATCGTATCTGCTTCTTTAACAGCCATGATCTGCTCTTGGAAGATTGGGGTTGCTGTTGAAAGAACTTTAACCGTTTCATCGATTTCACCTTGAATTGTTTCAGTAATTTGCCCAACAACATCGATCGATTGTTTGGACTGATCAGCAAGTTTACGAATTTCATCCGCAACGACCATGAAGCCTTTGCCTGCTGTACCTGCACGTGCCGCTTCAATTGTAGCATTTAAAGATAAGATATTCGTTTGCTTCGAAATGTTATTCAAGAGATCCAAAATTTTACGGATCGAACGTGTGCTTTCTTTCAGTTTATCCACTTTATCAACCATGGAACGGATCATTTCTTCCGTTAGGTTCGTTTTGGCAATCAACTCTGACATATACTTCGTTCCAAGTTCACTGGACGTTTGTACATCCGCTGCCGCAGTTCCCATTTCAAGATTGGCTTCAATTACTTGCTTCATTTGAATACCAATATGGTGTGTTAGCTCGTTGCCTTTCTCAGACTCCGTTGCTAAACCGCCTGCGCCATTCGAAATTTCATCCGTCGCCACAGCAATTTCTCTTGCCGCTGTTGCCGTTACTTTGGAGGAGTTCGTCAATTCTTGCGCAGTTTCAAATACGGCTTGTGCAGAAGTACTTGTTTGTTGTACCAATGTCGTGATTTGCTGCATCATAACGTCAAAGCTTGCACCTAATTGGCCAATCTCATCCTTGGACTTGTAATTGGCACGAACAGTCAGTTTACCTTTGGCACCTTGCTGCATCAAGTTACGAAGATTAATGAGTGGGCTGCCAATCATTCTAGCTACAATGATACCGATGATAACCGCTGCAATCGCTGCAAGTAAGGCAATTAGGAGCGTATAGTTGTAAATCTTCTTCGCATCTTTCACCAACGCACTAACGGGGATGTCACCAACCAAGTTCCAGCCTGATACGGCTGACTTATAGTAAGCAACCAAGTGATCATCTTTCGTGATAAAGGAACCATGTTCCTCTACAAGCTGCTCTTTCGTGAGTTGAACGGATGATTCTTTGCCAATCGTTGTCATGTCTTTAGCTGCGATGTTCTTGTTCGCTGCATTCGTAATAATGACATTACTGTCATCCCCTAATGACATGCCGCTAAGCTCTTTCGTTAAAATTTCTGTACCGAGTTCTAGAACGAGTACAGCAGTTGACGAATTCGTTAACGTATTACGCATCAGACGGCTGATCGCAAATGTGTTGTTGGAGCTGCTGGAATATCCTTTGGTTTGACTATCCAACCATGTGACTTTACCTGCATTTTCTACAGTTGCTTTAAACCAGTCTGTCGAAGCTGAATTCTCAGCCGTTGGAGCACCGCCAGCACCCGTGATCACAATCAACTTCCCATCTGGACGGTATAAATGAAGTGTTTTAATTGATTTATTAGAGAAGGTGACGACGTTTAATTTCTCAGTTAATTGACGTGTAACATCCAGTGCTTCATAAGAAGATGCTTCTAATTTGGGAACCTTATCAAGTAAATCTTGTAATTCCTTATTGAGCATAATTTGTAACGATACATCATCAAAAGTCTGATACAGGAAATCTAATTTCTGACCTGCTTGCGTGACCGTTTGTAAACTGGATTCGGACACTTTATTCTTAATAACACTTTTGGAGACGGAATACGAAATCATCCCTACAACAAGAACGAAAAACAAAATACTAATAAAAAACATCAAAAATAACTTCATACCCACAGATTTCACAGGGTTTTCGAGCTTAATGCTGCCTGGACCTTTGAAAGCGTATGTACCATTCGGTGAAGAAGATCCACCACCTGCAGTGTCAACGTTTCGACCCCTTCGAACTTGACCTGTTGCTTGAACTACTTTGTTTACAATAGAGCGGATACCTTGGAGTTTTTTTGTCATTTCGTTCACCACCATTAGTTTCTAATTAACCTTCTTTGAATGCCTACTCAATGAAAAGGTTTACATGCGTCGTTATACCTAAATTTCGACATTCATTTCCATTATCCTCTATAAAACGATACAAAGAATAAAAAAAGCTTTCTCCACTATAACTCAGACTGGAGAAAGCTTCCATGGTACTATTTTCCTGTTTTTTTACGCATCATATCCCATTTTTTTACAGGTAATACAGTCTTTATCTGCACCAATTGCAGCGGATGTCGAGCAGCATTTAATTCTTGACCCGCTTCATCTTGGATCATTCCAACCGTTTGTTTAAAATGCGTCCCTTCAGGGCCGAAGAACTCAATCTCTTGACCTGGCTTGAAATGATTTCTTTGCTGGATCAGAGCAACGCCTGTATCTGCGTTATAGTCCATAACTAAACCAACGAAATCAAAACCAACAACCTTATCTTCCGGTTCAAAAATGTGGTCTTCATGACCTGGCGCCTCATAAAAGAATCCATCGTTCAAAGGTCGATTCGCCGCTTTATGAATCTCATCCTGCCAAACCGGATTGAGCTTGAAATGCTCGGGATCTTCGAAATACGCATCGATCGCCTGGCGATAAGCATTCACGACTGTTGCCACATAATGTATGCTCTTCATTCTGCCTTCGATCTTGAAGCTATCCACACCCGATTCAATCATGTCCGCGATATAATCAATCATGCTTAAATCCTTGGATCCCATCGTGAAAGCATCATCATCCTCAGCAAACATAGGGAAATCCGTTGCTAGTGGTTCATCCAGCGGTTGATCCTTGGTGAATAGATCATACTTCCAGCGGCATGATTGCGAGCAGCCACCGCGGTTCGAATCGCGATCCGTAAAGTGATTCGACAACACACAACGCCCCGAATATGAACTGCACATGGCACCATGAATAAAAGCTTCAATTTCGACATCGACATGCGCTTTAATTTCATCAATTTCCTGCATGCTGACCTCACGCGCCAATACGACACGCTCGATGCCTTGATCTTTCCAGAACTGTACGGTTTGCCAGTTCATTACGGACTGCTGCGTACTAACATGAACTTCTAGCTCAGGTGCAACGCGGCGACACGTTTCCATAATGATCGGATCTGCGGCGATAATAGCCGAAATACCGACCTCCTGTAGTCCACGTAAGTACTCATCTAAGCCTTCAATATCCTCATTATGTGCGTAGATATTCGTTGCCACGAATACTTTCGCCCCGTATTGCTTCGCAAATTCGACGCCTTCACGCATTTCCTCTTTGGAGAAATTATCCGCGTTCGAACGCAAACCATACTTCTGTCCACCGATATATACAGCATCTGCGCCATAATGGATCGCAAATTTCAACTTTTCCAAATTACCTGCTGGAGCTAGAAGCTCTGGCTTATCTAATCTTACACGCTTACCTCTGGCTCGTGCTTCTACGGCTGTAGTCATCTAGGAGAGCACCTTCTTTCTTTGATCAATATACCTGTTCTTTATAGAAAAATCCGAAACTAAGCTCACGCTCTGGATCCTGAAGCTCCACAATCGCATCCAACCATTCTTGCTGAAATTCGTAGCCTTCAGGGTTCGCAACGTAAGCATCAATTGCAGCGCGATAGCTTTTCACGACCGTTTCATTATACTGCGATGATTTGAGCAAGCCTTCAATTTTCAAACTATCGACATGACCATCGATAAGCTCCGGCAAATTTTCCAACATACAGAAGTCCTCAGAACTCATAATGTGCGTACCATTGCAATCCTCATATACAGGATACCGTTGGTCACGTCTTTCATGTTCAATAAGGAATAGTCCTCGTCCTTTGGAACGGTCCTCTTCCGTCTTCGTCCCTTGATGTGCCATATAATTTTTGACTAGCTCACGCTTGGAATGATAAATATTCGTAATCCCATGCACTTGAACTTCAACAGCAATCTCTGACTTAGCTTTAAAATCAAGCACCTGTTCCATGTTCAACTCTCTCGCGAGAACTACACGAACGGCGCCTTGCCTGCCCCAATAATTCGCTGTAGCATAATTCGTCGAGGTCATTTCCGCATTCCAATGAAGAGGTAATGGCTCTGGTAATTGACGAACCGTCATGACGACTGCTGGATCTCCGAAAATGATAGCATCAACGCCATAAGCTTGAAGAGCCGCTAAGTACTCTTGTAAACCATCGAGTGTTTGGTTATCCAGGATATTGTTAACTGCGACATATACTTTCGCATTCCGTTCGTGAGCCCATGTGACGGATTCCCCGATCTCATTCAGCTTTACTTCGCCTGGCAAACGAAGCCCATAGCGATCTTCTCCTATAATTACAGCGTCCGCACCTGCGCGTATCATTTGTTTCAAATCAGCAATTGAACTGCAGCTGATGACTAATTCTGGTTTATTCACGTGCTTACCTACCTTCTGTCAACTTAATTCGTAGCCTTTTTACTATTGGCAATATTCTTCTTGTGCTCATCAAAGGTTTCCGCAAACAAATGACCCATGGTTCCATCCTTCTTCGTCACATAGAAGAGATATTTCGTTTCTTCTGGATAAATCGCCGCTTTGATTGAAGCTAGGCTTGGGCTTGCAATCGGACCAGGCGGCAATCCTGTATTCAAATACGTATTATATGGACTTTGGATCTGAAGATCCTTTTCCAACAAACGATCCTTCGACTTCTCGAATAAATACTGAACCGTTGCATCGATCTGTAGCGGCATATTCATTTTCAAGCGGTTCACAATGACTCCAGAAACCGTAGCACGCTCAGTATCCACAACAACCTCGCGCTCAATTAACGAAGCAATTGTAAGCATCTGATGGATGGAGAGATTGCGAGCCTTCAACTTGTCCTTCCAATCTGGCGGAAGCGTAGCAAGCATCTTCTCTAGTTGCTCCAATGAACGTTCAACGAATTCCTTTTCGGTAGAACCTTTCTTAAATTCGTACGTTTCAGGAAAAATATATCCCTCGAGTCGGTGTCTAATATTTTTCGTATCTGGAATAGATGCTGTTGACTCATTCGGAAAGCCGGCAGGGTCATCGACTAGCCCCAGGAACGTCTCTTTCTTCCAAGTACTCTGTTCACTCACTTTGGTCGCAATTTGTTCGATGGTATAACCTTCAGGAATCGTGATGCGGATCATTTCTTCCTTCACGACATCCCCTTTGTTGAGTTTATCAATCATCGCTTCAAATGTCATGCCAGGCTTCATCGTGTATTCCCCAGCTTGGAATTTGGAACCCTGCTTTTTAAACTTTAAATAGTACGTGAAAATGGAAGAATTCTTAATGAGTCCCTTCGTTTCTAGTTCATCTGCGATCTTAATTGAACTTGCCCCTTGCGGGATCGATACTCGGACCTCTTGGTCAGATGCGTCAACAGGCTGCAGCGCACTTGCAATAAACAAGCCAATGCCGGCGGCTGTGCCGAGAACAAGTAAAACAACGATACCAAAGCTAAGCAATACCCATTTCAGCACTTTGCGCTTAGGCTTTTGTAATTCTTCTAGCTGATCATCCATATTCACAACGGTTCGATTCCTCCTAGAATGTCCCTCATCAAGTCTTTGGCTGTAGCTTCCCTAACTAGCATTAACCATATGCACAACAAAACCGAGCGGATATCATCCGCTCGGTTATCTACTTCTTAAAAGTCATTCTGCTCAGGGAAAACCATTTCATCGTATAACTCCGAAACCGTTTCCCACTCATCGTCATCGTCAATGGTAACTAATTCATATTCACCATCCGCACCTGAAACGACACGAAAAAGGGCAACTTCATCTTCCTTCTTCAACGCTTCCGATTGCATAACAGCATACGTTTGGTTCTCATAGACGAATTCTTTCAGAAGTTGATAAACCGTTGACTCACTTTGGTCGTCAGACAACAGGATATCATCCCCGTAAGTTTTGCGCAATACATCAGAAGGTGTTGTCGAACTCATGCTTCTTCTTCCTCATCGAACTCCGCCATTAAGGTGTTGAACGTTTCTTCCACAATGTTCCACTCTTCTTCGTCGTCGATGGTGAATAGTTTCAAATCCTCGCCATCATCGTCTTCTTCGTAACGGAATGCATACACTTCGTCGGATTCTTCATCTCCGCCGTCTGTTGGCACAACCATCATATATTTCTTATCTGAACCGTCCACTTCGAATTTCATGATAACCTCGAACTCTTCTTCGTTGCCTTCATCGTCCGGGATGTAAATGATTTCTGGTTCTTCTTCACGCAATTCTTCTTTGGACACGTTCATTCACCTCTTCATATTGGCATCCATGTACCCTTGTAAAATAAGCTGTGCAGCCATCTTATCAATGACTTGCTTCCGTTTCTTCCGGCTTACATCCGCTTCAAGAAGCGTTCGTGTCGCGGCTACGGTTGTTAATCGCTCATCCCATAGGTGTACTGGTACACTAATCTTTTGTTTTAATTCTTCTGAAAAAGCAATTGCAATCTCGCCGCGAGGCCCAATCGTATTATTCATGTTCTTGGGTAACCCGACAACCACTTGCGATACGCCATATTCATTTACAATCTGGATAAGCCGTTCAATGTCTTCTCCCGGCTTATTACGGCGAATCACTTCAAGCCCTTGGGCTGTCCATCCAAGCTCATCGCTTAATGCGACGCCAATGGTTTTATCCCCATAATCCAAGCCCATCCATCTCATGTTGTTTCTCTTTTCTACTATTTGTGTTGACCCAGATAAGCACGAACTAATTCTTCAATCAGTTCATCCCGTTCCCGTTTACGAATGAGGCTTCTCGCATTATTGTGACGCGGAATGTAGGCAGGATCCCCCGAAAGCAAGTAACCAACAATCTGGTTAATCGGATTATACCCTTTTTCCTGAAGAGCATCATACACCGCCAGCAATACATCCTTCGGCGAAGTTTCGATCTCTTCCGCCTTCACATTGAACTTCATCGTTTTGTCCATGGAACTCATCAGGAGCACCCCACTTCCTTGTGACCTTTGTAAAATAATTGAAAAAACTTGCGTTATACATGTGATATATTCTCTATGGTTTTAAAAATTCCTGTCCATTCAAAAAATAATTATGCAAATTGTGAAAGTAGCTCCTCTACGCTAGCTAATGCTGCTTGCAATTTGGATGCATCCTTACCGCCTGCTTGTGCCATGTCTGGACGACCGCCACCACTGCCGCCAACTGCCACAGCGACTTCTTTAATAATTTTACCCGCGTGATAACCTTTAGAAACGAGATCAGGCGTTACCGCCGCAACCAAGTTGACTTTATCTTCAGCAGCAGCTCCTAGAACGATTACAGCCGAACCTAACTTGCCCTTCATCTCATCAACGATGTTGCGAAGCGAATCCATATCAGCCGCATTGACTTGCGCAGCTAGAACGGAAACACCAGCTACTTGTTTCACTTGATCCGTAAGCGAACCTGCCTCAATACGACCTAGCTTACCGCGCAGTGACTCATTCTCGCGCCCCAGCTCTTTCAATTGCTGCAAAGTTGCATCTACACGTTTAGGCACATCCGTGATGTTCGATTTCAGTAAGCCGGCTGCTTCCTTCAACAGTTGTAATTGCCCATCTAAATATTCATAAGCACTACGGCCAGATACCGCTTCAATCCGGCGTACGCCTGAACCAATACCTGATTCACTTACAATTTTAAACAAGCCAATCTGACCTGTATTTTGAACGTGACAACCTCCACAAAGCTCCAAAGAGTAGTCACCAACTTGTACAACACGAACGATATCGCCATACTTCTCGCCGAACAGCGCCATTGCGCCCATAGCTTTCGCTTCCGCAATCGCTTTGAGGGAAATGTCCACGTTCGTACTATTCCAAATTTGTTGATTTACACGTTGTTCTACATCTTGCAGCTCTTCACTAGTAATGGAACCAAAATGAGAGAAGTCAAAACGTAGGCGATCCGGCTCTACCAAGGAACCTGCTTGATTGACATGCGTGCCTAATACTTCCTTTAACGCTTTGTGCAGCAAATGTGTTGCAGTATGGTTCTTGATAATATCTGTCCGAGGAGCAGAAGCAACAATCGCTTGTACAGCGTCACCTTTACGAAGTACGCCAGACTCAACAATAACTTTGTGTACATGTTGGCCATGCGGCGCTTTCATGACGTCAATAACCTGCAAGACCACTTGATCATTGCGAATCGTACCTTTATCGCCAACTTGACCACCGCTCTCTGCATAGAAAGGCGTACGATCTAGAACGACCTGGCAAGTCTCACCAACACCAACCAGCTCCACGAGTTCATTCTCATGCACAATGGCTTCAATATTGCTACTTACTACCAACTCATTATATCCAACAAATTCGCTTTTAATCGTTAGTTCGGACAGTGGTCCACCTTGAACCTTCATTCCGCCTTCTTTGTTGCTCGCTGCACGGGCGCGATCACGCTGTTCCTTCATAGAAGCATCAAAACCTGCACGATCAACCGTTAACCCCTTCTCCGACGCAAAGTCCTCTGTCAAATCAAATGGGAAACCATACGTATCATACAGTTTAAATGCATCAGGCCCGCTAATTTGGTTCGTGCCAGCTTGCTGTGTTTTCTGAACCATCTCGGCAAGAATGATCAACCCGTCGCTCAACGTCTCATGGAAACGCTCCTCTTCGGTGCGGATTACCTTTTCGATGAACTCACGCTTATCTACAACCTCTGGATAGTAAACACCCATAATATCGCCAACTGTTGGCACTAACTTGAATAAGAATGGCTTATCCAAGCCAAGGACTTTCCCATAGCGCACTGCCCGACGCAGCAAACGACGGATGATATAGCCACGACCTTCATTAGAAGGAAGAACGCCATCTCCAACGGAGAAAGCTACGGTACGGATATGATCCGCGATGACTTTAAGCGCTACATCATGCTCTTCATTCACGTGGTAGGCTACACCTGTTAGCTCACACGTTTTCTCAATAATCGGCAAGAACAGGTCGGTATCAAAGTTAGAATCAACATCTTGCAGAATGGAAGCGAAACGCTCCAAGCCTGCGCCTGTATCAATATTCTTGTTAGGAAGCGGTGTATAGCTGCCATCGGAATTATGATTGAACTGTGTGAATACCAAGTTCCACACTTCTAGGAAGCGCTCATTTTCCCCGCCTGGCCAGCATTCCGGATCCGACAGGTCACCATATTTATCGCCGCGATCGTAGAAAATCTCCGTACAAGGGCCGCATGGACCTTCACCAATATCCCAGAAATTATCTTCTTTGAGCTTATAGATACGTTCCTCAGGAATGCCTATTTGCTTGTTCCAGATGTCGAAAGCTTCCTCATCATCTTCGTGAACCGTTACCGAGATCCGATTCGGATCAAACCCGATCCATTGCGGATCTGTTAGGAACTCCCACGCCCAAGGAATAACTTCTTGCTTGAAATAATCTCCGATTGAGAAATTCCCTAACATTTCAAAGAAAGTATGGTGACGACGCGTTTTACCTACATTCTCAATATCATTGGTACGGATACATTTCTGAGCATTCGTAATCCTTGGGTTCTCTGGGATTTCACGCCCATCTAGGTAAGGCTTCAAAGGTGCAATCCCTGCGTTAATCCACAAAAGGGATGGGTCGTTATGCGGTACTAATGAGGAGCTCGGCTCAACCTTATGCCCTTTACTTGCGAAAAATTTCAACCATTTCGAACGAATTTCACTTGCTTTCATCTCTGTGAGCCTCCATTTATTGGATAAGTTAAGAAAAAACAAAAAACGCCCCTGCTGTTAACAGGGACGAATCATCGCGGTACCACCCTGGTTATTGGCTTCGTGCTCCTGTGCCTGCGGCATAGAGTGAATCCAATCTCCTTGTGCGGATTTGTAACGGATCCAACCGGTGGAGTTCATCCACACTCCGAAACGAGCTTTGGGCCATCCTAGCACCGAAAGGTTCTTCCAGCCGATCTTCGCAGCTATCGCTGCCAAGCGGAACCTCTTCTCTGACGATGAGCTATGGCTTACTAAGTTTCATCAACGCTTTTTTCACATATAGATAAGGCAAATTATAACTTTCTGGGGGTTGCCTGTCAATATGAGGGCATTATAAGGTAGAATATAGTCATATGGAGGTGCTTCTCATGGACATGTCGACACTTACTTTGCTCGGACTCATTTTCCCCATCTTCGTCTTAATCATTTACATTATGGCGAAAACAATTATAAGGAAGCAAATTCCAGATAGCCGCTACAATCCATTTGATTACATTACGGGGCAATCACATGTGGAATTTCAAGAACAGAAGGAACAGAAAGAGGAAGAAGATGGCCAAGGAGATGATAAAGACAAACATCTGAAGTAGTCATTTCATTGTGATTAAATTAATAGCTAACACCCCATTGACAATGATTCTCAATAGAAGTATACTGAGTTTATTGATAATGATTTTCATTATCGAATGGAAATTTACAGCTTGCTTATTACTCACTTATTCCGTAGTCCATTTCTTGGTTTACGTATGGGCCACAACCTTTTCTAACTCCTCAACCCTCGTGCAAAACCCTTTGAACCATGATCCCGCAAGTCATGGCTCAAGGGGTTTTGTGCGTCTTCTGCCTTTCCCAGTGAAATAAACCTAGACTGTTGGCTTATGAACGAAGTGAATGAAGACATGTTGGATGATGACTTTCAATACTGCGAAGAAGGGTACCGCCAAGATCAATCCCACTACCCCCGCTACTTCTCCACCAACAAGTAACGCGAAAATGATAAACAGCGGATGCATATGCAGCGTTTTGCCTACAACTTGTGGTGAAATCACATTTCCCTCGAGAATTTGCACCGTCAAATTGACAAGTGCAACGAACAGCACCATTTTCAATGAGACGGTCGAAGCCATAATAACAGCCGGTGCCGCGCCAAAGAAAGGCCCCATATACGGAATGATATTAAAGATCGCAACAACACTAGCAAGCAATAGCGGGTACGGCATGCCGATCAGCCAATAGCCTATATAAGCGAGCACACCGATAATCAAGCACACGAGGAGCTGCCCTCGTATATAATTACCGAGCGCCGAATCAATGTCCATGAGCAGTGAGACGGTTTTTTTGCGATGCTTGATGGGTACAACCGCTAGCGCAGTCTTCTCGATAATCTGGAAATCCTTCAAGATATAGAACGCCAGAAATGGCACGATGAAAGCAATAAAGAGCATATTGATGGTTGATCCAATTTGATTCATGTAATTCGCGACCGCCATGGATATCTTCGACTCCAGCTTCCCAATCGAATGATTGAATCCATTTCGAACACTATCCGGCAGCAGTTGATTCTGATTAAAGCCATCTACAAGGGACTGTGCCTTCATCGCCATTTGCGGCATATGTTCATTTAATTCCGCGGCCTGCTCCACAAACATCGGCGTCATATTCATAATAATGACCGTCACGGATGTGATAAATACACTATAGATCAACAGTACGGCGATTGTTCTCGGCACTTTGCGTTTATTCAAGATCGTGACGACAGGATTTAATATATACGAGATGATTATCGCTATGAAAAACGGCATCACGATGGCTTTGATGAATGTAAACAAGTGAAACAGGATCGGTTTAATCAGCACAAGCAAATACAGCCCGACTAAGATTAGTAAGGCATATATCATTCCAACAAACCATTTATTACTCCAAAATCGTTCCATACTGCCTCCACCTCTGTCATTTGAATTCGACGTGACGTTCATACAGTATGTGTACTAGCCCACCAAATTAATCCTGACTTGGCACCAAACAACAAAAAAAGCGTTATTGGTCAAGCGATTCCTCGCCTAATCAATAACGCTTCATAGTTAACTTTAGTTCACGTGCTCGTGGATATGAGAAACTTCTTCCTCAAAAAACAAATCATCCAGAGAACTTAGCGTACCATCTTCCTCAACTTGATACACGGACATCTTATCTCCGTTTACACTTAATTCGATGAAACAACCCCAACAGTAAAATTGATGGGAACCGATCTTTCCAATATCTTTGGAGTTACAGTTTGGACAACGCATCATGCTCACCCTATTCTTCTTTGGATATGAAGAGTTCTTCTACTTCCTGAGCGCAATGTCCAGGCACGATGATCGCATCTTCCCCCATCGTTGCCGATTCTGGCATGGGAAGCCACTTTCGCCCTTCTTTTAAATCAGAAATAAACCCTTCGGACAATTCATAACCTACTATTTGTTTACCCCAATTCTGGTCTAAATAAACATCTTCTACCATGCCTAATTCGTGCCCTCCCACAGTTAAGACCGGGAGTCCCTTAATCTTGTCGCTTCCCTCAAGGAAAGCATGGCACTCATTCTTCTGCCCAAATTCGCAAATGACACTATCGTTCGGTATGGTTATAGCATCCTCTCCGGTAGACACGATCCCTTCCCATGAAATGTATCGTAAGGACGAGAACCATGTCTTCGCTTCGAGTATAATGCCGCTTATGTTCCACGTTGGGTCAATCAATAAATCTTTCACTTCGCCAACTTGCTTACCCGACTCAACGGTTACAACGGGAAGTCCAATTAAATCATGCGCTCTGCGCAAAAGTGACGCCTCCTAGAACCACCCAGTACTACTTATTACGCAACCGCTGGATAATGGTTGCAACTTTATGGGCGGCCGTTTCGATTTGTTCTTTAGAATTCCCCATTCCAAAGCTAAATCGTACAGCGGAGTGAGTTACATTTTCTGGAAGATTCATGGCTTGCAAGACATGTGAGACTTCCAGTGAGCCAGACGTGCATGCGGAGCCGCTTGCAGCAGCTACCCCTGCTAAATCAAGGTTCATTAAAAGTGTTTCTGTTGAAACACCAGGAAAAGAAATGTTAAGGATGTGCGGAACATGCCATGCTCGATGCCCGTTAATTGTAAATCCTTCACAGCCCAATTGCTGTTCTAAGACGGAAATCATCAGTTCGCGAAGCTCACTTGCCTGTGTGTAGTTGTGTTCTTGGAGCGGAAGAATGGTTTCAACTGCTTTAGCAAAGCCAGCGATCGCGGGAATATTCTCAGTCCCGGCCCTGCGCTTGCGTTCTTGTGAACCACCGAATACGTGAGGAAGCAGCTTCGTATGCTTTGAAACGTAGAGGGCACCTGCGCCTTTGGGGCCATAAATTTTGTGGGCAGACAGGCTCACGAGATCGACCGGCAGTTCTGCAAGATTCAAGGCAATCTTCCCTAAAGCTTGCACCGCATCGACATGAAAGGTAATGCCATTGCTGTGAGCTAGACGACCTATTTGCTCAATAGGTTGAATAGTTCCCACTTCATTATTCACATACATCATAGAGATGAGAGCTGTGTCGGGACGAATAGCTGCTTCCACATCTTCTACTTGAATAAGTCCATCTGAACCTACCGGCACGTATGTAACTTCAAAGCCTAGGTTTTCTAATCGTTCACAGGGATGAAGCACGGCATGATGCTCAATCGCACTCGTTACGATATGCTTTCTGCCTGCTTGATCCCCATGCATGATCCCAAATATGGCCATGTTATTACTTTCTGTTCCGCCGCTTGTAAAGATAAGCTCACTTGGCATGCAACCTAAGGAGTTCGCCATCCCATCACGGAAGCGATTCAACGCAGTTCTTGCTGCACGACCAAAACTGTGAGTGCTAGAAGGATTACCATAATTTGTTGTATAGAAAGGCAACATCGCATCCCATACATCGGCGTGTACAGGCGTTGTTGCAGCATGATCAAGATAAATTGGCTCCATGTGTCACCTTAAATGTAAAACATGTAATTATCGTTTTTACCTTTATCCTCAAAAGAAATCAGGTTCGCCAACGTAGTGGAATCCAGCACATCTGCAATGCTATCACGAATCCGAATCCACAAGTCCCGTTTGGCTGGATCATCTTCTTCTGTAAAATCTACAGGGGATATTGGCCCTTCTAGTACGCGAATAACTTCACCTGCAGTTACCTGCTCGGCAGATTTAGAAAGAATATAACCACCGTATGCTCCACGTATACTTTTGACTAAACCCGCATTCCGCAAAGGAGCTACAAGTTGCTCAAGATAATGTTCAGAAAGCTGATGTCTCTCAGCAATGCTTTTCAGTGAAGTCGGTCCTTCACCCACTCGGTTGGCTAATTCCATCATGATCGTTAATCCATAACGACCTTTAGTGGAAATTTTCAAAATTAACACCTCATTCAACATGTTATGCCATCAAGGAATCTGTATATATCGCTAAAACTTGAGATGCTTACCAAATCTGCTACCCACGCTTTAACACCAGGGTCGTCCCTATCTAGGTAAACAGCGTTTCCATTTTTCGCAAAAACATTCCAAAACATCCGTATATCGTATCTATGTTATCACAAAACCCTAGTAATGTGGGGGAAAAACAATGACATTCTCATGAAATATTTTAAATTTGAGCAATTGGCATGTATAATAGTAGTGTTCAAAATGAACAGCACCACCAAAGTCATGCCAGATGGAAAAGAGGTTTACGCGATGGAAACAAAAAAACGTGTCATCTTAGGGATGTCCGGAGGTGTCGATTCTTCGGTTGCCGCGCTGCTGCTCAAAGAGCAAGGTTATGAAGTCATTGGCATTTTCATGAAAAACTGGGACGATACTGACGAATTTGGTCATTGTACGGCAGAAGAAGATGCAGAGGATGTCAGACGGGTCTGTGACCAGCTCGACATTCCTTTCTATACAGTAAATTTTGAGAAGCAGTATTACGACAAAGTTTTTGCCTACTTTTTGGACGAGTATACCAAGGGCCGCACGCCAAATCCAGACGTCATGTGCAACCGTGAAATCAAGTTTGGGGAATTGTTGCAAAAGGTTCTCGATCTTGGCGGCGACTATATCGCCACTGGACATTACGCGCAAGTGAAGGAGCAAGACGGCGAGTTCGTGTTGATGCGCGGGAATGATTCGAACAAGGATCAAACTTATTTCCTTAACGTCCTTAATCAAAGTCAACTTGCCAAAGCCATGTTCCCGATCGGTCACTTGCCGAAATCCAAAGTACGCGAAATCGCTGAAGGGGCTGGACTAGCAACGGCGAAGAAGAAAGATAGCACGGGTATTTGCTTCATTGGCGAGCGCGACTTCAAAACGTTCCTCAGCCAATACCTCCCTGCTCGCCCAGGCAATATGGTTGATGTTCGTAACGGTGAGATCAAAGGGCGTCATGATGGGTTAATGTATTACACGTTAGGCCAAAGACAGGGCCTCGGGATTGGCGGATCCGGCTCTGGTGAGCCATGGTTCGTTGTGGACAAGAAATTGGAGACCAATGAGTTGCTCGTTGTGCAAGGTGAGGGGCATCCTGGACTTTACTCTAAGGGTCTTACGGCAACGGATGTGAACTGGATTTCTACTAAGAAACCTGAGGGTGCTTTCACATGTACAGCGAAATTCCGTTATCGCCAAGCGGATCAAGGAGTCGTACTTACTTTGCAATCCGATGGTACCTGCGAAGTTGTCTTCGATAAGCCGCAAAAAGCAGTCACACCTGGCCAATCTGTCGTCTTTTATAATGGGGATATCTGTTTAGGCGGCGGTGTGATTGATAAGGTTCATAAGTGAGCTTGGTGTTAATAGTGCAAAGAGTAGAGATTAGAGCAAGGCAAACAAAAGGGCAAGAAATTAGTGGAATAGACTTGTGTGGAGGAGAATGTGTATGGCTATGAAAGAGGTAACGTTAAAAGCTGATACGTATGAAGATGTAAAAAGGCTTGTTAAAGAGATCGGTATTCTTCCCCTCTCTTCGTTTATGCCAGGGCATCCTTCTCTTGAGTCCTTAACAGTCCCTGAACAATGGCATACTGGGCTCGAAACAGATCCTTGGCTATGGCGCGATCGCCTGCCGGGTGACGGTCTTGCAGCTTATGGCCGATTTTTTGCTAAGAAGCCCTTATTAATCTCTTCCGATCTATTTCCGTTGATCAAAAACTTACTGGAAGATCCCTATACGGTAGACGAGCGTTATTCGGATGGCGAGTTGTCCAAAGCGGCTGTCGATGTGTATCACGCCATTGAGGCTAGTGAGGGGATCGACGTAAAGGCGCTGCGCGCTGCAACCGATTTGAAATCGAAAGAATCGAAGGCCGAGTTCGACCGTGCTCTCATCGACTTGCAGAGTAAAACCGATATCGTGATCGCTGGGATTAGTGAGCGGCTGAACGCCAATGGTACGAAAAACGGCTGGAACAGCACCTGTTATATGACGGCTTCGCATTGGATGGAGCTGCATGGCATAGCACCGAACACCCTGCCAACACCTGAAGCCAAAGCTCAGCTGCGCACGCTGCTGCAGGAGAAGTACAGCGAGGCTGCTGGTAAGTATTTGGGGAAGATTTTTAAGCTGTAATGTGGAGAAGCACTTCGGTGCTTCTTTTTTGTTAGGTTTGATTATTGTGTAGCCTGGTGGCGGGGGTGGGGCTGGTGAGATTGGATTGTTGGCGCGGTGATTGTTGGGCGGGTGAGATTTTTCGCAGGAAGTTTTGTTTAACTGGAAAAAGTACAGCTATTTTGAAGAATTTCATTCGAAAAATGGATTTAGATGGAAAATATGTAGTTAATTAGGACTTATTTCACAATATGGGCTCAAAAGCTCAGAATTACCTGTAGAAAATCCAGTTATTCTATTTTTCAAGGAATTTTCTCAAGAATTACCTGTAGAAAATACATCTAATCGATAGCCGATAGGTAACTTAAGCAACTCCAAGTAACTCTATGTGCTCCCAATCACGACCCTCCAGTAATCAAACTATATAGCGCATCACACGAATCGTCATCCATAACATACAACGTCCGCAATTCCACGTCCCCCTCTACTCAAACAATCAGACACATCACACCCCGTCACCAACAACATACAACACGCTCCATCCATACAGTGGTCAATAATGCTCTCTCCAGCATGTCGCAAACACCGCATCGAACTTTCCTAGTAATTTGTTAGAAGACGATGTTTTTGCTGTTATTTACCGTTCATGATGGCGTATGTCTGCTCTCCCTCTCGCACACGCTACTAACGAAAGGTGTGAGCGATACTGAGCAAAATCATAGCTATTTTACTCATGTTTGGCTTGAGCTGGGTTGAATCTTTACCTGTACTGGCAGTGGGCACCACACAACAAAGAAACAGTGGTCATACCGTAAGAGCGCCTATTCATGACCCCTCTTATGCCAAGTGGAGCCGGCTTGCTTTTCAAGAAGCTGGAAAGGTGTATACGTTGCTGGATTATAGGTATATCGGAAAGTCCACCGTGGCACCTGGTGTTGTCCAACAGCAGTTCCGCTTCTGGGTCAAAAAAAATGGCACCGAATTCCCACTTATGGTGTCCATTCGGTATGATCCCGTTACAGAAAAGGTGTTTACCATTTTGATGGAGCAAGAAAATAGAGGGACTCTAACGGATTCTATGAATCTGTAGGCGTCCCTCTTCTTTTGTGTTGATTTTGCTTCATTTTCTCTTCTGTGCCTTGATTGCTTGCGGCAAAAATCACTTCATGCTGAATCTCATCAGGCAAGTACTGCTGACGCACAAAATGCCCAGGGTAATTATGCGGATACATGTAGCCTTTATGACCGAGCTTCTCTGCACCTTTGTAGTGTGTATCGCGGAGGTGCAACGGAACTTCCGCTGACTTCACCCGCTCCATCAACTCCTGTGCACGCATGATGGCGATCGGGATCGAGTTGGACTTCGGACTTTCCACAGCGAATAAAATTGCCTGGGAAATGATGTACTTCGATTCCGGCCAGCCGATCTTATGGTAGGCGTCCATCGCCGTGACAGACTGAACCATCGCCTGCGGATTGGCGAGCCCGATGTCTTCGCTGCAAGCGACGATGAGACGCCGCAGGAAGGTCATAGGATCCATGCCGAGCTTCTCGACGGCATAGAGGAACCAGAACAGCGCGGCGTCGCTAGACCCGCGCACGCTCTTGTGAAAGGCGGACAAGACGTCATACTGCGTCGACTCGTCCGCTTTCACGATGGGGCGGCGGATCGACTCCTCCGCCACCTCGCGCGTGATATGAACCGTACCATCCGGTTCAGGTGAGGTCGTCAGCGCTGCGAGCTCCAGCGCGTTCAGGGATCTGCGGATGTCCCCATTGGCCATCTGCGCGATGTGGAGAAGCGCCTCCTCGTCCACGTGGAGGCGCATGAAGCCGAGCCCCTTCACGGGATCGGCGATCGCTCTTCGCATGGCGATGAGCGCATGCTCCGCCGTGAGCGGCTCTAGCTGAAACAGCGTCGAGCGCGACAAGAGGGCCCCGTTCACATGGTGAAACGGGTTTTCGGTGGTCGCCCCGATGAAGATGAGGATGCCCTGCTCTACCGCAGGAAGCAGTGCATCCTGCCGCGAGGTATTGAAGCGATGGACTTCGTCCAGAAACAACGTCGTTTTACGACCGTACATCGCTTTGGTGCTTTTGGCCAATTCAATGATTTCACGGACGTCCTTCACCGAAGCATCAACCGCATTAAGCTTCATAAATTCGCCTTGGGTCCGATTCGCAATAATGTTCGCGAGCGTCGTCTTCCCTGTCCCTGGAGGTCCATAAAGGAGAATCGACGTCACTTGATCCGCCTCAATCGCCCGACGTAAGAGCTTGCCTTTGCCAACAATTTGCTCTTGTCCGATGTATTCATCCAATGTCGTAGGCCGCATCCGGTCCGCGAGCAGCTTGCCTGCAGGGTCTTGTGATGACGCATATGTAAACAAATCCATGATAAGTTTTCCTTTACTTGTTATAAAAGTGGGTCTGTCCATTATACCTTGCATAGAAAGGCATGTCATGTCTATCCAAATAAAAAAACTCCTCCAACGCGCGGAGACCACGCATGGAGGAGACATCATTTAATGAGAAACAACAGGCTCCTGTTGAGCGTCCTGACGAGGTGCCGGTGCTGCAAAACGCAGTGGTCCCGCAATAAATGCTGCGCCTAACCCGACAACGCCAAAGGCAATACTAAGGATAAAACCATGATTGATCGCAGTTCCTAGTGAATCGCGCAGGAAGTTCATTGTATCTGGTGGCAGCGCTGAACCTGCACGGATCAATTGCTCGGGGTTCCCCAACGTAGCCAGTTTATCAAGCGGCATTTGATGTGCGGCAGCACCTTCCTGAATGAGGCTGCTATAGTTATTGTTCACAATAGTCGCCATGATCGACGCACCTAGTACACCACCGATATTACGCCAGAACCCAACGATGGAGGAGCTGACACCAATGTATTTGCGGTCAACACTTTGAGCAACAGCATTTTGAGCCACACTCATTAACGGTCCGATCGCACCAACCCCAAGAATGACCATAAGCAAGATCATATAGAATTTACTGGCATCATGACTGACTACGCTTAGTAGGTAACTAACAACAATCCCCGCTGTCATACTGAAAGCGAACACAGCACGGAAGCTGAAGTAGCGCTGCAGGAACCCAAAACCAACTGCACCAACCATTAAGGAAAACATCATAGGCGTCAGCAGGCTATTGGAATTCGCATTGCCCAGTACTGCTGTTGAGAAAATAGGCAAATAAGCAATCGCCGAAAACATAATCGCACCTTGACATAGACAAGCTAAGACTGTCGCTAAGACCATCCGGTTTTTGAATAGGGGGAGCGGAAGAATCGGTTCATGCGCTCGGCGCTCCACGCCAATAAAGAAGTAACCAACGACAACCGCTACGGCTAGCAAGCCTATGATTTGCCAAGAGCCCCAAGCGTAATCTTTACCACCGAATTCAAGCGCGAGCATCAGTGAAACGGTCGTGACAATGAGAAACAGTGTACCCAAATAATCGATTTTGGGACGACGATCGGAACGTGATTCTTTTAGCGCAAAAAATAAGACGAGGAATGACAATACTCCCAATGGCAGATTCACGTAGAAACACCATCGCCAGCCCCATGATTCAGCCAAAAGCGTACCGATTTGCGGTCCTGCAACCGAAGAAAGTCCAAATATCCCTGCAAATACGCCTGACAACTTCGCCGCCTGCTTCGGGTCAGCAAATATCGTATAGATGATCGTAAATGAAATCGGGAAAATCGCCCCAGATCCGATACCTTGAATGGCACGGAATACAATCAGTTGAGTCATATCCTGAGCCATACCGCACAGTGCCGACCCAATAAGGAAAATTGAAATCCCAATCATATAAAACAATTTTCGTCCGAACATATCCGACAACTTTCCGAATACAAGCATCGTGCTTGTAGAAGCAAGCATATAGGCGGTGAATACCCAGCTTATTTTATCAAAACCATTAATATCGCTAATGATGTGTGAAATCGCCGCTGATGTCACAGTGTTATCGAGTGCAGACATGAGAAGTCCAAGCGCCATTGCCAAAATAATCAAACCTGTTTTCCTATTCGCCATGTCGAAATCTACCTCACTTCTATTTTACATTTTTCAATCGTGCTATTCCTTCTGTCAGGGTAAGGATTTGGCTTTCTGAATTGTTTATACCAATCTGAATGCAAATTTCCTGTGTAGGCGACATATCTGGCTGACAATCCACGTACAGCTTGCGTAAACGCTCCATATTTACTTTCGTTCGAATGAGGTACTCTTCTAACACGCCAACCATAATAGCCGCCTCTACAAACTCGCCAAAAAACAACCGTGTCATCGCATCTGATTTGAACTCATTGTCTTCGATTGGACTATACATATACGTCTTAAATTGGAGCTGTCCCTCCTCTGTGATGGAATAAAGATTCTTATTCGGTCTGCCTTCTTGAATGACGCTTTCCTTGGTAATCAAGCCATCCTTCTCCATCTTGCTAAGTGTCGGATAAATCGTGCCAAAGCTTGCGTAATTAAAATAGGATAGAATCGTCTCCATCTTATGCTTGATGTCATAGCCGGATAAGCTGTGGTGCATGAGTAAACCCAAAATCACATCTTGACTATTCATGTTGTAAATCCTCCACTCAGATGAAATGCATCTCCTTACAATTCCCAATTTATCAGAATACATATATCGAGTCAATATATATTAAATCGATATATGTAAAAGCGTAAAAAAAAGGACACCCACTCTCGTGGGCATCCCTTAACGCTATGATTTTTTCTTCGCACCAATCTCAAGCAGATCCTTCACAGCCGCACTCACCATGATAAGTCCCGCTACAGGAGGTACAAAAGAATTACTCGCAGGCGGTTGTTTCGCTTTACGTCTATCAGGCGCATCCGCAGGCACGATTTGCTCAGTCACGTCTTCTCGCGGCTTCATTGGTTCTTCCATCGAGAAAACGACCTTAACGCCCTTCTTAACGCCCTCTTTACGTAATCTCTGGCGAATGACACGTGCGATCGGGTCCATACTTGTTTTGGAAATATCCGCAATTTTAAATTGCGTTGGATCCATTTTATTCGCTGCACCCATGCAAGAAATCATTGGGATTTTACGTTCGAGACATTGTTTGATCAAATGAATTTTGTACTCAATTGTATCACTCGCATCCAACACATAATCGATCGGATACGCGAATACTTGCTCATACGTTTCCTCTGTATAGAACATCCGGAGGGAGATGACATCGCACTCCGGGTTTATTAAAAGAATACGGTCTCGCATTAGATCAGCCTTCGGCTGACCAACTGTCGTCGTAAGCGCATGGATCTGTCGGTTGACGTTCGTAATATCGACGACATCCTTGTCAATAAGGATCAAACGTCCCACGCCTGAGCGCGCCAAAGCTTCCGCCGCAATGCCACCGACACCGCCGATACCGAGTACAACAACTGTACTATTCTTCAAAATTCCTAGACCCTCAGGTCCAATCGCTAATTCAGTTCGCGAAAATTGATGAAGCATGGGAACACTTCCTCTTCAAAGTTCTTAGGCTTTCGCAGCAGGCTGCTTAAGCGCTAAGCGAATCGATAGTTGTTCTAGTTGTTTATCGTCAACAGTTCCTGGAGCATCCATCAACAAGTCTGTTGCGTTAGCTGTTTTCGGGAATGCAATCGTTTCTCTTAGGTTGGTACGGCCCGTGATCAACATCACCAAACGGTCAAATCCGAAAGCGAAACCACCGTGTGGAGGCGTTCCGTATTCAAATGCTTCCAACAAGAAGCCGAATTGCTCGTAAGCTTCTTCTTTGGAGAATCCGAGTGCTGCGAACATTTTCTCTTGTACATCACGTTGGTAAATCCGCATGGATCCGCCGCCTACTTCGTAACCGTTCAAGACTAGATCGTAGGCTTGCGCACGAATTTGACCTGGATCTGTGTCGAAGAAATGAATATCGTCTTCGTTCGGACGAGTGAACGGATGATGTTCTGCTACATAACGTTTCGCATCTTCGTCGTACCCAAGAAGTGGGAAGTCTACAACCCATGCATATTTGAATACGGAGTCATCGATCAGACCAAGTTGACGACCGATTTTCAGACGAAGATTACCAAGTACATCAGCAACGACTTTCTTTTTATCCGCTGAGAATAGAAGTAGATCTCCCTCTTCTGCACCCAGACGCTCTGTCAACGCTGCGATTTCATCCTGGTTGAAGAATTTCACGATTGGCCCTTTGAATTCGCCGTCTTTCACTTGAATCCAAGCAAGACCTTTCGCGCCATAACGTGCTGCAAATGGAAGAAGATCGTCAATTTCTTTACGGCTCCAAGTACCGCAGCCTTTGGCGTTCAGCGCTTTCACTTGGCCTCCGCCGTTAACTACGCTCGCGAACACTTGAACACCAGAAGTAGAAACGATATCGGAAACATCCTGAAGCTCAAGACCGAAACGAAGATCTGGCTTATCTGAACCGTATTTCGCCATCGCTTCAGCATGCGTGATACGTTGGAATGGACGAGCAATTTCAACATTCGCTGTTTCTTGCATCAATTTCACTACAAGCTCTTCAAGAATCTCAAGAAGTTGATCTTGCGATAGGAATGAAGTCTCGATGTCGACTTGTGTGAACTCAGGCTGACGGTCAGCACGAAGATCTTCGTCGCGGAAGCAACGAGCGATTTGGTAGTAACGCTCAAGACCACTAACCATCAACAGTTGTTTGAAGATTTGTGGAGATTGCGGAAGCGCGAAAAACTCGCCTGGATGCACGCGGCTTGGTACCAAGTAGTCACGTGCGCCTTCTGGTGTACTTTTCGTCAAGATCGGTGTTTCTACATCGATAAAACCTTGGGAATCCAAGAAATTGCGGAAGATGTTGGACGCTTTGGAACGCAGCATCAACGTACGTTGCATTTCCGGACGACGCAGGTCTAGGTAACGATATTTCAAACGAACAGCTTCATCCACTTCCACGCCATCTTCGATGAAGAAAGGAGGTGTTTTCGCTGCGTTCATGATTTCGATTTCTGTAACTTGAACTTCGATTTCACCTGTTGGAATGTTTTTGTTAACTGTTTCAGCGTCACGTTCAACGACTTTCCCTTTTACAGCAAGCACATACTCGTTACGCGCACGGTCCGCTATCTTCAATGCGTCGCCAGAGAAATCCGGGTTAAATACCGTTTGAATTAAGCCACTGCGATCGCGCAGGTCGATGAAAAGAAGTCCGCCAAAGTCGCGTCTTACCTGCACCCACCCGTTAAGTATTACTGTTTCACCTACATGGGCTTTCGTTAGCTGCCCGCAATGATGTGTTTTGAGCATCATAATTGTTGTTGCCTCCTCGAAGTTTTATGAATGATGTTGCTATCTATTCGAATAGTGTCTTTGCAGCTTGTGAGGCCAGATCCACTAAACTTACCGTGATTTGATTTCCTGTTTCCATCTTCTTCAGCGTAATTTCGCCGCGTGCTAACTCATCATCACCAAGAATCGCGACATAAGTAGCTTGGAAGCGATCGGCAGACTTCATTTGCGCCTTCATCTTGCGGCCCTGATAATCCTTCTCTGCTTTTAAACCTTGAACCCTGAGCTGGTGCAGAAGCTTCGTAACTTCTTTCTCCGCGGCTTCACCAAGTCCAATTAAGTACACATCAAGCGGCTCAGGTTTCGGAATTTCAACGCCTTGCGCTTGCAGGACTAACAGAATACGCTCAAGACCAAGTCCCAAACCAACTCCCGGTTGATCTGTACCATGTCCACCGATCTGTTCAACGAGACCATTATAGCGTCCGCCTCCACCTATCGTGTCAATCGCGCCTATCCCAGCAGCTTTATACTCAAAAGCCGTGTGCGTGTAGTAATCAAGTCCACGTACAAGGCGTGGGTTAATTCGGAATGGGATCTCCATCGCTGTTAAGTGCTCTTGAACCTGTGCGAAGTGTGTGCTGCATTCTTCATCTAGGAACTCAAGAATGTCAGGTGCTCCTACACCATGCTTTTGATCGATTTTGCAATCGAGAATACGCATAGGGTTGCGGTCATAACGCGACTGACAATCCTTACATAGCTGATCCTTCACTGGGGCAAAGAAAGCTTGCAGCTGCTCGCGGTAAACCGTCCTAACTGCTGGTGTTCCCACGGAATTCACTTCCACGGTTACTTCTTTGAGCCCAATCTCTTTATAGAACGTGTAACCAAGCGCAATGACTTCAGCATCTATACTTGGATCCACCGATCCGAAAGCTTCAATACCGAACTGATGGAACTGGCGGTATCTTCCCGCTTGCGGTTGCTCATAGCGGAACATCGGTCCCACGTAGAACAGTTTTGTCAGATCAGGAATGCCATACAGTTTATTTTCTACATAAGCTCTAACAACACCCGCCGTACCTTCCGGTCGAAGCGTCATGCTCCGGTCGCCTTTATCTAGAAATGTGTACATTTCTTTCTCTACGATATCTGTCGTCTCTCCAACTCCGCGCGAGAAAAGCTCTGTACTCTCGAAAATAGGTGAACGGATTTCTTTGTAATTAAAACGTTGACACAAGTCTCTCGCTTTGCTCTCCAGGTACTGCCACTTCTCCACCTCACCTGGAAGCAGATCTTGTGTACCCTTTGGCTTCTGAATACTCATCTTGGTAACCTCCCTTTTTCTCTACATACGTACATTTCTAAAAGCAAAAAATCCCCCATCCCCGACTTGACGTCAGGGACGAGAGATCTGATTAACAAATTCACCCGTGGTACCACCCACATTCAGCACAGCGATGTTGCTTGCTTGCGCAAACAAACACAACTTGCTCTTTGCGGTTAACGCCCGCTATTCGCACAACTACTACTTAGCACACGAACTCATGGCTGTTCCCAGTTGGTCCTCAGGGAGGTCTGTTCATTCACTCATCATGGGAAGCTTGCAGCCTAGGCTTCCTTCTCTGTACATGTGGGGGCGAATTACTGTGTCCCTTCAATGGATCACATTCTTATGAGATTACATTATGGCTATTGTAAACATTGGTAAGAGCAAAGTCAAGAGATAACCATCCTTACTTACGTTCTCCACCTATATTTAGTTAAAGGAATCCGCCCATTTCTGTACTTCGTCCATGACGGGTTGAAGTCCCTTCCCTTTGGATGTTAATTCATATTCAATACGAACCGGTGTTTCTGGATAAACATGTCGAATAATAATATCTGCAGCTTCGAGCTCCTTGAATCGTTCCGATAGCATGCGATCACTCATACTTGGGATCAATACGGAGATATCTTTGAACCGCTTAGGTCCAGATAGCAACACATTCACGATAAGTCCTGTCCAACGTTTTCCCAGAAGTTCGAATGCGTGCTCGAATTTGGGACATAGTTGATCATTTTCCATCTTAATCATCTCCTTCGAGTTCTTGCCGATAAACGGCATCAAACACTTCTGTATGAACTATTTTAACATAGTCGCTTGACAAAAGTAAGTGCTTCGTAATAATATACTAACATAAAGTAAGTTGTTAAACAAAATATATTTAAAGAGGAGATGTTAGTATGGCGTTAGGACTTCTTATTATTCGTTTGGTGATTGGTTTGACGATGGCGGCACATGGTACACAGAAATTGTTTGGTTGGTTCGGCGGTTACGGACCTAAAGGTACAGGCGGGTTCTTCGATTCCATCGGTATCAAACCTGGTGTCACGATGGCGGTCTTAGCTGGTTTAGTAGAATTAGGAGGCGGATTGCTCTTCGCCGCTGGTTTATGGACAGAAGTTGGCGCAGCTCTTATTATTATTACAATGATTATGGCGATTATTAAAGTACATGGCAAAAACGGTTACTGGGTAACCTCGAATGGGTATGAATATAATCTAGCTTTACTTGTCATTGCACTTGGCGTTGCATTAATCGGCGCTGGTGACTATTCCATAGATGCGCTGCTACAATAAATGAATTTCCAAACCGTCCAGCTTAGGCTGTGGCGGTTTTTTGTATACAATAGCCGCAGGGCCGCGGATTCATTTATAAAAAGTCGAAAAAATGGCTTTCGGCGGGAGGCCGGCGCCTCGCAGATCCCGTAAGTCGATTTCATCGACTTACGTCATACAAAGAAAATAGCCTGCAGCACGGGGCAGCAGGCTTTCAAAAGTTTATATTTTAAAGGGGGTCGACTATTAGTATATCCCCCCAAGATTAATGGAACATGAAGCTAATATTACAATTTGATGACACCAGAATCGCGTTTACTTTCAAGTATTTTCATTTCGTTTCATTCGTATATTCATCCTAATTTCACATATACATGTACAACAAGGCAGATGGCCTTGAATATAACTTCTGGAGGCTGTAACAATGACACTACAAAACGAGTTTCAAGAGGAACGTCAAGATCTCGTGGTGCTTTTCTCGGAAGAATCCGAAGCCGAAATTGCTGACGAAGTAACTGCTGACGAAGAAGCAGCCGACGAAGAGGCCATTGAAGAGTCGGATCCTGAAGCAGAAGAAGCTGAAGAGGCTGAAGAAGAAGCGTCGGATGAGGAAGAAGTAGACGCTGAGGAATCAGAAGAAGCTGAAAGTGAGGAATCCGCTGACGAGGAGCCAGAGGCTGCCGATGAGGAAGAAGCAGAGGAATCCGCTGAAGCAGAAGCGGACGAAGAAGCTGCTGACGAAGACTAAGAAATGTAATCGCATTCACACATTTTTCCACAGCCTCTTACAAACAAAGAGCCTTACAGCCACATCTCCTGCGGCAATAAGGCTCTTTATTGATGTATGCTACGGCTTCCCTGTCAAACCAATTTTAACGTCACGAATCATCATGTACGTGTCCCCATTGGTCAATTTTTGCTTATCCGCAATACCATTGATCGTTGCGGCAGTTAGCAATTTCCCCTCTACGAGCTTCGCTTGCGCTTCAGCCGCTGTAGCTTGAATACCTAATGCTTGCGTAAACGTGTAGCTAGCTTGCTCAAGCGTCAACGGAACCTTGTCCGCATTCTCTACTTTAACAATGGCTTGGTTGACATCCCCCGCAAAAGCACCTGGTTTCATCTTCCTAGCACTACCAACCAAATTAACCATTCGCTTCGGATTGGCCACGTCATCTAATCGGAAGTTATTATCATAAGCACCTGATGCCAATCCAAGCATCATGGCTGATTTCAAGCCTTCGAATGACTTATGCTCCATAAAAGGCTGAGGTTTAATGGTCATCGGCTGAATTTCCATACCTTGCTTATTCAGCTGAGCCTGCAACTTAGCGATCATGTCTTTGGATGCTGAAATTTGACGGAACGTCATGTTCTCCGCTTTCGCCAAGCTCACTGCCGCACCAGCTGCCTCCCCTTCTGCCATACCGGTCGGCATCACACGCGCACTTCCATGTGGAAGTGTGTCATAACTTGCCGCTCTGCCTACAACAAGTAAACCATCGATCTTCTGTGGCACGATGCTGCGGAAAGGAATCGCGTATTGTTTCGGCTTACAGACGACATTACCTGAGTCGGTAGGGGAAATACGTTGGATATCGACGGGGTACGATCCGAAACCGATGCGATCCCATTGATCCGCATTCGTACATACATCGACGATCGTCAATCGGTATTCACCCTGCATATGTCTGGTCTCTCTCACATAAAGCTCTGGTGCGGAACCATCGAGCTCAACTGATGAGAATTCCGGGAACGTTTTCTGCATATAAGCTACGATATTCGGCAGTTCTTTTTTCCCGATATCAAATGCCTCTTGCACCGACTTCGGATCGAAGGTATCTACGCCAAAAATCTGCAAGGCATTAATAAGCACCGTATTGTTATTTTGCCTCCCCATATTGAGGCCTCTCATCTTGGCTCTTTCTTTGTTAAGTGCGGGATAATTACTCATTTCACTATATCCAAATACACTCACATCCGTAACACCCGTACCAGAATTGTCATCGCCATTCAATCGGTTGGCCATCAACTTCCAGACTTCAGGCGTAACATTCTTCAAACGAAATGCTAAAGTGACAGCCATTTTGGACTTAGGATCCCCAATATCCTCATGCCCCATTGTAAAAGGAACACCCGCAGCAGCTGCGAAATCACCATCTTGAGTCGCATCGATGACGGATAGGGCTTTGACAACCTGAGTGCTGCCATTTTCTAGTGTGATTGTTGCACCTTGAACCGCATTTTTATTGGCCGTCAGCACCGGTTCAATCTTCTTCGTTTTCATCAGGACATCAATATTCTTCTCGTTCTTTACGGCTTCGTAGAAGGCATTAGCCGCTGTATTGACATCGAAAGAATCACCTTCTGTTTTGGCATACCATTCCGAGAAATACCCTTTGTTCCATACGTCATCCTTGCCCAACAAGGTTTTGTTCGTGGAATAATTGTTATCCAGCGAGTTGATCCAACCGAGCGTCATCAATCCACCTAGAATTTCACGATCTCGGCCATCAATAAGCAATGTACTTAATCCATTCCGTGCTGATGAAACCGCAGCGGCTACACCTTCTGGATCCGTACCAATGACAATGACATCATAGACCTCTTTGGCCTTCTTAACCGATTTTACCTCTTCAAGAGCTTGTTGCTGATCACTGTGTCCTTTGGCGTTCTTGTGGTGATTATATTGAAAATACATCGCGGCTGTTGCTGCAACCAACGTAAGTACAATCAATACTACCATTAACCATAGCCAACCTCTGGATGTCGATTTGTTGCGATTCGAATTTGCCATTACGACTTTAAGCACCCACCTTATCTCCTGCATGTCTTACAATAATTCCATAGGCTAGTTTACCACAATTTGATGGAGGAGAGAAATTCTGCCTCGGATACAAATAAAACCACGCAAGGCTGACGAACAGCACAGACGTGGTTTTATGCATTACCGGAACGATTTCTTAGGAATGCTTTTCATTTTTTCTTGATTTGAAGTGAATTCTGCACTGATTTCTACATCCGCAAAAGCATTAGCCTGACTCATTCGCTCCGCCATGGAGGTATGGAACAGTTGCTGTATCGGGGCAGTTATCATCTTTTCTTTGATGGATTGGCGCATCTGTAGGCTCCTAACCGCTAGTTTATACATGTATAGTATAACCAGCGTCTAAGCTGCCTATCCGAACCCTTCACCCAAACAACTTATTTACTATCGATCATTAAGGTAACAGGTCCCCAATTCGTCAAGGAAACATCCATCATTTCACCGAATGCTCCTGTTTCAACTTGCAATCCCTGCTCTCTGAGCAATCTGTTGAACTCCTGGTACAACGGTTCCGCTTGTTCAGGTCTTGCAGCTGACATGAAATTCGGGCGCTTGCCTTTACGACAATCCCCATACAGTGTAAATTGAGACACAGATAAAATGGCTCCGCCTGTCTCGAGGACAGACAAATTCATTTTACCCCCTTCATCTTCAAAAATACGAAGCCCGGCCACTTTATCTGCGAGATACTTCGCATCGTGTTCGGTATCTTCATGGGTGATACCAACCAACAGCATAAGCCCCTGCCCAATACGACCGACAGTTTGCTCATTGACGGTTACTTCCGCATGTTTACAACGTTGAACAACTACTCTCATCGTTCCGAAATCCCCTTAATCTAGCTAGGTCTGCATAATCCGTTGAACGGAGTATATATCTTTGACACGTTTTATTTTCTCTACAACCGACTGCAGATGATCAATATTTTTAATCAAAATGGTCATATGAATCGTTGCCATTTTATTCTTATCGGAGCGGCCAGATACCGCTGAAATCATCGTCTTACTTTCGGAAACAGCTTGCAGCACTTCGTTTAAGAAGCCGCGGCGATCGTGGCCGGTGATCTCAATTTCAACATTGAAATTGGATTCAACTGTTTCTGCCCAATCCACTTCAATAACCCGTTCTTCCTCGCCCATACTCGTCGGAATGTTCGTGCAATCCGATCGATGGACAGAAACACCGCGTCCACGCGTAATATAGCCAATAATGAAATCACCAGGTACTGGATTACAGCATCGCGCAAATCGAACTAGCAAGTTGTCTACACCTTTAACGCGAACGCCATTCGTAGGACGGCTTTTACGTTCCGAAGAAGCAGGGGCTTTGACCTCTTTCACTTCGCTACTCAGTTTAATAAGCTGAGCTTCTTCCGCTTCCTTGCGCATCTTCTCTGTTAACTTGGTACATATTTGGGCAGCCGTAATGCCGCCAAAACCAACCGCCGAGAGCATGTCTTCAATATCGCTAAAATTAAACTTTTTCGCTGCTTCCAGCATCTTATCATCGCTCATTAAGGTTGGAGGATCGATGGCTAAGCGTTTAAGCTCGCGCTCAATCATATCCTTACCTTTTTCAACGTTCTCTTCACGCTTCTCTTTCTTAAACCATTGCTTAATTTTACTGCGTGCGTGAGAGGATTGCGCGATCTTGACCCAATCTTGACTTGGCCCATAGGAATGCTTAGATGTTAAGATTTCAATAATATCGCCAGTTTTGAGCTTATGATCGAGCGGAACGATCCGCGAATTGACTTTGGCTCCAATGGTACGGTTGCCGATTTCTGTATGAATCCGGTAGGCAAAATCCAACGGAACCGCGCCTGCAGGAAGCTCGATGACTTCCCCTTTTGGCGTAAATACGAAAACAAGATCAGAGAAGAAATCCATCTTCATGGATTCCATGAACTCGGACGCATCGTTCGTTTCATGCTGAAGCTCAAGAATCTCGCGGAACCAACTCATCTTATCCTCGAAAGTACCTGATGGGACAACAGTGCCGCCTTCCTTGTACGCCCAATGCGCAGCGATCCCGAATTCGGAGGTGCGATGCATTTCCCACGTCCGAATCTGAACCTCCAGCGGCTCGCCCTTCGGCCCGATAACGGTCGTGTGCAAGGATTGATACATATTCGGCTTCGGCATTGCAATATAATCCTTGAAGCGGCCAGGCATCGGTTTCCATAGCGTATGGATGATACCCAAAGAAGCATAGCAATCTTTGATCCCGTCAACAATGACGCGCAAGGCCATAAGATCGTAGATCTCGTTAAATTGCTTGCCGCGGGAGCTCATTTTCTTGTAAATGCTGTAGAGATGTTTGGGTCTACCCGAAATATCCCCTTGAATCCCCATCTCATCCAATTTCTCTTTGATGCTGTGAATAACATCTTCAATATATTGCTCGCGCTCGGTCCGTTTCTTCTGCATGAGATTCACAATCCGGTAGTATTGCTGCGGATTCAAATAACGGAGGGCAATGTCCTCCATCTCCCATTTGATCGTAGAAATACCAAGTCGATGCGCAATTGGGCAGAAAATCTCCAGCGTTTCTTCCGCGATGCGGCGCTGGCTTTCTTCCGATTGATATTTGAGGGTCCGCATATTATGCAGGCGATCCGCTAGCTTAATCAGAATAACCCGAATATCTTGCGCCATCGCAACGAACATTTTGCGGTAATTCTCATTCTGTTGTTCTTCTTTGGATTTGAACTTAATGCGCTCCAGCTTCGTCAAACCATCAACGAGCATTGCACAAGTTTTGCCAAATTTATCTAGAACAGTTTCGAGTGAAACTGTTGTGTCTTCAACCACATCATGCAGAAGCGCAGCAATCACCGAAGTGACATCCATCTGCATATTCACCAATATATCTGCAACAGCGAGTGGATGCAGAATATAGGGCTCACCTGATTTGCGCACTTGGCCATGATGGGCTTCATCCGCGAATTCATAGGCCTCCCGAATCCTCTGCAAATCATTCTCTTTCAGATAGGTGGCGGCCTTTTCCAGCAGCTGCTCTATACCCATGCATCTACCCATTCCTTTAGTCGATTTTTATTCATTATGCCTGCAAGTCAGGCCCCTCGTCAACTATTCACGTACAGGCTTCGACAAAAAGCATCATAACTGCCGTGATCCTGCCACATTCACGCCATAGAATGGCTATGAAAAAGAGAATCGAATAAAAAACATTCGATTCTCTAACCCTGTTTTAGTATTGAACGAGTGAAACAACATCAAAACCTTCGAATTTACTGCGGCCATCCAAATACGTAAGCTCGATTAAGAAAGCAGCGCCGACGATTTCTCCACCAAGCTGTTTGATCAAATCAACGGACGTTTGAATCGTTCCGCCTGTTGCAAGCAAGTCATCTGCAATTAGCACTTTCTGTCCAGGTTTAATGGCATCCTTGTGCATAGCTAACTTGTCTTTGCCATACTCAAGCGCATAATCCGCTTCAATCGTTTCGCCAGGCAGTTTACCGCTTTTGCGAATAGGAATAAAACCCACGCCGAGTGCTGTTGCCAGAGGGGCACCAATAACGAATCCGCGCGCTTCCGGGCCTGCAATGACGTCAATTTCTTTGTCTTTAATGAGTTGTTTCATTTGCTCGATGGCTTCTTTGTACACAGGCCCATTCTGCAGCAGTGTTGTAATATCTTTGAATCGAATGCCTGGCTGCGGAAAATCCGGGATAACGCGAATATAATCTTTGAAATTCATATGATTTCCTCCAATATAAACTCTGTTTATTTTATGTTATCAGCGATCCATTGCTCCAGCTCTTTCGCTGAAGAATACATAACAATGGCTTCAACTTCTTGACGATGCAATCGATGCTGGTACAACCGTGATGTTGTTAAATCTCTTTTGGCAGGTGTGGCACTTAATGTAACCATATTATCATGTTTTACGACAAATTCTAATTCTTCAAAGACAGATAAAATAAAATGTATCATGCCAAGTGATAATCCCGAACGTTTACTGAAAGATGTCATCATCCTGGTATCCTGCAGTTGAAGTGATTTCTCCTTCTGCAAGGTGCCATACAGCATTTTGAACATATCCCTAGAAGGCAACGTGTTGCCGCTATCCTGTCCTAACTCGGCAAATACAGGGTAGCACCTCATCATCCCAGTGGCCTGCTGAAGGACCGATTTCAAACTATCAAGTCGTCGAGGCATGGTGTATAAAATAACATCTTGCAACTCGTCGAACGCCACGCCGTTCGCTGCTTCATTCGCTGGCTTTAGCTGGCCCGTATCCTGTACGATCCAATACGGCACATGATGCCCGATTCCAGCAGCCATTCCTTGATACAACACGGCATCCGCTTCATCAAAAAGCACGATTCCTGGCGAGCGCAAAGGCGCCGCTGGTCCTGCGGAGAGATTGCTCATTAGTGTAGCGAGCTTCCCTTGCAATTGTCCCGTTCCACGCCAATCAAATACCTGCGTGTGTGGGATTCGCAAATCCTGCATGATAATCTGAGGCTTCCTAACCCCATTCCACTCATTAATGGAAAGCTCTCCCAAGACATCCACCTTCGCTGAGGGGGCGATTAACGCCGCTAACCCCCCTTTGCCGAAGCCTACGGCTTCAACTGTACAGCTCACTTCATCTTTCGCTTGAGATAGCCCCAGCTTGAGATGCTGCTTTTCTTTGCCCATGGTCCGAATATCTTCAAGACCTAAGTCCGTAAACATGAACTTAGGCGATGGATTGCCCATACCGAATGGTGCCAGCAACTCTAGCCCCTCAATGCTTGCAATTGGAACATCAGCTAAGTTGCACGCATTATCTACTCGCAAGACAGGAACGTAGTCCTGCTCCGTCAACGTTGCTGCCGCAAGCTCATTCAATCGAAGTGCGAAAACTTCTAGATGACCAGTCTCCAAGCTCATCCCTGCTGCTGCTTGATGACCACCGTAGTGATCCAGTAGATCCTTACAAGCTGTCAGCGCCTTATGCAAATCAAAGCCTGCAATCGAACGTGCAGAGCCTTTGGCCATGCCCTTCTGTGGATCAATACTTAACACAAGCGTAGGTCGATAGAATTTCTCCACGATCTTGGAGGCCACGATTCCAACGACACCAACATTCCAATTTTCTTTCGCTACGACAATGACTTTATCCAAGCCCTTCGCTCGCTGTTCCTCAGCCATCGCAAATGCTTCTTGGACCATATCCTCAACAATTTGTTGTCGCTCTTTATTCAGCATATCCAATTCGAAGGCAATTTGCTCCGCTTCTTTTTCATCCGATGTCGTTAGCAGCTTGACGGCAATATCAGCTGCTTCTAAGCGACCACTCGCATTAATCTTCGGAGCAAGCGAGAAACCGATGTGCCCCGCAGTAATCTCTTTCCGTTCAATCCCGGACACGCCAATCAGTGAACGAAATCCAACATAGCTAGAATCCTGCATACGCGCGAGACCCATTTTCACAAGCAATCGATTCTCACCTGTGAGCGGCATCAAGTCGGCCACAGTTCCAAGCGCAGCGAATTCAAGAAGTTCCTCGGGGAAACGCTCCAGCAGCGCATGTGCAAGCTTAAAAGCCACACCAACACCTGCTAAGAGCTTGTAGGGATACGGACAGCCTGGCTTCTTAGGATTGATCACAGCCAAGGCATCGGGCAATATTTCTGGCGGTTCATGATGATCCGTCACAATGACATCCAACCCAATTTCTTGGCAATAGGCAATTTCTTGAACGGCACTTATTCCCGTATCCACAGTAATAAGCAACTGAACACCTTGTTCCTTGGCCAAGTCCATCGCTGCACGATTTAATCCATAACCTTCTCGAATTCGATGCGGGATGTAGGTATCGAAATGCGCTCCTAGCCCGGTTAACAAATGCGCCATTAAAGAGGTACTGCTTACACCATCTGCATCGTAATCGCCGTAAACACGAATGAATTCGTTATTGTGCAAAGCTTTGCGAATGCGCTCCACAGCTGGCAACATCCCATCTAATAAATAGGGATCATGGAAATGGTCGACGCCACCTTGCATAAATTGCTCAGCCTCAGACACACTGCGAATATCTCGGAGCACTAGAATACGGGCTACCAAGGGATCCAACTGCAGCTCACGAACCAATTCTTCAACAAGCGCCTCATCGGCATTTCCAATGTTCCATCTTGCCTTCGGTGCTAGCACTTGATAGCTCCTCCTTGGTGTTTTCCGATGAAAATCTCAGGGTACGTAATCTTCGAAAACAATGATTTAGTGTAGAACTGACGGCAGCTCACTTGCTTCCGCATCCCCTTGTTTATAGGGATAACCTGCATCGTACGGATTCACATGGATATAGACATGCGAGATATGATGAAATTGCTTCATCAGCTGTTGTTTAATCTTCTTAGACACCTCATGCCCTTCCCAAACAGAAAGCCTAGGATTGACACTGATTGTCATATCGATGACGACGTAATGCCCATGTTCTCTCGCGTTCAGGTCGTCTACTGTAATCACACCATGAATCTTTTGAACAGCATTCACATAATCAGCTGCCTCTTCCTGGTGACGTACGTTCTCAGTTGGTGTAGGTATCGTTTGGCTGACTAATGAGAATCCCATTTTACCTATAAAGAGTGCAACGATGAGTCCAGCAATTGAATCCATATAAGAAAATCCAGTAAAGCCGATTACTTGAGCCAACATGGTCGAGAGAACACCTACAATGACCACAAAAGAAGAGTATATATCGGAACGGCGTCTTCGTGCATTGGCAATAAATTCCTCAGTCCCCAATTGATTACCAAGCCTTCTTAGGAATTGGAACATCCCTTCCCTCGCAAGCAGTGCTAGAACGAGAAGGGCAACATTCATCATGGCGGCCTCATATTTGACATGGTTAATCAAGAATTTAACCGCTATGACACCTAATTCCGCCCCAATGAGTAAGATCAGGACAATCAATAAAATCGAACCAACAGATATTTGTGGATCCAATCCCCGGAAAGATGCTCTAGCCAACTGCGCACGCATCGTTCTAACTCTGGCGATGGCAGCAGCCACTATACATATTCCAGCTGCCGACTGTGCCCCAGCTGCGATCATAGCGTTACTATGTACATCAAAGCCCACTATCCCCATCACACAAGCCAACACAGTAAGTACAAGTATGGCTGACCAAAGCGCATATTCTGTCTTACGAAGCCCCTCTTCATTCACGTGGACATTCCCCCTGAACGGATACAAAGGCCGCGCAACAGTTCACGCGGCCGGATATTATGGTTATTACGCTGCAGCTTTCTTTTTAGAACGCGTTAACGAATTTCTTTTGAACAAATACCATAAGGAACATGCAATGAAGACGGAAGAGTAGGCACCGCTTGTCAAACCGATTAACTTAGCCAAAGCGAACAACTTAATGGACTCGCTTCCGAATAAATACAAACAACCAGCAGCGATTAATACAACGAGAACGGTATTAATGTTACGTGCCATCGTTTGCCAGATACTATCGTTAACGAGAGCAACTAAATCTGCATCTGTCTTCAATTTAGCAAACCGCAGATTCTCACGTATCCGGTCAAAGATAACGATCTTATCATTAATGGAATAACCAATCGTGGTTAATACTGCCGCAAGGAACGGTAGGTTCACTTCGAAGCGGAAAATCGCAAACATCGCGATAACGATGAACGCATCATGCAGAATTGCGATAATCGCAGCCAAGGCGAAACGCCATTCGAATCGGATACTCACGTACAAACAGATCAATACGCTTGAAAGGGCAACAGCATACACGGCTTTCAACAATAACTCTTTCGCAAGCTGTGGATCAACTGTATTAATTTCCTTCGACACCTCTGCGCTATAAGCCGTTGCAAAGGCGGTTTGGATTTTGTTCACTGTCGCATCGTCTAATACGTCATCGAAACGGATCGACACACGATCACTATTATTACCACCAATTGTAGGATCTGCATATTTCGATTTCACATCGCCGCTTGTGTTCAAACCATGTAAAATTTCTTCAACCTTCGCGCTATCCAACTGTTTGCCGACAACAAGGTCAATATTCGTTCCTGCTTTGAAATCGACTCCGAAATTCATGCTCGAGGTTAGGATAACGATTAACCCTGCGATCAGAATAACAGCCGAAATGATGAAATAGATATTGCGATTTTTTACAAAATCGTACTTTTTCTTAGAGTCCACGGATGTCTGCCTCCTTCACACCGAAATAACTTGGCTTTTTCAGCAAATTACCTCGGATAATAAGATGTAGCAGCCATCTGGAGAACAAGACGTTCGTTACGATGGAGATAATAATACTCATCATCGTAATAACTGCGAAACCGCGAATCGCACCGTTACCTACATAATAAAGCACGATACCTGCGATTAGATTGGTTACGTTCGCATCCATAATCGTACGGAAGGAATGCTTCGTCCCTGCTTTCAAGGATGAAAGAATACTCTTGCCTGCACGGATTTCTTCGCGAATACGCTCGTAGGTGATAATGTTCGCATCGACAGCCATCCCTGCGCCTAAGACTAAGGCAGCAATACCTGGCAATGTCAATGTGGCATTCATAAAGTCAAAGATCGCGAGTAGTACCCAAACATAAGTGATCAAAGTGAAAGCTGCTACTAAGCCTGGTACACGATAGTAAAGCACCATGAACAAGAAGATTAGGACCGAAGCAATCAACCCTGCTCTAGCTGTTTCGTGTAAGGAAGCTTTCCCTAATGTAGCATCAACACGTTGTATGTATTTCTCTGTTAATTTAAGCGGCATTGCGCCTAAGTTAATCATTTTCGCTACTTTTGTCGCTTCAGCAACATTCGTTTGTGTAATGATGGCGGAGTCGCTATCGATAGGGAAATTAACGGATGCAGTCGATTGCAAATCATCATCCAAATAAATGGAGAGCGTACTTCCAGTAAGTTTCGTTGTAACTTCCTTGAATTTCTCTCTGCTCTTCATTTTAATTTCAACAATCGGTTGCTTCGTGTTCGGATCGTAGCTTAATTTCGCAGCGTTCTCAACGAAATCTGTACCGTTCATGTACACGGTGCCATCAGGACCTCTGAACGTTAATACAGAAGGCTTGGACATCAACGTACGAACTTCTTCTTCGTTCTCAACACCTGCTAGACGAACACGGATACGATCTGATCCTTCTGGATACACCTCTGGTTCAGCGACACCAAGGGTATCGGCACGTTTCGCAAGACTTTTGGCCGCTTCCGTAAGCGTTTCCTTCGTTAGGGGCTGTCCAGCCGTTAGCGGCTCAGCGGTGTACAAGATTTCAAACCCGCCTTTTAAATCCAATCCAAGCTTAATACGGTCTACTAATCCAGGGCTCGTAACTCCAACTGCACCCAGAACAATGACGACCGTTAGAAAAAAGAACGAAATTCTTTTCCAATCCAGCATCTGTTGCTAGTCTCCCTTCAATACTCAATATGCCTATTATACTCAGGTCTGAAAAACGAGTCAATTTAAGTCGTTTCACGTAAAAAATAAGCCCATTCTTAGAATTGGGCTCCTCTATACATACTAATCGTCATCCAGTTCATAAACGCTGTAGATTTGAGGGATAAAATGTCATTTACGATTTGATGGATAGAAGGCAACCCTGTTTTGCGATATTTATCGCTGACACAATCCCATATATCCTTGCCGGTAACGTGCTCATACCCGAGCAGAATAAACTCTTCAACTTTGCTTAAACACAAGCTTTCGATAATTTCATTTAGTTCTTGATCCGACATACCTGGATTCTCTTCTTCACTTCCATTATCCTGTAGTGGTTCACTCATGGGGGATCCTCCTAAAAGTTTTGCTGGAGCAAAACTATCTACGTAAGCATAGCTAGGGCATTCGTTTTTATCTGTATCATGTACAATTCGATACCCACAACGGAATTTCCTGCCAAATGCGTACGTATCACACAAAATCTTAGCATGAGCTTGGCCATCTCTCGCATAGTCATAGGTATGACATTATCGGAAGAGGGTATGGCAGTGACCAAGCAGTCGTTTATAAGAGGTACAATGATCCTGCTCGCCGCAGGCATTTTGAATCGCATACTTGGCTTCATACCCCGAATGACATTACCGCGTGTGATCGGGGCGGAAGGCATCGGCATTTATCAGATGGGCTGGCCATTCCTATCCGTTATTTTAACCATCATTACCGGAGGTATTCCCGTTGCCATCTCCAAGCTGATCGCTGAAGCAGAGGCAGAGAAAAATGAAACGCGAATTCGCAGCATTCTACGCATTTCCCTAGCCATCACCCTATCTCTTAGTTTCGTATTTACAGGGATCTGTCTTATAGGAGCCTCATGGATTACGTCACATTTACTGACGGACTCTCGTGTTTATTACACTTTTCTATGTATGAGTCCCATGATCCCCATTATTGGCGTCTCTGCCGTATACCGCGGTTACTTTCAAGGCAGACAAAATATGATCCCAACCGCCACCTCTCAAATTGTGGAAACGTTGATTCGCATTGTCATGGTTCTCGTATGCTCGTATATGATGATTCCCTATGGCATCGAATATGCGGCAGCAGGCGCGATGATTGGCGTCTTAGCAGGTGAAATTGGTGGACTAGCTGTCCTGGCTATTCATTTCCGATGGGATAAGAAAGATTCATCCAAGACCCCACTTGCTCAAATCGGGACAAAGAAAACGACAGGCCGTCTTACCAATCTTCGAAGAATATTACGCATTTCCATCCCCATCACAGGAAGCAAACTCATCGGAGCTGGTTCTTACTTACTGGAGTCGATTTTAATTGCCCAAAGCTTGGCGATCGCAGGCATCACGACATCACTTGCAACTGCCCAGTACGGAGCATTACAAGGTATGATTATTCCCATCATCCTCCTGCCCAGTGCACTCACCATGTCATTATCTGTTTCTCTCATTCCATCATTAAGTGAAGCTGCCGCCCGCAAAGACCTTAAGACCATCCATATGCGTCTGCATCAATCGCTAAAGCTCGCTTTAGTGACAGGTGCCCCTTTCTCAGTCTTAATGTTTGTACTCGCTGAGCCGATTTGCAAGTACCTCTACAATCAACCTGAAGTCAGCGTCATGCTGAAGATGATGGCACCAATTGCAATATTTATTTATTTTCAAGCACCGTTGCAATCTGCCCTACAAGCTTTGAACAAGCCCGGAGCTGCTCTAATCAACACGCTAATTGGCTCAACAGTTAAGTTATTCTTAATCTATTGGTTGGCAAGCAAGCCTGAAATGGGCATACAAGGTGCTGTGTTCGCCATCAATGTGAATATCGTTTTAGTTACACTTTTACACTGGAATAGTGTCGTTCGGCTGCTCAAATTCCGGATGGAAGGGAGTAGTTTCGGGAAAATTGGCGCATCCATGCTGCTATCTGGTGTTGTATGTTATCTCATCATGTACACACCTTGGGTGTCTGCAACTTGGATACGGTTCCTGTCCTCCTTGTTGTTAGGGCTGGTTTCTTACATCTTTTTCATCACGGTTTTCCGACTCATCAGTCTCAAAGATATCAGTCGACTGGTGACGATGGGCAAAAAAATAATTCGTTGAATCAGCGCTTATTCATCTCTTGCGATCAAGAAACATTCGTCCGCGATGATCAATCGAACAGTAGAAAATTTCTTTAAAATCCTTTGCCCCTTTTTCTTGGAGCTGATTTTTCAACCAAAACCTCGTTTGACCGATCTTTTCTAGATTATCGTCTTGTACTTTACCATCCATAATGAGAGGCAGCGGCAAGCCTTCGTAACGTATCGCATTCTTAGATTTCGTTACTTCCGTCTCTGTCTCTTTGTCATTTTTGTCTTTCTCAACCACACTTAACTTCCCCGAAGGTTCCAGTATCGCAAATTCCACGTCAGCCACGTTCATAACTTTATTTTGTCTCAATTGCAGCATCAGATCATCCAAATTATAACGATGCTTCTTCATTTCGTTTCGATTAATCATTCCCTTGTTGATAAGCACACTCGGTTTCCCGTCAAAAAGCACACGAATCGTACGACTCTTTAACGTGATGTAGGCGATGGCAACTTGAATAAGCACCAACGTCCCCATGGGTAAAATGCCAGACATCAGCGGCTTCTTAACGTCCTCGAGCACAAACACGGCAATCTCCGCAATCATAATCGAAATGACAAGATCGAATAGCGACAGCTTGCCGATCTCCCTTTTCCCCATGATACGCAGCATGAGAAATACCACAAAATAGATAAGCACCGTACGCAAAAAAATGGTCAGAATATCCATCGCTTTCCTCCCTGATTCTCAAGCTCTAGCTTGTTCTTGGAGTTCACTGGTATTCTGACCGTGTAGGCACCTCATCATGCAGATATTACGTATTCAATTGTTGGCAATTACAACAAGAATAATTTGAAATATAACGTAGAAATCAATAGCAGTACGAAACAGATCGGAGCAGCTACGACGACATACTCACTTTGTTTCAACTTCACACCATCTTGATAGGTAAAAGATGCCGCGTATAAGCTAGCTATCGAACTTATGAGTGTCACACCGCTTCCGATCCCGCTTCCAACGATCAACGCCCACCACATCGGCTGTACAGGAATCTCTACGAGCGGGTCCATCCCATCAACAATGGGAATCATCGCAGCAATGAAAGGAACATTATCCATCATGGCTGTCCCAAACGTATTCAACCATAGCAATAGAATGGAAAGAAATGAGATACTCCCTTGGCTTAGCTCAAGACCTCGATTTGCAATGAATCCTGAAAATCCCGCATACGTTAAGCCCCCGACCATGATGAACAGTCCCAAGAAAAAGAGCCATTGTGTTTCTCTTACGTGATGCCAGACGGCACCATAATCCTTCGTTTTTATTAGCTCTTTCATATCTTTGTAGTTCATGATAAGCAAAGCAATTGCCCCCGAAGCTGCGATGTAAGCCGGACTCCAACCTAGTACACCATGTAGACATAATGTAAGTACGGTTAGCCCCGTAATAATACTGCTTCCTACTACGAATTCTCTATGGGGAGATAAATAGGAGCTTGGCTGTAAGCTTAGCAGCTCACGCATATTTGCTTCTGCTGCCACTAAACGCTTTCGATAGATCAGCCACATAATGAGATAAACGACAGCTAACAGCAAGCAAATCAGTGGAAACAACTTCATAAACATGGTCCCTGATGTAAGGTGTCCTGACGCCCCAAGCATACGACTAGGTATATTCCCCATAATCGTCGCTGCACCGCCAATATGTACAGATAACAACACTGAGATTAGAAATGGCGCTGGCAGTAACCTCATTTTTTTGGACGCAATAACGATGAAAGGAACGATGACTATGACCGCCATTAAACTATCCAAGAGTGCAGAGATGAGCGCTGCGATCAGGGAAAGGCTAATAATAAGTGTCAAAGCTCGCATGCGGTATTTTCGAACAATAGCACTTACAACATATGTAATAATGCCTGTTTTCTGAAAAATGCTAGAAATAATGAAAAGACTCACGAGATAGATTAACACTGGCCAGTTCGCGTAAGTTGTAAATGCTTTGGGGAACGGCACAATGCCTAATATCAACATTAAACTAGCCCCACCAAGCGCGGTATACATACGATCCCATTTTTCTATCAATATGCAAACGTAAGCAACTGCAAAAATAAGCAGGGCAGCTATGGCTTGCCACAATACTGGACCTTGAGAGAATTCAGTCATAAATATTCACACTCCTTGATCTATAGTTTGTACTAATTCTATGTGCTTGGCCATACAATGATGTTAATGAAGCGTTCGAATATAGGAAAGGAATGATGCCTGTGAACCCTATGAAAACGGTCAGTCAGGTTCGAATAACATCGCCTTTATTTTCAGGACTTGTCTACTCATTTAGCATGATGACCATTGGAACCATTGTGACCTCCTTGTTTTTGCTTTTAACCAGCACACAAGAAAGCTCCTTACACACATTAACAACCATTATCCATGCAGTCTCCTTATTTATTGGAGGATGGGTTTCAGGCAAACGGGCCGGTAACCGCGGCTGGTACCACGGGGGCATGGTCGGCATCTTCTACTTCATTCTCATTTTCTTAGTCGGTTTTCTGGCATTCGATGCAGGGTTGAATCTTCAGTCCCTCCAATTGCTTGGCATTTTATTCGCATCTGGGGCGCTCGGCGGCATACTTGGTGTAAATACTCAGAAATAAGTCTTTTCCGTGAAGATTGCACTTCCCCCCCGTTGAATGTGGTATAATGTCATAGTTATTGCCGCACAAAACTTCCAATATATAGGGGGATACAACTTGAGCCCTTTTCAATCTATGACGCATGCGACAGTTTATATTGTACTAACAATTTTCGCTTTTGTAATTATCGCAACGCGAAAGAGCCCATACACCATAGCTAGCTCCTTAGTTCATGAAATTTTTACTTCACGTAAATTCCTTTTTCACTTCATCGCATTGCTAATGATTCTCATGTTTAACAAGATGGAAATGGCCATTGAGAAAGGCATGCAATACAAAGCTGATTTCACGAAATCGATCTACGGCATCGAAGGAGACTTTGTAGCAACGATCCAGAACTTTTTCCATAATGATATCCTTACAATCGTATGTAGTTATTTCTATGTTATTATTTTCCCATCGATTATGATTACTTCTATTGCTATTTACACCTATCAGAAGAATCATAAACTTTTCTATGCCGTCTGTTATGCGCTGATGTTCAATTATATGATAGCCATCCCGTTCTATCTCTTTTTCCCAGTTAATGAAGTTTGGTTCTTCCACCCCAAAGTAGACCTACTCATCTTAGATGTGTTCCCTACTTTCGAGCAAGATTACAGACCTTTATCTGGACTGGACAATTGTTTCCCAAGTTTGCACACATCCATCTCCGTGTCAATGGCGGTCATCGCTGTCAAAAGCCGGAACATGTTTTGGAAAATTTTCGTTCCCTGCTCAGCAGCCTTTATTATTTTCACAATCTTCTACCTAGGTATTCACTGGTTGTCCGATATGTGTGCTGGTGTTGTACTCGGTGTTGTCGCTGCTCGAATGGGTCTACGTATTGCTGAAGGTCGACTTATCCTTGGTGAGCGTGCACTCCTTAAGCGCCCCGTAAAGAATAACGAATATTAATTTCAAGTATATATGCAAATAAAAAGCGAGAGCCTATTATAGGACCTCGCTTTTTGTTTATTCCTTAGTCGCTTGTGTTTGTGAAACTGCATTGACTGCTGAGCGATCAAAAGTCATTTTCGTCGCATCGTTTACACGAAGTACGCAAATGTCATCTGTGATTTCTACAATCGTGCCGTGAAGCCCGCCAATCGTAACAACCTTATCCCCTTTTTTCAATCCTCCGAGCATTTGACTACGTGTTTTCTGTCTTTTTTGCTGTGGACGAATAAGTAAGAAGTACAAAACTACGAACATGAGCACTAACGGCCCGTATGTATACAAATACCCTACTGCACCTGTGCTTGCAGCATCTTCTGCCAATAGAAACATAGGTATCCTCCTCTCTTAAAATCCTCTTTCATTATCATTCAGCCCGTAAGCGGCAAAGAAGGTATCTCGGAAATCAAGTAAGCGATCTTCCTTAATGGCTTCTCTAACTTCACGCATAAGCTGTAGTAGAAAGTGAAGGTTATGAATTGTCGTCAAACGAATACCGAACGTTTCATCCGCTTTGATGAGATGTCGAATATAAGCGCGACTGTAATTCGTACACGTGTAACACGAACATTTGGCATCCAGCGGCCCGAAGTCCTTTGCATATTTCGCATTACGAATAACTAGACGGCCTGAGCTTGTCATACAAGTTCCGTTTCTAGCGATCCGCGTCGGTAACACACAATCAAACATATCAATGCCTCGGATAGCGCCTTCAATCAAAGCGTCCGGCGAACCAACCCCCATCAAATAACGAGGTTTATTCGCAGGCATAAGTGGTGTCGTGTAATCTAACACTTCATACATCAAGTGCTTAGGCTCACCTACACTCAGTCCACCAATAGCATACCCCGGGAAATCCATGGAAGTCAACTGCTCCGCACTTAGCTTACGTAGATCCTCATGCATGCCACCTTGGATGATCGCAAACAAGCCTTGATCCTGAGGTCTAGCATGGCTTTGCAGACAGCGCTCCGCCCACCGCGTCGTCCGTTCCAGTGATTTCTTCACGTATTCGTACTCCGCTGGAAACGGCGGACATTCATCGAAAGCCATCATGATATCAGAACCAAGTGCATTCTGGATTTCCATTGCTTTCTCAGGGGATAGGAACAACTTATCACCGTTCAAATGCGATTTGAATGTGACGCCTTCCTCCGTAATCTTACGCATATTGCTTAAGCTAAACACTTGAAAGCCACCGCTATCGGTCAGGATGGGGCGATCCCAATTCATGAACTTATGCAGTCCGCCAGCTTCCTTCACAATCTCATGTCCAGGACGAATGAACAAATGGTAGGTGTTGCTTAAAATAATTTGCGCGTCCATCGTTTTCAATTCTTCCGGACTCATCGTTTTTACAGTAGCCTGCGTGCCCACAGGCATAAACGCTGGTGTTTCAATCACGCCGTGCGGTGTGTGAACGCGGCCTAAGCGTGCGCCGGATTGTTTACAAGTTTTAATCGGTTCATATGTTACTGCTGCTGTCATGATATCCACTTCCTATTCTAAACTTGCTCTTCTTGGTTCATTGAATGTTTTTAATAAATCAACATGGCATCGCCGAAGCTGAAGAATCGATACTCTTCCTTCACAGCTTCCTCGTAGGCTCGCATAATATTGGCCTTACCAGCCAATGCACTAATGAGCATAAGCAATGTTGACTTGGGGAGGTGAAAATTCGTTAACAACGCGTCTACAACACCAAATGAATAGCCTGGATAAATGAAAATCGAGGTCCAGCCTTGGGAAGGCTGAATAAGCAAAGGTTGACCTTCTTGGTACCCAGATTGCTCTCGGCTCAATCCTGCTGCTGTCTCCAACGTCCGTGCAGACGTCGTACCGACAGCAATAACCCGTTTCCCCGCTGATTTCGTTTCATTGATTAAGGCCGCTGTTTCTTCAGACAAAATGTAAAATTCAGCGTGCATCTGGTGATCTTCGATCTTATCTACGGATACAGGCCGGAACGTACCTAGACCTACATGCAATGTTACGAAGGCTAGCCGGACACCCTTCTCCTTCAATCTTTCCAAATATTCTGCCGTAAAATGCAACCCTGCCGTTGGCGCGGCAGATGAGCCTTCATGCTTGGCATACACCGTTTGATATCGTTCCCGTTCGGATAGCTGCTCCTTGATGTAAGGCGGAAGCGGCATCTCGCCTAATCGATCTAGGATCTCATTGAAAATACCCGTGTACCGGAACTGCAGAATACGAGCTCCCATATCTCCTACTTCAACGACCTCAGCAGTTAATAGCGGCTCGCCACCCTCATCAGTAGCCGTACCGAATACCGCAACAGCGCCGAGCTGCATGCGTTTCCCTGGTTTGACCAGCGCTTCCCATCGATCCTCGCCTAGTGGCTTTAATAGCAATATCTCCACTTTGGCGCCGGTGTCTTTCTTCATGCCAAAAAGCCGTGCTGGAATGACTCGTGTATCGTTCATCACGAGTAAGTCCCCGGCTTCTACATAAGCGATTAGATCTTCGAATGTGCGATGAGCAGTTTCGCCTGTCTCCTTGTTTAAGGTAAGCAATCTAGACGCCGTGCGTTCTAGCAGCGGCGTCTGGGCAATCAATGATTCAGGTAATTCAAAATCAAATGCTTGTACTTCCATGTTAGTTATTCATTCCTTCGTTATGTTGACCCCAGCAAAGTACGTCTGAAGTATTTTTTTGTAATCGTAGCCCTTCTCTGCAAAACCTTTTGCACCCCATTGCGACATGCCTACACCATGGCCAAATCCTTTTCCGCGGAAAATAATCTGATTTCCTTGTAGGGCAGTTGACCCCTTAGGTGGGATGCTAGATGCCGTTGTTCCCGTCACCGCGGGCTTGCTTAAGCCTGTACTGCTTAGCGTCATTAATTCGGTTGTCTTCACAGCTGTTGGCTGCGTTTGTTTCCCGGCTAACACATAGACGCTATCTGAAGATGAACTGCTCGTAACGACCCCAGAGCCGCTCAAAATCGCAATGTTGGCAGTGCTTGTAGCAGATGAGCTAGTACCAGTATAACTGCCTGCTCCTTCTATTTCAAACAGCGTACTCGGCAATCCGCCAAGTAAACCTCGGATGGCGTCGGGATTGTCCACTTTGACGACAACACCGTTCGCTTTCAGCTCAATCGCTCGACCCGAAGGACCTCTCTTGGAAACTTCTAGTGAGGTTAGCTCCCCGTTGATATTTATCTTAGCGGCTTCGAGCTTACTCTTAATTTCACTTAAGGTATATGGGCCTCGGATCCATGAGTAGGCATTGGATTCTCTTTCTTGGCCGAGCACGACGACTTTCTCCTTGGCTGCCAGTTTAGCTATGCCAGGATTCGCAACGTTATCCACATAAGGTGCTAACCGCACGTTGACATCTGATTCTGTTGCTTCGTAGATGGCTTTACCTGCCTTATCCTTCTGTCCACTATCCTTCACATACATACTATGTACAAAACCAATTCGGCCGTCTGTTAGCTGAATCTGGTACCAGATCGCTTTGCCCTGCTCAGCGCCTTCATCTGGGCTAGCAACACTTCGCAAATAGTCAACCGAGTTGCCCCAAGCCTCTGTAGAATCTGCTGTGATGCCACCCGCATTAGATGCAAATACCGGTGTTATCAAGCCTCGCGCATTCGTAATCACTTCGTCTTTTGTCGCATCAACCGCTTGGTTGCCTGCAGTAAATTCTTTGTCCAAACCATAATAGGCCTGTTCAAGCGTTGTATCCGTAACTTGTGCAATCTCATACTTGTTTCCTTGAACGATGGCATACGTACGCGCCGCTACAGCTTGTGCCTTCAGGGCTTCTGCTGGCCATTGCGAGTTAAGCTCTGCACCGATAACTCCATATAAATATTGATCCATAGGAAGTTCATTGACCAGCGCCAGTCGATCGTGATATGTGCTCACTTCCATGTCGCCACGGAATTTGCGGTCCATCCGTTCTTTCACAGCGATACCCTGTTTCTTAGGATGTATCACGGTTTTCTGCTCTCCTACAGCTGTCACATAATGGGCTACAGCAATTGTTGGACTGGCCGAGCTTGTTACATCTGATCTGCGAATCAAATAGGCGGATTTCGTATTCGCAGGTTGGATAGGCACATTAGGTGCAGCCTTCAAAGCAGCTTGCTTTACGAGCTCAAGCTTGGCAGACGTTGCTTCGCTTCCTAACCAAACACTGTAGGCCACGTTGCCAGCCCCATTCTCCTGTAAAACCAAATCAGCTTGGATACCAGCCCCCGTGTACACGGCGATTTGCTGTTGGGCTGCCCCCTCCGAGTCATAGGTTCCCGCACTCAAGTGGAGGGGACCGCTAGGCACAGGAGGGGCTAATTTCGTCAATGCCGCTACCGTCGGGTCCTTTAAGGCACCCGCTGCTGCGCTTTCGGCTTCCCCCTGCGTAGGCAAATTCCCGTAATACACTTGGTAGACCATTTTACCCAACTTCATACGACTCAACACGAAACTTTCTTCAGCCATTACTGCGAGTTTACCGTTCAAGGTCCTAGCTGTCGTGTAGTCTGGTGTTTCTAGCATCATCATACTGTATTGATCGAGTGACATCCGAATCGTCGCATCCGAAATGGAAGCCCATGTCTTCGGTTCCGTGTTCGCTGAACCACGCACACCAATTTCGAATCCACCTGGGGATGTGAGCGAAACTAGAGGTTCTATCTTCTTATATTTGACCGCATTAATAACAAGGGCAACACGAATCTGATCCAAGTGCTTAATGCCATCGGCATTCGCTTCAGATCCCCCATATAAACTAGCTGTAAATGTTAATGCCGCTGCCGTTATGATGGCAATTCGCTTGGGGTTAACTAGCTGATGTCTTCCAAACATAAAGGTATCGTATCCTTTCTTACGCTATCATCTAGTAATGTAGACTCTAGTAAGAGACAGAAGTTTTGTTTATTCGTTGAAAAAAGACAAAAAAAGCTCTTGCCCGCCCTTCCAGCAGCGGCAAAAGCTTCTCAAATCGTCAATTCATGTAAGCTGTATGCGTCATGATTTATCGCTGTTCCGGTACCGGTAACCCTAGATGGTGGTACGCTTGCGGCGTCACGATCCGTCCTCTTGGTGTACGCTGCATAAAACCGATTTGAAGCAAATACGGCTCGTATACATCTTCAATGGTTTGGCTTTCCTCACCGATGGTAGCGGCAATGGTTTCAAGCCCTACAGGGCCCCCTTGGAAGCTCTGAATAATCGCCCGCAACATCTTATGGTCGATTTCATCTAATCCCAAATCATCCACTTGCAGAAGTCTCAGCGACTCCTTAGCAAGCTCCATGGTGATGATGCCGTCGCCTCTCACCTGGGCAAAATCACGCACCCGCTTCAGCAATCGATTCGCGATACGCGGAGTCCCGCGTGAACGCATGCCGATCTCGCGCGCAGCATCACCAACGATGCCGACCTGCAAGATGTCGGCTGTCCGGCTGACGATGTAGCTCAGCTCATCGACCGTGTAGAACTCCAACCGACTGACGACTCCGAAACGGTCGCGCAGCGGCGCAGAGAGCAGCCCAACGCGTGTCGTGGCGCCGATCAAGGTAAACGGCGGCAAGTCGAGACGCACAGAGCGTGCGCTTGGTCCCTTGCCGATAATAATATCAAGGGCAAAGTCCTCCATCGCTGGGTACAGCACCTCTTCCACCGTTCGGTGGAGTCGGTGAATCTCATCGATGAAGAGCACATCCCCCTCCTGCAGATTCGTCAGGATGGCAGCCAGATCGCCAGGCCGCTCAATCGCTGGCCCAGAGGTTGTACGAATATTCACGCCAAGTTCATTGGCGATAATGTTGGACAGCGTTGTCTTCCCGAGTCCAGGCGGTCCATACAGAAGTACATGATCCAGAGCTTCTTTCCTCATTTTGGCAGCTTCAATATAGATCTTGAGGTTCTCCTTCGCCTGTTTCTGGCCGATGTATTCAGCCAAAAACCGTGGACGCAGACTATACTCGACCACATTGTCTTCCATCATGAAATTAGCCGATATGATCCGTTCATTGTCCATGGTGTCCCTCCTTTCTATGCACGTTCAGTTCCTCACATGGTGAATAACACTTGCAGAGCAAGCTTCACCAGCACATCTACAGAATCCGATGGTCCCGCTTTCGGTTTCACTTGCAGCCAAGCACGATCAACTTCCGCTTCCGTATAGCCAAGTGTCATCAAGGCTTCCTTCGCTTCGCTCCAAGGCAGTCCGCCTTCCGTTAACTGTGCCGATCCAACGACACTTAATGCAACAGCAGCCTCAGGGCTAGAGAAGCTCACAGAGCCTAGTTTATCTTTCAGATCTAAGACAATGCGCTGCGCTGTTTTCTTGCCAATACCAGGCAGCTTCGTTAGAAATGCCAAATTCTCTTGGCTGATGGCTAGAATCACTGCTTCAGGTCTGCCACCAGCTGCTAGAATACCTAGCGCAACTTTGGGGCCAATACCGCTAACATCCAGCAATAAGCGGAATAAGGACTGTTCATCGCGCGTTATAAAGCCAAACAGAAGATGCGCATCTTCCCGCACATGATAGTGGATGAACATCGTGACGTCTTCATTCTCTTTATGCGAAAGCGCATAGGGGTTCGGGCAGAACACACGATAGCCCACCCCATTCACATCGAGAACCGCATACTCACTTTCACGGTGTGCAACTTTACCTCGTAAGAAATCTATCATCTTTTTCTAACCTCATTTATCCTAGATTGAAGTGATGAAGAATGAGCATGACAAATAGCGATGGCGAGAGCATCAGCTACATCATCTGGTTTCGGTACTTGGGATAATTTCAACAAAATCTTGACCATTTCCTGTACTTGTTTCTTCTCTGCATTTCCATACCCTACAACGGCTTGCTTGACTTGAAGCGGTGTATATTCAGCAATCGGCAATCCAGCCTGCACGCCTGCTAGGATCATCACACCTCGTGCCTGACCTACGGTGAATGCCGTGGTTACATTTCGATTAAAGAACAGTTTCTCAATGGACATCACATCTGGTTTATATTTCTCTATCAATTGTACTGTAGCGTCATAGACATCTTTCAGTCGGATACCTGGATCCGTATGTGCTTCCGTTTGAATCGAACCATATTGTACCGGAACTAGTTTACTACCGATTTTATCAATAAAGCCAAAGCCTACGATCGCGATCCCTGGATCAATCCCTAGAATACGCAAAAAATTTCTCTCCCATCTTTAAAAAAGCGAACATATGTAGTCATTTCCATTATAGCAGAGAATGAAAAAAAGAGATAGACTCGGGAACCCCCGGAACTATCTCTTGATCATTATCTATGGTATTGTTTGAACTAAGGACGCGACATAGCACCTTCCGTAACTTCTATGGCATAATCGCTGAACGTAGATAATACGCTATTATACTCCTCTATATCCGTAACTCGAATTCCTTCATGGAGTTGTGCCACCGTATCTCTTGGCAAACTGCTTTCTAACTGCTGAATATTGAGTTGGAAAAAGGTACGAATAATGTGATTGTTTGCAGGAGTTCCATTGAATAACGACAAATTGCTGCTGCCGTCTATCCCGAACACTGCCTTTTCCTTGCAGTCTGGAGATAAATCTTCAATATTTTCCGTAAACACAACCTCGCCAGTCTCTTGTATACTTAACTGCCAATTCGGGTGTTGTTGCTGCAGTGAAAGTAATTCTTGTGACGTATGCGAACCCAATTGACTTCGTTCTTCGCCACAAACATAGGACTTGAGCAAATAGCTTTCTCTGCGATCCGAAATGGTTTGCAGCAATTTCGTTGCTTCCTGAAGACGCTCGTCCATCTCTGGTGTCAAACCTGCAAGGGTCGCGCGAGTGGCCACTTTCGGATTGTAAGGTGCATGATCACCAAATACGGACCAGGTAACCGTAGCAACTAGAACGAATATTCCTAAGGTCAACCAACTTCGCTTCCAGCGTAGTCTCTTCTTCAAATGCTTCAAGAACCGATGTACAATCACGATATCCCCTTCTTCTTGTTTTTTCGTATTGTTTCCATTTGCAAGAAGCACTATACATCATTTACCATAGAAGTGAATGAAGCGTATGCAACCAATCAAGACGGATGGTGAATTAACCATGAATGGAAGAAAACCAATTAAACGCACAACCCTCCTGATTATCGGCGTCGTTATCTTGTGGGGAAGTGTAGCCTTATGGAATGAAGTTCATAAGATTGGAACAGGCACCTCGAATACGAATACAACCACTGTCTCTCATTCAAATCCAAGTCCCCGTAGCTAGCAGATAGACTTTGACTTCGTCAAAGATCCCTATAAATTGTCACGAAACTTACAAGATTTCGGTAACAATTGGTTATAATTGAGCTCTCGGGCTCATTTGAATTTGACTGTAGCCACAGAAATGATATAGTCAAAGATAGGATAAAAACTCTCATAGGCATACAGGAATGACGATATATATGTTATAAGCAAAAGAGATTGGTTTACACCTTTTTCAAACGACAACTCTAAGGAGGGAAACATCATGAATGTGGCAGAACTTCAATTAATTCAATTATCCAGACGAGGCGATCGCAACGCTTTCGTGGAGTTAGTCGAACTCTATCGTAACAAAATTCAAAAGCTTGCGTTTCGGATGCTGCATAACCGTCCTGATTCCGAGGATATTGTGCAAGAAACTTTTATCCGCGTCTATTTGAATTTAAACCACTTTGATGAAAGCCAGAATTTCTCAACCTGGATTTATCGGATCGGAAAAAATGTTGCCATCGATTTGCTGCGTAAAAAGAGACCTGTTCAATCCCTTGATGCGGAGCTAAATGATTTTGATGATGATTACAGCTACTACAGTAAGCTTGCCAGTCAAGATCAATCGCCGGAACATGCCGTTCTCCAAACCGAAATCCAAGAGCACATGCACGCATCCATCAACAAATTAGGGGACAAATATAAAGGCATTATTACGCTATATTATCTAGAAGAACTTTCTCTTCAAGAAATTAGTGAGCGTCTGAACCTGCCGATTACGACTGTGAAAACTCGTTTGCACCGGGGCCGTGAGCTTCTTCGGAAGAAATGGGGAATGAATTTCGTTATTGGTTTAATGACCTTCTTCACTTTAGGCATGATAGCTTAATCAGTTAAATAGGAAAAAGCCTCAGACCACGATGTATTCGTGATTTGAGGCTTATTTTTTTGGTTCCTAGAAATTAATCCAAGGTCCGTTCGGTTTGCTAGCTTCCTGCCTTTCAATACCCCGTTGCTGTTGTTGCAAGAACGCACTCAACGCTGAAGCTCCTGATAATTTAACTTTTCGCGCTGTTCGTGTGCTACTTGTTTTGGGTTTTGCTGACTTCTGCTTATCCCGAATGTCGATGTCAATCTCCGCAACGGTATCCGTCACCTTTTTCAGTTCATGCGTATGAACTTGCGGCAACAGTGAGGATTCTTCATAAGGAGCGTGTTGAGTAGGCTGACCTCCACCCGCATAAGGAATGCCATAGGGATCATGTTGGAACGCATAGTGTTGCGCCATCGGGTGATCATACGGCATCGGAGGCGGATAAAAGGCAGGCATTGCATGCATCTCCTGTGGCGTATGATCCCAAGGGTTCCCCATAGGAACATTGCTATAATGGGCTGGATAGTTCATCCACGGCTGCTCATTCATCGATGGTCCGCCACACCCGCAGCCTTCATCCACGATCGTAACTGGAGCTGCCATCGTAGGAAGCTGTTCACAAGGCTCTTCTTGGTAAGGAGGATACACCGGAAGCGTCGCAGCTTCATGCTGCTGCTCAGGGTAAGCAAAGACCTCCGTGGCTGTAATATGAAATTGCTGGAATGGATGCACCGCTTGCCCGTAGGGTTGATCAAGTCCATGATCTTCCATGACAGGAGCTGGAATAACCGGCATCGGCTGCGTGACTTGTGGTGCGGCGGGAACCGTTTCACCCGTTGATAACGGAGGTGCCTCAACGATAGGTTGTTGTGGGCTCGGGATAATTGGTTGTTGGTACGCATCGGCTGGCGGCATTGGTTGTGTTATAGGCATAGGAGCAAACGGTTCTGTACTAAGTTTGGAAGGGTGATGAGGTGTATGATGCTGGTTGTTATGCGTATGTCCATGCTGCATTTTGGGCACGTAAACAACGTCACCCGTCATAAGTACATTTGGATTCTTTAAGTGTGCATTCGCTTTAATCATCGCTTGCAGTGGCACATCCCAGGCTTTCCCCAGTTTCCACAAACTATCACCTTGTTGTACAACATGCTTATAAACAAAATCAGATGGAGCTGGTTCAACCGGTTTGACCGCCGCAGATGGAATTTTCACTTTCATCCCGATATCAATCTGATTCGGATCAGCTATTTGCGGATTAAGTGCAATAATCTGGTCAAGCGTAGTGTTGTATTTCTTCCCGAGCTCGTACAGGGTATCGCCTTTTTTGACAATATGGATTTTCAAAACCCTACCTCCTTTAAGTTTTCATCTGAAAACTGACTTTGTAAGCATTTCCTTCGCGTTTCTCATCCAATCGCTAGAAACTTGGCCGCGTCAGCATCGCTTATTTACAATCATGATAGTACAGTTTATGCACGTTCCTAGGCTTTTGCCCCTTTCGAACAAAAAAAATCCCTCACGTCATAAACGCAAGGGATTTCTCTTAAGATCCAATAAACGGATAGCTTGGATAACAGCCTAGAATGCGAACCTGACATCCAATCGCTTCGATCTCTTGAATAGCTGCAGGAAGAAGAATGGAGTCCATCGTACCCACAATATCGATATAGAAATAATAAATGCCAAGTTTCTTCTTCGTCGGTTTCGATTCAATCTTCGAAAGATTAATTCTCCGCCAAGCAAAAGCTGATAGCACTTGGTGCAAAGCACCAGGATAATCATCCGGCAGTGTCACCAGAATCGTTGTCTTCATTTCTTCCGACGGCATCAATTCCGATGCCTCTTTACCAACAAGCAAGAAGCGAGTCATGTTATCCTTATGATCTTGAATCTCGCGTTGCAACATCGGTACGTCATAGTTCGCGGAGGCAATCGCCGTCCCAATCGCAGCAACCGTCGGATCCTGAAGTTCAGACACAATGCGAACTCCTTCAGCTGTGGAGCTTACTTGTTCAAACTCGGCCCCACGCAAATATTGCTTCATGAATTGGTTGCACTGTGCAGGAACAACTTGATGCGACAACACCTTACGAATATGACGGTATGGATTCGCTGGATCAACTTCTGTATTTGGACTCGGGTAACCGATCAGATTCATATCGATGGGGAACACAAATTCTGCTCGAATGGGAAGATCAACTTCATGAACGAGCCAATCCACATGGAGATGTACAGAGCCTTCTAGCGTATTCTCAATGGGAATCACACTTAGATCAGTTTCACCAGAAGCTGTTGCATTGAATACCTCTGAGATCAGCTTATAGGAAACATACGTGAAATTCTCACCTAAAAAGTGACGTGTCGCTTCCTCCGAGAACGTGCTGGGTCCAAGTATGGCAACTCGCTTCATGCCAGCACCTCATTCTCCACTAAAGAAAGAAGACTCGCATCTTCGCTTCGAAGAAGCGTGGTCGTCACACCCTCTTGGCTCGGCTTTAGCCAAAGTAGCTGCGCATCAATACCTTCCTTAGCCAACGTGTCATGAAGGAACTGCTCTAGCTGGGACTTCTTCTCACTGCGTGCATCAACCAGCGCTAACATGGTTGGTCCCGCCCCGCTCAAAGCAACACCAAGCGCGCCATGGTCTTCACATTCGCTTAATAATGTCTTCATTCCAGGGATAAGCGCCGCACGGTATGGCTGATGCAATCTGTCCTTCATGGCAAGACGAATCATCTCGAGATTGCCCGTACTTAACGCAGCAACAAGCAGCGAGGAGTGACTAAGATTGAATACTGCATCCTTCATCGTTACATGCTGCGGCATAACGCCCCTCGCCTTTTCAGTCGACAATTGGAAGGCTGGAATTGCCACCAGCACCTCCAAATTCTGATGAGGCTCAATCCGTATGGACTCTGCCCTCACTTCATCCCAGAACGCTACGACAATGCCACCATATAGGCTTGCGCCCACATTATCAGGGTGCTTCTCTAGACGCGAAGCAATCTGGAACAGTTCATAGGTTGAGAATCGGTTCCCAATTAGCGCATTCGCACCTGCAAGTGCTCCTACGATCGCTGAAGCACTGCTTCCTAGACCGCGCGTAAGTGGAATTTCACTATACATGGAGATCTCAAGCTCTGGATGCGAAACGCCAGCTTTATCAAATACCATTTGAGCTACTTTATAGATCAAATTGGATTTATCCGTAGGAATTCCGCTCATCTGATCGCCGATCAATTGAATTCTTGTCTGATCAGAGATCGCCATATCAATCCAAGCATATAAGTTCAAGGCCATCCCCAAGGAGTCAAAGCCGGGACCTAGATTCGCTGTGCTTGCCGGTACTTTCACCCTTACCTTTTGTTCTGTCTTGTAGCTCATTTCGAAATTGCGCCTCTCTTCACCTTAAAATAAACGTCTAACGCACTCCCCCTAGGACGAGTGCGTTACCGATTGCTAACCTTCTACACGATATACGCTCTTAATCGCATGGATAACATCCATGGATTCGAATTGATTCAATACATTTTTCATACTCGCTTGATTGGCATCATGCGTAATAATGATGATTTCTGCTTTCGGATTCGATTGGTTCGGATGTTGGAAGACGGATTCCAAGCTAACCTCATGCTCCGCGAAAATTTGTGTAATTTGCGCAAGCACACCTGCTTTGTCTTCAACATGAAGTAAGATGAAGTTTTTGGACGCGATTTGCTCGTCTGTTTTAAGCTTCTTCTCTTTGTAAGGAGCTTGTACCGTACGTCCATTAATACCTAATTTCAAATTGCGTACAACAGCCACTAAGTCAGCAACAACGGAAGTTGCTGTCGGAAGCTCACCTGCGCCCGCACCGTAGAACATCGTTTCACCAACGGCTTCACCAGTCACATAAACGGCGTTGAAAACCCCATTTACAGAAGCTAGTGGATGCGAATGTTTGACCATCGTTGGTTGAACACTGACAGAGATATGGCCGTCATGATTTTCAGCGATACCAAGTAATTTGACTTCATACCCTAATTTCTTACCGTACTGGATATCTTCCTTAGTTACCTTGGAAATCCCTTTTGCTGCCACATCGCTCAAAGCGACATTGGCATGAAAACCAAGCGTCGATAGGATAGTCATTTTGCGAGCCGCATCTAAGCCCTCAACATCTGAAGTAGGGTCTGCTTCTGCATAACCTAACTCTTGTGCTTCTTTCAACACATCGGCATAAGCAGCGCCTTCTTGACTCATTTTAGTCAAAATATAGTTCGTCGTGCCGTTCACGATCCCCATGATCTTCGTGATGCGATCGGAGGAGAAGCCTTCCACAAGTGCACGAATAATCGGAATTCCGCCTGCAACACTCGCTTCATAAAAAACATCGCAATTATTCTCGGCTGCTTTGGCTAAAATTTCGGCACCATGCATGGCCATTAGATCCTTATTCGCAGTAATGACGTGCTTGCCATTCCCAAGTGCTGTTAGAATGTGGGCTTTGGTTGCTTCAACGCCACCCATAACCTCTACAACGATATCAATGTCGCTATCGCCAATTACGTCCCATACGTTCTCTGTCAACTTATCCCCATCAACAGAAATGTTACGATGCTTAGATTTATCTTGTACAAGAATTTTTGCAATTTCAATAACAGAACCCGTTTGTCGTTGCAAATCTTCTTGATGACCTTCAACAATACGCACTACACCTGTTCCTACAGTACCTAATCCTAATAAACCAACCTTGATGGGTTTCATTTCATTACCTCCTGAATTGTATGCTAATCTTAACTGCCTTGGCCGATGACCATAGCACGCTTGACTCCGTCTTGCGCTCCTAAGCGATCCACAATTTCCCGGATCTCCTCGCCCATCGATGAAATTTCCAAAGATATAACGACATTCGCCATACCTTGTAATGGTATTGTCTGGTGGATGGTCAATACATTGCCATCCATATTAGCGATAAGTGCGAGTACGCGGGACAATATTCCGGATCTATGCTCCAAATCCATTGAAATCGTAATGATTCGTTCGCGCTCTAGCTTGCTAAGTGGATGAATGCCATCTTTATACTTATAGAAGGCGCTTCTGCTCAGCCCAACTTGTTCAACAGCATCGTGAATCGTCTTCACTTCACCCCGTGCAAGCAGTTCTTTGGCCTGGGCTGTCTTCAGAACACCTTCTGGAAGAATGTCCTCACGGACTAAGTAGTACCTCTCAGGTCCGATGTGCTTCATGGTTGGAAGAAACTCTTTGCTCTCCGGCACCTAACTACCGTCCTCTCCAAAAAGACTAATGTTTCCCTATAGAGGACATTATATCGAAACATGCCCCATGAAGCAATAGGCAAAATGCATCCAAGCATTCGCCTTTGCAGCCTCTTCCTTTTGTATGCTAAGCTGAAACGGAACGAACGAAGAGAGGGGTCTCTCCATGATTACATTACGAATGATGTCTACAGCACTTTTATGGAACCAGCATGACGAGCTCCTGATGATGAAACGTGCGTTGAACCGCACGCTCTCTCCCGGCTTATGGGCGGCAATTGGCGGTCATCTAGAACCCCATGAAATCAACCAACCAAGAACAGCTTGCTTTCGTGAAATTTGGGAAGAAACCGGCATCGAGCAAGACGAGATTCAAGATTTACATCTGCAATATGTCTTGCTTCGGCTCAATGGACAAGAAATACGCCAGCAATTTTTCTATGTCGGTACAACGGATGTGACTCCACGTATCGTTACTTCGGAAGGTGATCTGCACTGGATTCACAAATCAGCTGTCTTCGATCGCCCGATGCCTTATATTTTCCGCTGTTTACTCGAACATTATTTCAGTGTAGGCCGAACTTCCCATCCTTGGATTGGCTCAGCCGGCATTCAACTAGGGACAGACACGCCAACGATTCATTGGAACCCCTTATTGGATCCGATGCAAATTTAAGCTAACCCCTGACTTGGAAAAGAGCAGACAACGATTTCTCGTTGCCTGCTCTTTATATTGGACCCTTATAGTGCACTGCCTCCGTATAGGAAACGATACTCCCAATGCCGATTCGCGATGGAATCAATACGCACGCCGCCACTTTCTTTGGAGTACGTCGAGAGAATTTGACCATTACCTAAATAAATAGCAACATGTGTAATCGTTTGTGTAGATTTGTTAATTCCTGAATAGTTGGATGCCGCTGTCCCTTTATAAGACATAAAGAACATCAGATCGCCTACTTTGAGGTTATGCCAGTCCGTTACATGGTGTCCAAGTGACTTCACGTACGCGCCTTGCCCTCTCGAATCGGATGGTAATTTCAGTCCAATTCCATCCAAGAATGCCTGACGTACAAAATCGGAACAATCAAACGTAGCCGTGTTATCACGACTGGACCCATATTCATAAGGAGTTCCTAAGTATTTTTTTCCTGCCGCTATTACTTTTTGAATCTTTTCACTTGTTGTCCCGCCACCTGTGTTCGTATCTGGTGATGTGCTTCCACCACCTGATGTCGATATGTAAGTAGGACTTGTGCTTATGTATCCTTCACGACCATCTGATGCTTTGACTTTGTACCAATAGGCATTTACTTTCTGCAAGATTTGAACGGTTTCCCCTGCCTTGAGATATCGGATTCGTGTTGAATTCTCATTAGCAGCAGTACGGAAACTCACGCTTGCGACGATACGTCCTGTACCCGTTGCAGGTGTTGTAGTTTGACCGCTTGCTTGTATGTATTTCGAATTCGTCGAGACATAGCCAATTTGGCCATTGGTCACTTGAACTCTATACCAGTAGGCATTCACTTTCTCAATAATGGAGACAGGCTCACCGGCTTTTAAATAGCGAATCCGCGGTGAATTCTCATCTGGACTTTGGCGAAAGCTCACACTGCTAATAACTTTACCAGTAGTTGCAGCCGAAGCTGCTTTAGGGAATGGGACTGTAACAGCACCAAATAGTAATGATGGGATAAGGGCAAAAGCGAGTAGTTGTTTTTTCAATCTTGTAGGCCTCCTAGCGTTTTGTACTTACGAATCACTATGACACTAGTAAATGGTAACATATCCATTGATTAAGTTTTAGCTGTAACATCTACCAATTCGCCTACCCCCACAAAAAAAAGCCCTCTTTCGCTGTCTACTCACAGCTTCCAGAAAGGCCTTCAACCTATTTTCGTAGAGGAATCATCGCTGTCGGCAAGATCCTGCAATTTCAAATACTGACTCTGTTCAATCCAGCGCTGCATAGTTTTATGCGCTTCTTTCCGCTGTAGTAAAGCTTCCGCAAGCTGAAAGCCCTCTTCGTAGCTGTCTACCTTATCAAACCATTTCAATCTTAGCCCCGCATTAAAAATGACATGATCACGCTCACGCTTAACTTCGGTCCCATTCTCGCCTGAAATGATACGTTTTACCATGGCAATTTGTTCTTCTTTTGCAAGATTGGGTAATGGCGTACTCGTGAAACCAAATTTCTGCGGCTCCACACTGCGGGACTCATCTCCCCAGGGTGTCACAATCCGGATTGAACTGTTCTCATAGAGGGGCAAATCCTCCGAACCATCAATGCCACAGATCATATACGCTTGTTGAAACCCCGACCGCATCACAATCGGAATCAGAGATTCCATGGCATTTCGCTGTTGCACGCCAATAACTAAATTGGACGAAAGCAAGGGATTTAACACTTTCTCTATCGTATCGATGACCGTTCGTATCCCCAATTGTTCCCGCACTTGTTTCAGTCGTCCAATTGGTGGACACAGTTGCTCTGTAGGTAGAAATCCGATATGCAAATGAACTAACATCGTTTGCCATGCCTTCACAGACAGTTGCAAGGAAACACCGAAGCTTTCTACAATCTCCTTCAGTGGGGTCCCTTGGCGGGACGGAAGCGCATCACCACCTTGCATAACCTGAGTGAACCCCACTGACGCAAGCAGCAGCGAGACAGGCAGCGTAACCGGAAATCGCTTCCTCTCTTCCGTGAGTCCGATAGAATAGAGCGAGTAAGGTTGAGGATGATAGTTCAAGGAATAGCTGCGATAGACATCAATAAAGGCCATCAACTCGTCGTCCGCTTCCCCTTTCATACAGAGCGCCATTAAAAACGCCGCGCATTGCGCATCTGTTGAATCTCCTTTCGCCATTTCATCAGCCGCTTCTACAGCTTCCTCATAGGTTAAATTCCGCAAACGTGTCTGCTTCGATCCCATCGCTTGAATCCATCTCTTCATCATACTCCTCCTTCCTCCATACACTAATGTTATATTTACTTACATAATTTATTGTTATTATCAAAATGGTAATCAATTTAAAACTTTATGTCAAGTATTATGACATATAATCTGACACAAAGAAAAAAGCACTTACCCCATTAGGATAAGTGCCTCTTATTACAAATTGTTCTCGTCGAACTCGAAATCAAAATCACCAATCTGGATCGTCTGTCCATGGACAGCGCCCCGTCTACGCAACTCATCATCTATGCCCATGTTACGCAAAATACGAGCAAAACGCGCGATGCCATCTTGAGTCGTAAAATTCGTCCGTTTAATTAATTTATCAATCGATGGACTCTCGATAACGAATACATCATTATCACGACGTATCGTATAATCATTCTCTTCGCGTTTCTCAAAGCGATACACCTTACGCTCTTGTGCCTCAGCTACGCCCTCAACCTCAGGGGCATTCGGGATGCTTTCCACGATGTCAGAAATCTTATACAGCAATTCTTGTACGCCGCCGCGCGTTAGTGCCGAAATCGGATAAACTTCAAACTCTTTACCATCAGCAGCTAGCTGTTCTTTGAACAACGCCAAGTTGTCTTCCGAGTCTGGCATGTCCATTTTGTTCGCAACAACGATTTGAGGACGCTGCTCTAACTTCGCATTATAGAGCTTGATTTCTTCATTAATTTTGATGAAATCTTCATACGGATCACGTCCGTCTGCAGCCGACATATCCACGACATGTACAATAACCCGCGTCCGTTCTACGTGACGTAGAAACTCATGACCCAAACCTACACCTTCGTGAGCGCCTTCGATCAGACCTGGCAAATCGGCCATCACGAAGCTTCTGCCATCCCCAACATCAACTACACCTAGGTTTGGAGTTAACGTTGTGAAATGATACGCTGCTATCTTAGGCTTCGCGGCTGAAACGACAGACAGCAAGGTTGATTTACCCACGCTTGGGAAGCCTACAAGCCCTACATCCGCCATGACTTTCATTTCTAAGATAACCCAACGTTCAACGCCTTCTTCACCGTTCTCCGCGATCTCAGGAGCTGTCACGCGTGCAGTTGCGAAGCGAGTGTTACCTCTTCCGCCTCGGCCACCCTTCGCAACGACGACTTCTTGCCCATGACGCGTCAAGTCCGCGATCACTTCTTGCGTGTCGTCATCTATGATAGTCGTCCCCGGAGGAATACGAACGATCATATCCTCTGCATTGGCGCCATGCATCGATTTGTTACGGCCCTTCTCGCCGCGATCTGCTTTAAAGTGCTTCTGATAACGGAAATCCATCAATGTCCGTAATCCTTCGTCTACACGGAAAACAACATCGCCGCCATTGCCTCCGTCACCACCGGCCGGACCACCTTCCGGTACATACTTCTCCCGACGGAAAGCAACTAAACCGTCGCCACCGTCACCGCCTTTTACAAAAATCTTCGCCTTATCAACAAACATTTCTACACCTCGACTTTATATATGAAACGGCAATCGTAGCGTGACACTTGCTTCTTCTTCATGCCAATCATCATTTTCAAGCAAATACTGTGAACCCTTCGACGAAAAAAGTGCCAAAACCGATTGCTCAAGTTGTTCCCGATTATAGGAGCCTTGATATACAAAATCAAGCAGTAAGCCATCTTCCCCCACATCAAACTCCAAGCTGAGTGTGCCACTTTCCCCCTCTTCGAATGCCGTATGTTCCTGAATGCAGGCCACCATTTGCCGAACTAATCGTTCAATCAATCCGTGGCTAATAGGGAGTTGTCCAAGGTTAACTTCTTGCTCAACTTCCACATTCAGCTCTAACGTCTTCGACTGCACACGGAACTGAAGCAAGTAAGCAATAAAAGAGGGGATTCCCAGTTTGGAGAGATTGCTTTCCTGCTGCATAGTCATTTTTATTTTTTCCATATATGGCCGCAAATTATCAAACTTCTTCATTTGAATGTAACCAAATAAGATCTGGGTATCATTCATCCAATCATGCCGCAGCCGATTGACAACGGCAATCAGCTTCAGATGTTCCTCTTGCTCTTGCTGCTTTAGCGTAGAACGCCACTTTTCTTCCATTCTACTTACTTGTAGTCTCCAAGCTGTATACCCACTTACGAGAATAATTAGTAGAAATGCCACCCGAATAATCCACGGTTCTGTAACCAACAAGCCAGTCAATCCTATGAGCACAAGTGCTAATACATAGACCTGCGCGCTGCCCAATTGCTTCATTATCCGCTCGCCCCGTTCTCCCGCTTTGTAACCGTTCATCCAGTATATCATGCTGCCTGGAAAACTTCACCAAACAAACGAGAAAACCCCTGCCCCGGACCATCCGAAATGAGTGATCACGGTTAGAGGTTCTTCCCTTTCATATTGAGAAAAAATCCCTGGATGAACTCTCGCTCACCAGGGATTCTAATTACGCTTCTAGAGCTGCAGCTACAGGAGCTACATCAACTGGGTATACGCTCACTTTTTTGCGATCGCGGCCCAAACGCTCGAATTTCACTACGCCTTGTACCAAAGCGAAAAGTGTATCATCCGAACCGATACCTACGTTCGTTCCTGGGTGAATTTTCGTACCGCGTTGACGGTAAAGAATGCTTCCCGCAGTAACAGTTTGACCGTCAGCACGTTTAGCGCCAAGGCGCTTAGAGTGTGAGTCACGACCGTTCTTTGTGGAACCTACCCCTTTTTTGGAAGCGAAAAACTGGAGATCCAATTTCAAAAACATGGTGTTATCCTCCTTTGTGATAGATTGTTTCAATCGTTATATAGTCACCGTACGTGAGTTCAATCGTTTGTAACATGACAACCATCGATGCAAGAATCACTTGAATTTTATTCCAAATCTCTGGTTCAGACCGCGTACTCTCTGGAATTGTAACATCCATCAAGCCACGTTCTATCTCATGAATAGGAACTACTCCTGTTAGTGACTCTATCGAATTAAATGTACCGAACGTTACCGCCGATACAGCGGCGCAGACTAAGTCCTTGCCAGGTACGTCATATTCAGCATGGCCTTCCACGACAAAAGAAAGAATTTGAGGTGATTCCGGTTCAAGACGTTCTATGGTCACATAGATCATAGGGCTTGTCTCTTACGCTTGGATTTTCTCAACTACTACTCTTGTGTACGGTTGACGATGACCTTGCTTTTTGTGATAGTTCTTTTTCGGTTTGTACTTATAAACGATGACTTTTGCGCCTTTGCCGTGTTTCTCTACTTTCGCGGAAACGGAAGCACCAGCAACCAATGGAGCACCTACTACTAGGCCATCCTCTTTGGAAACCAAGAACACACGATCAAAAGATACAACCTCACCCTCAGCAGCGTTCAATTTCTCGATGTAAAGAACATCGCCTTCTTGAACTTTGTACTGTTTACCACCTGTTTCAATAATTGCGTACATTTTCACTTACCTCCTCATGTCTCAGACTCGCCTTGTGCAGGTGACGGAACGGAATCTAATCCACTCGCGTACTTCGACCTGTTTCGTGCGGTTACAGCATGCCTAAACAACACACTCCGAATATTATATCACAGTTATATTTTGATATGCAAACCTTTTATTTGCGTTTCCGCGTCATTTCTAACAATCCTAACTTGGTCCAACCTACAATTGTCGTCTTAGAACGATCCTTGCGCACAGCATCCGTCATATTCGCCATGACCTTCGCACGATTGTCTTCCCCATGCATATCAATAAAATCAACAATAATGATGCCTCTTAGGTTACGAAGCCGCAGAAGCCTAGGGATCTCGACAGCTGCTTCACGATTAATATCTGTAACGGTTTGCTCTAAGTCAACAGAACCCGTGTATCGACCCGTATTGACATCAATAACAGTCAGTGCCTCGGTTTGATCGATAATTAGATACCCGCCGCTAGGAAGCCAGATTTTGCGACGAAAGCTCTGATTCAACTCTTCTGTGACGCCGAAATGATCGAACATAGGTGTCCTACGGTCGTAGAAAGCGATGCGGCCACGCCAACCCGGCTGCTGTTTGCGCAGCAAAGTTCTCATTTCTTCAAAAACTTTGTTGTTGCTCATCCACACTTCTTGAACTTCATCCGATATCACATCTCGCGCTAGTTTGGGTAGTAAATCCAAGTCCTGGTACAGCTGTGCGGGAGCATGCGTTTCTTCGCGCTTCGCTAGAATGCTACTCCATACATCGCGTAAATTTTGCAGATCATCTCGGATGGCTTCTTCACTTTGACCAATTGCACCTGTTCGGATAATAACGCCTTCACCAGGCATCAAATTACCCTCTGCTAACTGCTTCAGTCGCTGTCGTTCTGCTTCTAGGTCAATTTTGCGAGATATGGCAATATAATCAGCATCTGGCATATAAACAATCCAACGGCCCGGAATGGAAACGTGCGTAGTCACTCGTGCTCCTTTGGTACCTTGGGGGTCCTTGCTCACTTGAACCATTAGCATTTGCCCAACTTGGGCAATATCTGCAATGGAAGGCTTAATCTTAGGCTGCTTGTCCACATGAACGGGAAGGAGATCGTCTATATAAAGAAAGGCATTCTTCGCAAGTCCAATATCGACGAATGCCGCTTGCATGCCAGGAAGTACGTTCACGATGCGGCCCATGTAGATGCTGCCTGCCCGTTGAGATTCAAGCGGATACTGCGTATCATACTCTACGAGACGCCCATCCTCTAGCAATGCCGCCTGTGTAAGCTCTGGTGCGCAGTGAATTATCAGTTGCTTCATACATGTTCACCTCACCAGTTATTTTACATGAAAAGATCGGAAACTGCACTCCCCGGTTTTTTCCCATCTAAATAACCGCCAACGATTTGCTGTTCAGGAAGAACAGCTTGGATGCGCCCTGCCTCATTCACGACATAAATTAAGTGGTATCTTTCCCGCATAAAAAGCTTCAGCGTCTCCGCCATCGTAAGCTGCTTCGTAATGACAATAGGCTGCGCTCTTGTACCTCGGCCAAGCAGTTGTCCTACACGTAAGCCGCGCCCCATGAGAAAACGCAGAAAGTGATACGGAATCTGCCGGTAAGCGTACCAATTCGATATAAGTAGAAACAGACCGATAACGAGGAAATTGATCGGCAGCTGCCCGTGTACAAGCTGAATGATCGACATAACAATGATCGAGAAGCTAATAATCATACTGATCCAAACCGAATAGACGATTGTGTTATGAAACGACATGATATAACCTAACAAGCCTTGCATAATTCGCCCGCCATCGAGCGGCATCACGGGAATCAGATTGAATAAACCGATCATGAGGTTCGCTTCAATGAAGTAGTCCCACCAGTTCCCACTTCCGATATCAAATGATTGCATGATCAACGCCAAACCTATCATCCATACATGTTGAAGCGGTCCCGCTATAGCGACGATCAGCTCTTCACGCGTAGACGTACTGCCAAGCTCATCAACAATTAAGACACCGCCAAAGGGAAGTAATTGCACTTCTTGGACCCTCCAGCCGAATCCTTTCGCCGCGGTTAAATGTCCAAGTTCATGTATGAATACGATGCCGAATAGTGTGATTGCCTCTAGGAAATACCCCGTTATGGCACAGCCAATCATTATTAGCGTAAAAAGGGGATGGAAACGATATTTGGTTCCTGCCCATTTAATCAAATGTGATCACATCCGCCGGATTGATCGTCACGCCCTCTTTCATGACGGAGAAGTACAGATTCCCCTTTGTTGAATCTTTGGCAGAAGCCTTTCCTATCGGCTCCCCTACCTTCATCCAATCCCCTACGGCTACCGTAGCTTCACTTAGTCCACCGTATAGTGATTCCAGTCCGCCAGGATGGCGAATCATAACGGTTACTCCCGTATCCGTAGTCGTACCAGCAAAAATGACTTGTCCTGTGTCCATCGCATACACTGGCGCAAACTCAGCTGTGTTCAGTTTGACCCCCTTATGAAGGGTCCCATCGTACCTGATTAGCACACTTCCTTTGGCTGGAGCGAATAATGTACGCTTAGAAGTACTTACTATTACAGCTTCATTGCCTGCGCGGTTAAAACTAGGAATAAAGGAAGGAGCGCCTCCGAATTTATCGGCATACCACGCGGACACTGCTGTAAAGTCATAGGATTGCGTTAGTGCCGCTGTTATATAGCGCTTCCCTTGATTAGCCCATGGCTTGTCTACATGAAACATACCGTAAATAGAAGCAAATAAGGCACCACTAATAAGCAACTTAAAAACAATTCTCCGAGGGGATGGTGGAGTGAGCAACCCTCTTTCTGGATCATTCGACATATCCATCATAAGCTTCTGTCTCCAAGCAAACTCAGGGTCCTCCATTCGCCTTCTCCAATCAGGATCAGCATATAAGGGCATTTCCTCTACCTGTCGATTGGGTATTAGGAAATCAAGCGACGGAGAGGATCTGTGAGAGCTTCCATTTCCTTGTGATACTTCTGACGATTCTCGCAAATGGCGAAGTCGCTCTAGTCGGCGTTGCTTAACTTTATCTTTTATAACCATAGAATCCCCTCCTCATAAACATTCATTAGTACAGCCTATGAGCAAATGGACAAGATTATGTGAAAAGTACCGTTCTTGGACGGTTTACAGGTATTGAAATAAGCCCGCAACCACAATAGGGCCACGGGCTTAGCATAATCAATTATTGGAATAATTCAGGCGCACGCTCCTGGTGTAACTTCACACTCATGACAAGACCTATTGAGAGCATATTGATCAGAAGGGAAGTACCTCCATAGCTTACAAAAGGAAGCGTAATCCCCGTCAAAGGCATGATACCGATTAACATTCCCACATTTTCGAATATTTGAAAAACGAACATCGACACGACACCGACAACAATGTAAGCTCCGCCAATATTCGAACTTTGAATCGAAATTAAAATCATTCGATAAATCAGCATGAAATAAATAAGCAGCAGAACAGCAGAACCACGGAATCCGAATTCTTCACCGACTACAACAAAGATCGAATCGGAATAGGCGTAAGGAATAAAATTACTATGCACGGAAGTACCAAGCAAGTACCCTTCTCCCTCAAGCCCACCAGAACCAATGGCCCTTACTGCATTTCGTACTTGCCAACTATCATCCTCGGATACATCATGTGGGTACAAATACGTATCAATTCGGTCCATCCAATGACTAAAACCAAATCCTTTAAGCATGTCAAACAAAGTATCATGAAAGTGTTTATATAAGGTAAGTGTCAGGAAGCCAACTCCAGCTACGAGGAGGATCGCTATCAACACCTGTGAGTATTTGATATTTCCAATCCATAACATGCCAATCAGAATAATGACAAAAATAATCGCATTCCCTAAATCGGGCTGTATGAGCACAAGTGCGAAAGGGATTAAAACAGCCAAGCCAACAGGAATGATATCATTCTTCACCTGAAGTAAATCCCCGCCGCGTCTAGCAAGCAGTGCTGTAATACAAACAATCAAGATTAGCTTGACTAGCTCTGCTGGTTGGAATGTTAATCCTCCCGGAAGCTCAAACCAGCCGCGGGCACCATGAATCTTTTTACCAAAGAAGTAGACAGCAACCAATGAGACAATTCCAATCCCATACAAGTAAGGGGCAATTCGTATAAGTACACGATAATCAAATAAACTGCAGGCTAGAAAAGCGACAAGTCCTACTCCATATAAAATCAGAATTTTCGTAATGCTGATGTTAATGGTCGGATGATCGACAGAAGCACTGTAGACCATCATTGTACTTATCACCATGAAGGCAATCAGAATGACTACAATTGGAATATCAATGTTTTTCAGTTTGGCAAACACAGAACAATCATCCTATTCCAATAAACTTTTTCATTCGTTTTACCCAACCAGTTTTGTCCTCAAGCTGCATGAGCGGCACGGTATCGCCAACAATGCGTCTTGCAATATTCCGATAGGCAATGGCGGCACGAGATGAAGGGTTCATTACCGTTGGCTCACCTAGATTAGCCGCCTTAATCACATGCTCATCGTCGGGCACAATACCCAACAAATCGATCGCAAGTACCGAGCAAATTTCATCGATATCCAGCATTTCGCCTTTTTTCACCATTTGAGGACGAATCCGATTAATGACAAGCTTAGGCGAAGCTATTTTCTCATTTTCCAAAAGGCCAATAATCCGGTCCGCATCACGTACAGCAGCATTTTCTGGAGTTGTGACGACAATGGCTTTATCTGCGCCTGCAACCGCGTTCTTGAAGCCTTGCTCAATACCCGCTGGACAGTCAATAATGACATATTCGAAGTCATTCTTGAGCTCCATAATAATGGTTCGCACCTGATCCGGCGTTACAGCATGTTTGTCCTTCGTTTGAGCGGCAGGTAATAAATACAACTCATCAAAACGTTTATCCTTAATCAGCGCCTGCGGCAAACGGCAACGACCTTCCGCAACGTCTACAAGATCATAGATTATTCGATTTTCCAATCCCATCACAACATCTAGATTACGCAAACCAATATCCGTATCCACCATGCATACTTTCTTCCCAAGAAGTGCAAGTGCAGTCCCCAGATTAGCGGAAGTCGTCGTTTTACCAACGCCACCTTTACCTGAGGTGACAACGATAGCCTCTCCCATATTCCTCACCCCAGACACAGTTTATATGTTAAAAGTATTTATTTAAGTGGCGCATCCGGCCAAACCCGATGAAGCTGATGCAGCTTATCGATTTCCATTTTACCGTCTTTGACATAAGCAAATTCCATGAAAGCCTCTTCGATTCCCCACTCATCTGGCGAACGACTAATGACCCCAGCAATTCGTAATTGTGTAGGCCGCATATGAGACGCAGCAATGATAGCTTTCTCATCTCCATCAGACCCTGCATGAGCCATTCCGCGAAGCGAACCCATGATGTAGATATTCCCTGTAGATGTAATGATTCCGCCTGGGTTCACATCACCTAGATAAAGCAAATCTCCTTCGTTATGAAGGGTCTGTCCTGAACGAATCATCCCTCTTAGCGTTGTCATGGACACCTTGGGTTCCGGTGGAACTTCCACTTTAGGCGGATCGCTTTCAATGGATTGAATTAAGAGATTACCCTTCTGCTTAATCACAGCGCGGATCTCTTCTTTCTGCTCATCGGTGGCCTCACGGCTGCCCAGTCTGACATTCACATGAATGATGGGACCCGTTAATATTTGTTGATGCGTTTTCTCGAGCTTATGCTGCAGTTCTTGCAACAACTCTTGCCAATCGCATGCGTCATTTAGTAAAAATACTAGGCCATCTTTGACCCCTTTAATCATCACGTGGTGCTTCGCTACAGACATAATGGCATGACGACCTCCCAACCTATACATTTCGGCCCTTGTTCCAAATTCTCCTGCTTATTCCCTGGAAAATTAATCTTCCTTCGCTGATGCTGCAAGCCGTTTGCCTTCAAGCAGTTTGCGGATGGGAACGTAACATATTAAGGCCGCAAGTAAATTGAATAGAACACTTGGGAGCATGTAATGGGTGAGAGCCCAATTCAAATCAATGGCAATCAGTTTGAATAAGCGGTTGATCCCATAGTTGAGAAATTCAAAAAGCAATAATCCTAAACTGGTAATAAGCAAATTGTAAAAAATGAGATTGGGCTGCTTGCGCTGCACAAGACCAGCCAAATAGCCTACGAGCCCCATGCTGAAAGAGTACACGCCCAACATCGCTCCATAGTAAGTGAAATCGTGTAACAGCCCAAACAGAAGCCCGTATAGCAACGCAGCATGACGATGATGAAAAAGTCCAATAAAGATAATAAATACCAAAGGTAAATGAGGTGTTACATACACGATGGCTTGCCATGAGGCTGGCAGCAACCATACGACTAAACTGCCTTGAAGGATAAACAAGCCGAGCAGGATGAGCCATAACACATGTCTATTCATTTGCCTGCTCACCTCATTTCACTTCCGGAACTTCAACAACGAACACTTCACGTATCCGATTAAAGGATGCTTTAGGCTTCACCATTACCTTATAGGTAATGCCGAATTCCCCAGGTCCAATCGAAGAAATCGTCCCCACTTCGATCCCTTTGGGAAATACTTGCCCCAAACCTGAAGTTATAATCGTATCGCCGACTTTCATGTCGTCAGCATGTTCGACTTTATTCATTACAAGCTCTCCAACCTTGGGATCATAGGATTCGATCATCCCGAAAGGCTGCGAATCATTCCCTTTGACTGTGACAGCGATTGCTTTGGAATTGTTGTCAGTATCATTCGTCTCGGATAACAGCTGCACGTTGGAGTGAAAGCCAAACACTTTACTCACTCTTCCCACTAAGCCATCGACAGTCATAACCGCCATGTTCTCCTTGATCCCATCTTTATCACCTAGATTAATCGTTACGGTGCTGTTGTACGGATCTGGATCAATGGTGACGACCTCAGCGATTCGGTATGTATAGTTGTTAGCTTGTCGCTGACGCTCCGTAAAGCCAAGTGATTCCATCAGTCGTTTGTTCTGCGATTCAAGCTCGTTCAAACGCTGCGTATCTCGTGCATATTGTGTTAGCGTTAGCTTTAATGTCTTGTTTTCTTCATAAATGACACGCAGTTGTCTAATGTCTTCGAAGAAGCCCGCTACCTGCGCAGCGGGCTTATACAAGAGTCCTTGCGTCCATGATATGGAGTCTTTAACGAATTTCTCAGGCCATGTCATCGGCCCACGATTCCCTAGTGTTAGTCCCATCAAAATAAAAAAGCAGACTAAACCTGACATAAGAAAAATAAGTCGTTTATTTCCCATGAATTTAAACAAATTAGCACCTTCTAACGAAAATTAACCCTTATATCTGGAACCCGATCCTGATTTATTTTTGAATAAGTGAATGTTCTCTAAGGCCCGTCCCGTACCAATTGCAACACAATCGAGCGGATTCTCGGCAACCATAACAGGCATCCCCGTTTCTCCAGCCAATAGTCGGTCCAAATTCCGAAGCAATCCACCTCCACCAGTCAGCACAATCCCACGATCCATAATATCTGCCGATAGTTCTGGTGGACATTTCTCAAGCGTGACCTTTACGGCATCAACGATAGCGCTGACCGTGTCAGACAACGATTCTGTAATCTCCACAGACGTTACGCTAATCGTTTTGGGTAATCCGCTAACGAGATCACGACCGCGAATTTCTAGCGAATCTGCCTTATCTGTGTTAAGTGCAGAGCCAATTTCGATCTTGAGCGTTTCTGCGGTGCGTTCCCCAATCATGAGGTTATATGTTCGTTTAATATATTGAATAATGGCTTCATCCATTTCATCACCAGCAATACGAATGGAGCGACTGGTTACAATACCGCCAAGTGAGATGACAGCAACCTCTGTCGTACCTCCGCCAATATCAACAACCATACTCCCCGTCGGTTCCCACACTGGAAGATCCGCTCCAATCGCAGCTGCGAATGGCTCCTCGATCGTGTAAGCTTCTCTTGCACCAGCTTGTTTGGTTGCATCTTCAACGGCACGCTTTTCTACAGCTGTAATCCCGGATGGTACACATACCATGACATTCGGATGGCGCGGAAACAACCAACGTTGCTTCTGAGCTTGCCGAATAAAGTATCGAATCATCGTTGCGGTCGTGTCGAAATCGGCAATAACGCCATCCTTCATCGGGCGCACGGCACGGATATTCCCAGGTGTACGACCAATCATCTTTTTGGCTGATTCACCGACTGCTTCAATTGTTTTAGTATCTGTACGAAGGGCGACCACGGAAGGCTCCCTAACGATAATTCCTCTGCCTTTTACATAAACCAATGTGTTCGCGGTGCCTAAATCAATCCCCAGATCTTTCGTAAAACCACCAAACATACAAAGAGCTCCTTTCCTGTTGCGTGTTCTATTATATTACATAAAGCCTTGTTCCTTCAAACTTATAAATCTCTGATCTCCAATGATAACATGATCCAACACTTCAATACCAATTATTGCACCAGCTTCTACTAATCGACTTGTCAGACTAATATCTTCCGGACTTGGGGTGGGATCTCCACTAGGATGGTTATGTACACAAATGATGGAAGCACTGCTTCTTTTAATCGCTGCGCGAAAAACTTCTCTTGGGTGAACAATGGACGCATTCAAACTTCCCATCGATAACGTTTCTTGTGCGATGACATGATTCTTGGTATTGAGGAACAAGCAAACAAAATGCTCTTTCTGTAAGTAACGAAGATCCTCGCTCATTAAATTAGCGATATCCTTGGGCGAACGGATCGTTATCCGCTCCTCATATGAACTCTTCGCCAGTCTGCGACCTAGCTCAATACCCGCAAGAATTTGAAGAGCTTTGGCATCGCCAATTCCCTTGATCTGCGTTAACTGATCCTTGCTCATATCAACAAGACTACGCAGCCCCCCACTTTCACTTAGAATCCGGCTTGCCAAATGAATGGCAGATTCCGCTACCGTACCTGTCCTTAATAAAATGGCAAGCAGTTCGGCATGACTTAATGCCCCTGCCCCCAGTTGAAGCATTCGTTCCCGCGGTCTCTCTTCAAACGGAACTTCTCGCAGCATCAAACTTGAGCTTTCCATCTTTTCCCCTCTTCCGTACTGTAGGTTATGTTACTTCTTGCTATCCCATGCATAGGTGTATAAGCCTCAAAAACAACATAAAACCCCCGGATTGTGAGATCCGAGGGCTTCTAGGATAGAGATTCTGTATTCGATTGCGGACATTCAAATGCCCTGATTTGTTCTAGCATACTTCCAATTGTATGGCCTTCAAAGTAATGTTCCATCTGCTTCTCAGCATCGTTGAAAACTTTACCCATCAGTCGATCCATTTTGGAGGATATCATACAAGGCTTGGACTCATCACCAGAGCACCAACTCGGCTTCAAAGTACCTTGACATGTCAAACGGTAAATCTCCCCGAGTGTGACTTCCTCAGGCTTACAACTCAGTATAAATCCGCCACCGATGCCTTCTTTCGTCGACACGTACCCTGCTTTACGAAGAAAGCCCATAACTTTACGAATACGGGCAGAATGCGTTGATACATTAGCTGCAATTTCTTCACTAGTTGCCATATGATCAGGTAAGTGTGCTAATAGAACAAGACTGTGGACGGCAATTGTAAATTCGCTGTTCATGGCAGGTACCTCCCAGAAGAATGCGAAGTCATGTCGCTTACTGTCATTGTAACCGTTACAGATTGCACAGTCAATCTTATTACCCTATTTTGGACTAGAATGGATAGAGTTGGAAATGGGTTACAGCACTTGAATATCGAACGTCAGCAGTAAATCACTGAGCAAAGAAAGTGGAAGTCCCACAACGGTGAAATAATCTCCCTCAATCCCGCTGATCAGCGTCGCGCCTATGCCTTGAATCGCGTATGAGCCCGCTTTGTCCTTGGGTTCCCCAGTAGCGATATAACGTAGAATTTGTTCATCCGTCATGGGCTTCATATGTACATGAGTTACACTATGCGAAACAACTTCTTGACCTGTCGCTGCATCAACGCAAGCAACACCACTATACACCTGGTGTGTATTCCCTTGCAGACCCTTCAGCATGCGGAACGCGTCTTGCTCATCGATCGGTTTGCCTAGAATTGCCTCGTTATACACGACAACCGTGTCGGATCCAATGATAATCCCATGCTGCTCTTGGATTTCTAACATATCTCTGACCGTCCCCGCTTTGCGTAAAGAAAGCAGCTCAACGAGCTCCGCTGGCGTTATTTTTTGTTCGACGGTCTCATCCGCGTCACTTACACGAATAATATAGGGTAATCCAAATGATTGAATAAGCTCCTGCCTCCGCGGCGACGATGAAGCAAGAATAAGTCTTTGATGCTCTTTGGTTTGCACGTACACTACCTCCTAAATAATCCTACGTTTATAACGTTCACAATTTCACTAGAGTTTCCGATATAGGAGATAAGCTCCTACTAATCCAATAATACTGCACAGGTTTAGCTTCACCAAAAGGTCGAATTGATATTTCACAACTTGTAGATCCGCTTTCGGTTCCCAAGAAATTTCAACTGATTTGGTTAGAAATGAGAGAGCAGGAACAGGCGCCAGCAGCTGACCGATAATAATCCCGGTAATTAACCCGACGATTAGAAAAATGATTAGAGTAAACGTGTTTTTTTTCATTCCTGTCATCCTCTCCGTATAAGTACAAGCCTATTATACGAGGATTGACCTCTTTTTTCCATGTCAAATAAACAGCTGATGCGTGAAATCATCCTTGGTGATTCTTACCTGCTTACAGCTTAGACCAATCCTAGTATGATAATTACCGGAGGTAAATTCAACTATGACTCTTCTCAAAAGATTTATGCTGTTCACTTTATTACTCACATTTTCTTTCCCTTATCATGCATTCGCTTACAAGGTCGTACTTGATCCGGGGCATGGCGGAAGTGACCCTGGCGCAATCGGTGTTGGTGGACTCCGTGAAACAGATGTCAATCTGGACATCACTTTACAGGTGCGACAAGCTCTACTTGATCGCGGTTATGAAGTCGTCATGACACGTACCAATGACACCTTCCTATCACTCGCACAAAGGGTCGCCTTCACGAATGAACAGCAAGCTGACTTATTCGTATCCATTCATGCCAACGCGCATTCGAGCCCCAAAGCTAACGGAACTATGGTACTTTACTATGATAATGCGTACCCTCAGGAAGATTACCCAGCAAGCAATGAAATGACGCAGTTAACGCCCTATAGTAAAGATTTGGCACAACGTGTACAGGATGGATTACTCGCGCAATCCGGTACCAAGGACTTAGGGCTGACGCCAAGTGCTGTCTACGTGGCCCGAATGGGAACTATTCCGAGTATTCTAGTAGAAACGGCTTTTCTCACGAATTCAGGTGATGCAGCCTTGCTTGCTAGCAGTGCTATGCGCTCTAAGATGGCGATCGGCATCGCCAATGGAATCAGCAGCTATGAACCGCCTCTTTTCACCGACATGCTTGTACATTGGTCCAGGTCATCAGTTCTTCGCATGAAGAATAAAGGGATTATCGAAGGGGTCGGCAACAATTACGAACCAGATCGCGCGCTTACGAGAGCAGAGTTTCTCACATTAATGGATCGCGTGTTTAATTTGGACAAGCTGCCAGCTGTCTGTGGCACAACCGGCAGTGTAACAGCCAATGTGTACGGCTGCGGGGCTACCCCATCGAAAGGCTATTCGGATTTATCGGCTACCCATTGGGCTTCCGGCGTGTTTGCCAAAGCGGCTAAACTAAACTTACTGCAAGGGTATGCCGACGGTACGATTCGTCCGAATCAAGCGATTACACGCGGAGAAGTTGCTTATTTATTCAATCAGCTTCTACAAGCCACTTCACCAACGCCACAACCAACGTATACCGCCGCATTCGATGATGTACCGAAGTCCTTGTGGAGCGCTTCAGCCATCCTCACCTTAAAGGATAAAGGCATCATTAATGGCATATCGGATACTTCCTTTAAGCCTGATCGCACCATGACAAGGGCTGAGATTGCTGCTATGCTCGATCGATACCTTACGAAATAGCAAAAGAAAGAGGATGTCCCACCGCCGCATCACATTTAGATGTAAAAACTACAGCTAATGTGCTCGAATATGAGGTATTTTCGTGATTAGATGGAAAATGTACAGGTAAATTCAATGAAATTTGAAAAATCGATATAATTGAAGGAATTTAACTACAGGAAATACAGTTAATCATCCCAATTTGCTAAATCCATGTAAAATAGATGGAGAAAATCCAGTTAAATTACAGGAAGTCGTATTATTTATGGGTCAATAGCTGCCAACAACGAAAAGAGGCAGTTTCAAAAGTCTACAAATCGGACTTTTGGGACTGCCTCTTTCTGTTTATGCTACGCTAACTGTCTTCAAGAGATTCTTCTGAGCAATAATGTATTGCATTAAAGCGGATTGCGCTTGCCACATCAAAGCTTGAGATGGTGTTTTCTTATATTCTTCCATGGATTGAACGGCACTATTGAGCGCAGTTGACATCTTCGTCAGCAACGGCTTAACATCATCACCCGCTCCGTTAGTCAGTGTTGTACCGAGCGTAATTAGTGTCTGATGGGAAGTTCGAATCGATTGTAAAGAGACATCCGTAAGCGCCGTCGGCTTCGTCTCAGCCAAATGGATAAGTGTGAGACCACTCATTGCGGTCACAAGCTTGTCGCCCTCTGCAATATAATTCGGCAAGGACTCCGGTTTTGCCCCAGACCAACGAATACCCGTTACTGCTGGAAAATCCACATTTTTCATAAAGACCTCAATCGTTTTATCCGTCGCCTGCACACCTTGCCTCAAAATGATGGCATCGTCCTTCGTCTTCGCAAAGCCCACAAACACAGTAAGCTTATCGGAATTATCTAACGCAGAAGCAAGCCCCTTCTTATTGAGCGTGTCTTGTACAGCTTGAGCGCCTTGAACCGAACTGAATACCCCATTTTGCAAGAAGGTATAGGATTTAGCTGGAATTTGCACGGCAGTGACAGCTGCAGTCGTTGCAGGCAGCGCGACATCGCCTGTACCCGTTTGTGTTTTGGTCGTGGAGGCAACGCCTTGTGTATTCGGAGATGCCACCGTAACTTTACTTGGAATTGTCGTTGCTACACTCGTGCTTGTATCTCGTTCCGAAGAGAACATTGAGAGCACGAAGAAACCAAATGCAATTCCCGTTACCACTGCACCCGCCACCGATGTAGCTATGCGAATCCACGACGCACCGGACGATTTTGCATAGCGCGCTTCATTCCCCGAGTCCCGGTAGGGCTCCTTAGGTGTCCAATTGGACCATTCTTCTCGATGATCTGTAGGTTCAGGCTCTCTCTCCGGTCGAGTAACCGTTGGTGGAAGGGGGGAATTCTGCACCTCACGAGATACTTGGGTTTCCCGAATGATTCGTTCCACACGCTCTCCTTCGGATTCAAACTGACTATGCCAGCTTCCAAAATCAGTAGTAAACGTATTCAGTGCATGCGGTTCAAATAATGATTCTACTTGCTCTCTTTCCCCTTGCTCATAAGGTGTTACTTCCTTCGTACTGCGATCTATCTTCGGCTCTATCACTTTAAACTCTTCTTGATAAAGCGGAATGATATTCTCCTCTTGATCATGCACCCTGGCTGCTCTGCGCGTCGATTCTGTTCCTTCCTTGGGGTCGAAGCGATATGTAATTCTAGCTTTTTTCATTCTCTTCTCTCACTCCTCATCATATATATGGCCCGAAACGGGTACAATGCATGTGATCTTGTCCCAATCTTCTGTTACTAGAGTATGAGAGAGAGAAGCATATTATGATTCCTTTAAGAAAAAAAGACCGCCCCCAGCCCATCGGCTCAAGCGATCTTCTCTCTAGGTATGTGATTCGTATTTCTTGCGCAGTGATTTCGCTAACCCATCCGCTGCCTTCCAAATGTCTCCTGCGCCCATCGTGAGTACAAGATCGCCTGGTTGAACATGGTCGATCAAATAGGTCAGTACTTCTTCACGCGTGGCAATATGCTGAACATTCGGGTTGCTGTTGCCCCGTATCAACTCCACGAGTTTAGCAGAGTCGACACCTTCAATCCGTTGTTCGCCAGCAGGTGAATAGATATCCGTTATGATCACTTCATCCGCTTCTAGGAAGGAGCGGCTAAACTGCTCAAACAAATAGTAAGTTCGTGTATAGCGCTGCGGCTGGAACACGGCGATGATACGCTTTCTTGTTGCTTTCGCCGCGGAAATCGTTGCTTGAATCTCTGTAGGGTGATGCGCATAATCATCAATGACCAAGATGTTTTCAACTTCACCCAGCACTTGGAATCTACGCTTTGCACCGCGAAACTCTTGAATCGCTTCCGCAATGCTCTCGAAAGAGAGTCCTGCTTCTAAGCAAGTAATCAATGTCGCAAGCGCATTGTACACATTATGTTTACCAGGCACAGACAAGCTGATTTGGCCTAAGGATGCCCCTTTAGACTCTACCGTAAAGGTTACCTTGCGATCACCTAGTGAGATGTCACGTGCGATATAATCCGCTTCCGTTTCGATCCCGTACGTAATTACTTGACTTTGAATTTCTGGAATCATCTCACGCAGGAATTCATCGTCCTGACAGACAATCGCTTTGCCGCCAGGTCTTACTTGGCTCAAGAATTGTTTGTAAGCTTTCTTCAAGTTTTCGAAATCGCCATTATAATTTTCCAAATGGTCTGCTTCAATATTGTTCACTAACGCAAGAGTTGGGTGATATTGCAGGAAGGTTCCATCGCTCTCATCCGCCTCCGCTACCACATACTCCCCTTTACCAGCTTTGGCATTGCTGCCCACATTCATAATTTCTCCACCGATAATATACGTTGGATCCGTGCCGCAAATCTCCATCACCAAAGCAATCATGGAAGAAGTTGTTGTCTTCCCGTGGGCACCTGCTACAGCAATTCCTTTGCGTTCATTCATCAGCCTTCCCAGCATTTGCGAACGATGAATGATTGGTATGTTCAGTTGCTCGGCAGCTTGCAATTCGACATCATCTTTGGCTATTGCAGTTGAATATACAACAAGATCAGCACCAGATACGTTCGTTGCCTGATGACCGATAAAGACTTGAGCGCCCTTGGCTTTCAATTTCTCAGTTAACTCTTGCTGAGCAATATCTGACCCTGAGACACGGTATCCCATCTCGAGCATGACTTTGGCAATGGCACTCATGCCGTATCCGCCGATTCCAATAAAATGTACGTGTTCTGCTTGATTCACGCTGTTCTCACCATCCTTTTTCAGAATCGGTTTGATAGGTTATCCAAGAACGAACATCAGAGATTAAATACAGCGTGCCGGATACGACCGCCAGATCATCCTGCTCAGTTCTATTTGTTAATAAGGTTAGCGCTTGCTTCCAATCGCGTTCTACAACTACATCTACTTCTAGATTCATCTCTCGAAGCAGACCGTTTGCAATTTCAGCGAGAAGGTACGCATCCCCTTTTTTATGAAAATTGGCTTCCGTAATAATGAGCGTATCCACCAATGGTAGTATATGCCTTAAGTAGCCTGTATGATTCTTCGTGGCTAGCATTCCGATCATCATATGAAGCTTCTTATAACTATACACGTTCTGAAGTGCTGCAGCCAGCGTCGCAGCCCCCTCAGGGTTATGAGCGCCGTCAATGAGAATGCGCGGCTCATGTGAAACCATTTCCAATCTGCCTGGCCATTTGGTGCCAGAAAGACCCTTCTGCAAATCCTCGTCATCCACGATAGTTGCGTAATATTGACGTAGAACCTCAAGTGTCATGACCGCGACAGCGGCATTTTTCAATTGGTGCTCCCCATTCAATGTAATAGCTAACTCCGGAATCGGTCGGAATGGTCCGTTAAACTGAAAGGTTTGACGGTCAAGCTCACTCGTCACATTCGTCAACGAAAATTGATCGCCAAGGGAGTAGAGCGTCGCTTTCTTCGCCTTCGCCGTATGTTCAATTACGCGCCATACAGCTTCAGGTTCTACTGCTGTGATAATCGGAACACCGGCTTTAATAATTCCTGCTTTTTCAGCTGCTACAAGCTCTAAGGTATCCCCGAGAATGTCCATATGATCATGACCAACATTCGTAATTACGGTCGCAATTGGATTCACGATATTCGTGCTATCCAGCCTTCCCCCGAGTCCAGTTTCCCATACGACATAGTCGGGATAAGCTACTTTTCCAAAGTATAGAATCGCCAGTGCCGTTGAAATCTCAAACATCGTTGGCGAACCGACCTCTGTAGCTGCAATCTCATCCACGATCGGCTTCATTTCATTCACTAAACGGAGTAGTACGTCGTCCTCAATATCGGCGCCATTGACTTGTATACGGTTCGTATACCTCACCAAGTAAGGGGAAGTAAACGTACCTACATCATAGCCGCAAGCTTGAAGTACGGAAGCTAGGTAAGCGCAAGTTGAGCCCTTACCGTTCGTTCCTGCCACATGAATAAATTTCAACCTGCGTTCAGGATGACCTAGCTTCTCCATCAAAAGTTCCATACGCTGGAGGCCCGGCTTCATACCGAGCTTCTCCATACGTCCAACGATCCAATCAATGGCTTCTTGTGCGGATTGGAATTCACCCGCCGTATTCTTGATTTCATCCATTGTTCTCATCCTCTTTTACTATATGAATCACCAGGTAGACGAACCTAGGCAATCGTATAATTTACGTTCTTAAGCCTTTAACTCCGCTAATCGCGCGATAACTTTGTCCCGTTTGTCTGCATAATCAGCAAGCTTGGCTTTCTCTTCTTCGATGACTTTCGCTGGCGCTTTAGCTACAAAGCCTTCATTACCCAGCTTCTTCTCAATGCGCTCAACCTCACCGTGCAAGGATTGCAATTCTTTGTCCAAGCGTGTTAGCTCTTGTGCGATATCGATCAACCCTGCTAATGGCAAGTACAACTCAGCACCCGTGATAATAGCCGTCATTGCTTTGTCAGGTGCGGCCATTGCAAGGTCAATTTCAAGCAAGGATGTGTTACAGAAGCGTTTGAGGTATTCTTCATTTTGGCTAAGAATGTCCTGTGTCTCTGCACTTGCTGGTTTGATTAGAAGCTCAACCTTCTTGCTCATCGGCACATTCACTTCTGCCCGGATATTACGAACGGAACGAATCGCTTCCATCAGAAGCTCCATCTCACGAATCGCATCTGGCGCTTCGAAAGCCGCATTCTCCGTCGGCCAAGCCGCGAGCGTAATCGTATCTCCAACATGCGGCAGATGCTGCCAAATTTCCTCTGAAATGAACGGCATGAACGGATGAATCAAACGTTGCGTTTGATCGAGCACATAAGCTAGAACCGATTGTGTCTGTTTCTTCGCTGCTGCATCTGTACCATACAAGCTCAGTTTACTGAACTCAATGTACCAGTCGCAGAGATCATCCCAGATGAAGTTATAAAGTAGACGGCCTGTTTCGCCGAATTCATAGCTGTCGATTAGTCGGGTTACATCACGAACAGTTTCATTCAAACGATGTAGAATCCAACGATCTGCAGTGCCCAGTTTACCCGTCAAATCGATATCTGCTGCAGTAACGCCTTCCAGATTCATTAGAGCGAATCGGGAAGCATTCCAAATCTTATTGGCAAAATTACGAGCTTGCTCAACCCGTTCCCAACGGAAGCGTAAATCTTGACCAGGTGTGGAGCTCGTAGAAATCATATAACGCATCGCATCTGCGCCGTATTTCTCGATCACTTCTAATGGATCAACGCCGTTTCCGAGCGATTTGGACATTTTACGTCCTTCGGAATCACGAACAAGACCATGCATGAGCACATCTTTAAATGGAATTTGATCCGTAAATTCAAGTCCTTGGAAAATCATCCGAGCAACCCAGAAGTAAATGATATCGTAACCTGTAACGAGCACACTCGTCGGGTAGAAACGTTTCATATCTTCGGAATCATTCGGCCACCCTAAAGTGGAGAACGGCCATAGCGCTGAGCTGAACCAAGTATCTAGAACATCGTTATCTTGGTTGAGATTCGCACTTTGACAATGGGAACAGACTGTCGCATCCTCACGAGTTACGGTAACTTGACCGCAATCCGCACAGTGCCAAGCAGGAATTCGGTGCCCCCACCATAGTTGACGGGAAATACACCAGTCACGCACATTTTCAATCCAGTTCAAATATGTTTTCTCGAAGCGGTCAGGCACAAAATTAACACCATTGCCTGATTTTTGCGCTTCAATCGCTTGATCAGCCAGCGGCTGCATTTTCACGAACCATTGTGTGGACAAATAAGGCTCAATAACTGCGCCACTGCGCTCGCTATGCCCAACTTGATGAACGTGCTCTTCGATTTTGATCAGAACACCTTGCTCTTTCAAATCGGCAACGATTTGCTTACGGCACTCGAAACGATCTTTGCCTTGGTAAGGGCCAGCATTCGCGTTCATCGTTCCCGTTTCGTCCATAACGAGGATTTGCGGCAGATTGTGACGCTTGCCTACTTCGAAATCGTTCGGATCATGTGCAGGCGTAATTTTAACCGCGCCGCTTCCGAACTCTTTTTCAACATAATCGTCTGCAATAATCGGAATTTCACGGTTTACAATCGGAAGCAGCAAAGACTTACCAATCAAATGCTTATAACGATCATCTTTCGGATGAACAGCAACCGCAGTATCACCAAGCATCGTTTCAGGACGTGTCGTAGCCACTACAATGGATCCTGAACCGTCTGTTGTTTCATATTTCAAATGGTACAGTGCACCCTGTACTTCTTTGTATTCTACTTCAATATCCGAAAGCGCCGTGCGTGCCGCCGGATCCCAGTTAATAATATAGTTGCCGCGATAGATGAGGCCTTTTTCAAACAAACTTACGAAAACTTCACGAACCGCTTGCGAAAGTCCTTCATCCAATGTGAAGCGTTCACGCGAATAATCCAGAGAGAAGCCCATTTTGGCCCACTGCTCACGAATCGTATCCGCATATAATTCTTTCCACTCCCATACTTTCTCCAAGAATTTCTCGCGCCCAAGATCATAACGCGTTTGTCCTTGTTCACGAAGTTTTTGTTCAACTTTGGTTTGCGTTGCAATCCCTGCATGGTCGGAACCTGGTAACCACAGCGTGTCAAAACCTTGCATGCGCTTCGTACGAATAAGAATATCTTGCAGAGTAAAATCAAGTGCATGCCCAATGTGCAGCATCCCCGTTACGTTCGGGGGCGGTATCACGATGGTGTAGGTTTCAGCATCAGGGCGGTTGCCTGCTTTAAAGAATTCATTTTTGATCCAGTAGTCGTACCACTTGCGCTCCGCTTCTTTCGGGTCATACGTGGTAGGCATTTCCGTTTGTAATTTAGTTTCGGTCATCATAGTACCTCCATATCTGGCTAGTTGTTATAAACACAAAAAAACCTTTCGCCCCAAAAAGGACGAAAGGTATAGCTTCCGTGGTACCACCTTCATTTCATGCAACTTGCCCAAATAGCAAATAACATGACACTTAAACAGATAACGGCTGCGACCGGAAAATGCTAATGCCTGCGAGAAATTCTTCTCACAATTACACTCACATTTACTGCTCCAGGGCGACTTCGATCGGATGTATCCTGAGGAACCTCTCAGCGCTGCAGTTCCACTCTCTGAAGGGCGTTCCGACTACTACTCCCTATCCTTGCAATTCCATATGTTGGTTTGAAAATGATTTACACTATATGATATCGAATTATCGACATATAGTCAATAATTACGAAGCCACTTCTAAGGATTATTTTCTAGTATTGGGCGAAACGGTAGAATTTATACAAAGCCACAACATAAAGAGCCCCCAGCTGCTATCCGCAGCCAAAGGCTCTTGCCTATGTATAGATATTTATTTGGGCAAATAAATAACTTGACCCACCACGATATCCTCATCGCCTAGACGATTCATCAATTGAAGCTCACGCGTTGTCAGCTGATAGCGCTTCGCGATTGTTTCTAAGGTGTCGTCTTTCTGAACGATACATAGTTTGAGCTTCCTGAATTCTTGCGACTCCGATCCCCTCTGAAGGAATAATCGCCGCCACTCAACCGGATCTATCCGCGATTCCGCCTCAAGAGCCGCTTGCGCCTCAGCTTCCGCAATCCGCTTGTCGGAAAGATACGTGCCTGCCTTAGATAATAGCGATTTGATGCCATACGGGTTAACCTCCACGGCGTCCGCTGCCTTCTTGCCAAAGGCAACTTTCAGTTCCTTTTTTTCCTCCGTAACGACGGTACTATCTCCCTGTGGGGTCACTTTTAACTCGATTTGTTCAAAATCCACACCGATCGAGCCATCCCCCGAAATGGGTTCAGGTTGAGCCGCAGCAACGGTTGGTTCTGGTGTAGCTGCGATCAACGTTGGCGTTGGCGTAGGCAAAGGTGTAGGAAGAACTGGCGTTGGCGCTGGTGGTGGTTGAATCACCTGTTGAACTTGTGGCGCTTGTTCGACTTGTGGCGCTTGTGAAATCTGTGGCTCTTGAACATATGGTGCTGGTGTTGGTGTTGGTGCAGGTTCTGCTACATAAGGCATGATAGGCTCGGAGCGTGGGTACTCAATTTGATGGACAAATGTAACCTCTTCATCTTCCCTCCAGCTTTCTTGGGGCACAGAAACCATCTCTACACCTTGCAAGGAAAGAACACCAGTTACATTAAGGCTTCGTGCCGATAAAAGGTCGATATCAAAATTCTCAATTTCCACCTGAATATCTTCTACACGATGAATTCGGTTCAAGGGCAGTGTAATTTCGACAGGGATCAAATGCTCAAGCGTGCGAGGGCTCCCGCCTTCTTCACTAAAATAGTTACCTGTAAGCAGTAGATTCCCCTTTAGGATTGCTTGATCATCCAGCGTTATTACTTGAATATGCGGTAGTAATTCTACCTCATTCAATTCTTGTATTGCCGCCAAATTATCCTGCAAATGCACACGTTCATAAATATCAAAGCGTAACCCTGGTTGTTGTTCAGACACCGAAATGTTCCTCCCTTCCGTTAATTCGAAACATGATGCAGCTCCGAATTGTTGGGTAATATACTTGATTGTCTCTTTAAGTATATGGGTGGATAAGGCCAGGCATGACTACATTTTTAATTCATTGACATTTGATCCAACAACGTCTTGAAATCTAGTGGATAAGGGGCATGTACAACGACCTCATTTTGTGTAATGGGATGATTAAAAATAAGCCTTTCGCCGTGAAGGGCTTGCCGCTCAAACGATCGCGAAGATCCCCCATATAGGGTATCTCCGATTAGTGGATGTCCTGCATGACTGAGATGAACCCGGATCTGATGCGTCCGGCCCGTTTCCAGCTCCACTTCCACGAGCGCTCCGGCTTTCATTTGCTGAATAACACGATAATGCGTAAGCGCTTGATCCCCGTTGGGGGTTACCCTTCGTTTCCCTGGCTCATGACGGTCCTTGCCAATCGGTTCATCAATCCATCCTCCCTTCTCTTTGAAAATCCCGTGAGCCAACGCAATATAGCGTCTATCAATTTGCTTCTCTCGCATGGCTTCATCTAATAGGACATGCGCCCATTCATTTTTGGCATAAAGTACAACGCCAGTCGTATCTTTATCTAGACGATGAATATGGCGAACGCCGCATGCCTGTCCTGTCGCTTCATAATAGTAAGCTACTGCATTAGCCAGCGTCCCCCCTTGTGAGGCTTCAGCTGGGTGGACAGACTTACCAGCCGGTTTATTCACAACGAGAGTGAACTCATCTTCAAATAAAACGTCTAATTGATAAGATTCCGGTTTAAACACAGCTTTTTCCTGAGGAAACACCTTTAGCCGAATCTTATGATTGTCTGTGCGAATAAGCCCCTGAGAGGCTAAACGCAAGAAGTATTTGCGAGGCACAGGCAAGTATGCCGCCAATTGTTCCACAGCGCCAGGTTTCAATGGTTTCCACTGTTCATTCGGAAGCGGTAACTCCAGCCACTCTCCATCGCGCGACCAAGTGATCATGATTTCATACCTTTACGAAATGATAGGAAGATTGCTAGCAAAATGAGTAGAAATACAAAAACAATCGCCATCAGGTCGATCGGGAAATCAAAAAAGTAATAACGTTTCATAAGTAGAACGAGCTCCTTAAGGAAGAGGGATTATGTACACTTTATTTTAACAATTACCATTACCATTTGCATGCAAAAATATGATACTATTATACTTGTATTGTTTTTTTTCGACATTTTCTACCATTTTATTAATAGAGCAGGAGAGGTTTACCTTGGGTAGTTCAATTGCAAATCATTTTCGAAATTATAGTTGGCTGAAGCGGACTTTACTTATCCTTGCAGCTTGTACATTTCTAAGTTCTAGCTTTCTATTTCTAACCCCACCGGGAACATTCATTCGAGAGTATCTGGCCAAAACCGTTATCACAACGCAGCATCGTGATTGGGCTTGGATCTTCGTAGGCGCACAGCGCCGAGACCAGATGGTTCTTGAAATGCAGAATCTAACGGAAGTTAACTCGATCGAGAAGCAAGATATAGAGGCAGTACAATTTAATACCAATCGACCTATTGAGAGTCTCGTTAAAGTAGAAGATATTTCCGGCACCCTCTGGAAGGGTAAGCGCATGTATGTATATGATCCACGTTCAATCCGCGTTGTCGTTCCGTCCAAACAAGGTGAGGGTGAACGAATCACAGCTATGGTTCAACGGACAGGTGCTGTTGCCGGTGTCAATGGCGGCGGCTTCAATGATCCTGACGGCCTAGGAAACGGATTTGCCCCAATCGGTGCTATTATGTCCGGTGGTGAAATCCTTTATACCGACCAAGAAGGAAGTAACCCGCAACAAATTGTCGGATTTACCAAGGAAGGTACACTTATTATTGGTAAGTATACCATTAATGCCTTATTAGAGCTCGGTGTCACGGAAGCTGTTTCCTTCTACCCGCGTGTAATCGCGAACGGTAAACCGCTAATTACAAGTGGCGATGGCGGATGGGGACGTGCACCGCGTACAGCAGTTGGTCAAAAAGCAGACGGTACCGTTATCTTTATCGTTATTGATGGTCGTCAAACATCAAGTGTTGGCGCTACACTGAAAGAAGTTCAGGATCTATTCTTAGAAGACGACGTAATCAATGCTGGATTCCTAGATGGCGGAGCATCATCTGAGATGGTTTATAATAATGAACTTATTACCAAACCGTCGAGCCGTTATGGCGAGCGTCGCTTACCTTCAGCTTTCTTAGTATTCGATCATCCTGAGAAAGTCCAAGTGAAGAACATCTGGGCTGGCTTGACATCGATTGATGCAGGTGGTGCTTCCACTCATCCTGAATTCTTGAAAGAACAAGCAGAACTGAAAGCACAAGGTAAATTACCTACACCAACACCGAAAGCAACACCAACACCATCAGCGAAACCAGAAAACACAGCAGAGTCCGTCAAAGCTGGCGGGTCATCGTCACCTTCAAGCACTAACTCGACGAAACCGAACTCGACGGATAAGCCATCTACTGGAACACCAACGGATACAACAACAAACCCTAACCCTACACCAACAAATACAGGCACCCCTACATCAACTCCTACACCTACGCCGACGCCAAGTAGTGGGACTACAAATACGGGTGGTGCAAACACCGGTAGTACGAAGCCAACGACGACGACAACACCGTCTCCTGCGCCTAGTGCTACACCGAAACCAGCAACGAATGGAACAGAGACAGTACCGAACACATCTACGTCTACTGCACCAACAGTTAAACCTAACTAGTAAGAGAACTGGATAAGCAGCAGCGATTTATTTAATGAAGTTAGCAACCGTTTCTACGGGTGCTAACTTTTTTTGTACTGCGGGGGAATCCTTTTGAGTGAGTACGCAGCGGGCGGTAGGCGGGAACGGAGCGTTTCAGCGGGAGCAAGTTTGTTTTAACTGGAAAAACTACAGCTATTTGCGGGGAATTTCATTCAAAAATCGATATAACTGGAAAAAATGTTGTTAATAATCCCTCAACTGTACAGATCACGTAAATTAGGAGTAATTAGCTGTAGATTTTCCATCTTTCTCTCCATTTGATTAGAAAACGCCAAATTTAACGGGAGATAATCCATCTATTCTTCTGAGGAACATGAGTGATATGAAGCTTAACGACATCATCCATCCCATAAAATAAAGAACAGCCCTCACGCAGAATATCCTACGGAGGGCTGCACCTTTCTTATAATCGTTTCAACGCTTCACGATGAGCCTCGATCGTCGTTTCAATATCTTCATCAGAGTGAACGGTAGACACGAACATCCCCTCAAACTGGGAAGGTGCCACGGAAACGCCTAGATCTAACAAGTTGCCGAAGTAGGCATTAAATCGACTAAGATCGGATGTTTTGGCCGTGTCATAGTTGGTGACAGCTACCTCTGTAAAAAACGGACAAACCATCGAACCTACGCGATTGATCGAACTCGCAATCCCGAACTCGGCAGCATTGGCAGCAAAGCCCGCTTCTAGTCTAGCTGATTTGCGTTCTAATTCCTCGTAAACATTCGGTTCGCCTAGCAAGGACAATGTCGCGAAACCCGCTGCCATGGCAAGTGGATTACCTGATAACGTGCCCGCTTGATAAATCGGACCTGCAGGAGCAATCTGTTCCATGATGTCTAAGCGGCCGCCATAGGCGCCTACAGGAAGCCCACCACCGATCACTTTACCTAGGCAAGTTAAATCTGGAGTTACACCGTACAACCCCTGTGCACAGTTCTTGTGCACGCGGAAACCAGTCATTACTTCATCAAAAATCAACAAGGAACCATATTGTTTGGTGATGTCACGAAGACCTTGCAAGAAGCCATCTGCTGGAGGAACAACCCCCATATTGCCTGCAATGGGTTCTACGATAAGCGCGGCAATTTCTTCTCCGAACTTTTCAAATACAAGCTTCACAGAATCCAAATCATTATAAGGTACCGTTATTGTATTGGATGCCACGCTGCTTGGGACACCAGGACTGTCTGGCAAACCAAGAGTAGCAACTCCAGACCCTGCCTTGATCAACAACGCATCTGCGTGCCCATGGTAGCTTCCTTCGAATTTGACGATCTTGTCACGCTTCGTGAATCCACGAGCCAGTCGCAACGCACTCATCGTAGCCTCTGTCCCTGAATTAACCATGCGAACCATTTCAATCGAGGGTACGCGTTCAATGACAAGCTTCGCCATCTCAGTTTCAAGCAATGTAGGAGCACCAAAGCTTGTGCCTTTCATTGCTGTCGCTTGAATAGCTTCGAGTACCTTCGGATGAGCATGTCCTACAATCAGCGGCCCCCATGAGCCAACATAATCAATAAAAGTGTTCCCATCGATATCCGTTACACGCGAGCCCGACCCACTCTCCATGAACAAAGGCGTTAAGCCCACCGATTTAAAAGCACGGACTGGACTGTTCACTCCACCAGGAATCAGCCCCCTTGCTTCTTGAAAAGCAGCCGCTGACTGTTTGTCGATTCTGCTCGAATTTACCATTATTTAGCCCCCAATATCGTAATCTTGTGATAAAATGAGGTCATATCCTACCCATAACTACCAAATGAAGGCGGTACAACCTATGCTAGAGCTAATCAAGAAAGTTCCATTATTCGCCCAATTAAGCGAGAATCAATTGAAGGCCCTTATTGAAATTTGTACTAGACGTACTTACAAAACAGGTACGATCCTGTTTCAGGAAAAAGAGCTCGGTTCGGTTTTCTATATGGTTCTTAGCGGTTCCGTGAAGATCTACACAACAAGTACCTCTGGCGAGGAGAAAATACTGACAATCTGCAAAAGCACAGAAAGCTTCGGTGAGCTTTCGCTTATCGATGGCAAACCGCGTTCTGCCTCAGCTCAAACCTTGGAAGATTGCACACTGCTCACAATCACAGGCCAAAGCTTCCTTGATTTGCTTCGTAATCATTTTGACATTAGCCTAGGCATCATGCAAGAACTCAGCAACCGGTTAAGAGATACAAATCAACAAGTCTATGATTTAACCTTCGTCGATGCAAGAACGCGAGTTATCAAAAGCTTAATCAAAATGGCGAACTCGCATGGCTTGCGCAAAGGTACCTCAATCGTCATTAAGCTTGTTCTGAATTATGATGAAATTTCGCAACTCGCTGGTGTACAGAAATCCACGCTCATGCAAGTCATTCGTGATCTCGAAGAGAAAAAAATCCTAACGATCTCTCCGAGCGAATTCACTTTGGAGTTGACCAAGCTCCGTTAACACACAATCACTTGCTTATTGATGATCATGTACGTGTCAGAACAAGATCACCAAGTTGCTTTGCAGCTTCTTTGCCTTGTCTTATACAATCAGGCAGTCCGACGCCATGAAACCCTGCACCCGTGACCAGCACGCTCGGCATGGCTGCAGCCAATTCTTTATTGAAGTCCGCGATCGCCTCTAAATGGCCTACAGGGTATTGCGGCATGGAGTGCATCAATCTTGTCACTTCAACAAAACTAGGTTCAGCCGTAATCCCAAGCAGATCATCGATATCACGACGTGCTTTACTAATCAATTGTTCATCAGACCATGCCGGCCATTCCTGCTCGCCAGCGCGACCAATGTAACAACGAAGCAGCACCTTGCCTTCTGGAGCAGCATGCAGCCACTTGGCAGAGGTTAACGTACAGGCTGTAATGGTATACCCCTCATGCTTAGGAACAAGGAAACCAGAGGCATCTAGTTCAAATGGGATATCTTTACGATCGAACGCCATAATTACATTGGCTACTGATATATAATCAATTTTCGCTAGCTTGCTTGCCGCCGGGAGTTCCGAAAGCAGCTTCGCCGCTTGATACGTGGGCGTCGTCACAATGACTCCTTGAACGACTTCACGATGGCCGTCCTCGAAGAGGACTTCTGTTTGTCCATCTTCTACACGACGTACTGACACAACGCCAACACCCGCACGTAAATCCACCGTACTTAACGCATCTACTAGACCTTCTACTAACGATTGCAGCCCTCGTTTGAACGTAACAAATACCGAATGACGAACAGCAGCAGGCAAATGCGCGCTTTCCTCCGTCACATTCTTCCGGCTTGCCATCATCCCAAAAATTAGACTGCGATTCTTCTGCTCCATCGCCCGAAATTGCGGGAAGGTGGATTTCAAGCTCAGCTTAAACGTATCCCCGGCGTAAATCCCGGCAAGCAGCGGCTCAACAATACGCTCAAGCACTTCCTTACCCAGTCGGCGCTCCAGAAAATGTCCAAGTGACTCATCCTCGGTTACCTCTCTCTTAGGCAAAATCAAGTCCATCGCGGCGCGCAGCTTGCCAATTGGTGAGATAAGACCTGTCTTCATGAAGGGCGTCATTTGCGTCGGGATTCCAAGAACCAAGCCAGGAGGCATCCTATGGAGTTTTCTCCCACGAACGATATACGTTTTCTTCGCTTTCGGATTCGTGCCGGTCAGCTCATTTTCCATGCCTAAATCATAAGCCAAATCAATAATGGGACGCTTGCGAGCTAGGAAGGAATCTGGTCCCTTTTCAATCACAAAGCCGTCACGCGCAATCGTATGAATTTTCCCGCCAAATGACGGCGATTTCTCAACGACAGATATACGAAAGGGGCCACCTCCGCCGGCTTCATGCTCCGTCATCTGTTTTTTCAAATAAAAGGCAGCACTCAGCCCCGTAATACCCCCGCCAATAATCATATAATGAGGCACGTTGTTACTCATTGCGAACCAGCTGCCTCTTGCCATTTCTTGTAGACAACATCACTTAATGTTTCCATGTATAGCGGATCGGTATTGAGTGACTCTGTGCGTTCCAAATGAATACCTAACTCTTGGGCCAATGCTTGCGCTTCGATATCAATATCATAAAGAACTTCTAAATGGTCGGAAACGAAACCGATTGGACAGAGGAGAATCTTATCGACGCCTTCTTCCAGCTTAATCGTACGCATGACATCCATAATGTCTGGACCCAACCAAGGCATTGCGGTCTGACCTGCACTCTGCCAACCGAATTGCCAATTCGTAAGACCAACCCGGTCAGCGAGCGCTTTGGAAGTAGCGAGCAATTGATCCGGGTACGGATCCTTCATTTCCAGAATTTTCTCTGGCAAGCTATGCGCAGTAAAGATGACCCTCACGTTATCCCGATCCGCTTCAGCAAATTTGCCCAAAGCTTTCTCTACCCGAGTTTGCAGCGCATCTAGCAGCTTCCCATGAAGGTGATAATCCAGCACGAACGTTATGTTAAGGCCTAGCGCTTCCGCCTTATCCTTCGCTCTCTTCACATAGCCGCCAACACTCATTGTCGAATAATGAGGCGCTAGAACAATCCCTACGGCCTCTGTGATGCCGTCTTTAACCATCTGCTCTACACCATCTTCAACATACGGCTGAGCATGCTTCAGGCCCTGATAACAGACAAATTCAAGCTCAGGATGCTCCTGACGAAGCGTTGCTTCGAGCCCCTTGACTTGTTTATTCGTATTTTCGCGCAACGGGAAGAAGCCACCCACAATAGCCTCATAACGCGTTGTTAATTCATGCAATTGCTCAGGCGTAGGCGGATGACCACGACGTATGTGTGTATAGTACGCTTCGACTTGATCTAAACTTTCCGGCGTACCGTAAGACATCACTAGGACACCAATGCGTTTTTGAGCCATGTTAAACACCACTCTTTCCAGCTTGCTGGGTTAAAACGGAATGCGAGTAAGAATGAACAAACGTCGTTAATTCTTTCAGTTTCTCAAGCGATGCTTCCGGGAACAAGCCATGTCCTAGGTTGAAAATAAATCCTGGCTGCTTCATTCCCTCATCCATAATCGCCTTCGCTTGCGCTTCAATCACAGACATCGGCGCTGTTAAAATATAAGGATCTAGATTGCCCTGTACGGCATATCGATTCTGAAGTCTTTCACGACCTACGGAAATCGGCACTCGCCAATCTAGGCCAATCACATCTGCTTGAATCGTCGTCAAATACGGGAGCAACTCACCTGAGCTAACGCCTGGGAAATAAATTTTTGGTTCTTTCAAGTCCGATAGCTCTTTGAAAATCCGCATCATCGTAGGACGTACATAGACGTCGAAATCGGCTGGAGAGAGCGCCCCCACCCAGCTATCGAATACTTGAACGGCTTTCGCCCCATTAGCAATATGTGCTCGCAGATACGTAATAACCATGTCTCCGAGCTTATCCATTAAAGCAAACCAGACTGCTGGTTCAGAATACATCATTTGCTTCGTGCGAATATAACTCTTGGAGGGTCTGCCCTCAATTAAATAGCTGGCGATCGTAAATGGCGCACCTGCGAACGAAATCAACGGTACTTCTAATTCTTTATCTAAAATACGAATCGTTTGAAGAATATGGGACAAGTCCTTCTCCACATCAATTGGACGAAGCCGTTCCACATCTTGTGCCGTACGAACCGGTGTATGAATGACAGGACCGATATCTTTCACAATATCGAAGTCAACACCAAGCGAAGCCACTGGGTTCATAATATCCGAGTACAAAATCGCGGCATCTACGCCAAGTTTTTTGATCGGCATCATAGTTACTTCAGCTGCAAGCTCTGGTTGCTGGCAAATTTCAAGCAAGGAGTACTTCTCCTTGATCTTACGGTAGTCCGGGTCGTAGCGACCTGCTTGACGCATATACCAAACGGGCAGTGTATCAACTTTTTCTTTCCGGCATGCTTTAATAAAATTATCGTTATAACTCACGAGGCACCTTCCTCTTGTTTCCATCTATTCTCATCCATTATGCCCTAATTATACCCCTCTCACAACCAACGTAAGCTTCCCTATTGCGACAAAAGTATGACAAAAGAACCACCCTCCTTCTGCTTAAGATCACAGTGGACAAATGGTTCATGAACACATTATTTTTGCAAGTAACGCGCGATATCTTTGGCGAAATAGGTAAGGATAATGTCGGCTCCAGCACGTTTGAAGCTCGTCATTGTTTCCATGACAATCGCTTCTTCATTCACCCAGCCTTGCTGCGCAGCAGCCTTCACCATGGCATACTCTGCGCTCACATTATAGGCGACAACAGGTAAATCGAAGTTATCTTTCAGCATGCGGATAATGTCCATATAGGCAAGCGCTGGCTTCACCATCAGGAAGTCCGCTCCCTCAATGACGTCGCTTGATGCTTCGCGAAGCGCCTCACGGCCATTAGCAGGATCCATTTGATACGTCTTCCGGTCACCGAATTGCGGTGTGGAATGCGCCGCATCACGGAAAGGACCGTAGTAAGCTGATGCGTACTTAACGGAATAAGCCATGATTGGCGTGTTCTCATAACCAGCTTCATCTAGTCCAGTACGAATAGCTTGCACATAACCATCCATCATATTGGAAGGAGCGATAATATCTGCACCCGCTTTGGCTTGCGAGACAGCCGTGCGAACGAGTAGTTCCAAAGAAGGATCATTCGCGACATCCGCTTGCCCTGTAATCGGGTGATGATGAATGACGCCGCAATGACCTGTATCCGTAAATTGACATAAACAGGTATCAGCGATAATTAACAAGTTAGGATTGATCTCTTTGATAAAGCGTGTTGCTTGTTGCACGATACCATCATCCATGAATGCGGACGTGCCTGTAGCATCTTTATGATCAGGTACTCCGAATAAGAGAATCGCTTGAATGCCTAATTGCGTGATTTCATCGATTTCTTCTTTGACACGGTCTAATGAGAAATGATACACACCAGGCATCGAGGCAATTTCTGACTTCACATTTGTACCGTGAGTAACAAAGATCGGTTGAACGACATCGTTGACCGTTACTTGATTTTCACGAACAAGATTACGAATAGCTGCATTACCGCGCAAGCGGCGGTTACGAACGATTGGAAAACTCATGATGGATTTCCGCCTCCTTGAATCATACTTTGTACCAAAGAAGCTACAGTTGCTTCCTTAGCCGTATATGTAATCGACAGACCAGCTTGTAGGACGGTTTCTGCCGTTTTGGGACCAATTACTGCGATCTCAACACCCTGCAACAGCGATAACGGATCTTCCGTGCCGAGCTGCTTCAATGCTTCCAGTAAATTTGTAACAGTTGATGAGCTTGTAAAAGTAATAATATGAATGCTTTGATTTTGCAAAAGGTGAATAATCTCGTCCCCGTCATCCGTGGTCAGCACATTCTCGTAGACATCCACTTCCGTCACTTCAAGACCTAACTCCGTCAGTTTGGAAGGTAAATAATCACGAGCCAAATCCGCTGTCGGCAATAACACCTTCTGACCAGCGTTCAAATCCCCTTGAATCGCATCTAGGATGCCTTCTCCCTGGAACTTGGCTGGTAGGACATCTGCGATGATACCACGCTCAGCAAGCGCTTCAGCTGTCTTAGGACCTACGGCAGCAATTCGTGCATTTCCCATTTTGCGAACATCAATACGCAGCTCGCGCATTCTGCGGAAAAAGAATTCAACGCCATTCACACTCGTTAGTACAATCCAGTCAAATTCCTGTAGTCTTTCAAGTGCTAGATCTAGGGCTTGCTGTGCTTCTGGACGACTTGGCGGCTGTAATCGAATCACAGGGAATTCAACAGGTTCTCCACCCAAATCATCAATCAGATCGACTAGTTCACTCGCTTGACTCCGAGCTCTCGTGACGAGCACTCGCTTGCCAAACAGCGGCTTCTTCTCCATCCATGCCAGCTTCTCACGAAGCTTAACAACCTCACCGACGATAATGACGGCTGGCGATTTGAAGTTCGCTTCTCGGACCTTATCTGTGATATCTGCAAGCGTACCTGTAATCGTCGCTTGATCTGCCCAAGTTCCCCAACGAACTAAGGCAACGGGCATTTCTGGGGGCTTGCCGCAACGAATCAATTCCCGGCATATTTGTTCCAAATTGGCAACGCCCATCAGGAACACCATCGTGCCAATTGCTTTGGCCAGATGTTCCCAATCCAAGCTGGAATACGTTTTATTCGGATACTCATGGCCCGTTACAATGGCAACGGACGAAGTGAAATCGCGATGCGTAACCGGAATACCTGCGTAAGCAGGAACAGCAATCGAAGAAGTGATTCCTGGGATAATATCATAGGTTATCCCGTTATCTACTAGAAGCTCCGCTTCTTCCCCGACGCGTCCGAATACACTCGGATCTCCACCTTTGAGACGTGTTACGATCTTGCCTTGTAAAGCCAGGTCTACGAGCAATTGATTGATTTCTTCTTGTTTTAAAATATGTTTATCTGGCAGTTTGCCAACAAAGATGAGTTCTGCTTCTGGTCTACGATGCTTCAATAACCGCGGATTCGCCAATCGATCATATACGATAACATCAGCTCTTTGGATCGCTTCTACCCCGCGAACCGAGATGAGCTTAGGATCACCTGGACCTGCTCCAACAAGAAAAACTCTTCCTTTGCTCACAGCAATCACTCCCTCACCTCAGCTAGAATCTTCTCGGCTCCCTGCTCGATGAGCTTCTCTGCAACAAGCATGCCTAGCGCTTCCGGATCGCTCCCGGAAGCTGTTTCCTTGAGCATGGTCACGCCATCAGGCGTCCCAACCATGCCAGTGAGGGTCAGCAGCGGTGCGTCCTCCCCGCTGCCGTTCTCGACGCTCGCGTAAGCGCCGAGCGGCACCTGGCAGCCTCCATTGAGTCTGCCGAGGAAAGCCCGCTCCGCTCGCACCGCGAGCGCCGTTGGCTCATGCTGGAACTTGCCCAGCAAGTCCAGCACGAAAGCGTCGTTGCCGCGGCACTCGATGCACAGCGCTCCCTGCCCTACGGCAGGGAGGCATAGCTCGGGCGGCAAGTACGCGCTGATGCGATCTTGCCAGCCGATCCGGTGCAGACCGGCGGCGGCAAGCATAATCGCATCGAAGTTCTCTTCTTCGAGCTTGCGCAGCCTCGAATCAATATTGCCCCGGATCGACTCGATCCGGAGGTCTGGTCGGTGATGCTGCAGCTGGCTAGCCCGGCGCAGCGAGCTTGTGCCGACGAGCGCGCCCTGCGGCAGCTCGTCCAGCGATCCAGCCCCGCGCGTGATCAGCGCATCGCGCGGATCTTCGCGCTTCGGGATCGCGCCTACAATAAGGCCTTCCGGAAGCTCGAAAGGCATGTCCTTCATGCTATGAACGGCGATGTCAATCTCGCCGTCTGTCAGCGCTTGTTCGATTTCCTTCACGAACAAGCCCTTGCCTCCGACTTTGGATAACGTAACGTCCAGAATACGATCGCCTTTGGTTACAATTTTCTTAATTTCAAATTGACATTCGATGCCATGTTCAGAAGCAAGCTGCTTCAAGAGATCAACAGCTTGTCCTGTTTGCGTCAGTGCCAAAGCACTCTGTCTTGTCCCTACAATAATCGTTCTCATACGTCTCCGCCTCCTATACGTGCTGCCTAATCTCACTGATGAAAGACCAAGAAGGCAGTTCACTCTCTCCCTGCTCTTGCGATTGCATCCAAGCGGTACTATGTAATGCAGTAGTAAACTGCTCTTTCCAAGCTTCAAAGGTCCCTTCGCGAATGTAGCTCATGAGATCCCAGGCCAGCATTTCTTTAAATAAACGTTGTCGAGCTGCTTTATCTTTCACACGAGTCTGAATCAACAGGCGCGTATCGGTAAGAAAATCCAAATAAATTTCATACTCATCACCATAAGCATTGTCGATTTCCTTGGCAATTTTGCGAGCCGCTGAAGGACTTGCTCCGCCTGTTGACACCGTAATCACCAACTTACCCCTGCGCACAACAGAAGGTAAAATAAAGGAACTAAGCTCAGGTTGATCCACAATATTGACGAGGCAGCCAAATCGATTCGCATCCAGTGCGATCTGCTTATTCACTTGCGCATTATTGGTTGCCGCGATGACTAATGCAAAGCATCCCTCACCCTGTAATGTCCAAAGTGACGGATCATAGAATTGCCTGTGTACAATCACATTCGGTTGGTGCGCAAGCTCTAGTATACCCGAGGTGAAATCAGGGCTGACTATAGTTACTGTGGACCCAGCTTGCAATAACGAGCGAAGCTTCCGTTCAGCAATCGGCCCACCGCCGATGATCAGACACTTGGTCTTGGCTAAATTCATCATAATGGGGTACGGATACTGCCAGCTCGTTAACTCCATATCCACCCGTGAAAATCAGAAACAAGATTGGAAACAACGAAATTCAATACGACGATACAGAAAGCTGCAAGATTCCACGCCGCTAGCCTATTCCCTGAAATCCGCATGGATTTGTGTTGAAATAAGTAAAACGCATATGCTGCCAAGACAAAGAAAGAATTAATGACTTTGGGATCATAAAGCAGATTCCGATTTCCTTCCAACACGACCCATACCACACCAAGACTTAATGCCATTAGTAGGAGTGGCCCCCCGATAATGACCGACAAATACGTATAGTGTTCAATTTTCTCAAGTGAAGGCAGTCTCATTACCGCTTGAGAGAAATTTTTACTTTTTAACCTTGCATGTAGAAATATGTACATCCCCGAAAAAATAGCAGCAATTGAAAACGCGGCATAACTGCCAATCGCAAGCGAAATATGAATGAATAATAGCTCATCATTAATGTCCCAATCGGATTTGATCGGCACGACATGCGGATTCCCGAATATATTCAGTGCAAGGATTGCAAAACCAAGTACATTCACAAAAAACACGAACAATTCAATTCGGAAAAAACGGTTGATGATCAACGATATCGTGACAATCAGCCACGAAAACATAAAAATAACATCGGATCGAACGAAAGCCCATTCTGTCAAATGACCATATAAACTAATGGCCAAGTAAGCAGTTTGCAAAACCCATACAAACAAAAGCAGCCCCGTCCCCATCCGTTTCGCACTTCGGTTCGCATTCGCGAAATCCGAAAAGTAAAACAGTAGGCTCAGGGCATACATATAAATCATCGCATCAAACAACCAGCTACGTGTAACCATGGCACCTCTCCTAGGCGGTTAGCGCCTTTTAATCAAGATGGGGCTAGAATATCCGCGTTCTGCAAACCACGAACGGACAACTTTTCATCCATTGTTTGTTTACTTTCCGCTTTATTAAAGCCTGACTCTAGCTCTTGTGCTATTTGATCTGCCTGTTCTTGTTGTTTAAGCGTATCTTCTAATGCGAATAGTTTCGTGAAAATTTCTAATGCATCGTCACCATGGCGCTCTCCCGCCATTTCTTTGATTCTGAGAATCGGATCACGCAACACTTGATTCACAATACTCTTCGTTAATTTGCGTATCACTTTAATTTCACGTTCATCCAAGTCCGTCAGCTTATTCAGCATGTTCTCCATGGTTTCTTCGTGAATTTGGTTCGCTTTCGTTTGCAGGGCACTAATCAGCGGACTGACGCCAAGTGTCTTCGTCCATTGATCAAAGGCAGTAATCTCCGATGTGATCATGACTTCAATCTTAGCCGCTTCTTTCTTTCTCTCCTGCAAATGTTTATCGACAATATGCTCCAAATCATCAATATCGTATAGGAACACATTCGGCAAGCCGCTAATCTCTGGATCTAGGTCCCGAGGAACCGCGATATCCATCATGAAGAGCGGACGAGATTTTCTTTTTTGCACATACGTTTGAATATCCTTCTTCGTCAGAACGTATCCAGGAGCTCCTGTCGAGCTAATGATAATATCAACTTCAGGTAAATATTTCGGCATTTCCTCAAGTGTGCAAGCCACACCACTGAATTTGCCTGCTAATTCCTTAGCTCTTTCCAACGTGCGATTCACAACGATAACTTTATTGGCACCATTTGAGTACAGATGCTTCACGGTCAACTCGCTCATCTTGCCCGCACCAATAATCATGATCGTCTTGTTCACATAGCTTCCGAAAATCCGTTTACCGAGTTCTACAGCAGCATAGCTGATGGAAACCGGGTTATTACTAATGCCCGTTTCCGAATGTGCTTTCTTCGCAAGGGTGATCGCTTGTTTGAACAACGTGTTGAAATAAGAACCTGTTGCTTTCAATTGTTGAGACGCTAAAAAAGCATCTCTCACTTGTCCGAGAATCTGAGTTTCCCCGATGACCATCGAATCAAGTCCAGTTGTTACATGGAACAAATGGTCAATTGCTTTTTCATTCTCATAGTTATATAAATGCTTCTGGAACTGATCCTTCGTCACATGAAACCAACGCTCAAGAAAATGCGTCAAGTAATGACTGCACAGCTGAGGACGATCCACGACGGCATAAATTTCGGTGCGATTGCAGGTGGCCACAATGACACATTCCAAGATGCTTTTTGTTTCTTTCAGTTCCGCAATTGCCCTAGGTAAATCTTGATCTGAGAAAGCAAACTTCTCGCGAATTTCTACCGGGGCTGTCCGATAATTCAAACCAACTGCGATAATATGCATGGGTACCACCTGCCTTTCCTTCTATTTAGAATCATTATAGCACAGCAATTCAGACATTCCGACAAAATATTTGAATAAATTATGAATGCTTGGGTTCTGATCGTTAGTTTTAACAGCTCTGTGCTCCTCTATACCTCTTAAGTGCAGAATCCCCTATTGCAGCCCTTTTTTTCGTAAAAAGGAAGCCAATTCGCGATCTAGTTTCGATAACTCCGAATTCTGCGATGAAATAATATCGCCATTGGAAGCCATCATTTTCTCATAGACCTCATACATATGCCCGAATTTCTTCTGTGCTTCCTTCAATGTTGCTGTCTCATCCGCTTTCAAAGCTCTGGCTCCACCCAACTGCAACCTCTGTATGTATTGGGTTAATTGGTTCATAAAACCAAGGGAATCCAACTCCTCTTTCCCCCCTGCTGCCAAAATCAGCCGCTCATGCGTGTATTCCGCTGAGTATAGCGCTCGCCTCACTGGATCAAGATCATCGGTACTCTTACTCTGCGAGGCTTCATCTAAGGAGCTCTTCAATATTTCCATTTGGAATAAGGAGACTTGGAACAGCAAATGTGTGGCATCGTGGTCTTCCTTCTGATGACCTAACAACTGGACGAGTTGGTAAATTGGCCAAATAATTAAGGAGAGAACGACGATGTACAGCACCGTTTTTCGAATTAACTTTTGTTTCAAATTTCTTCCCCCACTCCAATTGAATTGGACATGTATCACCAATATCATTGTATGGGGCTCCGAACAAACAAATAACCACGGATTTCTCCGTGGTCATCGTTATTATCAATTTGCAGAATTTTATTTAACAAGCTCTGCTTGCTTTATTTCAGGAGTTTCTACTTGTAGTTCACCCATTCCGCGAACAAGTTTCTTCGCATAGAACGTTTCTGGTTTTAGTACGGATACCATAAAGTCGATTGCTAATTGAGGGTCGACTGTCTCGCCACATGTATAACAATCAAGTGCAGCAAAACCTCTCTCAGGATAAGTATGAATGGAGAGATGACTCTCGGACAACATAACAAGCACTGTTGCTCCTTGTGGTTCAAATTGCTTGGATTGTACAGATAAAACAGTTGCTCCACATACTTCGGCAGCTTCGACCATCTGAGCTTGCAGCCATTCTGCATTGTTCAGAAGTTCAAAATCTACCCCCCAAGTATCAACAGCAACGTGTCTTCCGAAAGTTGAGTATTCAGTTTCCATCTTTCGGTTCCCCCTTCCTAGGAATAAAATGTGTGTAAAAATTTCATCCGCTAGGACCTACGTCATTCACTTCCCGAGGGTATAATCTCTCGCAACATTCAATGTCCTGAGTGAATCCTGGTTCCTATATTGTTTCAACGAGAATAAAAATAACATCTATCGACGAGAAATGCAATAGTTTTTTTTGTTAAAGGCCAACTGTCACATCGACGCCATATCTAAATTATGTCGCAAGGCCATTGCATGTGCCTGAAAACAAAGAGAGACCCAAAAATGGGTCTCCATAAATACAGCATGTATGGGTGATTATGCCTCCAATACGAACAAACGATGTGTCAGTTCATTAAGGCGAATGTCGATCTGTTGGTGTTCATCCCTAGCCTGCAGCATGTTTCGCATATCAAGAAGGTGATTGATTTGATCGTAGATCATTTCGATCTCTTGCTCAACTTCTTTCTTCTGGAACATCATCTGCATAAGACCAATGGTATCTTTGTGTTCATAGACAATTGTTAAAAGTTGACCTTTGATTTCCTCAATCTTCACAACGGTTCCGCGTTCATAATAATAAACCATGGTGTAGCTTGGATAAATCCGATTGACTTTCGCGCTGCCTTTGAATTCCGATACTGCTTTACGCATTAAATTAGCTAATAAGGTATTACTTAATCTGCAGGATCCTGTGCATTCATATAGGCCCGATTTCTTCTCAAATGAAAGGACGATTTCTTGACCTTCGCCATCTTGAAAAACAACTTCCTGATTCCCGTTCTCCAAAACTTTGACTTGCAGCGTCACGCCTTGGTCAACAAACATTTGAAAAAACTTCAACATATCGGCTTCTGTTAACTGGAGGCAGGTTTTGACATATTCAGTCGCTAACCTTTGTGCCATAAAAATCCCTCGATTCTTTGTTTTCAAGCCATTAACTATTACCTTGCTTATTATTATACTACAAGAGTCCTTAATATTCCTGCCTGCAAATCATGATAATCAGCCAAATATTCTGAAAAATCCTTGATAAACTGGAATGCCGTTAAATTTCCCCCAGTATACCTCACTTTCCCGTATACTTCTTTTTGATTTCCTCTATCTTTGAACAGTATGCTGGGTAATACGCAAAAAACCGCCCTACGATTAGGACGGTTGCGGATCGGTTACAGAGCTAGTAAGAACTTCTTCGGTTTGAGGCTCCGGCTCGCCATAAGCAATCGCTCCCTCTAGAATTCCCCACAGTTCATCTTTGCCGAGACCTAGCTCAGATGAGAACATGAGTGGTTGAACTCCTTTATCCATCCCTAGTGTTTCACGCACAATCTTCAAATGTTTCGGCCATCTGCTCTTAGGAATCTTGTCCGCTTTGGTCGCTACGACAAGCACAGGTACATCCATATGGCGAAGCCATTCATACATCGCCTGATCATCTTTGGAAGGCGGATGTCTTAGATCAACTAGCTGCATCACAAGCCGCAAAGGTTCACGATTCAATAAATAGCTCTCAATAAATTTACCCCACTGCTCGCGTTTGGTTTTGGAAACTTTCGCGTAGCCGTATCCAGGAAGATCGACGAAATATAAGTCCTGATTTACTTTATAATAGTTAAGCGTTTGTGTTTTGCCCGGTTGAGAACTGGTTCTAGCTAAGTTTTTGCGAGAAATCAGACAGTTGATAAGTGACGATTTCCCCACATTCGAACGCCCTGCCAGCGCAATCTCTGGCAAGGCATCCTCTGGATATTGGCTAGGTCCAACCGCGCTGATAATAAATTCAGCTTGATTGACTTTCATGAATGTTCAACTACTTTCTAAGTCGATCCGACGTTAGCCGTCGGCTTATTTGTGATCAGCGCATGTTCCAGCACTTGATCCATGTGGCTGACAGGGATGAACGTCATCTCTGTACGAACGCTTTCTGGTATTTCGATAATATCTTTTTCGTTATCTTGAGGTAAAAGGATCGTACGAATCCCTGCACGATGTGCCGCTAGTGCCTTTTCCTTCAAGCCACCGATTGGAAGTACGCGGCCGCGAAGAGTGACCTCGCCTGTCATCGCAACTAAGCGTGAGACCGGCATATTCGTCAAAGCAGAGATCAATGCAGTAGCCATTGTAATCCCCGCTGATGGACCATCCTTCGGAATAGCACCTTCAGGGATGTGAATGTGTACGTCATTCTTCTCATGGAAATCTGGCGCAATCCCCAAGACTTCAGCACGCGAACGCGTATAACTGAATGCTGCTTGCGCAGATTCCTTCATCACATCACCAAGCTTACCCGTCAAGGTTAATTTGCCAGTACCAGGCAGCACAGATACTTCGATGACAAGTGTATCTCCTCCGACTTCCGTCCAAGCTAGACCTGTCACAGCACCGATCTGATCCTTCTCTTCAGCAACATTGTATTTAAACTTAATAGGACCTAAATAGTCAGTTAAGTTATCAACTGTTACATGAACAGGAGTTTCCGGATCCGAGACGATTTTCTTCGCTGCTTTACGATTCATGCCTGCAACTTGCTGTTCAAGATTACGCACGCCTGCTTCTCTCGTATATTCACGCACGATCTTCATGAGAGCAGCCTCATCAACGACAAGTTGCTCTTCTTCCAGACCGTGGTCACGTTTCTGCTTAGGAAGTAAATATTTCTTGGCAATTTGGAGCTTCTCAATCTCCGTATAACCTGGAATATATAGAACCTCCATCCGATCTAACAGAGGACGAGGAATATTGTGCACAGCATTGGCCGTAGTCACGAACATCACGTTGGATAAATCAAAGGGTACTTCAATGAAATGATCACTAAAAGTGCTATTTTGTTCCGGATCCAATACTTCAAGTAAGGCCGAGGCAGGATCTCCACGGAAATCCATCGCCATCTTGTCAATTTCATCTAATAAGAAAACAGGGTTATTCGCACCTGCGTTCTTCATGCCTTGAATGATTCGTCCTGGCATGGCACCAACGTAAGTACGACGATGACCGCGAATCTCAGCCTCATCTCTCACGCCGCCTAGCGAAATGCGGATGAACTGTCTTCCCATCGATCTCGCTATGGAGCGTGCAATCGACGTTTTACCGACCCCAGGAGGACCAACTAAACAAAGTATCGGCCCTTTGAGCTTCTTGACTAACTTCTGTACGGCTAGATACTCCAACACGCGCTCTTTGGGCTTCTCAAGACCAAAGTGATCCTCGTTCAGTATCTCTTCTGCCTTATCTAAATCCAAATCATCCTCGGTTTGTTTGTGCCAAGGCAGACCTAGCAGCCAATCGATATAATTGCGAATGATGCCGCCTTCTGCAGAAGTTGCAGGCATTTTCTCCAATCGATCAATTTCTTTCTCAACCTTCTCACGAACTTTATCCGGAAGCTCGGCTTCCGCAAGCTGATTACGGAGCTCATCAACTTCGCCGGCGCGCCCTTCTTTATCACCAAGTTCTTTCTGAATGGCTTTCATCTGCTCACGGAGATAGTATTCCTTCTGCGTTTTTTCCATTTGCTTCTTAACGCGCTGACTGATTTTGCGTTCGAGTTCAAGCACTTCCCGCTCATTATTCAAAATATTAAGCATCTTCTCGAGCCGTTCACGAACGTCAACGGTCTCGAGAATATCCTGTTTATCTTTAATTTTAAGCGATAAATGACTACAAATCACGTCTGCCAATCGGCCAGGCTCATCAATATCGGATACCGCGGCTAATGTTTCAGGCGTGACTTTCTTGGAAAGATTGATGTAATGCTCGAATTGACTGAGTACACTTCTCATCAAAGCATCAATCTCAGGATCTGAAATTTCTTGCTCAGGCAACTCTTTTACAGTGACCTCGTAATATTCGTCATTCGTTAAGTACTCTACGATTTCAGCACGTAAAACACCTTCAACTAGAACACGAATCGTACCATTCGGCAATTTGAGCATTTGTCGCACTTTCGCAATGGTTCCGATGCGATAAATATCCTCTTTCGTTGGTTCTTCTATGTTGATCTCTGATTGAGAGCAGAGGAGAATCATGCTATCATCTACCATCGCCCGCTCGAGTGCTTTCACCGATTTCTCTCGTCCTACATCCAGGTGTAGAACCATGCTCGGATAGACCAGCAGTCCCCTAAGTGGCAATAACGGCAATCTGCGCACTTTCATTTTTCCAGGCCCCATCCTCTGCACCTCCAATAATAGGGATCCTTGAACTTCTTGGGTTCAAAGTCTCACCTTGAAATAAAAAATAATAATAAGCTTCACATGATAGATCGGCTTTATTGTGGGATAAACGCACCCGTCCGAGGACGCGTAGCCGCTTATTACATCAATGTGGAATTTTCTCCCTACGTTGCCCTTTACATTTTAACAAAACTCTAAACAAAACACCAATTGATGCCTAACGCGCCATGTAAGGTAGCAAAAAGCCTCCCTTAAGAGTCAATTGTATGCTGTGAATTGGCATGTAGAATCGGCAACGTTGTCGTTGGAATCGTTCTTTCCATAGAGAAAGGAAGTGGCATCACATGATCGTGAAGCTCAATGCCGAGAGCCGCTGCAAGTACTTCTTCGATGGTTTCCGCCGCGACAACTTCAACGCCAGGCAAGTCAACAAACAAAGCTTGCCAATTTTCCTTCGGAATAATGACACGAGTAGCACCTGCTTGGAATGCAGCCTCTACTTTGGCCACAACCCCGCCAACAGGCTTCACTTTCCCATGTATGCTCATCTCTCCCGTCATGGCCAGTTTGTTATCTACAGGTATTTTATGTATGGCTGAGGCGATTGCAGTAGCCATTGAAATACCTGCGGATGGTCCATCAATCGGCACACCACCAGGGAAATTGATATGCAAATCATAATCCGACGTATTAAAACCTAGCTTGCGCAGCACCGTCAACACATTTTCAACAGAGCCTCTAGCCATGCTTTTCCGACGAATGGTTCGGGAGCCGCCACCCATTTCCTCCTCATCTACAACGCCTGTAATATTGAATTTCCCTGTTCCCGCAATCGCAGTTGGTATCGCCGAAACTTCAATCTCTAATAGCGTGCCCAAATTAGGTCCATAAACCGCCAAACCATTAACGAAGCCAATTTGTGGCTGAGTTGGCACTTTGCGCTCTGGTCTAGGGGGAATTTGGGATGAATTCACGACCCACTCAATATCTGCTGCCGTGATCGAATCCCTTTTATCGGTCAGAGCAATACCTGCGGCTAATTGAATCACATTGACGGCCTCACGGCCATTCGTTGCATATTTCGTTACAACCTCAATCGCATCTTCACATTTCTTGAAGCCAATTTTATCAAGCGCTTTTCTCGCAATTTCGCCAACTTCACCTGGCAAAAGTGGTCGGAAGAAAATTTCCAAACAACGTGAACGGATCGCTGGAGGAATCTCACTCGGTGTCCGCGTTGTCGCTCCAACCAAACGGAAGTCTGCCGGTAGCCCATTTTGAAATATATCATGTATATACCCTGGAATATTCGCATCCTCAGAGCTGTAATAGGCACTCTCTAAGAACACCTTACGATCTTCTAACACCTTTAATAATTTGTTCATTTGGGTTGCATGCAATTCACCAATTTCGTCGATGAACAAAATTCCCCCATGTGCCTTCGTTACGGCACCAGGTTTCGGCTGAGGAATCCCAGCAACCCCCATCGCACCTGCACCTTGATAAATGGGATCATGAACGGAACCAATCAATGGGTCGGCAATACCACGCTCGTCAAAACGAGCTGTTGTAGCATCTATCTCAGTAAATTTGGAATCCGGCCGAAAAGGAGATTCTTGATTTTTCTTCGCTTCTTCTAAAATAACGCGCGCTGCAGCCGTTTTCCCCACACCTGGAGGACCGTAAATGAGCACATGCTGTGGATTCGGGCCACATAATGCTGCTTTCAATGCTTTCAACCCCTCGATTTGGCCAACAATATCTTGCACAGAAGAAGGTCTCGTTTTCTCAGACAGAGGTTTAGTTAACGAAATGGATCTCAACTTGCGAAGCTTTTCCAGTTCTTTCCTAGACTCTCTATCCACTGCAGACTTGTTCGTCTGTTGATTTCGCAGTAAATTCCAGAAATACAACCCGATTACAACTGCAAAAAACACTTGAATTACCATTAAAATGATACTTAAACTCATGTGTTGAACCTCCTTAAACACGTTATCTTCGATTAGTTACGTTATATGTCTATCCTATCTGTCACTGCTAATTTCCATTATTCCCGTGTAAAAGAAGGTTAATCCAATCCATGCAAACTTTTGCATCACGTATGATAGCCCCCTTGCGGAAGAAGGATAAGGGTAGTTATTCTTGCAAAAGGATGTGGCGGGATTTGAAGAAATATAGGTTGATTATCCTACTTGCACTATTACTTAGCGTTCCTCATTCACAGATAGCTTCAGCTGCTCGTACCGATCCTCTTCTCCCGTCCGCGGACATCATTCTCGATGTTGGACATGGTGGCATCGATAGCGGGACCATGGTTGGCAAATATGAAGAAAAAGATATGAATCTGGCTATCGCAAAGAAGACGTATAAATCACTTGTAAAACAGGGGTATCGCGTCATCATTAACCGAACAGAGGATTATGCGTTAAGTGATGATAACACTTGGTCTTGGGGCGGCAGGCATCGCAAAGATCTTGCACAACGCTCGGGTCTTGCCAATACGATTAAGCCGAGCATGATGCTCAGCCTTCATATCAATTGGTCCAAAAATGCAGGGACTCGAGGTCCTCTCGTTATCTACCAAAATCAATCTGACAGTATTCTGTTAGCTAACCTTTTACAAGATGCATTGAATCAAGTATATGGTACGGAAGAGCTTCCTGTTCTTGGTAAGAAATATCATGTACTCAAGTATACAAAATGCCCTTCCGTCATTGTTGAACTTGGATTTCTATCAAATAAATCAGATCGCAAGCTTCTGAATGAGAGTCATCATCAAGCCAAGCTTGCCAAAGCTATTACGCATGCCGTTGATCAATATTTCACCATGACACAATCGAAATAATCTATTTGACCATTTGTGAAATAGGAACAAATGTCGCTTCCTTCTGAATACTTGGAATGGCTTCATGGATGACATGAGCGGTCTTCTTTCCTGGGGGCCCTACGTGACCAATAGCAATCACTTCATCCTTGTCATGAATTAATTTTCTAAGCTTAACCATTTGCTTATTAATATGACTGTACGTATACAGATCATCGAAGAATAACAAATTCTCTGCATGCGGCACGCCGCGCGAATCTGCAATCTTGCCAATCAGGCTCTTCGGCGTGGTCCGACTGTCCAGCAGTATCAAATTTCGCTCTTTGCAAATCTCGATAAGAATCTTCATGACCCTTTCGTCCGCAGTCGCCTTAGAACCCATATGGTTATTAATGCCAATGGCATAAGGAACATCGTCAATCGCTGCAACGATCCGTTTATGGATTTCTTCGTTGGACAAATCTGTTGTGATGGCTCCTGGACCTAGCCAGCTCTTCTTCCCTCTCACAGGCTCCATAGGAAGGTGTAGAATGACTTCAAGCCCCCGGTCATGAGCTAACTGTGCATCTTGTTTCGTGGAAGGCAAGAAAGGCATGACTGCTACGGTAAATGGGATGGGCAGCTTCAGCATTTCCGCTGTCCCCTCCATGTTATTGCCGAAATCGTCAATGACGATGGCTACTTTCTTCGTAATCGCCCCTGTCGGCTGCTGGGGGATCATATTAGGCTCAGCATGTGTAAACCCTGGATTCGCTATTAAGACAGCCCCTGTGAGCAGGGTAAACGCCATCTGCCGGCATAAGGCAAACGTTGGAAATAACTTCATCCTTTTCTCCTCCTAGAATGTTTCATCTGAAAGTCTTACTACAATTGAGCATGCTTTCCAGTTTTACTCATTATGCTTCACTTCTTAGGCAAATATGCGCCTTGGCGTAGACATGCAAAAAAACCGTTAAAGACTCTTTATCGAGTTCTTTAACGGTTTGTTATTTCTTTTCATATGAAATCTACTTAGTGCTGCTTGCGCCCAGGGATGACCCCAGTTTGTTCGTAGGAAGCCACAATAATATCAATTTCTTTTTTCAATTCAGCAAGCAATTCAGCCTCAGGCACTTTACGAATCATTTCTCCGTAACGGAACAGCATCCCTTCACCACGAGCCCCTGCGATACCAATATCCGCTTCTCTCGCTTCACCAGGACCGTTCACGGCGCAGCCCAATACAGAAACTTTGATCGGCACTTTGATTTTGGCAATATAGTCTTCAACCTCATTAGCAATCGAGAATAAGTCAATATCCAAACGACCACATGTCGGGCAAGAAACCAGCGTAGCGGCGTTCGTAATTAACCCAAACGTTTTGAGAAGCTCTCTAGCCACTTTAATTTCTTCAACTGGGTCAGCACTCAAGGAAATACGCAGTGTGTTGCCGATACCCATGTTAAGCAAAGTCCCGATACCCGCAGCACTTTTCACCGCACCTGTAAAGAGCGTACCTGCCTCTGTAATCCCAAGGTGGAGTGGATAGTTAAACGCCTTCGCAGCCTGCGAATACGCCGCAATCGCCATAGGGACATCAGAAGCCTTCAAAGAAACGATGATATCATGGAAATCGAGTTCTTCCAAAATGTTAATGTGGAACAATGCGCTTTCTACCATCGCTTCAGGCGTTGGGTAGCCATACTTTTCAAGAAGATGATTCTCTAAGGAGCCTGCATTTACCCCGATACGAATCGGAATACCGCGCTCTTTGCATGCTTTCACGACGGCTTCGACTTTCTCACGACGACCGATATTGCCTGGATTAATACGGACTTTATCAATGCCGTTCTCAATCGCAGCCAGTGCCAAACGGTGATCAAAATGAATATCAGATACCAAGGGAATATGAATTTGCTTCTTAATTTCCTTGATAGCTTCAGCAGCTTCCTTATTGTTAACCGTTACACGAACAAGCTGACAACCTGCTTCTTCAAGACGAAGAATCTCAGCAACCGTCGCTTTGACATCAGCTGTTTTGGTTGTACACATGCTTTGCATGATGACTTCATTACTGCCACCGATCGTTAAATCGCCTACCCGAACGGCTCTGGTATCTCGTCTATGGAACATTTTGGTTTCTCTCCCCATGACACCAAACATCCTCCGCTCCAATTCCCAGAAATGGAAATCAGATTGGAGGCTGTTTGTTCATTTATATAAGATTAGGTTACGCACTTTCTTCCTTCTTCTTACCGGACGGCTGTGCGCCTTCTTTGCTTGTCAAAACAGGCGTAATCTTGTTCTGAACCGTTTCTTTTGAAACGACACAAGAAGTTACATCCGTTCTCGAAGGAACTTCAAACATCACATCAAGCATAATGCTCTCAATGATGGCTCTTAGACCACGAGCACCGGTATTCCGTTTAATCGCTTCTTTGGCAATCGCATCAAGTGCTTCTGCATCAAATTCAAGCGAAACGTTATCCATCTCGAGCATCTTCTGGTATTGTTTCACGAGTGCATTCTTAGGCTCGGAAAGAATACGCACAAGCGCTGCTTCATCAAGCGGCTCTAGTGTTGAAATAACCGGTAAACGGCCTACGAACTCCGGAATTAATCCGAATCTTAATAGATCCTCAGGAAGGACCATCGATAGGTATTCGCCTGGTTTCAAATCAACTTTCATGCCATCTGTGCTAAAGCCAATCACTTTTTTACCGATTCTGCGTTTGATAATTTGCTCTAAACCATCGAAAGCTCCACCACAAATAAAGAGTATATTCGTCGTGTCGATTTGAATGAATTCTTGATGCGGATGCTTACGTCCACCTTGTGGAGGTACGGAAGCAACTGTGCCTTCAAGAATTTTGAGAAGAGCTTGTTGTACACCTTCACCAGAAACATCACGTGTAATGGATGGATTCTCGGATTTGCGGGCAACTTTATCAATCTCATCGATATAGATAATGCCGCGCTCTGCTTTTTCAACATCGTAGTCAGCCGCTTGAATTAGTTTGAGCAAGATGTTCTCAACATCTTCCCCTACATAACCAGCTTCTGTTAAAGAAGTTGCGTCCGCAATCGCAAATGGCACATTCAAGATTTTAGCAAGTGTTTGCGCAAGAAGTGTTTTACCACTACCTGTTGGTCCTAGAAGGACGATGTTACTTTTTTGAAGCTCAACATCTTCAAGCTTGTTCTGGGAATTGATCCGTTTGTAGTGGTTATACACGGCAACAGCCAAGGATTTCTTCGCTTGTTCTTGACCAATTACGTATTGGTCCAAAATATTGCGAATTTCCTTTGGTTTCGGAACATCTTTCAGATCAAGCTCTTCTTCATGCCCTAATTCTTCTTCCACAATCTCCGTACAAAGCTCTATACATTCATCACAAATGTAAACCCCCGGTCCGGCAACAAGTTTACGAACTTGGTCCTGGGATTTTCCACAAAAGGAACATTTGAGTTGGCCTTTTTCATCGTTAAATTTAAACATGGGATCACTCCTTTATTTCAAGTCGTTTCGAGTGATAACCTCGTCGATTAACCCATATGCCTTCGCTTCTTCAGCGCTCATAAAGTTATCTCGGTCGGTGTCTCTTTCGATCTTTTCAAGCGGCTGTCCCGTTCGCTCCACGTAAATCTGGTTGAGTTTATGCTTGGTCTTGATAATCCAATCCGCATGGATTTTGATATCCGTTGCTTGACCTCTAACACCGCCGAGCGGTTGGTGAATCATTACTTCTGCGTTTGGCAGCGCGTATCGCTTACCTTTGGCTCCCGCTGTCAACAGCAAAGAACCCATACTTGCGGCCATACCTACACAAATCGTAGATACATCCGGTTTAATAAACTGCATGGTATCGAAGATACCCATTCCAGCCGTAACAGACCCACCAGGTGAGTTGATATATAGGTGAATATCTTTTTCAGGGTCCTGGGCGGATAAAAAGAGCAGCTGGGCAATGACCAAATTAGCCACATCGTCATCAATAGCCGTCCCGATGAAGATTATGCGGTCCTTAAGTAAACGCGAGTAGATATCGTAGGAACGCTCCCCACGAGCCTCTTGTTCTACAACCATAGGAATAAGACTCATTGTACCAACTCCTTTTGCGGCTAGCGCCATGTTATCTCAATTGCGTATAGAGATTCATTTACAGTTTAACACGATTGGGCAACAATGTCATTTTTCTGAAATCAGCTATGTAAGCGGTAATACGTATGTACTAAAGCTTTTAGACGTAAATTAGGGTAAAAGAAAGGCACGTTGCTTGCGTACGTGCCTTTACTTACCTTATTTACACGGCTGCGGAAACATGCTTGCTATTTTGAAGCAAGAAATCAACCGTTTTTCTGATAACTAGATCATTGCTAAGACCTTCAAGAGATCCGTTGGAAGCAAACAGCTCACGAAGTTCAGCTGTTGTTTTTTGGTAAGAAGGTGCATACTTCTCAAGTTCTGCGTCAACTTCTTCGTCAGAAACTGTGATTTTTTCTGCAGCTGCGATAGCTTCAAGAACAAGGTTGTTGCGAACACGCTTCTCAGCATCTTCTTTCATTTGTTCTTTCAATGCGCTCTCGTTTTGGCCGGAGAACTGGTAGTAGATCTCAAGCGTCATGCCTTGGGAGCGAAGACGTCTTTCGAATTCTTTTACCATGATATCAAGCTCAGCTTCTACCATCGCACCTGGAATTTCAACATCTGCGTTAGCAGCAGCTTTCTCAACAACTGCAGTTTCAAGTGCAGCTTCGGAATCTTTCTCCTTGCGCTCTTGCAAACGTTTTTGAAGTTCTTCTTTGTACTCAACAAGCGTATCGAACTCACTAACGTCTTTAGCAAACTCATCATCAAGCTCAGGCAGGTTTTTGCGTTTGATATCGTGAAGTTTCACTTTAAACACAGCTGCTTTGCCTTTCAGCTCTTCGGAGTGGTAGTTCTCAGGGAAACTGACGTTAACGTCTTTCTCTTCGTCCTTACCAAGTCCAACAAGTTGCTCTTCGAAGCCTGGGATGAACGAATTGGATCCAAGCTCAAGGGAATACTTCTCCGCTTTACCGCCTTCGAATGCTACTTCATCAACGAATCCTTCGAAATCGATGATAACGACATCGCCGTTAGCAGCTTGTCCTTCTTCAAGAACAACCAATTCAGCATGACGTTGTTGCAAACGTGCAAGCTCTTCATTCAATTCTTCTTCAGACACAGAAGCATTAACCGCTTCTACTTCGATACCTTTGTAGTCACCAAGTGCTACTTCAGGCTTAACTGTTACTTTAGCTTTGAATTTCAAGATTTGACCTTTACCAAATTGCTCAACATCTACTTCTGGACGATCTACAGGCTCGATTTTAACCTCTTCAATCGCTTCAACGTAAACTTCTGGCAAAATGATATCGAGTGCATCTTGATACAAGCTTTCCACACCGAATTTAGCTTCAAAGATGGAACGAGGCACTTTCCCTTTACGGAAACCTGGAACATTCACTTTCGCTGATACCTTTTTAAATGCCTTATCCAAAGCATCTGCTACACGTTCTGCCCCAACTTCAACTTCAAGAACGCCAACGTTCTTCTCTATTTTTTCCCAACTTGCTTTCATTTTATGCCTTCCCCTCCAAAAATGTACCATGACATATATTTTTCACGTTATGCTCATTATAACCATTCTATTATACCATATAACATTTTCATTTCAAGCGAGCATTGTACAGAGCTGGTTCTTAACCTGGATCTGGGCTAAATTGCTTTACAAAAGCGGTTAGCACATTGTGTGCACGCTTCCACTGCAACGTCATCGCATCCACGATACCATACGTCTCTAATAAGTCTTCACGATCCACCGTACCGAACAATTTGTCTTGCAAAATCGCATGCAGCGCAGAGGCCCACACGTCTACCGCGCTTTCTTCAGCCCTTAGCAGTTCAGTGTAAATCGAGGTCCCATAAGCATAGGCTAGAAATTCCTGCCAAGTCTGTGTTGCAAAATAAACAAAGTCAGGTTGGCTTATTTCACTAATGTCCCCGACTCTGCGAATCATATCACGAATTCGTAATGGAAAATCCTCCGCCGTTAGCGGCGTCTCATCGATTTCAACGAGAACGGTTCGACCATTCTTAGGAAACTCAATTAACCCGTGCTCTCCCATTTGCTTAAGCGTCTGCAGCGCTTTGAATTGAAGATGCGGATGTCTTGGTCTTTCACAAAGCCATGTCTTTACGAACTGACTAACCTCCGTCTGCTCGATAAAAGCAAGTTGTTCCAATGCACTTACCTGTTCTTCAAGCGAACCTTCTTGCAGCATGGATTGAAGCTTCCTCACAAAAGCACCGTCATCCGAAGCTGATTTCTCATAGATATATTGACGCAACAGGTCTGATTCTTCCTCTGAGTCCTCTTCTTCGATCATGGATGACGAGAACATCGTTTCGGGAAACATGGTGAGCAGCCAATGACGCAAAGCTTCCCATTGACTAGATTTATTCGCATCGACATTATGAAATTGCAGCAAATAGGTAAGTATCTCTAGTGCTTTTTTATACTGTTCGGATTGCAAGAGCTTCGTTAATTCATCTTCATAGAACCTCTCTGTTTTAGGAAAAAGGATGACATTGTCCAAAGTAGGATCTGACATAGGGGATCACCTCTGTTCGTGGGTCTCGCTTGTGCCAGTTTACTCTATCATCTCAGGGATTGCAAAAATAATTAAAAAATGAAGTTGACTCGCATTATACGTTATGATATATTAACTCTTGCTTCGCCAAACGGATCACGTCCAGGCGGTAAGAAGTGGTATAGGTCTCAGTAGCTCAGCTGGATAGAGCACACGCCTTCTAAGCGTGCGGTCGGGGGTTCGAATCCCTCCTGGGACGTCATTTTCAATATAAAAGGCCGCGCAATTGCGCGGTCTTTTTGTATTGATTGTAGACTCCAATAATCTTTAACATCAATTGTTTATAATATGTTGTAATTCCGCCGCAAATTTTGTCGAATCCTCTCCTTTTTTAGGCTAAAATATGTGATAGCACATATTAACAACTCAGAATTAGCTAAGTTACTTATAAACTTAGAGGAGAGAACCGGATGCAAGACACGACGAAACAACAACTAGAAATTTTATCTTCTATACAAAGGCATCTCGCTTTGATTATGTTTGACACAAGCGGTTATGTCACATGGGCTAACTCACACTTCACTTCTGCCATGGGATATACGGTAGAAGAAATTATTGGCTTGCATCATAGCAAGTTTTGTTTACCTGAATTCGCGTCCAGTTCAGCTTATGAGAATCTCTGGAGGGATTTGCGAAAAGGCAAGGCCTTTCAAGATAAAATTATCCGGATTGCTCGCGGTGGCGAAAGACTTACTTTGGAAGCAACTTACATGCCGGTTTATAACGAAGGCGTCGTGGACGCGATCATCAAGGTCGCCACAGATGTTACGAGTCGTGAAACCGTCATAAAGCAGAGTACGACCGATTTGAAATCTATGGTAGTGAAGATTACGGCGAATACAGACGAAGTATTAGAAGCTTCTAAAGTAATCGTTACGCATATGTCAGAGATGAGCCGAGAATCTTCTACAGTCGAGAAGCAAGTCAAAAGCATCCAATCCGTAACTACGATTGTCAAAGAAATTGCATCTCAATCTCATCTATTGGGCTTGAATGCTGCACTTGAAGCTGCGCGTGCCGGCGAACTTGGACGAGGGTTCGAGGTGGTTGCCAATGAAATTAGGAAAATGGCAGGTTCCAGCAAACAATCCGCTGAAGACATATCCGATCAGTTAACGAATATATCAACTTCAGTATCCTCGATGATTCAAAGCATTGAGGATATTACGAAACAAATTTCCATCAACTCCCATTCTATTGAACAATTAAAAAAAGACTATGATCATATCGCATCGACTACGGAACATTTGGCATCCTCTATTTAACTGATATACATAACCCAAGCCACGTATGAATGAAAAAACACCCCGCTGCAAGTGCAGCAAGGGTGCTTATAGATTATTACACGGACGGCCTGTTCGGCTGGTGATGCCCTGGCTCCGTTGAATCCAGATTCGATTGAACACGAGATGATTGCTTCGAGTGATCGATTGCACTTTGCGTCTTCTGCATCATACTTTTCTTCTTGCCCATAGTAAGCAACTCCTTCTATTTATAGAATGAACGCCATCTTAGTATGGAGGGTTTCCGTTCTGAGTATGCTGGTTATCGTTTCCTACGGTTCGGCATCACTACAGTGAGAATTCATGTGCTAAGAGCGCAACAAAGAGCCTGTAGGATTCCCTACAGGCTCTTGCTCATGCCAAACGACGTTAGTGCATCTTGTGAGGCAAATTCTTGCCTGTATGACCGTCACCTTGTGTCCTTTTATTCTTCTCGGCTTTCCTCTGCTTCTCATGCAGCTTGCTAATGAAATGACTATCCATGAGCACTCGCCTCCTGAATAAAGAATGGCATTACTCTTATAGAATGTCACACAAGCTCAGTATTTAATCGCATAGCTAAATTAATTATGGCGCCTCTGAATTCAACATCGGATTGTGCTTTTTCATATAAAGATTCGAATGTTGCACGATTTTGAATAAATTCAGGTTCTGATTTAATCGCCGTTTGCGTCCAATTGATCAATACATTCTCAGCCTGTATCAGTTCATTGTAAGCACGGTGCAAGCCAACTTTCTCAATCACTTCTTCCATTTCTGCTTGGCCCAACTCCACGCCATCTTGTTTGGCATTCTCAATTCGAATATCCGCTTGCGCGCTAATTTGCAAAAAGTGCTCTTTCGATGCTAAGTAATCAACTTGAGCTCTTGAATATTTGATTCCCATTGTCATCACCTTCGTTTATATAATGGCAGTACTTGGATTGATTGTAACAGCCTTGTCAACAAAACACAAAAACCACGGCTCATCTTCCTTTTGTCATGTTCGGGACAGACATTTAATACCTTCCATTCGCATACCCTTTATCATTATGTGCTCCTCAATAGAAAGGAAGGAACGTCTATGTGCGGAATAACGGGTTGGATAGATTGGCGGAAAGACTTGACCGGGTACCCGTCCATTCTAGAAAATATGACGGAAACGCTCCAACTGCGCGGACCTGATGCATCAGGTACCTGGATTACACAGCATTGTGCCCTCGGACATCGACGTCTAAGTGTTATGGATCCGCAGAATGGCGCTCAGCCTATGGTCCGTAAACAAGGCGACTATACGTATACCATCGTATATAATGGCGAACTCTATAATGCCCCAGAGTTAAAAAAGGAGCTCGAGCTTCGCGGCCATCAATTTCGAACAACGTGTGATACCGAAGTCCTCCTTGTTGCCTTTATCGAGTGGGGAAAAGCTTGTATTGACCGCCTAAACGGTATCTTTGCTTTCGCGGCTTGGAATGACCAAGAGCAGTCACTGACCCTCGTACGGGATAGACTTGGCGTTAAGCCTCTTTTTTATTCCCATCAGGATAGTGTTCTATTATTCGGCTCAGAGCCGAAAGCCATACTAGCCCACCCTGATTTCAAAGCAGAAGTTGGCGCAGAAGGCTTTGCTGAAATATTCGCTGTCGGACCGGCTAGAACGCCTGGACATGGGATTTATCGCAACATGTCGGAGCTGAAGCCAGGTCAATTTGCTATTTTTGATCGGAATGGGTTATCCATTCGAACGTACTGGAAGCTCGAAAGCCATCCCCATCCTGATGATATCGCAGGTACCGCCGCGCAAGTACAGCAATTGCTTCGGGATACGTCGGAGCGCCAACTCGTCTCTGATGTTCCGATCTGCACACTCCTCTCAGGGGGACTTGATTCTAGCGCCCTTACAGCGCTCGCTGCGACGCATTACCAAGAAAGCGGGAAAGGACCGCTGCATACTTTCTCCGTGGACTACAAGGATAACGATAAACATTTTAAAGCAAACCTGTTCCAACCGAACTCAGATGCACCTTGGATCAAAAGGATGACCGATCATTTAGGCACAGAGCATCATTACATTGAATTTGATACACCAGAGCTTGTGGAATCTCTGAAGACAGCCGTGATCGCACGCGATACACCGGGGATGGCCGATGTTGACGGGTCTCTCTATTTATTTTGCCGAGAAATTAAGAAAGAAGCTACGGTTGCCATATCCGGCGAAGCTGCTGACGAAATATTCGGGGGATACCCCTGGTTCCACAATGCAGAGGCTTTGGAAGCGAACACGTTCCCTTGGTCACTGAAGTTAGCGAATCGGGTCGACCTGCTCGCCTCAGATTTCATCGACTGGATTAAGCCTATTGAATATGTCAGCAATCGATACCAGCAAGCCTTAAGCGAGGTGCCTCGTTTAGCTGGAGAAACTAAAGAGCAGAATCGGATGCGAGAAATGTCCTATCTGAATATCACCCGCTTCATGCCTACATTGCTTGATCGTAAAGACCGCATGAGTATGGCCGTAGGCCTCGAGGTACGCGTCCCCTTCTGTGATCATCGTTTGGTTGAATATGTGTGGAACATTCCTTGGGAAATTAAAACGTCTGGCGATCGGGAAAAAGGTATACTTCGTCAAGCCTTGCGAGGTGTACTGCCTGAAGATGTGCTGACAAGGAAGAAAAGTCCATATCCGAAGACCCACAATCCGAATTACTTAACTGCGGTGAGAAAATGGGTTTTGGAAATTTTGGATGATCCTTCGTCCCCCATCTTGCCTTTTATCGATGTCAAAAAGATTCGCGCACTCGCCAGCTCCGAGTCCAATGATTTCAACCTCCCTTGGTTCGGTCAGTTAATGACAGGGCCGCAGCTATTCGCTTACCTAGCTCAAGTGGATCTGTGGCTGCGAACTTATAAAATTTCGATCCGATAAATAAGCTTACAGATGATTGTAGCGAAAAGGAAAAGACCTGCACCCACATATTCACGTGGTTGCAGGTCTTTCTGTCGTTAGTTCGTTTGATCAGGAAGTTGATCCAAAAACATACGTAAAGCTTTGGCCCGATGACTCATCTCATTCTTCTCTTCCATCGTCAACTCAGCCATCGTCCGGCCCAGTGATGGGATGTAGAATAATGGATCATAACCAAATCCGCCTTCGCCACGCTTCTCGTGAATGATAAAACCTTGACAGACATCTTCCGCTTCGATCACTTCATTCGCCACGGGGTCAATTAAACTGAGTGCACAAACGAAGGAAGCCTCACTAAGCAATGGCGGATGACCATCCCCAGCACTAGGCTCGATCCGATCTTCCAACTCGTGCAAAGCCTGAAGCAGTCTGGCATTATTGTCAGCATCCGTAGCATCTTCGCCCGCGTAGCGAGCTGAATATACACCTGGATCACCACCTAGTGCCCTCACACACAATCCTGAATCATCAGCCAATACAGGCACATGAAGATGCGCCGAGATGATCTGTGCCTTGATGCGCGCATTCTCTGCAAAGGTCTTCCCGCTCTCGACAATTTCAGGTAAATCCGAGTAATCCGCTAAGCTTCGAACCTTATAACCTTTCGCTCCGAAAAGCTCAGCGAACTCCTTCACTTTACCTTCATTACGCGTTGCAATAACAACAAAATTACTTTGTAGCCGCATGCCCAGCACCTCGAATACGATCTGCAATCGGCCCTAACACACCGGATTGCACTTCAATCATAGCGTTAATTCCCGCTTCAGCCAGAGCCAACAACTCATCAAGCTCTTTACGGGAAAACGGCGCATCTTCGCCCGTCCCTTGAACTTCAACGAATTGACCTCGGCCCGTCATCACGACATTCATATCCACTTTGGCTTTGGAGTCCTCTTCGTAATTCAAATCCAGCTTCGGAGTTTCTCCAATAACACCAACACTCACTGCTGCGAGGAAATCGTTGATGGGGAACTTGGCTAGGTTTTTATCAGTAGCAAGCTTATTAATTGCAAAAGCCATCGCTACGAAAGCACCCGTAATGGATGCTGTACGTGTACCGCCATCGGCCTGGATCACATCGCAGTCCAGCGTAATGGATCTTTCGCCAAGCGCTTCTAAGCTGACAACCGAACGTAGTGCTCGACCGATCAGACGTTGAATTTCCATCGTCCGTCCACCAAGTTTACCTTTTGCCGCTTCACGCTGATTTCGAACTTGAGTTGCCCGCGGCAGCATCGAGTATTCCGCAGTAACCCAGCCTTTCCCTTGCCCTTTCATAAACGGAGGAACACGTTCCTCAACTGTTGCTGTACAAATGACTTTCGTATCCCCAACCTCAATGAGGACCGAGCCTTCTGCGTGTTTTATATAATGAGGGGTTATTTGCATAGGTCGCAGGTCTTGATCCGTTCTTCCACCAATTCTCATAAATGTCTTTCTCCTCCTGTAGCTACATCTCATGCATAAAGCCTTACGCCCCATTGTAACAAACTCATCAAGGAAAAGCATCCTAACGCCATGAATCCGATAAAAACAGGAAAACCACCAGGCATTCCTCCGTTTATGAACGTTGGATTCACCTGGTGGAACAAGAGTTTAGCGATAGGATTACAGCTTGATCGCAGGATTAATATGCGTTGGTCTCAGAACAGGCTTGCTGTAGTTTTGATTATCTGTAGAAGTAATTTTCACAGCACCATCCACTTTAATCTGTACTTGTTTGAATGTGGTGTTCTCTGTCAAAGACAAGATGACGGATTGTAATGCATCCGCAGAAGCTTTCTGATCTGTACCCAGCAATTTGTTGGAGAAATCCACGGTGATTAAACCTTCGCCTGGCTTAATGCTCTTGAGCTCTGTTGTTGCATTGAGGACTGCCCCAAGTCCCTTCTTCTGATCTGGACCTTTAATTAATTGCTCGACAACAGCCTTCGCAACATCATCCGTTCTCTTAATTAAGCGAGTCACAGGGACATAATATTTGTAATTTTGATCATTTTGATTGAGGAAATAGAGCGTAACTGGCGTAGCTTGGCCAAATTCGGTATCTTCCGATTTCTCCAGATTGATACCCATCGTACGCGCTAACGGTGCATCGAGTGGCGTTTTCCCTTTAGGCATTTCTTTCAAATCCTTGCCATCTACACGCAGCTGAACTTTATCGATCGTAGGGAAATTCGTTAAGTTCCACGTAATAGCTTCAAGGAGCTTACGCTCATCCTTCACATCGTAATTGAGGAACTCTTTCGAGAAATCAACGGTAGCACTCTTGTCTGATTTTACATTCAAACTAATAACCTTAGTCCCTTTTGGCAGAAGCGCTTGGAACCCTGAAGGCAGTTGACTCATCTCTGGTCCGCCATCCACCATATGCTCTAATGTCGTCTTAGCAACAGAGACTGTTTTCGGCAACGCTAGACTGAGCGGAGTCACGAAGCCCTTGGCATCTTTTACATACACCGTCATTTGTGACGTAATATCTCCCGTCATGTCGACGGTAACGGCAGCTGAAGTTGTCTTTGCATCTACGTCTGTACCTGCCCCAGGAGGAGCATCGATGTCACTCTTCTTTCCACTGCCCAAAATTGAACATCCTGTGGTCAGTAGAACAATCACCCCCGCTAAAGCGGCTGAACGAATCCAATGTTGATGTTTCATTTGCTTATTTCCTCCTTCGATTTCTGCTATTCGCATGGCCTGTACGATGCTTTTTCGTATTATTATGTATACGGGGCTTTGTCCGATTTATAACTACTTTTTGTCCACCTTTCTATGATTCATCAAAAAACTTGGGGATGAACGGAATTAACACCCATCTTCGTCATTTCGAACTCATATGCTATACTAAATACCAGCGTGAAACCGTCATACGCTGCCACTATTATTCGTACTAACTACTTTGTGATATAGGATCAAGGAGGTCTTACTATGAGAACATTTTTGAAGGAAAAGACCCTCATTTTCAATGAATTTCGAGAAGAGGTTTTCAGTCACTATCCACAAGCTGTTATTGAGGAAGCGGTCGCTAGATTGCTCGTTGAAATAAAAGGCATTAAGAAAATTCCAACCGAATTAATTACAACCACATTGCTTGGGGTATTAAGTAAAACGGAAACGTTCAACGTCATGTCCACCCTCATGGAACTTCAAAAAAAGGTGAAGCATGATGCTGAATTGCTAGCTAGCATGAAAGACCCTGCCTATAACGTTCATCGCACCATTGCGATGTCCATTTGCGGTTTATATGGGAGCGGTGCGATATCACTATTCGGTTTCATCGACTGTAAATTCCGTTTCTTTTTCCCGACGAAAAGACCTAAATCCTTCATCTCCAAGGGGATTTGCGCGATTGTCGCTTCAACCGCCAGTGTCATTATTTCGGATAACGTGAAGGAGGATTACGCCAAACGCAATCTGCAAATGCTCGAGGCTCGAGGCGTGCTGCTCGATGATATGGTCGAGATTCTTGATCAATTGCAGCGTCCTTACAATCCAGATATGCCGCGAAGCCTCTGTGAGGAGCATATTCTTGCGGTCCTTCGCAAACAGCAAACCTTCCACGCCCTCCAACTCGCCATCAAGATTGATACAGCGGTTGAGGCCAAAGAATTCAATCCGCAATACAATCATATTGTGGGGATGGACGAAGGACTTTTCGGCGTAGATGAAAGCATCGCAACTGCTGTCCCTCTCATGTATGGGACGATTGCACTCACGAATTTCGGCTATCTCGATAAAGCCAAACTCGGTATTATCGAGCAACTCGACAGTGATCACACTGACGGCAAATGCAATACCTTTATTGACGATATGGTCTGTGGAATTGTGGCAGCCGCTTGTGGCCGGTTAGCGCATAATCATACGCCGACGTATAGCAAGCCGTTGAAATAGGGTTGTGCGGGGGTTGAATGTAATAATCAATTGCATAATAGCGGATCTATGTTATAGATAGAAGCTAGAAGAGGCGTTTCAATAAGTCTATGTAGACTTATTGAAACGCCTCTTCGTTATTGACCCATACATAATATAATAAATTCCCGCGATTTAACTGGATTTTCTCCATCTATTTGAAACGGATAGAGCGAATTCGGATGATTAACTGTATTTCTTGTAGTTAAATTCCTCTAATTGTATCCATTTTTCAAATTTCATAGAATTTACCTGTAGTTTTTCCATCTAATCACGAAAACACCTCAATTTCGAGCACATTAGCTGTAGTTTTTACATCTAATTGTGCGGCGGCGGTAGGACAGACTCTTACTTATTTCGATATCGCGACGTAGTACACGCGATCTGCTTGCGGGTCCACCTGCTGGATGCGGCCTTCGGCCTCCAGCAGGATCAAGTGTGCGATCGTCTCCGATAGCGCGAATCGCATCTGGTGAATGCTCAGCCGGTCGCCGAACGTCGCCCGGCACACGTCATAAGCGCTCTGCGGCGCGCTTAGCTGCCCTTCCATGAGCGCGAGCCGCTCATGGTGATGGCGCACGAGCTCCTCTGCGCGCGCGCCAAAGCCCTGCCATGGCTCCCGGTGCCCCGGGTAAGCCATTACCACCGGCAGCCTGCCGATCTCCTGCAGGCTGCTCAAGTACGCGCCGAGCGGGTTTTCTTCCACCTGCGGGAGGAAGGAAACGTTCGGCGATATTTGCGGCAGGACGTGGTCGCCGCAAAACATCACCTGCGCCTCCGCGTCGTAGAAGACGAGATGCCCCGCGGCATGGCCGGGGGTCTCGATGGCTTCATAGACGCGGTCGCCGAGGCGCACAGGCCCTTCACGCAGCAGGGTGACCTGCGGCTGCGGGGAGACCAGATCGACGAAGCTCACCATGTGCTTCGTCATCTCAATCAGCCCGGCTTCAGGGAAGCCATGCCGGGCAAACAGCTCGAGCAGCAGCGGAGACATCGGCTGCTCCGGGCCCCACAGGAGCTGCACCTGCGCGTATCCGGTCTCCGATAGGAGAACCGGGGCGCCCGTGCGCTCCTGGAACCAACCGGCCATCCCATAGTGGTCGGGATGGTGGTGGGTGAGCACGATTTGTTCCACGTGCTCATACCCTATCCCTTGCTCCTTGAGCACTTGCTCCCAGAGCGCTTCTGCTTCCGGCGTGTGTAGTCCCGGATCGATTACTGTGTAACCGTTGCTGCCACGAATGAGGTAAGCATTCACCCAACGCAGAGGGAATGGCAACGGCACTTTCACTTGTGTAATTTCTTCTGTATGTACAGTCACGACGTTCATATCCCGGTAGTCATCCTTCCTTATGTCCAACAAAAATCATCCGACTCGAAACTTCCGGCGAATACGCCTGACCTTCATAGTCACCATATACATGATCAATATGTAATCCAGCTTTGGCCAACATCACCTCGAACTCCGGACGTTCATACAACTTTACTTGCTCCAAATAATGCCGATCTGGTGACCCCGCTTGTGAAATCATGATCCGTTTGCGCACGCAGCCATTTTCGATCGTTCTCATTTCACGAATGGTCAAATCATCTACCTCCCGTTCCGACTGGGGAACCAAGTTCTCCTTGACATAGACAGGATTTAAAAAATCAATAATGAAACGGCCTTCCTTTTTTAACAGTCGATGCATCTCATGAAGCACTTTTTCATTCTGCTCATCTTCATCAAAATAACCAAAAGACGTGAACAAATTCACAACCGCATCAAACGGCTCACAGAGCGGCACATCCCGCATATCACCGTTAATCCAAGTTACTTGCTCTTCTCCACTCTGCTTAATAGCTTCCTGTAACAACACTTTCGACAAATCCACGCCCGTAACGGTATAACCGAACTCCGCAAGCGCCAGCGAATGCCGCCCCATCCCACAACAAAGATCCAAAAGTCGAGCTCCTTGCTCAAGCTCCAGCCAGTCCACCATTTTCTTCACTTCATGGTAAGCGCCTTGCATGTCTCTATGTTTGTACACAAGTAAATAATCATCGCCAAAACTTTCTTGGTACCATGCCATCTTTTCAACACCTTCAGCTTTATAATAATAATTCTACGATTACAATGTTATAAGAGCAGCTTCTGTTTCATGATCGTTAAACCTTCTAGCGCTTCTTCCCTGGTAAAATTTCCAGCCTTCAATTGCTCGTCCTGGGCACGAAGCAGTTTTTCATAAAAAATAAGGCCTTGCTCCAAGATCTCTGACTTCTCCGGATGATCCTCCATATAATGAAACAAAACATCTTCAACCTTCGCATAATTACCTTGTTTCTCATAATGTAAAAATAGCAGCTTCTGTATCTCTTCTGGGATTCTCCAGCCCTTCAAAAGCTCCAAACTCTGTACCAACCGCGAGGCAATTTCCTGATTGACCTCATCCTCTGGCTGGACTTCATCTGAAAGCGATACATGCAAGAGTAGATCCAACGATTTCAAATAGGCCCAATAGGCCTCCCCATCTTCTTCATGCTGAAGCAGCAGGTTACCTTGCCCCACGAACATATCACTAATGACTAACGCCTTCGCCGTATCAATGCTCCCTTGGTAGGATAGCAATTCCAGAATATCCTTACTGGATAGTGACTGGAGGGAACGAATATTCAAACCCAACAAATGACGGCTGACTTCATCTAACTGTCTTTGCGCATCTTCAATCGGGATATGTTCCTTGTTAAAAAGAATCCGATGCAGCACCACCGTCAATTGTTCAATCTGTCGCATCAAATAATCACGCCTGAACATCCGAAGCAGCCCCTTTCGGTTACAAATACACTTATTTCAGCTTACCATGCCTAGCGCTGAAACTCAAAAATACATTCCGCCTATTTTTCTCCAGATACCGCACCATTGACAGCAGCCCTTCATAAACTAATTTTGACTGTATCCCTTAACCTTGTAATTCCCAATACCCGAGCAAGGAGGGGTGACACACATCCATGGGCAGCGACCACAAAAACAAATTTTTACTTACGAACCGCGAACGCGAAGTATTCGAACTCTTAGTGCAGGACAAAACGACAAAGGATATCGCACAGCAGCTTTTCATAAGTGAAAAGACTGTGAGGAATCATATATCGAACGTCATGCAAAAGCTGAACGTAAAGGGTCGTTCACAAGCGGTTGTAGAACTGATTAAGCTTGGGGAATTAAAGATCTGATTCCGTCACCAGCAAAGGGATCCATGCAAGCCACCCACCCTCCTTCGGAGGGGAACGGGGGCTTTTATGTTTGTCTTTAGATTCTACTCAACTACTCTATTCCATTACTACATTGACCTATGTAGCAGTCACAATGCCAATTATCTACCCAATTACCGAGGCACGAGCAAATTAACTGGATTTTGTACATCTAAAATCGCTTAAAATCCATTGAAATTAAATTTAGATGGATTTTATGTAGTTATATTCGCTCATTTTAGTAGAATCGAGGTAAATGGGATAAATTAACTGTACATTTTCCATCTAAATGGAATATTTAGCGTGATTCCGCCGAAATAACTGTATAAAATCCAGTTAAAGTATAAAACGACGTTAGTGGAGATGACTCGAGTTGCCAGAGGAATCCAAGTTAAGGTTAGCCGAGCTGGATATTGAATGGCGGTTTGTGGTTTGTGGTTTGTGGTTGTACTTGGTTTTTCGTGTTGGTTTGTGGTTTGTGGTTTGTGGTTTGTGATTTGTGGTTTGTGATTGGTGTTTGGTGTTTGTATTTGTGTTTGGTGTTTGTATTTGTGTTTGGTGGTTGTATTTGTGTTTGGTGGTTGTACTTGGTTTTTGGTGTTGGTGTTGATGTTGATGTTGGTGTTTGGTGTTTGGTGGTTTCGTGGTTGTTAAGGCCCGGAGCCGGGGCAACGGCAAGATAATCTAACCAAGCACCCCAGCTGGATTTCCCAGCTAGGGTGCTCTATTTCAATTCACTCCCTCAACCCTCACCGCACAAATCTTGAACTCCGGCATCCGGCTCGTTGGATCCAAGGCGTCGTTCGTCAACACGTTGATCGAATGCTCGTCGCCCCAATGGAAAGGCACGAAGACGGTGCGAGGCTGGATCCCCTCGGTGACCTTGACTTGGAAGACCAAGGAGCCACGCCGGCTGGTGATCCGGATTTTTTGTTCCACGCTTAGGCCGATTCGTTTGGCCAAAGATGGATGTATTTCGGCAACAGGTACAGGTGCCTTCTTATGAAGAGCTTCGGTGCGGCGCGTTTGCGCACCGCTTAAATAGTGGTTGGCCAGACGGCCCGTAGTGAGCACGAAGGGAAAATCGCTGTCTATGGGCTCCGCAGGCATTTTCGGCTGTATGCCGAACAATAGGGCTTTACCATCCGCATGATGGAAATGATCTTGGAATAATTGCGGTGTTCCCGGATGATCAACTGACCCGCAAGGCCAGAAGATCCCTTTCTCCTTTTGCAAACGTTCGTACGTGATACCGCTATAATCTGCTTTGCCACCCGCGCTAGCTGCGGCTAGTTCACGAAACACGTCTTCAATACCCGCATATTGAAAGTAAGCGCCTCGTCCTAGTACATCAGCCAGTTCGCTGATAATGTGATAATCGAGCTTGCAATTGCCCGGAAGCTCCATAGCTTTGCGCCGATGGAATACGCGCCCCTCTAAGTTGGTCATGGTCCCTTCTGCTTCAGCGAAGGATGAACCAGGCAGCAAGTAATGGGCATATCGTGCTGTTTCGGTCTCGAACATATCTACGACCACGAGTAAATCCAGCTTTTGCAAGGCTCGCTCGACCATCCGATTATTCGGACTGGAGACGAGCGGATTCGATCCTAGCACAATTAAGGCTTTAATCTCGCCTTCGTCGATTTTCTGCAACAGCTCGTAAGCCGAGACGCCTTTACCCGGCAACTCCTGCGGATCGATGCCCCACACCTTCGCCACATGCTCACGCGCAACGGGATCTTCGATCAGGCGATAACCTGGGAGTTGGTCGGCTTTCTGCCCATGCTCACGACCACCTTGGCCGTTGGCTTGCCCCGTCACAGCGCCATATCCGCAGCCTGAACGCCCTATTTTACCCGTGAGCAGTGTTAGATTAATGTAATTGAGTGTATTCTCAACCCCATTCACTTGCTGCTCCAACCCTCTCGCTGTTAGCACGATGCCCGTCTCAGCCTTAGCAAAACCACGAGCGATTGTACGTACTACAGCTTCAAGGATACCCGTTAGATACTCAACGCGAGCTGGTGTAAAAGATTTGACAGCTTCTTTCACTTGTTCGAAACCGGACGTACGTGATTGAATGAACTTGTGATCAACGAGATTCTCTTCAATCATGACATGCAGGAGTCCATTAATGAACACGGAATCGAAACCAGGTTGCATCCTCACATGAATATCTGCCGTCTTGGAGGTCATGGTATTACGCGGATCAATGGTTACGATTACGGCGCCTTTTTTCTTGGCTTCCAATAGATAAGGCATCATCGTCGGCTGACATTCGGCAATATTCGTGCCCGCTAGAATGATATACTTCGCGTTCGGAATTTCCGATAGGGGCATCGTCATCCCGCGATCAATACCGAAAGCTTTATTACTCGCAGCTGCAGCCGATGACATGCAATAGCGACCGTTATAATCAATGTATTTGGACCTAAGCGCCACACGCGTAAACTTCCCCAGTAAGTAACTTACTTCGTTCGTTAGAGATCCGCCGCCATAGACACCGATCGCATCACGCCCATGTTCCGCTTGCAACGCGTGAATTCGCTGCGCAATATCCTCGTAAGCCGATTCCCAAGCTACTTGACGCCATTGACCTACCCTAGCCTTCTCCCTATGAAGCGGCTCAAGAATTCGTTCCGAATGAACGACATGCTCCAAAGCGTTCAAGCCCTTTTGACATAAACGGCCTGTTGCAACTGGGAATTTCGCGCTCGGCTTAATCGTTAAACCTTCTGTCTTCTCACTAGGTAGTATCTCCAATCCACACTGCATACTGCAAAAGCAACAATGGGAGGAGGGCTGTTCATCCGTTAATGTAACCAATGCTGATTTCAACGCTCCCACCCCCGCAGATCAATCTCTCTTTATAGGTATAATTAGATATATAGGGTTCTATAAGTGCTAACTAGCCATCTCATTATGATTGGGAAATCCGATATAGACATCTCCTGCCTCATCTACTTTGGTCTGGTACGTTTTCACGCAGCCTGTATCTGGTGCTTGCACAAGACCAGAAGGCAGATGGATTTTGCGATCATGCATAGGGCAGAATACGTGGTCATCACAGACGATGCCTTCGGCTAGAACGCCCTCTTTATGTGGACAACGATTTTGAATCGCTTGAAGTTTACCACTTTTCAATTTGAATAAGGCAACCTCTTCCCCTTGATAACGAATCGTCCTCCCTGTATTAAAAGCTAAATCCTCATAGGAAACGGCTTGCACCCAGATCATTTGCTCATTATGTGTAATCATCTTCTCGGCTCCTCCCTGTTTATCTCTCTATTTCTACTTCAACTCAACCACTTCATAGAGATCACGTTGGATTTTCTTACTATCAATCGCTTGCCTCCATGGATCTTGCGTCACGGATAAAGCCAAATCCATACGTTCGCACAATTGTTTACGCTCTGCCTCGTTCTCAACAACCTCACGAATATGCTCAATGCCCAGACGGTGCACCCATTCGCTCGTACGCTCGCCGTATTTCCCTGTTTCGCGGTAGTATTGCAGATACGCCTCGGTATATTCGATGATCTCTTCTTCGGTTTTCACCGTGCTCATCAAATCACCTACGCGGACTTTCACACCGCCGTTGCCACCTGCATACAGCTCCCATCCGCCATCAACAGATACGACACCTAGATCTTTAATTCCTGATTCCGCACAGTTTCGCGGGCATCCCGATACAGCAAGCTTCACTTTCGCCGGTGTATTCAAGCGTTCAAAACGCTTCTCGAGCTCAATACCAACACCCATCGCATCCCCCGTACCAAAACGGCAGAACGTTTCGCCGACACATGTTTTCACGGTCCTTAGCGCTTTCCCGTAGGCATACCCTGATGGCATATCCAAGGCTTCCCACATCGCGGTCAAATCTTCTTTTTTCACACCTAGCAAGTCAAGACGCTGTCCGCCAGTAAATTTCACTGTGGGTACATTGAACTGTTCAGCAACCTCTGCAATGCGCTTAAGCTCCGTCGGATTCGTAACACCGCCATAGATCCGTGGAACAACGGAGTACGTACCATCTTTTTGAATATTGGCATGCATACGCTCATTGACGAATCGGGACGTGCTGTCATCTTTATAAGATTCAGGGCGAATCATGCCCAAATAATAATTCAGTGCTGGGCGGCATTTGGAGCAGCCTTCTTCATTTTTCCATTCAAGGACGTTCATCACTTCGCGCACGTGGGATAATCCTTTTTCCCGAATCGCCGTAACGACTTCATCGCGCGTGTGCGTTGTACAGCCACAGATGGTTTCTTTGGCAGCATTTTTATCGTAGGAAGCTCCTAGCGTGAAAGCTAATAGATCACTGACTAGTGGCTTACACCCTCCACAAGAACGAGATGCTGTTGTACAGTTCTTCACTTCATCGACCGTCGTCAAGCCTTGCTCTTTAATGGCCGAACAGATCGTCCCTTTCGTTACACCGTTACAACCGCAGATAATCGCGTCATCCTTCATCTCAGCTACACCAGAAGCCGCACCGCCACCGCCGCTCGAACCATCCGTTAGAATCGCCGTTTTGCCCATGCCACTAATATCTGTTTCTTCCCGAATCATTTGCATAAGTCGCGTACCATCAGCTGTATCACCAAAAAGTACGGCACCGATAATTTTATTATCCTTAATCACGACTTTCTTATAGACACCGGAGAATTCATCGTGAATACGAATCGCTTTGGTTCCTTCCGCCTCAACGAATTGACCGCCTGAGAATACATCAACACCAGATACTTTGAGCTTCGTGTACAAAATAGAACCTTCATACGGCCCCGTTTCTACACCGGCCAAATGCTTCGCGAGTACGGCACCTTGCTCGTAGAGCGGTGCTACTAGACCATACGCGATGCCTCTGTGCATCGCACATTCGCCAACGGCGTACACATTCGGAACATTTGTTTGCAAGTAATCATTGACGATGATTCCTGGATTGCATTCGATGCCAGATTCCTTCCCAAGGGCTACATTTGGACGAATACCTACCGCCATGACGATTAGATCAGCTTCAGCAATCGTGCCATCCTTAAATTTCAGGCCTGTTACGCGTTTGCCGCCAATAATTTCGACTGATTGCTTCTCAAGCAAGAAGTTGATCCCTTGCTCTTCGAGTGCCCCTTGCAGCATTTTGGAAGCGGTGCGATCCAGTTGCCGTTCCATAATCGTATCTCCGATATGAACGACGTCGACTTTCATACCGAGATTGAGGAAACCACGCGCTGCTTCTAAGCCTAGCAAACCACCGCCGATGACAATCGCTTTCTTATACTTTTTAGCCGACTCCATCATAATTTCACAATCGCGGATCGTTCTATAGGCCATGACACCTTCTTTGTCTGCACCAGGCATAGGAATCATGAATGGGTTAGAGCCTGTTGCCAAAATCAATTTATCATAGGAAACCGTCATGCCTTTATCGCTCGTTACGGTTTGGAGCATTGTGTCGATTCCCGTGATGGTTTGATTCGTATATAACGTAATATGATTGTTCGTATACCATTCATAAGGGTGGATGACGATATCCTCCACTTTGGAGTCGCCGGAGAGCACATAGGACAACAGAATTCGATTGTAGTTGGGATGCGGTTCACTGCCGAAGATCGTCACTTCATATTTATCTGGTGCTAGTTTGAGCAAATGCTCAACGGCATTAACACCTGCCATTCCGTTTCCGACCAGGACTAGCTTCTCTTTCTTGACTGTCATTGTGATCATCCTTCCATCCATGTACTATGGCATTCAATTAGATTTAGATTGTTGTCGAAAAGGGTCATTTAGGAGCGGGGCTCCCAAATGACAAAGGTGGGATATGGAGCTTGAGCAGCTCGATTGTTGGGTTGAACTGCAAAGACGCTAGTCGTAACGTCTTTGCCCATACAGCCTGATGTGCAGGCTGCATGAGCAAAAACTTTACCGGATGTGCCGCTGACCGAGCAGAGTCAGCGGCGTACCTTGCCTAAGTTAAGCTTGGACTGTGTCTATATTGGAAGGCGTTACTTTTACTTTGCCGCCTTCACCGATCCAAGTACGTTTCCATTGCCCTTGCACAATGGCAATAATGATGATACAGCTAATTGCAATGCCACTAAGAATAAGGAACCCTGGTGTGAAAGAACCCGTGGATAGTTTCAGGTTTCCAAGAATTTTGGGCAAGAAATAACCACCTAAACCTCCTGCGGCTCCAACAATCCCCGTCATCACGCCGATTTCCGATTTGAAGCGCTGTGGCACAAGTTGGAATACTGAACCATTCCCCATCCCGAAAGCCATCATAGCAACGAAGAGCATAACCGTTGTTAATGAAAGGGCAGGAAGCGTAGAGATACCGGCCATCATCAAACCAACAACTCCGTAGAGCACCATTAACATGCGAATGCCGCCAATCTTATCTGCGAGCCATCCACCAACAGGACGGAAGAAGCTGCCGCCGATGACACAAAGTGTTGTAAAATCTGCAGCACGTACAGGTGAAAGCCCATACTGTGTATTAAAGAAAATCGTAAGATACGAGGCCATTCCTACAAAACCACCGAAAGTAACACTATAGAAAATACAGAACAACCAAGAATCCTTTTGTTTCAACACTTTACCGTACTCTGCAATCGTTTTTGGAGCTGGTTTATTGGGACTATCCTTGGCCAAAATACTAAAAATGACCAGCGTTATCGCGATTGGAATCATGGCAATTCCGAAAACAACGTGCCAGTCGCCATAATGTTGCGCTAAACGATTGGCAAACAAGGTAGCGAAGATCGTTCCGCTGTTTCCTGCCCCTGCAATCCCCATCGCTAATCCTTGATACTGCGGTGGATACCAAGAGCTCGCGAGCGGTAATGCTGCAGCAAAGCTTGCGCCTGCGATACCAAGCATCAGAGCTACAAAGTACATATCACCCATCGTGTTCGCGAACTGCCATCCCCAGAACAGCGGAACTAAAGTTAGCGAAAGTCCAATCTGTCCAGTTAGTTTGGGACCAATTTTATCCGTTAGTACACCAAGTACTAGTCGTAGGACCGCCCCACCCAATGTTGGTAAAGCAACCAAATTGGCTTTCTGTGCGGCATCCAACCCGAAATCTTTGGCAAGGATAACAGCTAGCGGTCCAAGAAGTACCCAAACCATGAAGCTCATGTCAAAATACAAGAATGAACTGAACAAAGACCCCTTGTGCCCCACTTGCATAAAACTTTTCCGATCTACCATGCAATCCCTCTCCTTTTGTGAGGCTTTTCGCCTTCTTTTTGTCCTATCCTACCTTGTTTGATTATACATTGACAGAAAAGGCCGACAAACATCCCCCTATCAAATCATAGGATGTTTATCGGCCTCATTGCCACTGCTTCCACTTCCTCGTGAACAGCATGATAGATGTAGTTTTTTCATTACAGTGAACATAAAAAGCCTATCCAGTTACGTATTTGTAAGGGGATAGGCACCGTTGCCTTCGTTAGGTGGCACATCATTGTGCCGATTTCTTAACTTGATTATACGACGTGTTTAATCGTATGTCAATAAACATAACACAATAATTTTGTTATAGAGAGTATGGATAGGATATCGACAAATTTTAGGTGCATATGCTATAGTATTGCCGTATAATAATACCAAATAAGCCTTAAACCTAACATGTACTTATCATGAGATAACGTTATTCAAGATGGAGGTATTCCCATGTTACAATCATTCATTCTGATCGACGAGTTCAAGACAACTCGCTCAGCTACCTCCTCTGAGCCCTCACTTGCCCTTCGAACGGAAGACACTCAAGGAAAAGAATGTTTACCTGATGAAATCTTGAAGGATTTGGGGTTTCGTATTTATACTTCATCTAATATGAAAGAAATTTCCTTTATCATCCCTAAGATCGATGCTGTATTATTATCCGTAGGTCCCGAACAAGTCACAGATTGGCGAATACGCTTGCTGGCGCAGCGGAGTCTTCCCATCTTCTGGTGGTGCGATACACAAACTTTTCCTTCTAATGAATGTAAGATGGATGGGGGCATAGATGGTTTGATTGGTCCGACGATGAGCCCACTGGAAATTCATTGCGCGTTGATACTAGGTGTGAACCATTATTTCCAACGAACAGAGTGGCATCAGGAGCGCGAACAACTGCTATCCAAGCTCGAAGAACGTAAATGGGTTGATCAAGCCAAGCGAATCCTATGCGAAATCAAAGGCATCTCAGAAGCTGAAGCTTATGATTTCCTCCGCAAACAAGCGATGAATGAACGTAAACGTATGGTTGACGTCGCAACCTCCATCGTCAAGGTATATCAGATACTACAGGATCAGAACAAAGGGGGCCGCAAACGATGATATCCTTATTAAAAGAAGTAGGCCGCGGTAAACGCGGAGCTAGAGATCTTACTTATGAAGAAGCCGCTCAAGCAGCCGAACTCATTCTAACCGGTGCAGCTACACAAGCTCAAATCGGAGCTTTTCTTGTCGCTGAGCGAATTAAAATGGAATCCCCGGATGAAATCAAAGCCTTTATTCATGCATTACGTAATCGGATTAGCACTTATCCCATGGCAGGAAGTATCGATTGCGCCGGGCCCTATGATGGCCGCTCGCGCACATTTATCGCAACGCTACCAACCGCATTCGTACTCGCAGCCTGCGGATTGCCTACTACGCTGCACGGCAGCCCGAGCATGCCGCCGAAATGGGGCATCACCTTGTCCGATGTCCTTGCGGCAATGGGAGTAAACGCACTTGAAGCATCACGCGAAGCACTGGTTTCTGCTGCAGCGCGAACAGGCTTCTTGTTTACACCGACCGAAAGCTGGTGTGCGCCACTTGGCGATCTGCGCGAAATCCGCAAAGAACTCGGTTTGAGAACTGTGTTCAACACGGCGGAGAAGCTGCTTCGTTTCACGGAAGCTCCTTATATGGCTGTTGGCGTGTTTCATGGCACTGTTTTTGAGAAGGTCACGAATTTATTGATCGAGCTCGGGGTTTCCCGCGGTATAGTGGTGCAAGGCATGGAAGGTTCCGAAGATCTGAGCATTGAAAAACGAACTCGAACGTATCTCATTCAAGATGGGGCTAGCGAGCTATTCATCGTTGACCCTGAAATTTATGAGCTTATGGTTGAAGTGCCAGAAGTGGAATGGACAGCTGAGCTACAAGCCGAAACAACATTGTCTGTTTTGCGAGGAGATGCTGCACTTCCCTACTTAAACATAGTTCTACTCAACAGTGCTGTGCGTTTGTGGGTTTCCCAGAAGGCAGGCTCCATTGAAGAAGGTATCTATATGGCTAGGCACGCGATAGAGCAAGGGGCTGCACTTCGCAAGTATACGGAGTGGACCGAAGCCATTAAACCTGTATCTACGACTTAAAAGTGAAAGAGGATCCTAAAGCCTATGTGGCGAGGATCCTCTTTTTTAGTGTGGAAGCCCGGGGAGATCAGGGGATCGAACTAGCCCCCCCCTCGCAAAAGTGCATAAAGGCAACCTTTTGCAGGAAAATCGCGGATTTTTAGCAAATGCGTGCAAAAAGGCAACTATTTCTACCTCTTTGGACCATTTTATACCCTCAGGCGCCTAAAAGGTTGCCTTCTTGCACTTTTGACCTCCCTATTAGGCAGTCCGCCCGAAAATAAGTGCATTTTCGCATCTTTGGCCGCCCCGCTGCAATACACGAAACAAAGGAGCTAAGCGCATAAGCGCTAGCTCCTTCTCTCTATTTGCCAATAAACTGTTGGGTAAACATTTTACCGCACGGTCCGCCATCTACAATGCCGATACCAATATGCGTGTAATCTTTGCTAAGGATATTCGCCTTATGCCCCGGTGAGTTCATTAACGCTTCATGCGCTGCCTCCACACTTTGGTTACAAGCAATATTCTCCCCTGCTGCATTATACGTAATTCCGAATTTCTCCATCATATCGAAGGGTGAACCGTACGTTGGTGAATCATGGGAGAAATATTTGTTATCTACCATATCTTGGCTCTTTAGACGAGCTGTCTTGGTAAGTTCCAGGTCCGCAGTAAGCGCGGCAAGTCCCATAGCTGTTCGCTCTTTATTTACAAGATCCAGCATTTGCTGCTCTTCTACCGTTAGGCCTGACGTAGGTGGAACCTCTGGTGCAGGCGTTGGACTCGGTGTTTCCTGCTTCGGTGCCGGTGTTGGTACTGGCGTTGGCGTCGCCTTCTTGGGAATTTTCAAATTCCCATAAGCCCAAAGTATGGATTGTAAGGTTTGATCGTCAACATTTCCCGTTACAGGCAAACCATATCTACTTTGAAATGCTTTAACCCCGGCTTGTGTTTGATTGCCATAATAACCTGTAATCGGACCCGAGTAGTAACCTAGAGATTTCAACATCCCTTGAACGGCGTAGACATCAGGGCCTTTTGCACCTTTGCCATACGCAAATACAGTCGTTGTGGAAGCACTGAACAAGACCACACAGATGAGGACTATCCAGATCAACCTCTTTTTGCCTTGTAACATGCGTTACGTTCACTTCCTGTCGTCTTCAGTATCTTCGTCACACGATGGACGATAAGGGTAGCATTTCCTCCATGGCAATCTTTTATCCAATTCATGAAAATTCTATCTAGCCCATTCCTCATTTACATATATCAATCAGAAGATGGAATTCTACACCTAAGGGAAACCCTCCAGCTCAATAGCGAGTTGGAACCACCTCTTAGCCATATTCGCGTTATTTTTCTACTTATAAATAGGAAGTAAAGAGATAGATCATGAAAGGGAGCGAGTCGTGTGACATGGTTTACGAAATGGGCCTTTAGCAACAAGGCAGCGGTCATTTTCTTGGTGCTATTAATTTTAGGCACGGGAATAGGTAGTTATTTCAAATTGCCAATGGAATTTTTGCCAAGTGCAGATTTTCCGCAAATTAGTGTTACGGTTGTCGGCCAAGGTTTCGATGCCAAATCCATGCTAGATAGCGCAACTACCCCCATAGAGAAAGCGCTCGCTAGCGTTCCAGGAAAGAAAGAAGTCTTCTCCACGTCTTCCGATGGCTTCATGAAAGTTGATTTGACATTTGATTCGGATATTCCAATGAAGGACGCTCAAGCCAGCGTGCAAGAAGCACTCTCCACGATTGTTCTCCCTGCGGGTATGTCGAAGCCGTTCGTTATTCGATTAAATACTTCGATGATTCCGCTCTCCTGGGTATCCCTTAACTTCCAAGATGGCATCACAAAACAAAATGTCGAGCTGGCTCAAGAGAAAATTTTGCCAGAGTTTCAGAAAATCAGAGGTCTTGCTAGCGTAGCACTTGGTGGAACATCCGTATCCCAGGTGATAATTCACCCTGATCAAGGGAAGCTCGCCAATGCCAAATTACCTGCTCAAGCGCTGATGGGCGTTCTTCAAGGGCAGAATGTCACTATAAGTGTTGGAGAAAGACCTATCGATGGCAAAACGAGTGCTATTAAAGTCGTTGGCAATCTCGACGATCTCCAAACACTCAATAATTTGACAGTTGCACCAGGCGTCCAATTGAAAGATGTTGCAACGGTGGAAGTAGCCGCAAACAAAGATACACTGACTCGTATTAACGGCAAGGATTCCCTTACGTTGGTTGTAACCAAGGACGCTAGCTCCAATGCGGTTGATATCTCCAAGGAAGTAGATAAAATCTCAGAAGAAATCGCGACGAAATACCCGGGTGCGACTGCAGAAGTGATATATTCCACAGCTGAATCTGTCGTTACTTCCGTGAACAGTATGATGAGAGAAGTGTTGCTTGGCGCCTTGTTTGCAACTATCGTAATTCTTATCTTCCTTAGAAATGTTCGTTCCACATTCATTACAATTGTATCAATCCCTCTTTCACTTGGATTAACATTGTTCCTGCTGTCCCAATCCGATGTGACACTGAATATTTTGACGCTGGGCGGGGTTGCGGTAGCCGTTGGTCGACTCGTTGATGACAGTATTGTTGTTATCGAAAATATTTTCAGAAGAACCCAAAAGTCGGAGTTCTCCAAGGAATTAATCATGGATGCCACGCGTGAGGTGGCTAGAGCGATTACCGCTTCTACCTTAACAACCGTAGCCGTTTTCCTGCCGCTTGGACTTTTGAAAGGCTCATTGCAAGCATTTCTGCTTCCATTTGCCCTAACCGTAACCTACTCCCTGCTGTCCTCCTTGCTCGTAGCATTAACCGTCGTACCATTGATGAGCGCTTGGCTGCTGCGCAAAACGAAACTAAAAGAGCATAAAGAGTCGCAAGGTCTACGACGCATTTTATCTTGGAGTTTGAACCATAAATTCATCTCCATATTGGTTTCGCTTATTCTGTTTGGGGGTTCGATTGCTCTTTACTTCGTCATGCCAAAAGGCGCAGTTGCAAGTTCCACAGCAAGCCAGTTGAGTGTTACACTTTCCTACTCACCAGAAACTCCAATTTCAACTGTGCGCGACAAAGCCATGGAATTAGAGAAATTCATGCTTGGGCAAAGTGAGCTTGATCATCTCATTCTGCAACAGGGGAATACCGAAGATAATGCCAAATGGGGTAGCGTAGCGCCCCCAACAATCGCAACCTTCCAAGTATTCATGAAGAAAGATGCGGACACACAGCATTTTATCGATGCGGTTCTCACTCAAAAATCAAAATATCCGGACGCCGATTTGCAAGCAGGCGGTGGTAGCTTCGATGGCAGCAGCGGTTCAGCGATTACCGTTGATTTGACGGGAGATTCCGCCAAGAGCTTAGACCAAGCTGCAGCGGATGTCATTGCGGCCATCAAAGGAATTGAAGGCGTCGAGAAAGTGACGAGTAATCAAAATGTAACGAAACCAGGTTACTTGATTACCGTTGATCCTACACTCGCGAAACCTGAGGAAATCGCCGGCACGATCCGCTCCCTCATGAACCCAACTCCGATTGGTTCGATGAAGCTGGAAAACAAAGAAATCCCTGTTGTACTCGATGCTTTGATTAATCCATCAACCGTTTCCGACCTATCCAATATTCAAATCATGACAGCCACGGGTCCAGCAACTTTGACTTCTATTGCGAAAATCGAAAAGACAAATGAATCTAACACGATTCTTCATAAGAATAGCCAACAATTTTTGCGTGTGACGGCGCTTGTTGACTCAACTAAACTATCCAAGATCAATACAGAGATCACGAAAAATACGAAGGATTTGAAGCTGCCAACCCATGTTGCTTTAATGGTTGGCGGAGCATCTGCTGAGCAATCCAGTGATTTTGCCGACTTGTTCATGACCATGGGTATTTCCATTGGGATCGTACTTCTTATCATGATCGTTACGTTCAAATCGTTCCGTGCTCCGATTGCGAGTTTGGTTTCCCTTCCTTTCGCAGCTGTTGGCGCTATCGTCGGGATGATGATTACAAAAACGTCGTTCGACGTAACCTCGATCTTCGGATTCTTGATGCTGATCGGTATCGTCGTGACGAATGCCATCGTGTTGATTGACCGTGTGAAGCAAAACGAAGAGCACATGACCATCCGTGAGTCTTTGCTGGAAGCCGCGGCTACTCGGATGCGTCCCATCTTGATGACAGCCGTAGCAACCATATGCGCAATGGTACCGCTGGTCCTTGCCAAGGCCGAAGAAGGCAGCATCGTTTCCCGCGGCTTGGCGGTCGTTGTTATCGGAGGACTGACTTCAGCAACGATTTTTACGCTGATTATGGTCCCGACGGTGTACGAGCTTCTCCATGCCAGAAAAGCAAAACGCCAACGAAGACGGCTTGGAGGTAGTAGGTAATGTTGGCTGGTGGCGGGTGTGTGGCAGTGGGGGCACTGAGCGGGTGAGCGGGTGAGCGGGTGAGCGGGGCGGGTGAGTGCGGGCACTGAGCGGGTGAGTGCGGGCGGGTGAGTGCGGGCACTGAGCGGGTGAGCGGCGCAGTCGGTCGGTACTCGCGTGCGCGTTCCCTAGAGTTAGCGCCCTTTTCGGGCGCTAACTTGGTAGCCCTGCGGCCTCGGGCTCAGATAAGGCCCATTTGGGGCCTTATCTTGCCGACCGCCGGCACCAGCGCGCGCGCGCGTTCCCGCGCTTTAGCGCCCTTTACGGGCGCTATTTCCGCTCTCTTCCCCGCCAGCCAGCCACAACCAAAAAAAGCGAGCAAGCTGATGATCAGCTTGCTCGCTTTTTCCATTCTAATAAACGTCGCGTTGGTAACGTCCTTGCTCTTGCAAACCTGCCAAGTACGCTTCAGCGTCTTCGCGGCTCAACTTGCCTTCTTTTTCAATAATGTCGATCAGGGTGTTGTGAACATCCTTCGCCATGTTTTGTTTATCGCCACATACGTAGAAGTATGCGCCGCCCTCTAACCAAGCGAATAGTTCTTGGCTATTGTCCTGCATTTTATTCTGAACATACACTTTCTGCGCTGTATCGCGAGAGAAAGCTGCATCGATTTTGGTCAGTGCGCCTGACTGTTGATATTGCTCCAGCTCTTCCTGATACAAGAAATCTGTCGCAGAATGCTGGTCGCCGAAGAACAGCCATGCTTTTCCTGTCGCTTTGCTCACGGCACGCTCTTGAATAAAGGAACGGAACGGTGCAATACCTGTACCAGGACCAACCATGATAATATCTTGTTCCGAGGACTCCGGAAGGTTAAAATGTTTGTTTACTTGAACAAAGACAGGAACCGTTTCCCCTTCGTTCAAACGCTCTGCGCACATGACTGAACATACGCCTTTGCGCTGGCGGCCGTGTGCCATGTAGCGAACAGCACCGATCGTAAGGTGAACTTCACCTGGATTAGCTGCAAAACTGCTTGCAATGGAATACAAGCGTGGCGGCATTTTTCTCAATAAAGCGACAATTTCGTGTGGGGAAGCTTTCCAAGGTCCAAAATCACTCAGTAAGTCAAGCAAGTCACGGCCATCTGTATAAGCTTTCAACTGCTCCGCATCCGCAACAAGCTGCTTCAACGCTTCATTATCCGAGAATTCAACTGCTTGCTGAACGATTTTCCTGGATAACAACGTCAGCTCGAAATGCTTCAAAAGCGCTTCTTTCAATGGAAGCGTTTCGTTCTGTTTATTAATGACAACCGCCGTGTCCGCATCCCACTTCATCACCTCAAGGATCGAAGCAACCAACTCCGGATCGTTGTCTGGAACTACGCCTAAACAATCGCCGGGCACGTAGGACAGTCCTGATCCTTCTAGCGAAAGTTCGATATGGCGTGTTTCTTTACTGGAGCTTGCTCCATTTAAATTAATATTTTTCAATACTTTCGCTTGAAACGGATTGGTTCTAGAAAACAAGGATGGTACTTTTTCAACATCAGTAACTTGCATTTCTCTTCACTCCAGAAATTTTTTTATTATTTAGAATATCACAAGCTGCACAACTTAGATATGCTTATTAAATAATCCTATTATGAATTTTTAACTTTTTCTAAAAAATTAAACAATTTGTCATTTTCAAACAGTAATATCCTGATTTTTTATGATAAACGCCGCATGAAAATCCCAATTAATATATTATTTTTACAATTATTACCTCATTAATAAAAACGAAAAAAAGGCAGGGGATCCCGCCACAGCGTCCCCCTCACCTCATCCTATTTTACAGTTATGAAATTAGTGTTTATATTCCTTGGCATGATAAGGACCGCCCTCTTTCATTACTGTCCACAAAGGATCTGTATCTTCTTTCATGGAAAGCATCATGCCATCATGCCATTCGTTAAGTAAATAAATAGCTTGCTTACATATATCTCTTCTTTCTTCAGCCAAATTGTACTGTTCATATGGATCATTCTCCAAATCAAACAGCATGTCTCTCGGAAATCCATGATGCCCGTCATGATAAGTTCGAATATAGAGCCATTTCTCGAATCTGACACTCCGCTGACAAACATGCGCGCACTGCGATACGACCAAATACGGCCTGCCTGTATCGGTTCCTTGCGTAATACTGTCTGCATAGCTTTCTCCATCCCATGCTTCCGGTTTATCTGTTTGTAACAGATTAGCCAGAGTAGGCGCGAGGTCTAATTGGTAATGCAGCCCCTCATCGACGGTTCCTTGGAGACCACCGGGCCATCGGATGATCATGGGAATGCGACAGGTTCCCTGATCCGCAGTACCGTGTTCGGAATAAATCCCTAGTTCCCCCATGTTCTCACCGTGATCCGCACTAATAATAATGGCCGTATCCTCTAGAACGCCTAGTCGATCAAGGGTCTGAATGACTTTTCCAATATGCTCATCCATATACCGAATGGCGGAATCGTAATTATCGATGAGGGTTCTTAAATCGTTGTGTTCCTCTATCATCTTGTCATGTCTCGGATGTTTATAATAATGCGAACGGGCAAGCTTATTCATATCTTGAATACTGTGCTGTCCTTCTTTGAGCATATGGTTCTGAAAAACATTTTCCGTGATCCATGCAGGCATAGGTTCATTAGCGAAAGGATTACCAAACTCTTCCGGCGCCCGATAGGGGGTATGAGGGTCCCAAAAATTCAAATGCAAGAACCAATCCTCAGCCTTTGCATTATCCTCTAACCATTTAAGAGCGACAGGCAGCACTTCTTCAGCCGATTCGCCACCTTTGCCACCAACATTAAGTACTTCATTAAACCCTGCATTAAAGGTCCATACGGAATGTCTTTCGGCAAATGTGCTGATAGACGCCGTCTTCATGCCTAATTTTCGCAATACACCAGGAAGGCTTTCCGTGGCCAATCGGTCACCAAAACCTCGCTCTGCTCCTTCACGCCTCATATCGGCAGCAGTTCCCCCATGTCCAACGACACCGGTATGAATCCCGAATCTTCCTGACATTAACGCTGTTCTAGATGGCATACAAGGTGCATCGGAACAGTAGTAATTGGTAAATCGAACGCTTTCTTCTGCTATACGATCAATATGGGGCGAAGTTGCTCGATGGTAACCATAACAACCAAGATGATCAGGGCGCAAAGAATCTAAATCCAAATAAAGTATTCTCATCGATTTGTATCCTACCTTTTGATATTAATTATCGTTCTATTTATACAATCGTTAGCCTTTAACAGCCCCAGCAATCCCATCTACAAAGTAACGCTGAAGGAACAGGAATATAACAATAATCGGGAGTATCGCGATCGTCCCACCTGCTGCAATGCCCGTCCAGTCAACCACGTTCTCTCCTCGTAATGCGTATAAGCCAACGGCCAAAGGTCGGAGATTAGGCGAGCTTAACGTTAGGATCAAAGGAATCATAAAAGAATTCCATGACCAGATGAACTGCATAATCATCACGCTGCCAACGATGGGTTTGGATAAAGGAAGCATAATGGTCGCAAAGGTCCGCATAAACCCACTGCCATCCATAATGGAGGCCTCTTCCAACTCCTTAGGAATCTGACTAAAGAAGGTGGAAAAGAGCAGGATAAAAATGATATGCGCCCCGCCAGCTTCAGCAAGAATAACACCTAGTAAATTGTTCATCAGTCCCAAATTTTTGATTAAGTCATAGATCGGGATAATCGCGAATTCCATAGGGACGAACATGCTAGAGACCAATAATCCCAATACGAACTTTTTCCCTCTAAATACATACCTGCCAAGTACATAACCACAAGTAGCCGTTGCGACAAGTACAATTAAAATGGTACTGACGGAAAGGACCACACTATTCAGAAAATAACGTTCAAAGTTCGCTTCGTTCCAAGCCCGAATGAGATTCCCCATTTGAAAGTTATTCGGCATCAGCTTTAGGCCATTAGCAAAAAATTCACTCTGTGTTTTGAACGCTGCTGATACCATCCATAAGAATGGATAAATCCAAACTAGACAAAAAGAAGTCATCACGATGTGAAATAAGGATAGTCGAAAGATCTTCATGATTTTGCACGACCTTTTATTCGTTTAGTCAGCACAGATTGGATAATGGCTAATACGATAATTGTTACTGCGAAGAAAAGGCCCGCCGCCGAAGCATACCCTAGTTGGGGCAGTCCCATTTCACTCGAGAAAGCGTAACGATAAATATATGTGGACACAACATCCGTGGCGAAGAAAGGGCCCCCGTTGGTCATTGTTTTAATCAAATCAAATACTTTCAGTGAATTGACGACATTTAGCAATAAAATGACAGCTCCAATGGGCACTAACAGAGGCACTGTTATATGAACAAATAATTTCATCCCTCTGGCGCCATCTACTTCAGCTGCCTCATAAATATCCTTAGGAATATTCTGTAGACCAGCAAGCCAATAGACCATGTTAATCCCTAGATTTTTCCACACGGAAATAATGATGACCGTAAACATCGACCATTTGGCATCACCTAACCAATTAATTGGTGTATCTAGCAAGCCTATTTTCAAGAGCGCATCATTGACTGCTCCATCGCTGCCCCATATGAAAACCATGATAATACCGATAATCGAAGTCGTTGTAACTACTGGCAAAAAAATCAACGTTCGATAGATGCTGGCTCCCCTTAACTTGGGACGATTCAAAATAATAGCAAGCACTAACGGCATCAACAGATGCAGTGGAACTACACCTAACATAAATTTAAAACTATTTTTATATGCGTTCCAGAAATAGGGATCCTTAGCCACATCATAAAAATTGTTCAGTCCGACAAAGGTTGAATCTGTCGTTAGACCTGACCAATCCAGCATCGCATAATACAAGCTGGCCGCAATGGGCCAGCCTTGAAACAGAACGAAAAGGACGCCAGTAGGAATTAGGAATATCCAACACCACATTTCAATTCTCCACTTGGTTTTCATGTTGCGTGAACTCCCTATCATTGAATTGACTTATAATCTTGTACGGTGTAGTTCTTGTCAGAACTCCAATTAGAGAAAATGAAATCGTTTTTGTCTACCTTGGCACCTTCCGATTTAGCCTTCGAAATCGCTGTATCCAAAGACTTATTAATATTATCGGATAACTGTTTAAGCGTTGCTGTAGGATCTTGGATCGCCCCGGATACGACAGCTTGCATAATATCCCCTACACCTGGTTGAACATCCTTGTAATTGCCGTATACACTTGCAAGCTCTGGGTTCCTGATTTGAGGATTAGGCACGGATCGTGAAAACTTTTGAACAATGTCATAGTACTGTTTGAACTGTGGAATCTCCGAGGAACTTTCATTTATTTCTTTTAAAATGGAGAAGCGATCTCCCGCTTTAACTAGCACTGCCTGGTAATCTTTACTGAAATACTCTTTTAAATATAGGGCAGCTTCTTTAGGATGCTTCGTTGTTTTGGACATTCCGATCCATGGGCTGAAACTCGATCTTGGCAAGAAGCCTTGCTGACCTCCATCCGGAATAGGTGGCGCCATGACACCGAAGTCCAAGTTAGGGTTGTCGCGTTTCCATACACCAATGGACCATTCGCCTTGTAAAATAAAACCTGCTTGCCCTTCCCCAAATAAAGCGCGAGCCTCAGGTGCGGATATGCTCATCGTCTTCGGATGGAAGCTTCCGTCATCTTTCATCCCTTTGTACAAATTCATGACATCAACGACAGCCTTGCTATCATAACTTGCTGTATGAGTAACCAAACTGATCGGTGATTGCTGATTGAAACCGCTGCCACCTAATGCAGACCAGTCCATTGCCGCTAGTTTCCAGCGTCCGATTTGTTTCCCACCCTCGATAATTCCGTAGGCTTTGCCTTTGCTGGCATCGGTAATTTTCTTAGCGGCTTGGCGGAATTCCGTGTATGTCTTCGGCGGATTCTCAGGGTCTAACCCAGCATCTCGGAAAAGCTGCTTATTATAATACACAAGTGTGCTCGGCACACTCGCAAGTGCAGGAATGGAGTAGATCTTCCCATTTAACATGGTCGCCCCTTCAACAAACGCACCGTCAACGAACTGGTTCTTAAACTCGTTATCGATATAAGGATCTAATGGCTGATACCATTCCCCTTTAACCGCCATGCTCAAGGATACATTGTTGGGAATTGGGTATAAATCCGGGGCATCTCCCGATTTAATCGCTGTTGTAATTGTATTCTGAAATTGATCAACGCTCATTAGCGTATATTCAATTTTGATATTTGGATATTTTGCTTCAAAATCTTTGATAAATTTCTCACGGAACGGTTTCTCGCTATCTGCCCAGTCCATCACACGCAAAGTGACCTTTTCTCCGGATGTCCCTGTGGCTGCTGGCGTTGCCGTGCTTGTAGAATCCGAATTTGAAGCCGAACAAGCTGTTATACTTTGTACAATACATATCGATCCAATGAGTAAGGCAGCATATTTCAGTTTTTGTACCAATGGTATATCCCCCTTTGTTTTGAACAATATTGATAGATAACACTTGCTGACAATTAGCTCCAGTGAGAACCGCCACTAGAACCTCCTTCCCTTCACGTTAACTATTATGTTATCCTACAACTTATCCTCAGACCATGTAGGCACGATTCCACTTTTTGTACTTTTGATACTTTTTCGAAAATTACTTGGGGACATCCCGAACGATTTCTGAAAAATACGGTTAAAATGCGATGCGTCATAAAAGCCGCATTGCTGAGAAATGAGCTCAATCGTGTTCTCTGGATTTTCCAACATTCTTTTGGCTTTAATGAGTCGCATTTTTTGAAGCATCTGCATCGGCGTTAGATCATAGACCTGTTTGAATGCACGGCTAAAATAAATAGGATTCATATGGTAAATATCTGCTAATTCCTCGCGTGTAATATTGCGTTCCAGCCCCTTCTCAATATAATGAAGCGCATAATTGAAACGAGTAATCTCAAACGTCTCTCTAGACTTACGCTTTTCTCCTATTTTGGAGCTTTCCACAATTTCATGTAACAGAAAGAGCGCAAGGAAGGCAGACTGTACCGAGTAATGATCCCCTTCTTTTTGCCCCCATAAATCTTGAAGTTCATCGAACTTTTTCTCATACAGAGCGGTATCCCTCACTTTTATAACTTTATCGAGAGGAAATGCTTGCAAGAAATCGACTCCCTCCCTGACATGTAATTTCAAACTTAAGAGATAATGAATTCCTTCTTCCTGTGAAATGACATTAAAAGGTGTGTTTGGGCGATTAATCATCACATCTCCGGTTTTGGCTACATACTCTTTGCCATCGTCCGTTGTGATAACCTCGCCTTTTTTGATGTAAGATACAGTAAGGTAGGAATGACTAATATCAAACATAATCCGGGAGTAGTATTGTACTTTTTTCACATCAAACAATGTTATGGAAAATAGATCGTTTATTTGAGTCGACATGGTTTCACTCCTTGTGTAACTATACGTAGCACAGTACATTCGACAATTTTCTCATACTTCCTCTGTCAAAGCATCAAGCATCGATGTTATGCTGAATGAGCATGAACCTTCGAAAACGATTAGGCTAACATATAGGAAATGCCCAGCGAATTTAGAAAGGAGTGGACCCATTGTGGATCGTACGAATATCCCCATCGATATGATGATGCACGTCCCCGATTATCGACTCGAGCCGTTCCACCGGCATAGTATGCTGGAAATCGGCTGCTGCTTGAAGGGAGAAGGCATATTTCATTTTGGTCATAAAAGCTATCCGATCAAGCCAGGTGATATTTATGTCGTGAATCCGGTCGAACCGCACCGCGCCCAATCCGATCCGGAACAACCGGCGCAATTTCTGTTCGCATTCTTCGAGCCTTCCATCTGGCTGCACACCGATAAAGAACTGCTGCTTCCATTTCTATATCGCCCAGAAGGATTCGAGAATCGTATACCCGCTTCCGCGGAATCCGCAACGGGCATGAAAGAAGCACTTCTGATCATGTGGGACGAATACTGCCGCAGAGAACCCGGATTTTACTATATGCTCAAGGGACACCTGATGAACATCTGCGCCTCCCTCCTTCGTTACTACGATCCGTCACCAGACCGGCTAGAAGCGAGCAATGTTCTTAGCGCATACCGCACACTCCGGCCGGCTATTCAGTTATTAGAACAGAACTACCATGACCCACTGACTGTAACCGATGTGTCATCTTTGCTGCATCTGAGTCCTTCACGTACGCAAGCCCTCTTCCGGGAAGCGGTTGGCATGGGCTTCGCCCAGTATCTACGTTCTGTTCGTGTACATGCCGCGAAGAATCTCCTCATTCGTACGTCCCTACCCGTGACAGAAATTTGCCAGCAAAGCGGTTTCCAGAGTCATGCTGCCTTCTATCGGGCATTTGAAGATGGAGTAGGGATGAAGCCTTCCGACTACCGAAACTTATTAAGTGGTATTTTCAGTTGAGATCGAGAAGGTTTCAGTGCGTTTTGAGAAGCGGGCCTCTCTTGCTATTCGCTATACTGAGAGCAAACCAACAATGGAGGCCGATTCCAACTATGCTACTGTCCCTTCCTTTCCTGAAAGAGCAGCTCTCCGTCATTCTTCGCAATAAATTTGCCCAAGGACATGACACATCTGGCTATTTGCATAGACTTGAGAATTTACCCACAAGCTATGACGCCTATTTCTCATTTGCACAAACTCTCGTAGAAATGCCGCTGCGGCGCGACTGGCCCTACTATGAGCCCGATACCATTGAAGAGATTTGGAAGGAATGCGATCCGGCAAGACCTCTAGGCCTAATGCGTGAGGTGAATGTTGAGGAGAGCTCACGCCGCGTGGAGACGGCCTTTCTCTCCTCCGTGTGCGGCTCCATGCTCGGGAAGCCGCTGGAAGTAAATCCGAATTTGTACGAAATGCGCGAAGCCTTCTCCAAAGTCGGAGAATGGCCACTTCGCGATTACATATCGGATGAGATGCTTCGTGCGCTCGGCAGACGCCACTGGTCCTGGTTCGAAACAGCACGTGATCGCATCCAATTCGTGGCTCCCGACGATGACATCAACTACACGCTGATGGGCATGCTCGCACTAGAACAGTTCGGAACATCTTTCACGCAACTAGACCTGCGAAATCTATGGCTCAATCACCTCCCAATTAGCACGACTTGGGGGCCAGAGCGCGTCATGATCATCCGATCTGGACTGAGTTATTTGGAGCATGACAAATCGCCAATCCCGCTTGAAGAGCTTCAGCGTTGGGCAGATGTGCTCACGCCGGACAGCGAGCTATGCGGCGCTGCGATTCGCGCCGACGCCTACGGCTACGCTTGTCCGGGCAATCCTGCACTCGCGGCTGAACTTGCTTGGCGCGACGCGAGCTTCACGCACCGCCGTACGGGTGTATATGCAACCATGTTCTTGGCTGCTGCGATTGCCGCGGCTCAGGTGTTGGAGGACCGGCTAGCGGTCATTAACACCGCTCTGCAGTTCATCCCGCAGCGAAGTCGCTTCTACGAATCGGCCTCGACTTGTCGAGATATCGTTATCCAAGCTGGTGATTGGCTTGAAGCTTATGACGCGATTCACACGCGATACGGTGAATTCCAGCATTGCGGTATCCATCAGGAAATCGGTACGCTCATCAACACGTTCCTGTTCGCTGAGAATGTTGGCGATGGGATATGCAAGCAAGTCGCGCAAGGCAACGATACAGACAGCTTCGGTGCAAGCGTCGGCTCCCTGCTCGGTACCTGGTTCGGCCCCGAAGGCTTTGACCGCGAACGCTGGATCGCACCCTTCCAGGACACCATCCACACAGGTCTCGCTTACTTCTACGAGCAGTCGTTGTCCAAGTTGGCGGCTCGCTTCGGACGTTTGCCGCAGATCGTTAGCGAAAAGACGCATAAGATCCTACCGAGCGAGCTTTACAATCAGGAGAACATCGTATAATCCTCCCATTGACAAGGCACTCACCTTAGCTTAGAATAAATTTAGTACCTGATACTAATATCTAGTGCCAAATCTATTCTAAGCCTATTCCAAAGGAGTGTCTCACATGCCTTCCTCGTATCCCTTGCAAGCGCGAATCTCTGCCATTGGCACGTATGTGCCTCAACGCATTTTAACCAACGAGGAGCTTTCCCATAGGGTCGATACCAACGATGAATGGATTGTGCAACGCACGGGTATTCGAGAGCGCCGGATTGCTGAAGCGCATGAGTTCACTAGCCATTTATGTATAGCAGCTGTGCAGAATTTGCTCGACCGATACCCAAATTCCCTTGATGGGATAGACCTCATCATCGTATCCACGCATACACCAGATTTATCGTCGACGCCTGTTGCGTGTCAAGTTCAAGCCCACTTCGGCTTCCAGGCCGCGGGAGCCTATGATCTCAATGCGACGTGCGCGGGCTTCGCCTATGCACTTCATACCGCGAGTGCGCTCGTGGCAGCCGGAGGGCATCACAAAGTGCTCGTGATCGGCAGCGACGCGTTATCTAAGATCACAGATTACACAGACCGATCCACTTGCATCCTATTCGGTGACGGTGCTGGTGCAGTGGTCGTTGAACGGGAAGAAGCTAAGCCGGCCTTCCTCGCTTATCACATGGGATCTGATGGTACAGGCGCCAAGCATGTGTACCGAACAGGTCTAGCTACAGAGCTGAATGGCGATGCACTGCTAGGGGAAGGGAAGCTTGTCCAGAACGGACGCGAAGTGTACCGTTTCGCTGTTTCCACCGTCCCCGTGGGCATCGAGATGTTGCTGCAGAAGAGCGGACTGCCGCTCGAGGCCATCGATTGGTTCATCCCTCATAGCGCGAACCTGCGAATGATTGACTCCATCTGTGAGAAGAGCGGTATCCCGATGGACAAAGCGCTGTACAGCCTTGAATACTTCGGCAATACTTCCGCCGCTTCCATCCCACTTGCGCTGGATTTGGGGATCAGGGAGGGCAAAGTGAAAGTCGGCGACAATCTATTACTTTACGGGTTTGGCGGGGGCTTGACTCACGCAGGGCTAATCGTGCGCTGGGGGTAAGTTCGGCTGCATGTGCTTCCTGCAGCTATACATGCTTATTCATCCACGGCTTGCCTGGTTTACTCGTAACACGCTTACGAGCAGGCTGCTTCGATAATTTCATCATCATGACATGCTGATAATCACTTATTGACTTAAGATTCGCTGCGACATGATCTGCTAAATGTTCAGAACCCTCTATGTGATCCGCTACAGATTCAATGATTCTGCATAACGCTCGCTGGCTCCTAGCCAGCGAGATTAACATATGCAGCTCCACCTGTTCTCGATTCCATTCCTTCACAGCTTTCCATCCTCACCAAACGGTAGTAACTGGCCAAATTCCATGTCATCCGCAGCCCCTAAAGCTGATCCTATTTGATTTTTCCCAAGTAACGCCTTCATTTGGTGATTAAGCGCATTTTCCAACTTGGTTAAGCCGCCAATAAGATCAATAACACTCTCATGAACTTCACCAGTAACCTTCATTTTATGGTCATGCCCTTCCAAATTGGCCCCATTCATATGCTGACAAATCCAGTTTTGTGACTTCGTAGCTTCAATGACTCTAGCTTCCAACATCAAACTTATTTCGTATTGCAGCTTGGCTGTCGCATCTAACATTTGCATATAGAGATCTGTTCTATCCAACGTCGTTCCCTCTATTCTTCATCAGGTACCTGTATTTCTTTCATCAGTATTTCTGTTTGCATGGCTATAGCTTCTTCTAAGTCAGCAAGACTATTTAAATAAGCCGTTACGTTCTGAGTTAATTGCAACGCCCGCTTCTGCAGCATCTCTAATCCAGCAAAATCAGGGTGAGAGTCCGGCAGTTCTCCCGCAACGACCGCCATCTGCGTAGAAATATGCCGATGAGCTTCTAATATGTGGGCCATCTGGCTATGTGAAGCCGTAATATGGGAAATAATCTTCGTTACCCGCTCCTCCACGGCTACGCCTCCTACAACCTTTTTCACTCTACGATATGCTGTCTATTGTAAATCGGTGCCTAAATGAACCGATAGGGATCCACGCCCCATTTATCCATGAATTTTCGCCGATTACGTCTTAATAGCTTGCGACGAGCTTCATTGCCATTTTTCCTGAAACTCACGCTGCCGCGATGATAAATGAAACAATCTCCTGTAATGAGCAGCCGATAACCAGCTAATCGAACCCGATAACAGAAGTCGTCATCCTCGAAATAACCAGGTGAGAACCGCTCATCCAACAATCCGACCCGCTCGAACGTTTCTCTTTTAAAAAGTAAACAAACCCCTACCAACCGATCGGTTGGCTTCCATAAGGATGGGTTCACTCGGTTATATTTCCTAGCCATCCGCTGTGTCGTTGTAAAGCGCTCTCGAATCTTCTGCTTGCCATTCGCATAATTAGTCATCGGACCGACCATACCGACATCCTCAGCGCTATTCAAGCAGTTTTGGAGATGAGGAAGCCAGTTGGGCGTGACGATCGTATCGTTATTAAGCAGCATGAGTAGATCCCCGGAAGCAAAGCGAAGCCCATAATTACATGCTGCTGGGAACCCGAGATTATGGGGGTGGGACACTAGTTTCAGCCTCATCTTGCGACAGTAGGCGACCGTGCCATCCGTTGATCCATTATCTACGACGATAATCTCATAGGGAACCAAGGTGTGTTTGCGAATCGAAGCCACACAAGCCTTCAATAAAGCCAAACCATTATAGGTAGGAATAATAATGCTTGTTACTTGCATGCTCATTCCTCCTTAATGATCTCCCTTTTTCGTATCAAGTCTGGAAAATCAATCCGCTCGCCTCTTTCCCTCATCGCGCACTCAAGTGCCTCTACATGATCGCCAATACCTTGTTGCAACTTCTCTGGCCCAGGTTCTTTCTGCCATCCCATGGTGGGAATACTCGCTTGTGAAGTGATATGCAAACCAGCTAGAATCGCATGGATAAGCGCTTTAGGCGGCACCATTAGCTCGTTATAATCTACATGGTTCAAAGCATGGCGGGAGAGGGCATGTGGAACGTCGGTCAGTGAATTCGCTTGTAAATCAGGCCGATTAAACGAAATATTGAGGAATTGTTTCATCACGGTCAAAGCATCCCATTCTGCGAACGGAGGTAAATGGGGGGTACGGTTATTAAGGGCGATATGTGCCCCCTGTTCAATCTCTTGTAGGAATGGAATCACATGTTGGGCTCGAATGACTTCCTCACCCTCTAGGAATAGCAAGATATCTGATTTGGACAATTTGGCACCAATCGCTCTCCCGACATGCGGTCCGATCCGCTCTGGATAGTGGATAATTAGCGCATCCGATTTCCCTCTTATCCGCTCTAGCGTGCGATCCGTGCTTCCGTACACAATAACGATAATCTCATGCAGAGGCATGCGGTTCAATTCTTCAAGCACCTTGCCAATGGTCCCCTCCGCATTGCGTACGGTAACAATTGCACCGACTTTGGACAGTGTCGGAAGAAGTATCCAGTTAGGTGCCTGTCTGCCCACGGCTTCATAGTAGCCTGCTGAATAGCCATTCGAAGCGGCTGCATAATTGGATACACCCGTTAGCTGAGACTGTGACTGAAGCCACTTGACCCAGAGTGGATTAACTGCTTTCTTGCCGTACACGCGTTTCCCTTTCGCTTGGGCTAGCGCATCCTTCCGACCAGCTAAATACGCTTGCTTTCTCCAAGTATGCTCCATATCCGTCAGGGATCGAATTCGTCTCCTAACACGCGTACGTCGCACTGGTTTAGTCACTGTTTTCCTGCTCACATGCACGCGAACAGCCATATGTCTACGAACTGTTTTCTTACTGATCGCTTTCACCTGTTCACCTCAATCATCTCTCGAATTCGCAGGTTATCTTCGTGAAGAGCTCGAACGTCGGTTTTCCCAATAACCCAATGCACAGCTTCCAGATGGTCACCGACAATTAAATCTCCAACGGGGTCCCCTTCATCCACGCTATATCGAACTCTATTGCGACTTCCGACTTGAATATACTTGACAGCTTGCACACGCAAGCCTTGCTGAATCGCTATCGCTTGAGCAAGCGGAGGCACAGCTAGATGCTCAGCCCCAATAACATTCAGCGCTTTCCGACTCATCGCATGAGGAATTGTGGTCATCGAAGTCCCTTTCAAATCACTGCGATTTAGAATCGCATTCAAAGCATATTTGGCTACAACAACTCGGTGCACATCTGTAGTTGCAATAGCGCCAATATATTTATTCAATGCAACATCTACACCTCGTTGGATCGCTTCAATCAACGGACTCATTTCCGCTGCTGGAATAACGAAATCCGCATCAACGAATAACAAAATATCGCCTTTCGCTTCTCTTGCTCCTACCGTTCTTCCAACATCATGTCCGAAACGCTGGTCATAAGACACCACTTTGGCACCCGCTTGTTTCGCAATCAGTTTACTGCCATCCGTCGAGCCGTTCTCGATTACAATAACCTCCGTACGTGGATGCACACGAAACGCCTCTTGAATAACCTTTCCTAGTGTATTAGCCTCATTGCAAACAGGAATGATAACTGACACAAGGGGTTTCTGAGAGAGATGGGTAGATGCCTTAGCGGATTTATTAGAGAGATGGCTGGAGCTTTTGCGGGGAAATTGTTGCACAATTTGCTTTGTTTTACGCGGAATTCGCGTTTTGCTCATGCGTTCTCATCTCCAGTCCTTGGCGAAGTATTTTACTACTTATTCTATGATCTTCTTTGAAAATAGGGAGGGCAGAAGCCGTAGTCTCGTAAAACAGGCTGACTCCCTTGTACACCTTTGTCAATCACTCTGTATGATTTATGTATTCTTAGCATATAGACAGGCATCTCCTATTGGAGCGGATAAGGCCGGATCCCAATTGCGAATCCCAGCCTATTCGCTTCTACTTTGAGTGCAAAAACTATATGAGTGGATGCTCCATTTCCCATGCATATCCTTGATTAAATCCTAAGCTGTAGCCTTCGTTATACGCTGCATTGTAAGCATGCTGATACGCTTCCATTGCTCGTCTACTTCTTGGTGATCTGCGGACACCGCGAATGACTTTACGACGCCTTGGAAATCTGCGCAGCTGTCGTATCACGCGCCCTTTTCGTTTACCCCTTAATCGGCTCTTGGGACGATATTTCTTGATAACTCGGTACTTTTTGAGCACCGGCGATCGTTTCTTACGACTCCTTCTAACGATGGCCAACTTCCGTGGCCTCTTTTTGGTAATCACGCTTCATTCACCTCATTTTATTCTTGTTGCCATTACCTAGGACCGAACACAATACTCAACATGGTCATTAATCGATTCGTGTAGGTATGGTCGCGCAGCGTTCGGTAAAGTCCACGCAAGGCTATTTGCTTACGTTCTTCCTCATGGATTAAATAATGATTAATTTTGTGAACAAGCTCTTCGGGTGAAGAATACGTGACGATATCATAGTCAGGGGTATAGAAATTGACGAGGTCACTCCGGATATCTGTCAATTGCATCACACCACAACCGGAAATTTCGAAAGTTCTTGGATTCGGTGAAGCCCCTTGAATACGGCGACTATTATGATTATACGAATGATCATCGAAGGCTCTGTGCATATTGATGACAATTTTGGCGCCATTGTAGGCATCGGCCGTTTGTTCAGGCGTCATCCACGTATTTAACTGGATCTGTGGAGCCAGCATCTTAAAATTGCGTAGGCGTTCCCACCAAATGCCAGAGATCAGGAAACGTTTTGTTGCTAAATGCGGCGCAATTTGATCAAATACAGCTACGCGATTCCAATAAGCAGAACCAATGAAACTCACATCCCGATGCAAGCTGACGGGAGCTGGCTTCGGTTTGAACATCTCCGGCTGAAACCCAAGCGGCAAATAATGGACTTGCGCACACCCCATATCCCGATACAGCCCCACACAGTTTATTTCTAACGTGAACATATAATCGTAATGTGGCGCATAGGAAGCTGTGAAATCCGTATAATACGGATCATCTGTTAACCAAACCGCCGTGCGAATCCCCATGCTGCGAAGACGAGCCACGGTATGCAGCGGTAAATTCATGCCATCAAGGACAAGCATCAGGTCTGGTTTATGAACCGTAGCCAACCTTTCAACACTAGCTCGCGCATTTCCGACACGAATCGGATCATTATCCATATTCCCAACAATGAGTTCACGTACGAGGGGACGCAAAGCTTCAATGATGGCCCTGTCCAATGGACTATACGGAAAGCTTTTCCCCGATGTTACATACAGAACCCGTACGTTCCATACAGGCCTAGGTGCACGATCACGTATAGCTTTCTGCATAATTGCTTCACATAAGCCTAAACGAAACCCATTCGGATACCCCGATTGATAACCATCCGCATGACCTTGTTTCCTTGCTTGATCCAAATTCCGAAATTGCATCGAATTCCCTCCCTTCTAGTTAAAAATAATGTCCAAAAGCTTGGCTAAACGCGCAGCATACGTATGCTCCAAAATCGTTCTTCGCAACGCATTCGTTGCAATACGCAGTCGCTCTTCCTCATGCAACAGATAGTGGTTGATCTTGTGGATCAGCTCGTTCGGGTGGTCGAACGTCTCGATATCATGACCTGGTGTATAATAGTTCGCCAAGTCTGAACGCCGATCCGTAATTTGCAAAGCGCCGCATCCTGATATCTCATAAGTCCTAGGATTAATCGAGAGGCCAGGCAAATTTCTGCTATTTTTATTGTAGGTTGCATCATAAGTAAGGCGGTGCATGTTGAGCACGATTTTGGCACCATTGTAATAGTTCACTGACTCCCTCATAGGAACCCCGTGAAGATGAATGCCATTCTTAAATTGTGAAAAATGTTGCAATTGATTCCATAGCGGTCCCGCAAGTATGACCTTGCGACCAACTAAGTAAGGTGCAATCGTATTGAACAAAGCAATACGATTGGGAAAGCCTACCCCAATAAAGCAAACATCGCTTCTATATTCATGGCCCACCTGCATCGGTTTAAACAGGGATTGGCTTGCCGCTAACGGCAGATAATGCACTTGCTGGCAGCCGGCGCCTTGATATAACGAAATGCATGACATTTCATGCGTAAATACATAATCATAATGCGGCGCAAGCGGGGTCGAGTAGTCCGTAAAGTACGGGTCATCTGCGAACCAAATGGCCGTACGAATGCCCATCATTCTAATCGCATCAATGTGAGCAGCATGATCTGCCGGGAACACATGTAGACCATTCATCACAAGAACAAGGTTAGGCCGCAGTTCTGCAGCCAAACGAAGCATATCTGCCGCTGTCGCGGTGTGTACCACGCGTACAGTCTGCTGCAAGCCTTCGATAATGCCTGTATCAATGGCATCGAAACCTTGTGGAATAAATAACACACTCACCTCTCGGAGCGGGATACCAGCTGGTTTGACTGTATCCAGTACAAATTGGCATCGTCCCATCCTTCTTCCATGCTCAATTCCCAGTTGCAGTCCCTTGTTCCGACCTTCCTTCGAACTAACTACTCGTGACATTGTTCATTCACACCTTCTTCTCTTTCGCAGGGTCAACAAATTCGATGTAATCCAATTTCAGGAAAAAATGTAACGCAGACCGCCAATCCCGTAGTGGTGTCAAACCATTCATCGTGATGGCATGATGCAGGAATGATGAATACAACGGCCTTGCCGCAGGCAGAGGCGGAAAAGCATCCGTATGGACAGGAAGCAAGCTTACTTGTGCCAATCCAGCTTCTTGTAGAATGTGCTGAGCAAACTCATATCTCGAGCACTCCCCTTGATTCGAAGCATGATACAAACCATAGTGATCCGTTTCGATGAGGCTTCTGATGAATAACGCTAAATCTAAGCAATACGTTGGTGAGCCGATTTGATCATCGACAATGTGCAGAGGACCGCCGCTTCGTGCTTTCTCAATAACCTTGGTTACGAAATTCGTCCCTTTACTGCCATATAGCCATGACGTACGCACAATGTAGTGTTTCCTGCATGTCATGCTAACGAATTTCTCGCCTAGCAGTTTGGATTCACCATATATATTGATAGGATTAGGTGCATCAGCTTCTGTATAAGCGCTGCCTTTCCTCCCGTCAAACACATAATCCGTACTGACGTAGACGAGCTTTGCACCGATTTCTTCACATACCTGCGCCAGATGCAAAGCACCCATCGCATTCACCTGATAAGCCTTCTCCTTATCAGCTTCCGCCTTATCCACGTTCGTATAAGCAGCGGCATGCACGACAACGTGGGGACGTTCTAGACGAAGCTTCTCCGTAACTTCACGCTCATTGCTTACATCGAATTGCATTCTCGTCCAGGCAACAATTTCATATACAGGTCTTAGTACACGACTCAGGTCATAGCCTAACTGCCCGCCAGCTCCCGTAATCACTATTTTCACGTTGGATCAGCTTCTTTCTCCTCACGGTACGAACCGTCGGCAATGCGGGCACACCATTCGGTTTCCTGTACATACCATGCCAACGTCATAGGAAGCCCCTGCTCAAATGGGTAAGCTGGCACCCAACCTAATTCACGACGTATCTTTGAGCTATCAATGGCGTAGCGCCGATCATGCCCTAGTCGGTCTGGAACAAATTGAATGAGCGATGTCGGTTTGCCAAGGAGATTCAGAATACGTTCGACAACTTCCAAATTGGTTCGCTCATTCTGACCACCAATGTTGTACACTTGACCAGGAACACCTGCAACAATAACTCGTTCAATCGCGGAACAGTGATCATCCACATACAACCAATCTCGTACTTGTAAGCCATCCCCATAGACGGGGATTGTTTCATTACGGAGCGCGCGTGTAATCAAGAGTGGGATTAGCTTTTCGGGAAATTGACGGGGACCATAATTATTAGAGCAACGTGTAATCACGGCTGGAAATCCATATGTTTCATAGTAAGCTCTAACGAGCAAATCAGAGCCCGCTTTACTGGCAGAATACGGAGAATTCGGTGCTAGGGGTGTCTCTTCACTGAAGGCTCCTTCAGCCCCAAGCGTACCGTACACTTCATCTGTAGAAATATGAATAAACTTCTTAACCTGCGCTTGTCGTGCTGCTTCCAGTAAGATTTGAGTGCCGACGACATTCGTTCTCACAAAACTGCCAGGGTCATGAATACTTCGATCCACATGCGATTCAGCTGCAAAATGAACGACCACATCAACCCCTTGCATCCATGTCTTCATTAGCGTCTCGTGAGCAATATCACCTTGTACAAATTGATAGCCAACTTGCCCCTCGAACATCCGAGTGTTATCCCGATTGCCTGCGTACGTGAGTAAATCGACATTGATCACATGATCGTCTGGATGATGTTTCTTCCAATAATGAATAAAGTTACTTCCAATAAATCCCATACCTCCCGTTACAAGCAACGACTGCATTAGCTGTACTCCTTCCGAACTAAAAGAGTGGCTTGAAAGAGCGATTCATGGGTCCCCGCATCAATCCACCATCCTTGTAGCAACATATGAGAAAGTTGGCCTGATGCGGCATATACATTATTCACATCTGTGATTTCCATCTCGCCTCTTGCCGAAGGAGACTGTGATTTAATAATGTCAAAGACAGTAGAGTCATATAAATAAATGCCTGTCACCGCATAAGGAGATTTCGGATGCTCCGGCTTCTCTTCGATAACCGCAATATGTTCGTTCATCATGATGGCTACACCATATCTGCGTGGGTCTTCTACCTCTTTCAGAAGGACCATGGCGCCTTCCGCTTGCTGGTTAAAAACATCGATGATGGGTTGGAGGGGATCTTGGAATAAATTATCTCCCAAGATAACCACGAACTTCTCACCCTTCTCGACGAAACCCTCCGCCAAAGCCAAGGCTTGGGCAATACCTCCTGGTTTCTCTTGAATCTTGTAAGTCAAATTAACGCCAAACGCATCTCCGCTTCCGAGATAGTCTACATATAAGCCGGCAGATTGTTTGCCTGTGATGACCAGAATATCCTGAACGCCTCCCTGACATAGCTTATCAATGGCATATTGAATCATGGGCAGATCACCAACTGGAAGCAAATGTTTATTAATGATTTGAGTTAAAGGACGTAAACGACTTCCCGTTCCTCCTGCAAGTACGACACCTTTCACAAGTCATCCCCCTTCACAATCGTTCGTATGTTCCATATGGTGCGTGTTTACATCCATTTCTGCTATCATATGCTATGATGATAGACGGAAATTGGACGAAAACCTCTAAATTGAAAATTGGTCATCTATCTACTAATATCGTAATCATAAGAAAAAACGGTAGTCTCGCATTGTCTGCGAGCTACCGTTTCGTATTCACCTCTTGCAAGACTTCCTACCGTCTTCCATTAATCCGTATTTCCAATAGCAATCCAGTTCACAGTCCCCTGTTGATCGTGAGAAAACTTAGCTCGAATAATGGACAGCACCGCGCTCTCCTTCGACTTTTGACTCACAATGACATAACATGCTGGATGATTTGTAATCGCTGTTAGTACATAATTGGTATTCGCGTATTCCTCTTCGAAATGGAGGGTCAGTTCAATGGTCTCATCCTGGATCTTCATACTAAACGGCTCTAGACCGAATTGTTGCAGTACATGTCGTTGCTTGGAAGAAGAACGAACAACAGCATCTGCGAGCTTCGCCACAGTGAGCGTTGCGTCTGCGATATGTTGATTCGTAACCGTACCCGCTTGAATCTTCGTTCCGTCAACACAGCCTTCAGCTAGATGATCATCCGTCACCGCACCTTCAGCCAGCTTATCACTGTCCACACTGCCATCTGCAAGTTTCGTTGTGTCAATTGCACCATCCACGATTTTGCTGCCATCAATGCTATTCGCAGCCAGTTTCGATTGGGATACCGCCTCATCCGCAAGGTGGCTCTCATTTACTGCACCAAGCGCTAGTTTACTGCTGTCTACACTATTTGAAGCTAATTTCGCAAGACTGACCGCCTCATCTTGCAAATGCTCGCTTCCAATCGCTTCTGAAGTCAGCTTGGAGCTACTCACACTGGCATCGAGCAGTTTCGAGCCATCAATCGAACCTGCGGCAAGATGACTGCTCGTGACAGTTCCTAAAGCCAGCTTTTTTCCATCTATGATGAAGTCGGATAAATGCTCGCGTTGAATCGCGCCATAGACGATTTTGCTGCTATCTACACTGCCTGACGCCAGCTTCGAGGCACCTACAGCTTGATCTGTCAGATGCTCACTGCTCACGGCACCCTCTGCCAGCTTACTTCCATCTACGCTACCCGGTGCTAACTTAGTTCCAAATACAGCATGATCTGCCAGATGGTAGTTATTTACCGCTCCTGACACTATTTTAGTACTGTCCACCGAATTCACAGCTAACTTCTCACTATCAATAACACCTGCAACGAGATGTTGGTTGCTCACAGATCCATTGGCAATCTTCGTTCCATTCACGGCACCAGGTGACAGATGTTCATCACTAATCACACCAGGAACGATTTTCGTGCCATCGATGCTCTGATTCGCCAGTTTGTTGCCCACAACAGCGCTCTCTGCCAAATGTTCACTATGAATGGAACGATAGGCAATCTTGGAACTTACGACAGAACCATCCGCCAAATGTCTGGAAACCACTGCTGCAGGTGCCAGTTTGCTGCCATGTACGCTTTCATTCGCTAATTTCGACGCTGTGATCGCACCATCAACAATATGTTCCGCATTGACGGCTTTGTTCGAAATTTTGGCACTATTTACACTGCTGTTAGCAAGCTTATCTGACGTCACCACTTCATCTTCAAGCTTCTCATTCGTGATTGCCTGATCTTTAATGATTTGCGTTGTCACCGAGTTAACTTGAAGATGGTGTGTAGCTACCGCACCGTTCGCGAGTTTCTCATTCGTGACTGCACCATCGGTCAAGGTTTCCGTGGAGATTGAATTCTCCTGCAATTTGCTGCCCACCAAGCTTCGATCAGCGAACACATCCAGCGTAATGGAACCTTGTGCTAGATGCGCAGAAGTAATTGACCCTTCTCGGATATGAACCCCATCAATAATATCGTCTTGCAAATGGCGTGATTCAATCGACATCGGAGCAATCTTCGCTGTCGTTACCGCTTCTTCGGCAAGCTTACTCGTCGTAATGCTTTCTTCTTGAATATGTCTCGTTGTGATGGCTTCGTCCGCAATATGGTTGCGATGAATGGCATGCATATCGATTTGTTTCTCTCCAACCGCCCCTTTGACGATATGGCCTGTAGAAATAATCTCATCTTGCAAGTGAGCGGCATGTATCGTACGATAGGCAATTTTATTGGACGTAACACTCTCATCTTTCAGTTTCGAATTTACGACACTGCCCTCTGCCAATTTATCTGTAATGACAGATCCAGGAGCGATTTTAGCGCTGGATACCACATTGTCCTCCAAGTGATCAGGACGAATAATGTGTGAACCGATATGCTTGGCGGTAATGGCACCTTGCGCAAGTTTATCCGTAGTAACCGCTCCATCTTGCAATTTACCACTCGAAATAACGCCATCATTTAGATGATTCGACTCAATCGCAGACAGCGTGATATGTTTGCTCGCAACGATTTTGTCCCCTAATTTGGCTGCAGTAATCGCTCCATCTTGGATGAGTTTCGACTCAATGGCGCCTTCTCCAATATGTTTCGTTCGAACAGCCTGATCCGCGATATGATAACTGTTTACTTCCGCTCCTTCAATATGAAGCCCTCTCACTGCGGATTGGGCGATATGCATCGTATCAACGGCTTGTGGAGCTAACTTGGGACCTGTGACCGCTTGATCAGCTAGTAAACTGCTCGTGATTGCTTGATTGCCCAGATGCTCGGTTAAAATGCTCTCTCCCTTAATATGAACTGAACTAATACTGCCCGAGCTTAACTTATCTTCTGTAACGGCACCATCTCTAATTTTGGCTGTCGTGATCGACACGTCCATAAGCTTTGCAGTATCAATGATGTAATTAGCCAAGTGCTTCGTCTGTACAGCACCACTAAGAATTTTATCTGATGTAATCGCTTGTTGATCAATGAGATCACTCGTAATAATCAGTTCAGATAGATGTTGTGGCAAAATAGCACCATCAGCCAGTTTGGTCGCATCAACTGACTTATCGGCCAGTTTGGCTGAGGTGATGCTGGTATCCAACAGCTTGTTGCCTGGCAGCGAGTTTTCTTGAATTTTATCACCCACGATACTGTTTAGAGCAACGTGCTCATCATATATGGCATGATTGGCGATTTTGGGACGGGTAACACTTGCTGGGGCTAGCTTTGTATGCTCAATCGCGCCATCCTTGAGGGATCTGGCACCGATGCTGAACGGTTTAATTTTCACCTCATCAATGGCCCTGCTTGCAATCTTGCTCCACGTCACGGCTTCATCAACAATGTCGTCTGTATACACAACCGGGTCAACGAATTTACCTGTTTTACGTTCAGTGAGTAATAAATCAGGTGTGATCTGTTCGGTCACCTTCGATACCTGCAGGACTTTCTCTGTTTCCACCTTTTCCTTTTCCTTTTCCTTTTCCGCAGGAACCGCATTGACTTTCGTTATTAATTTAGAAGAATCTCCCACTTTGTCTGACTTCGTCGGTGATTCATCGAGCCACTTCAATTCATTCATATTGGAGTTCACTTTATGCACGTTCGCCTTCTGGCCAGTACTGCTCTTCCGCTTGTTCATTGGACTCCTCTCCATTCCCAAGATTTATCATAGGTAACATATTCATTCTCATCTGAATACGTACATTAGCCCCCAAAAATTGTGCTCCAACCTAGACAAGAGCCGTTTCCTTTAACATTTGACTGTACAAGGAAGCCCTCACCTCAGCAGCTTTCTGCCACGTAAATAGTTCATCAACCCGTTTCATTCCATTCTCTCCAAGCTTGCGCCGCAGACTTTCATCTTGCAGCAACCGTATGACTCTCTCGGAAAGCTCCGATTCAATTGCCTTCGGGTCTACTAAGTAGCCCGTTTTTCCATCTTCCACAACCTCTTGAATGCCACCGATTTTTGAAGCCACAACGGGAACACCTGTTGCCATCGCCTCTACATTGACTAGTCCGAATGCTTCATTACAGATCGAGGGTACGACGAAAACGTCAGCAATTTGAACCCATTTGGGCATTTCTTGATGCTGCACATAAGGGATGAAACTAACATGACCAGGTATGGCCTTAGCTGCATGGGTTAATTGCTTCACATACTTGGTTACCTTGGCAGAGCCGTAAAAAGCACTCCCGACGATCACCAGCTTCGCGCTGGGTTCCCGTTTTATCACCTGTTTCATCGCTTCAATGAGATGGTGTATCCCTTTCTGGGGAATTAATCTGCCCACAAATAAAATGATTTTACGATGCTCAATATTCAGCTGTCTGCGCATTTCTGTGCGAGCTCTAAGGCCTTCCCCCGTCCACTTGGACGTAAATGCAGAGACATCTACACCTAAGTAGTGCGTGATGATTTTGTGGGCTGCGCTTGGTACCTTTCTTTGCAGAAACCGTTTCAGAAAATGGCTATTCACGATAATGACATCCGCAGCTAACAAACATAATCGCAAGGCGCGCTTCGAAATATAAGGCGAACTTATAAAATTCGTCGAATGGAGAACGAGACTTAATATGGCTTGAGGATAGCGTTTGCGAAGAACTGGAAGAAAGAGCGGGCGATTTTCCACTTGAATAATGCCTGGATGAAGCTGCGAGATCTGTTTGCTTATATGTGAAATATACGCGGATCGCCCCTGATACGACACCCTTCGATACGTTACACCGTGACGGATTTCCTTCCAAGGTTGATAGGAAGCTTTTCGTCCAAGTACGACCACAGGCATACGGCCCACTAATTGCTCTGCAGTCTTCTCAACGACCTGCTCGACCGAGCTGCTAGAGCCTGATGGTATAGGGAAGGAACCAGGTGTAACGATAACGAGAACATTCGATTGGGGCTTCCGTTTAGTTTTCAATTTCTGATCCTCCTAGACGAATGAGGGGAAACTCCACCCCATTTCACTTCTTCCTTCTATACATATGCGGATATAGTGGTAAAGCATAGGCATCTGTCTTGGTTTTTCAAGAAAGTATCGGCAATTGTACAAACCACATGAGTTTCTTTTCCATAGACTAAGAGTGATTTCGTTATTGATCGAATGTGAAGGCCCGACGAAAGAGGGAGTGAAATCAATGAGTAATCCCTATGTGGGTATTTTAGTTAACGATTCCTTGTTTGCAGGTATTCCTCTAGGGAACACACAATACGAAGCCATTCGCTTTTATGAGGATGCTGGCAAACACTTCGGCTTAACGCCTTGTTATTTTCGAATTCAAGATGTTCATTTGAAAACGATGAAAGTATATGCCTATGTACAGGAAGGCCACCAATTCCAAAGAAAATGGGCCGATCTCCCCAAAGTTATTCATAATCGTGCCATCTATTTGGACGCCGCTTCAGCTAGAATTTTGCAAAAGTGGACAGAGCAAGGCGTAACGCTCTTCAATCATTGGAACCGTTACAGCAAGATGCGCATCCACACACTCCTCATGAAAAATGAGCAAATCCGTCCCCATCTTCCCTGTACATTTCCCGCTACCGTTGAAAATATGAAAGTCATGATGGATTCTTACGATTCCCTCATTATCAAACCAACTAACTCCAGCATTGGACGCGGTGTGATGAAATTAGAAAAGCAAGGGAAAGTATGGAAACTCACCTATCCCATCAATCTGAAGCTGACCAACCGGCGTTGGCGTACCTTAAGGTTCCGTCAGCAATTGCCCCTCCTGCTTCGTCGAAGGATTATCAAAGGCAACTATTTGATTCAACAATGCCTGCCTCTTGCTACGGTAAATGGTTGCCCCTTTGATCTTCGCATTTCCGTTCAGCGTGGTCCAAGCGGAGCTTGGGGTGTAACAGGTATAGTTGCGAAGATTGCGTCGCGTCAGCACTTCCTCACGAATGTTGCGCAAGGTGGGAAAGTAGCTTCCTTAGCCGATATATTGACTAACCACTATCCACAGCTCGATCGAGAAGCTGTCTGTCTTCAGTTGACGAATTTCGCTATCCTCGTCGCCCAACATCTGAGCACCGAATTGCCAAACTTAGCAGACCTCGGACTCGATATTGCCATGACGGCTGATGGCTATCCGCTATTTATTGAATGCAACAGCAAGGATCAACGTTACAGTTTTCGCGAGGCAGAGATGCAGGATTGTTGGAAAGCCACCTACTTCAACCCTATGGGTTATGCCAAGTTTATTATTAACGGCGGCACGCCGCCCTGCTAGCGAGCTAGATGAGCTTAGCAAATATGCGAAAAAAGCACCGTATCTCCGAGTTTACTCGGGGTATGGTGCTTTTTGGAGTTAATTTGAAAAAGCAATATTTACAGCTTGATCGAGGGTGTATGTCTGCAGATGATGGAGGTATAGGTGCTGGGGCTTGGTGGGATACAGGGACCTGGCGTGAACAGGGGCTTGCCGGTAAAGTGTATCTCGCCTGACGGCTGAGCCCACCTAACTTTCGAGGCGTTTAACTGTAAAAAGTACAGCTAATCTCGCTGATAAATCCTCCCTGCGAAGAATAACTGTAAAACCTACAGCTATTTCCCGCCATTTCCCCCATTTACGGAGAAAAACCATAAATTAACTACATATTTTCCATTTAAATTATGATATTGGACAAAAACCAGAAATTTAAATGTACATTTTCCAGTTATTTGAGTTTTCCTTCCATGTTGTCCCACCGTTGTGCTACCGTAAGCCCAATTGGCAAGATGAGCGGCATTCACCTTCTGAGTTAATGGGATAGTGGTAGTAGAGTAGCTAGGTTATGGGGGTTGCATGAGCAGCGTTTCGCTTCTGAGTTGATGGGATAGTAGCTTTAGAGTAGCTAATTTGTCAGTGGCAGAGTGAGCCGCGTTCTCCTACTAGTTGATGGGATAGTGGTAATAGAGTAGCTAGGTTGGTGGGGGTTCCATGAGTAGCGTTCCCATTCTGAGCTGATGGGATAGTGGCTGTAGAGTAGCTAATTTGTCAATGGCAGAGTGGTCGCGTTCCCCTACTAGTTGATGGGATAGTAGTAGTAGAGTAGCTAGATTAGTGGGGGTTGCATGAGTAGCGTTCCGCTTCTAAGTTGAGGGGATAGTGGCTATAAAGTAGCTAATTTGTCAGAGGCAAAGTGAGCCGCGTTCACCTACTGAGTTAATGGGATAGTGGTAGTAAAGTAGCTAGGTTAGTGGGGGTTGCATGAGCCCTTGCATGTACACCCCCGCTCTCCTGTGCCGCGGGCACTATCTGAATCACCATCACTGCAACTCCGTGACCGGTGCCCCCACTCCCTTACTTCGCATTAAGCGGCGCAAGCACCCTCTGAACTTCCGCATTCAGCAGCTTCGGATCCGGTACAGACACTGATTGATCCTGAAGCTTATACTTCATCTTCAGCTTATACACCTGTTCGACACTCTGATCGATCGTGTCCATGGGGATTCGCCCCTCTTGAACAGCACTGCGCAAGGCTTGAATCACCGCTATCGCTTTCTGCGGATCGTGACCGACCATCACGACATTGGAACCTGCGAGCACAGACTTCACAGCGGCTTCGCCCATTTCATAATTTTCCGCAATGGCGCCCATCGTCATATCATCTGTCATAATGAGCCCCTTGAAGCCAAGCTCCTTGCGTAGAAGATCCGTCATGATCGTCTTCGACATCGAAGCCGGATATTTCGTATCTATTTTTGGCAGCAAAATATGAGCCACCATAATCGCATCCGCCTGATGCTTAATGGCATCTGCAAAAGGAATCAGCTCCAGCTTTCGCAAGCGATCGAGGTCATTTTGAACAACAGGTAACCCAATATGTGAATCTACTGAAGTATCACCGTGGCCAGGAAAATGTTTCACAACCGGTACGACTTTCATCTCTTGTATACCATTCATCATTGGAATTCCGAAGCTACTTACAAGCGCTGCATTCGCACCAAACGAGCGATCACCAATTACCGGGTTCTTAGGGTTACTGTTGATATCCAAATCAGGGGCAAAATCCATATTAAGCCCATAGGCATTTAACTCTTTACCTAACAATTGACCGATTGCGTGAGCCAACTCGGTTTTGCCCGATTTTCCAATCGTCTGACTTGTTGGTGTCTTGGAAATTTCATCAGGCAGACGCGTTACTCTGCCGCCTTCTTCATCAACACCAAGCCAAAGTGGGAGCTTGTTCACCCCATTCGTCTCCTTTAAATCATTCACTAAGTTCACTAATTGACTCGTATCTTTCACATTCGGTTTATACAGAATAATGCCACCTACATGATAGGTTGCAATCAATTTGCGTGATTCTTCATTTATTGCGTAATCATCGATTCCCGCTATAATCATTTGCCCTAGCTTCTCGTCAAGCGTCATCTTTGGAAAATTCACTGTTGATGCAGGAGCTGGCGTAGGTGTTGGAACAAGTGATGGGGTTGGTGTATCCGTTGGTATAACGGTTGGTGAAACAGTCGCTGAAGGCGTACTCGTTGAGGGAGATCCACTTGGCCCAGCTTCATGACGTGATGCGCAACCCGACATAAGGAGCATTAGCCCGCCGATAGCACCAATTCTACAAATGATGTGTGATAAATTTCGTTTCATGTTGTCACCTGCCTTTACTTTCACAGTTACTATATGAAATAGACGCACGCTGCATGGAATTCGTTGAATTGCCCGTTTACTCGCTGCGAAGTTCTCTTAAAAAACAATGAAGCAACATATATATGCCATATGCCCCTAAATATCCACCTGCAAACAGAAACAGCTTGTTCGTAAAAACAACATGAATGTTCGTCATGAAAACCGTGTCATCACGAAGAATCTGGTACACATTCATAGAACTGATTGCACCCAATATATATGCACATAGCACCGCTGCCCCTGTGAATACATATTTAAAGGATTGTAGTAACCAAGCGCTAGCCAACATGACTAGTGGAATCAGAATAACAAAAATTACGATTATTATCGACATTGTCGCGTTCACCTCATCAACAGCATTGACGAATTTGCTGTCGAAAATACAAAAACTTACGTGGCTAATCCCAAGGAATTGAACAATAGACAATTGATTCTTTTATCTTTCTGTGGCAAGATTAGCGAAGAACCGCTAATAGGAAACTTTGTGCTTAGTCCAAAGTCCTTCCTAACCAACGAATGAACAGGAGTTTATGATCTATGTCTAAGCCTTTTTTCCGATTACTGACCGAGTTGTCTTCACGCAAATGGGTCTCACAGCTCACAGGTGCTCTTGCTCGTTCCAAAGTAAGCCGACTCTTTATCCCTCGTTTTGCCCAAACATATGGCATTCGTATCGAAGATGCTGAAAAGCATATCAAGGAGTATAGATCCCTGAATGATTTCTTCACTCGGAGATTGAAGCCAGGTTTGCGCCCCATTCATGAAGACACAACACGAGTTGTAAGTCCTGTTGATGCCATGATCACTGGTATCGGTGATATCAAAGAAGGCCTGATTGTTAATGTCAAAGGTCAAGACTACACGATCGACGAGCTGCTAAATCGCTCTCCACGTACAGTCAATTACAATAATGGCTTTTATTTCGTTCTGTATCTGAGTCCAACTGATTATCACCGAATCCATTCACCAATTTCTGGGGATATTCTAGAGAAAGAACATGTCCTTGGGAAAGTATATCCCGTTAACGAATTCGGGCTACGTCATATGAAACGTGTACTTAGCCGCAACGAGCGATTGATTACTTTCATTCAGCATGCCACTGGCGAAGTAGCTGTTGTCAAAGTCGGCGCTCTGAATGTAAGCTCCATCCAATATGTAACACCACTTCCAAATACACTTGAACGTGGACAAGAGCTCGCCTATTTCGAGTTTGGCTCTACGGTCGTTCTGTTATTTGAAGATGGCATGTTCGAAGCACGTCCTGATCTCAAGCTGGGCTCCAAAGTGAAAATGGGCGAAGACCTCGGACGTTTCTTAGACACCTAGTAGACACCTAGTCGGGAATCAGAACCTGAGAGGAGAAATCATGGCAACCATTTCAACACCATCTCCTAATCATAGCTCAAAGAGCATACAAAGCACGGGAGATATCAAACCTACTGTTTATCGGATTTTATTGGCTATTGGGCTTGTTCATTTGCTCAACGATTCTATTCAATCCGTGATTCCAGCTATTTTCCCCATTCTGAAAGATGAAATGGGGCTCAGTTACGCGCAAGTCGGCTGGGTGCAATTCGCGATTAATTTTACCGCTTCGATTATGCAGCCTGTCGTAGGACTTTATACAGATCGTAAGCCTTCCCCTTACATGTTGCCAATCGGGATGACATCGACCTTGATCGGTATGCTGCTGCTAGCATTTGCTCATTCGTATTGGGTCGTCCTTTTGTCTGTCTGTTTTGTCGGACTTGGTTCGGCTGCCTTCCATCCAGAAGGCTCGCGCGTTTCGCATATGGCTGCCGGAAACCGCAAAGGTCTTGCCCAATCGATCTTCCAAGTCGGCGGTAATGCGGGTCAGTCGCTTGCTCCCATTATGACCAAATGGATCTTCATTCCGCTAGGATTGTTCGGATCCATCTGGTTTACCGGTGTCGCGGCTATCGCAATCGCTGTCCAATTATACATAGCTCGCTGGTACAAAGTTGTTCTGCAAGACGCACCCGTGAAGGCCAAATCCGTCGTCAAACGTGTTGTTAGTCCTCAGCGGCGCAAGCAAGTCATGTTCGCGATCTCTGTATTGATCTTCCTTGTGTTTGTTCGTTCTTGGTATGGCGCGGCGATGAGCGGCTATTTCGCCTTCTTCCTGCAAGATACGTACGGGATCTCCATTGACCGCGCACAAAATTTCATCTTCTTATTCTTGGCAGCTGGAGCTGTAGGTACGTTCTTCGGGGGACCGATTGCGGACCGCTTCGGTAAGCGTAATGTCATTTTCTTTTCCATGTTAGGATCAGCACCATTCGCCTTATTACTACCGCATGTGTCCGTCGGTTGGGCGTACGTATTGCTCGTTATTATCGGTGTTATTCTGTTATCCAGCTTCTCTGTGACCGTCGTGTATGCACAAATGCTTTTTCCTGGCAAAGTAGGTACGGTATCCGGCCTTATTACGGGATTAGCCTTTGGCCTTGGCGGGATCGGGAGTGTCGTATTAGGCAACCTATGTGATGCCATCGGAACTGGCCGTGTCATGGAATTATGTGCATTTCTCCCATTGCTAGGCATCCTTACTTTCTTGCTTCCGACCGATCGTAAGTTGAAGGAATGGACAGAAGAACAAGCTTAAACATAAAAAGCAGTTCGGTACGCTGGATCAGCGTCGTACCGAACTGCTTTTTTCAATTAATCATGATGAGCTTCGTTTAGCTCACGCCCGCTGCGACGACGCGCAACACCTGATTCAAAGGCTGCTTCCATAACGGCTTCTCTAACCTTCTCAACCACAGCGTGATTGAACACGCTCGGAATAATGTAGTACTCATTCAGCTCGTCCTCATTCACGACGGCAGCAATTGCTTTAGCAGCAGCCAACTTCATCTCTTGTGTGATCTTGGATGCTCGGCAATCCAACACGCCGCGGAATATTCCTGGAAAACAAAGCACATTGTTAATTTGATTCGGATAATCCGAGCGTCCTGTTGCCATGACGCGAACATAAGGCTCTGCTTCTTCTGGCGTGATTTCCGGTGTAGGGTTCGCCATTGCGAAGACAATCGGGTCTACCGCCATACGCTTCACATCATCTTGCTTCAGCACACCTGGTCCTGAAAGACCGATGAAAATATCTGCTCCTGAAATGACATCAGACAATGTACCACGTTCTAGTCCAGGATTCGTGTTGGCCGCGTACCACTCCCACGCTTTGTTCGTGAAATCATCACCTCGCACGATAGCCCCTTGACGATCCACACCAATAACATTGGTAACGCCTGCTGAGATCAGCATTTTGGTACATGCAATACCTGCAGCCCCGATACCTGTGATAACAACCTTACAAGACTCCAACTGCTTACCTACTAACTTAACCGCATTCAGCAGTCCAGCTAAAATAACTACCGCTGTTCCATGCTGATCATCATGAAAGACGGGAATATCTAGCTCATTAATTAAGCGTTCTTCGATTTCGAAACAACGCGGGGAAGAAATATCCTCCAAGTTAATGCCGCCAAATCCTGGCGCAATCGCCTTCACTGTACGAATGATTTCTTCGGTATCTTGGGTATCCAAACAAATGGGGAACGCATCTACGCCTGCCATTTGTTTAAATAACATTGCTTTCCCTTCCATCACGGGCATTGCCGCTTCAGGTCCAATATTCCCAAGTCCTAGGACAGCTGTTCCATCTGATACGACAGCAACGGTATTTCTTTTGATCGTTAAGGAATGAGCCTTGCTCGGGTCTTCATGGATCGCCATACAAACCCTGGCAACTCCTGGTGTATATACGCGGGATAAATCGTCCCGGTTTTTGATCGGTACTTTAGGGGTGACTTCGATTTTTCCACCCAAATGAAGCAGGAAGGTCTGATCAGACACGTTAATGATGCGGACACCTGGAATAACCTGCAGTGCTTTCGTTATTGTTTCCGTATGCTCGGGATCACTTACTTTGACTGTAATATCGCGTGTAGTCGTCGTTTTGCTAGCTCTTGTGACGTCAATCGCCACAATATCGCCGCCTGCATCACCAATGGCCGTTGCAATTCGTCCAAAGTTTACGAGTTCTTTATGCATTTCCAGTCGCACGATGACACTTGTGCCCCCACCATTTAATCCAGCCATGAAAGGATCACTCCTACGATTTGTAATTTAATTGAACACATGTTAGATGATAACATACAACTTATGACAAACAAAGTTATCGCCAAGAAGACTTATCTTGCACTGTGATAGAGACTTTTTATGGTAGGCAAAAGAGGATTTGGTAAATGTACGGAATAGAAGTGCCGAACATGTTATCAAAAGTCCACAGAAATGGAGCAAAGCAAGGTGATGCCTTGCTTGATCTCAGCTTCTGTTAGATGGGCAAATCCGAAGCAGACTCCCGCTTTGCCTGGCGGGAGTGCGTAATTGCCGGCGTCCGTCCAGGTCACGCCGACTGAAAGGCATGCGGCTGCATAAGCGGTGTAGGTGCGCAGGTCCCCGCGCCACCAACCGAACAAATGCAGCCCGCTATCGCTGTCCACCCACTCGAAGAGGGTGGACAGATGCTCCTGCAGCAGCGCCTGCAGGAGCAGGAACTTACTCGCGTACACCCGCCGCATGCGGCGCAGGTGTCGCTCGTAGCCGCCGCTCGCCATGAAGGCGGCGAGCGAGCGCTGTTCGAGCAGCCCCGTGGGGTGCGGCTCGTATAGCCGCTTCGCGGCTACAAAAGCATCGTGCAGCGCCTCCGGCAGCACGACATAGCCGATGCGCAGGTCCTGCAGCATCGTTTTGGAGAAGGTGCCGATGTAGACCACTCGGCCCTCCTGATCCAGCACCTTAAGCGGCTCAATCGGCCGCCCGCGGTGCCTGAACTCGCTGTCATAGTCGTCTTCGACGATGACAGCGCCTTGCTCCGCCGCCCAGCGCAGCAACTGCTGGCGGCGCTCCAGGCCCAGCACCGCCCCCGTAGGGAATTGGCGGCTGGGCGTGACGAACAGCAGCCGCGCGTTCCACGGCTGCGGGATGAGCCCATGCTCGTCCACCGCCGCGTGGACGGGCACCCCGCCAGCCGCCAGCACAGCGCGGCTGGCGCCCTGATACCCGGGGCGCTCCAGCACCACGGGATCGCCCGGGTTTACGAGCAGTTGGGTCAGCAGGGCTATCGCCTGCATCGACCCATTGACGATCACGATGCGCTCCGGGGGCGCATCGATGCCGCGCATCCGCCTCAGATGCACTGCGATCGCTTCGCGAAGCGCGTAGTGCCCCTCTGCGATGTGAGCATCCGCGTGCGGCGACTCCGTCATTTGCCGCACCTGCTCGTACATGCCGCGGTTCCATGCCTCCCGCGGGAATAGATCCATTTGCGGACGTGCTACGACGAACGCAATTTCCTGTTCTTTTGGAACACGCACGAATTCCCGCTCTTTCCCGCGTCCCCCAACATCATCCACACCTTCGCTCACGCGGACGCCCCAAGCTGACAATTCTATATGCTTCCCCACCTTGGCCTTATACATCACATGACCGTCCGCATACACGACGAATGTACCTCTGCCAACATCCCCCTGCAAATATCCCTCAGCGATCAACATATCGTACACTTGATTCACCGTTCCCCGAGAAATACCCAGTTGTTTAGCCAAGTCTCGGCTAGAAGGCAACTTGGTATGGGGCTGCAATTTATTTCCCACGATTTCATCGCGAAGCGCATGATACAACGCGGCGTATTTACTAGGATATCGTGTACAGTACGTTTGGAAATGCAAATAAAATGCCATACACCCACCTCATTCTTTTTAAAATGGTACATATAAATTGAGTCATATTGGTACTTATTATGAATCCAATCATACAGTATGCTTACTATTATCACATCAAAAAACATTCACGAGTAAGGAGAAATCAACCTATGAATCTACTACCGCCAACCCTAGAAGGGACTCGCGTCACCTTGCTGCCCTTGCATGAATCACATATTCCCGGACTGATTGAAGCTGCGAACGACCCTGCTGTTTGGTCTTTTATGACGCCCTTGCTTAGTCCACCTGAAGTTCACAAATTTATATACCAAGCTCTTAATGAACAAGAAGCGGGTCAAGGAATTCCTTTCAGTGTCTATGATCGAACGGCCGATACCATCGTTGGCAGTACACGACTTTTCGATATTTCCATTCCTCATCGGAATGTGGAGATTGGGCACACCTGGTACAATTCGAGTGTTTGGAGAACGCGCGTGAATACAGAATGCAAGTATTTATTGCTTCGCTACTGCTTTGAAACATTGGATCTTCTGCGGGTTCAACTCAAAACAGATCTTCGCAATGAACGATCCCAAGCAGCTATTACTCGTTTAGGCGCTCAAAAGGAAGGTATTCTTCGACAGCATCGCGTGCTTCACGACGGATATGTACGAGATACAGTGATGTTCAGCATCCTTGACAAGGAGTGGCCGCAGGTCAAGCAACGACTAGAAGCTTTTTTGAACAAATAACCTAGGAGCAAGTGTCGGGAATGCGTTTCTCCACGATGCTTGTTTTTTTACTATAAGATTTACAAATAATTTATGTACCGCAGTGACGTGCAGGTGTGAAAGTGATATAATAACTGGGAAAAAATGAATCGCTCATTGGAAGGAATGACCCAATCTTATGAATCCTTTGGCAAGTCAGTTAAACGAGACCCTGCAACGTGAAAATTCTCACGTACATGACATGCTTTCCGCATTAGGTAAATCGATTTACTTCCCGAAAGAAGGCATTCTCAGCCAATCGGCTGAAGCGAAGGCCAAAGCTAAGAAATTCAATGCTACCATCGGTATTGCCATTGAGAATGGTCAACCTATGCATCTGAAGGTCATTCAAGATACACTCTCCACTTATAATCCTAAAGATATATATGAATATGCTCCACCGGCTGGCAAGCCTGAGCTGCGTACAGCTTGGCGCAAGAAAATGCTCGAAGAAAACCCGAGCATTGGCAACAAGCTCATCGGTAATCCCATTGTCACGAATGCTTTGACACATGGACTAAGTATCGCTGCTGATCTCTTTGCAGACGTAGGTGATGCCGTCATTATTCCGGATAAAAACTGGGAGAATTACGAGCTCACATTCGAGATTCGCCGCGGTGCTCAGATTGTGAACTATTCGCTCTATAATGAACAGGAGCGGTTTAATTCCGAAGGCTTGCGTGAAGCGCTTCTTGCTCAGAAGTCCAAAGGCAAAGCAATCGTCGTTCTGAACTTCCCGAACAATCCAACAGGTTACACACCTGATGCTCAAGACGGTAAGGCCATTGTTGCCGCGATCCAAGAAGCAGCAGAAGCTGGCATTAACGTAGTTGTTCTAACAGACGATGCCTACTTTGGTCTTTTCTTTGAAAACTCGTTACACGAATCGCTATTCGGTCAATTGGCTGACCTCCACCCACGTGTGCTTGCTGTCAAAATTGACGGAGCAACCAAAGAAGAATACGTGTGGGGCTTCCGTGTAGGGTTCATTACGTATGCAGGTCAAAGCGATGCACTTCTTAGTGCACTCGAACAAAAAACAATGGGAATTATCCGTGCCACCATTTCCAGTGGACCGCATCCTTCCCAAACTTTCGTGCTTCACGCCTTGAACTCACCAGAATTCAATGTTCAGAAGCAAGAGAAATATGAGATCATGAAGGGCCGCGCGAACCGCACCAAATCCATTCTGGATAGTGGCAAGTTCGACGATGCTTGGGGCTACTACCCTTTCAACTCCGGTTATTTCATGTGTTTGAAGCTCAAAACCGTTGACGCTGAAGCATTGCGCGTACATTTGTTGAATCAGCATGGGGTAGGCACAATCGCGCTTGGCGAGACTGATCTTCGTGTAGCTTTCTCTTGCATCGAAGAGGGTAACTTGGAAGAGCTATTCACAATCATCTACCAAAGTGTGAAAGAAATAGAGACGGTTACCGCAAATAAATAGGCAGGCAAAAGTAAAAGAGGCGTCCCAATAGCCACGTATGTGGCGGGGAGCCTCTTTTTTGCGAGTTCATGGACTTAGATGAAGTCCGTATGGTTTGCGGTTTGCGATGTATCGTGATCAATAGTGAAAGATGCAAAAGGCATCCTATTTCATCAAATAACTATCTTGATTTGAAATGCGTGCGAAAGTGCAACAATTTCTGGCGTTCCCCCTCTGCTAAGTACCTTTTATGTCCAAAAGGTTGCCTATTTGCACTTATTCATCCCTATTCAACTGTTTTCCACGAAAATAAGTGCCTTTTTGCATTTTTGACCACATACGCCTATTGAAAGTAACATCTTCCCACTAGAAGTGGAATTTATATACGACAAACCGAGCTCAGTATCACTCTTAGATCTTCATGGCCATGTAACTGTCACCTCTTACCCGCCCATGGAGCATTGCGGAGGTGGAGCTATTACAAAGATTGACTCCCCTCGTCGATACCGCCCCCGTCCTACTTTCACCTCGATATCATCGAACGCCTCAACAAGTCCGCCGCCAATCATTTTCCCATCCCTTACCACCATTATGTAAGTTCCAAACAACATCGCATTCGTAAAATCAGCATCCCGATGTATGATATGCATAAGCCCCCCGGATTGTTATCTTTATTAGCCACTATACCCTTTCCAGCGTTATCGTGTAATTACTCAACCAATTACTGCAACAAGGCATGAAAGCTCATACCCTGTCACCGATCCCCTCTCTCAGCCGTTCGAACCTCTTACATCATCTTGTTATTATCACGATGCAACATCGATGGTGTCGTCTGCAGCCACCTAACTGCAGGTAAAATGAGAATTGCCACAGCTGCCAACACGCCGATCGCTGCAATCCTGTTCCCTAGCAAGAGTTGAACAATCAAGGAGAGCACGATGCCCCCTAAATTACCAAACAGCAGCAACAAGCCTGTAACAGCGCCGACCGACTGCGGTTCGGATTTGGCTTCCGCCAACGAGAGCATCACGGGCAAATCCGCAAGCAGCAGGAAGCCGCACAGCGCCAGTAAGGAAATAAACACCCATTGCGGCATCCCCACGGCAAGTCCAATCAGAAGAAGCACGCTCACGATGAGTGATAAGCATACAACCACGCGCGCGCGCTGCCCGCGCAGCGCCCATGGCGGGACAACCGCAGCGCCGATGATACCTGCTGCGGTCATTACCCCAATGCCAATGCCCACTTGCTGGGCATTGTAACCGATCGCGCTGGCCAGCACTTCGAGCCATGTCGCCAGCGTAATGAAAATGCCGAAGCCTGCGAATAGCAGCAGGCTGAACAGCCGTACCCATCGCTGCGACCAGAGTGTCGCAATTGCGCCGAACCCGAACGTGCTGCTCGTTGCAGCAGCCGTACCGACCTCGAAAGCTGGCGCACGCCTTAGCGCCAGCCCCATGGCTGCTGCGGCGATCACACCGATCGCGCCTTGTGTCCACAAGACAGCTGACATCCCCTGCCATGTCAGTAGAAAAGGAACCGTAACGGTAGAGATAAGAATACCGACGAACAGACTAGCCGTGCCTGCCGCAATCGCAATCGCGCGCTGCTCTGGACGAACATAGAGCACAGCTAATTTGTTCACGCTATTAAGGACAAGCGGTTGTCCAATGGCGATCACAAGCTGCCCGATCAAAGCATATTCATAGCCAGGCAGTATGCGAATAAGCGCTCCGATTGCCGTCAACGCACCGCCGATCAGCAGCGATCCACGAAACCAACGATCGGCAGCCTGGCCGAATGGGATAGACAGCAGCACATAGACAAGTGGAAATACAAGAGATAACCAGCCTACGGCATCGACAGAAACATGCCACTCGCTGGAAGCCGCCGTCGTAATTGGCGTGAATGTCACCCATAGCAGTTGAGTCACCGCCGCCAACACGGCATAAGCAGTGACAACTGACCAGCGAGATCGAGGTGTACTTGCACTTGTCTCCATCATCCAGAACCCTCCCTATTTTCTTGCCCATGTTACCCCGTCACACCGAAAATCTTATCGAGATACCCATTCAGCATAATACCGTCCGGATCCAATTTTTCTCGTGATCGGCAAAATGCTTGCCACATGGGATACCTTTCTGCCAAGTCTGCCGAACGAAGAGAATGCATTTTACCCCAATGCGGCCTGCCACCATGCTTTAAAAAAATATCTTCCATCGCCTCAAAATAGCTCTCGTGCGGCATCCCCTTATACATGTGAATCGCAATGTAGGAAGAATCTCTCCCGAAAGCTGGGCTTAACCAGATATCGTCCCCTTTGGCATAACGGCACTCAATAGGAAAATGCACGTTGTAGTTGCCCTTCAGCATTTTCTCACGCATTTCTTCTATGACAGTGGGCAACGCTTCTGCTGGGAGATTGTATTCCATCTCATTAAAACGAACAAGCCGTTGCGTCGCGAACAAGCGATGACTGTAATCCACTTTGCTCCCCACGGGCACTTGCGATGCGGATATCCGACTCACCATCCGACTGAGCTTCGGGACCTTCCGGCATAGTTCAGACAGTAGACCGAAAACTGTATTTTCGAGTAGGACATCCCCTACGTAATCGCGTACCTTGCGGCTTGTCACCGCACGATCTGTGGGATTCATGAATTTCAGCTGACAGGGATCCGCATAAGGAAACCAATAGAATTCAAAATGCCGATGCCCCCGCGAGATATCAGGTAACTCCTGCAAACATTGTTTCAGCGGCATGCGCTTGCTTTCATACATCATTTTATAAGTAGATTGGAGACGTAGCGTCACTTGCACGATGATACCCAACGCCCCAATGGAGATCTGCATCGCTTTGAACAAATCAGGGTGGGTTGCATGTGTACACGTGATAACCTCCCCAGCGCCAGTCACCATCGTCAATCCAACCACCTGCGTAGCAATGTTGCCGAACTGCTGCCCCGTACCATGCGTCCCCGTGCTAATCGCACCAGCGATGGACTGAACATCGATATCGCCAAGATTCTCCTGCGCTAGCCCATGTGAGAACAAGAGTTCGCCAAGAAATTTGAGCTTCGTGCCTGCCCATACCGTTGCGGTACACGACTCAACATTTACCTCAATTAAGCCTTGCATACGGTCCAATGAGATGAGCACATCATCGGGCGCTGCAATTGGTGTAAATGAATGCCCCGTTCCGACAACCCGCAGCCTGCGTCCTTCGCGCCTGCATAGCCGCACCGCATCAACCACTGCTTCAACGCCCTCCGGAAAAAGCACGGTCTGAGGGGTTGCCTGCACGATACCTGACCAATTGGTCCATGTCCCTGATTTGCTCATCATAGAAAACACGCCCCCATACCACGATACGTTGGATATGTACTTACAATGCTGCCTTGCGAAACGGCATATAGCATAAGGAATCGCTCGCACAGCTCTCCTGCCTTCGCATGACGGAAAAATACCGGATCCCCCAGCTCCAGCTGGACATCGCCACGTACGCGCAGCGGTGTTTGCACTTCTCCTGCGCCTTCCAAAGGAAAAAGCTCCAGCCCCTCGGGTAAGTATGGCTTAGGCCGTTTGTCTATACCAGTCGGCCCTGATGCCGTATAACCGCCGCCCATACAGGTCACGATATTCGGCTGCGGCCGCCTTACAACTTCTATCGCATACCCTGCTGAAGGTTTATAGCGAAAGGACGCGTAGTTGTCGAATAAGCCGGGGGAGTAAAAGCCTGAACCTGCTGTAATCTCGGTCACACACGCTTCTTTCCGCGAGCTATCCATACTTCCTGTGCCGCCCGCGTTGACGAATCGCAGTTGCACCCCCATCGCTTCAAGTCCACGTGTCACTTCTGCTCTCCACTGCGCAGCTTTGCGAATGGAGCTTTTTTTCAACCGGCGGATTAGCGCATTTTTCAGCCCCTGCCCAGGTACCTGATCGCCAACACCTGCAATCTGCGCCTCGTACCCCATAATACCTTCAAGCCGTAGCCAACGATCCCCTACAATTCGCTCAGCCACAGGGCGAACCTGTTCCCATCGTGTCAACGGAGATCGCCATACGCCGAAGTGCAACCCAGGATAATCCGTCGACATGTCAATGTCGATACAAAGGGGCACAATCACCTGCTCTGCCCTCGCCAGCCGCCCAATATGTTCAACATGCTCGATACAATCGACCATGAATGTTATCCTCTTCCCTTCGCGGATCAGCGAAATCACATCTTGTAATGCCTCCGCATGCCACTGCGGATAACCTAGCAATAGATCATCAAACCCCTGTCGCGCTAAAAAAGCAGCTTCCTCCGCCGTATAACACATGATCCCCTGATAGGCATCGTCCCCTGCCAAAATACGGCGAAGCACCTCCGGACAGCGAATCGACTTGCTCGCCACCCTTACTTTTTTCCCTCCAGCTTCCTTCGCAATCGCCTTAATGTTCGCATCCAACAAATCCAAATCAACGAAAGCAAATGGCTTCGGTACATCCTTGAAAATCTGTTTATAATACGCGTAGGATCCTGTCGTCATGAGACTCCCTCTTCCTAATTGAGCGATTGGTTACGGCTTAGTCAACCTGCGAATGATTTTCAAGCCAATTTGACTAGAAGGATAGCGAAAAGGAATATCGAACTTCGTCGTCTGCTTTAAGATACTTTTCATATGCGAAAAGATCTGAAAGCTCATCTCACCATGATAGCTGCCCATGCCGCTCTCACCGACACCGCCGACAGGCAGATGTGTAGAGCCGAAGTGCATCAGCGTATCATTGACACACCCGCCGCCGAATGATATTCGCTCCAGCAGGGTATCTTGCACCTTTTTATCCTCTGAAAAAACATACAAAGCAAGCGGCTTCGGCCGAGCTTGAATTAACCCGATCACTTCCTCAAGACTGTCATAAGTAAGTACAGGAAGAATAGGGCCGAAAATCTCCTCTTGCATCACGGTCATTTCCCAGGTAATATCTTCAAGCACCGTTGGTTCAATTTGCAGCGAGAGATCGTTAGCCAGCCCACCTATAACAACCTTTCCCTGTTTCATAAAATGACGCAACCGCTCATAATGACGGCGGGATATGATTTTGCCATAATCGGGGCTTTGCAGCGGCTTGCTGCCATAAAACGAAACAATTGCTTCTTGCAAGTAAGCCAATAGCTTCGATTTCACGCTCCTATGCACGAGTAGATAGTCGGGAGCCACGCAAGTCTGCCCTGCGTTTGAGAACTTCCCGAAAGCGATTCGCTGCGCCGCCAGCTTCAATTGCGCATCATCGTGTACGATGCAGGGGCTCTTGCCGCCAAGCTCTAATGTGACTCGTGTGAGATGCTTCGCTGCCGCCTCCATCACGATTTTCCCGACGGCGACACTGCCCGTAAAAAAGATTTTGTCAAACGGCAGCACCAGCAACGCATGACTTTCTTCCACACCGCCTTCCACAACCGCGATAAAGTGCGGTTCGAAGGCAGCACGCAATATCGAGGACATCACAGCAGATACTGCAGGCGCTAGCTCGGAAGGCTTTAACACAACCGTATTGCCAGCGGCAATCGCTCCCACTAACGGATCAAATGCCAGCATAAAGGGATAATTCCAAGGCGCAATGATAAGCGCCGCACCAAGCGGCTCAGGGATGATGTAGCTTCGGCTTCCAGAATGCGTCATGGGTGTTTTCACCTTTTTGGGCTTCATCCAACGTTTCAAATGCTTCATGACATGTGCGATTTCTTGATACACAATGCTGATTTCAAACGCGTACGCTTCCTTCTCTCCCTTATTCAAATCCGTGCGAAGCGCCTGAATAATGTCAGATTCACGTTCGACAATCGCTTGCTTCAGCTTCTTAAGCTGGGCAAGCCGGAAATCCAGTCCTCGCGTGGCACCGGTGAGATAATACCTTTTTTGCTGATCCATCAATTGGCTTAAGGCCATTCGGCTCTCCCCCTATGGGATATGGATATCCCGGTTACCTATATTGCAAACGCTTACAAATTACATTGGTAAATAATCACTTAGTTCTATTATCTTACCACCGCAATCCCCAAAGTGACAACAGTGCGAAGAAGTAGAAGACCTCTCTTGTTGGTCGGCAGCCAATCCCCTCTTTTTCCGTAATATTCTGATGATTTTTTGGAAAAATAGTTAAGATTCACAATTCAGTTGTTCTTGCCCTGTCGTTTTAATGCTATATATTTCTGAATCGCTTGCTTCCCTTTAAGTCGGTACCACACGACAACAGGTGCCAAAATGTTAATGCCCATAACACCATATACCACAATCCACATGAACCACTCCGTGTTGAGAACAGACTGGTAAATTACCGAATGATAAAAACCATCACAGCCGCTCCTTTCGTTTGTTGTTAGTGTAGCCAGCGGCTTGGAGGCTATTCCTATAGGCAGAGATTAGAGGTGAACGTCTTGCAGGCAGTAGGACAAGAAGCCCTTAGGTTGAATTGGTCGAACAAGACGGCAGCCATCGAGGAAATATTGGGGCAAAGTGTCGATGTGCAGAGACGCGACTTCATGTTCTGCGGCAATCCTGAATATCCAGGAAGCTGCTATTACTTAGAAGGACTTGCCGATCCAGCTATAATTGATAAAGCATTAAAGGCTCTTGTCGTCTCCGGTGCGGAGTTAGTGGAAGAACCCGCTCTGCTGGCGACAGCAGAGGAAATTCTCAGCAGCTTAATGTTCAATGCATCGATCAAAATATGCAAATCACTGGCCACAGGCATTGAAGGCATCCTCTGCGGCGATACACTCGTTCTGATCGATGGTGTTGAACAAACCTTGCTGGTCAGTTCTAAAGGATGGAAAGATCGCAGCGTTGAAGAGCCTGCATCCGAGAACAATGTCCGTGGTCCACGTGACGGCTTTACTGAAAGCATCCGCACGAACACAGCTCTCGTTCGCAGAAGAATCAAAGATCCTATGCTGCGCATGGACGGCATGGTCATTGGGACTAGAACGAAAACGGATATCAATATCGCTTATATCCAGGATTTAGTCAAAGTTGGACTTGTCGACGAGGTCAAGAAAAGGTTATCCCGCATACAGATCGATGCCATCCTCGAAAGTGGTTATATTGAGGAAATGATTGAAGATGCGCCATTATCCCCATTTAATACGATTCAAAGTACGGAACGTCCGGATAAAGTAGCTTCAGCTTTGCTGGAAGGCAGAGTGGCAATTTTTACAGATAATACCCCAGTTGCCTTGATCGTGCCGACATTCTTCTGGCAATTCATTCAAGCGCCGGATGATTATTATAACCGTTATTGGGCGGGGACGTTTTTTCGCATTGTGCGTTACATTGCATTCATGATCTCTTTAATACTGCCATCCATTTATGTGATGCTGGTTTCCTTTCACCATGAGATGATTCCAACCGCTCTCGCCCTTACCATTGCTTCTGGACGAGAAGTTGTTCCCTTTCCCGTTCTGCTTGAAGCCGTTCTAATGGAGCTTGCATTCGAATTAATGCGTGAAGCCGGGTTGCGTATGCCGAAGCCTATCGGCCAAGCCGTAAGTATCGTAGGCTCGTTGATTATCGGGCAGGCAGCCGTTCAAGCAGGACTTGCCTCCCCTTTTATGGTCATCGTCATCGCCATCACGGGAATTTCGTCATTTGCCATTCCAAGCTATTCGTCTTCACTGGCACTGCGCATATTCCGCTTTCCGCTCCTGATCGCTTCAGGTACCCTCGGATTGCTTGGATTCTCCGGCACTTTCTTTATTCTGCTGCTCCATGCGCTTTCCATCCGTTCCTTTGGCGAGCCTTACTTGGCACCTGCCAGTCCTTTCCGCCAAGAAGACCAACGGGATATGATGCTCAGAATGCCACTCTGGATGATGGATGAGCGACCCGCTTTTGCCCAGGATACGCAGCGTATGCACGATCAGCAAAAACCTGTGCAGAAGGAGTGACAACGATGATGAGAGTCCTTTGTATGTTCTTGGTACTCACTCAACTGCTGCTCACAACCGCTTGCTATGGCCTGCGCCAAATTAACGAATTAGCTCTAGTGACCGCCGTCGGCTTGGATGTCGGTAAAGAGCCGGGCTCCGTCAAAGTATCCGTTCAAATCATTCGACCCGCTGATGCACGCGGGCAAACGGGTGCACCTTCTGGTGGCACTGGACAGCCGATTTATTCCATCAGCGCCGAAGGCAAAAGCATCTTCGATGCGATTCGCCACCTAGGGCAATTCACTTCGCGGCGCGTGTACTGGGCGCACAATTTTTTAATCGTGATGCAAGAGAGCTACGCGAAGAGGGGCATTGCGGATATGATTGATTTTTTCACACGCAATCATGAACTCCGGATGAACACTTGGGTCGCTGTAACGAAGGATTCACCTGATGAGGTGATCTCCACGATTACTGGGCTTGAAGTGGTACCTGGCGAGGCCGTGGATCGGCTGTTCCGCAATATTCAGATCGTTGGTTTAGCACCGGCAACCAATATGATGAATTTGGAGGAGGCTTATTTAAGCCGAACTGTACAACCTGTACTTGCTCAGGTAAGCCTTGTGCCAAGAGGCATTTCCAATAAAAAGCCCGAAGAACACGGCTCCATCAAGCAAGTCGAGTTGGCAGGCGCAGCGGCATTTCTTGAAGATAAGATGATGGGTTGGCTTACCTTAAAGGAGACCAAGGGTTTGATGTATTTTTTACAAAAAATAAAAAGCCGTACCGAAGTAGTCACCTGTCCTCATCAGGAAGATCAGATTGTTACCGTCGAATTCAAAGAAATTCAGTTCAACGTACAGCCCTCCTATGTGAATCAGCTGCCTAGGTTTCGTATCCAACTGAAGGTCAAGTCCGATGTTGTCGAGAACAATTGTGAGGCTTCGATCGTTGATATCCGAGAAGATGCTGAGAAAGCGCTTGAAGCGAAGGTCGCTTCCCAAATCGAAAAAGTTGTGAACACAGCTCAACAGAACTTCCATTCTGACTTTTTGAAGTTTGGCGATGTGTTTCGCAATAAATTTCCGCAAGAATGGCAGACACTGGGAAAAGACTGGGATGCAACGTTCTCGAAGGCGGAGACGAGCGTAGAAGTCAAGGCTACGATTCAATCTACCGTCCTGAAAGCAGCCGAACGGGGGGTCAAATGAGAAAGATCCAAATTACAAATGGCATGTTCATCGCCATGGTCGTTAATCTGATCTTCGCCAAGGCGATCGGCGTTACTCAGGGGGTTCTCGCTCGCACGGTCGGCCAAGATATGTGGGTCGCTACGCTGCTTGGCACGCTGCAAGGCGCGTTCATGATGTATATCACTTATTTGGTCATCCGCAGAACGCCGCATCTCAATTTTATCGAACTAGGCGAAGTTCTGCTCGGCAAATGGTTTGGCAAAATCGTAGCGCTGCTCATATTTGTCTTATATTTAGCAGCCTTCGGGCCTGTTATGATCACTTTCGTGTATCACCTCAAAGATTACTTTCTACCTGAAGCGCCTGTTTGGCTGTTTACGACCTCTTCACTTATCGTAGGAGCAGTTGGTTGCTATTACGGTTTAGAAGTCATGGCACGCATTGCCTTGATCGGTCTGCTTTTTATCTTCCTGTTAAATATACTGATTGTGGTCGGTTCGACCAATGAGTTCGATATTCGAAATCTGCTTCCGCTTTTGGAGCATGGCTTTCCCCATACCGCTGCGGCCAGTATACACTTCGATGCCGATTGGGCCCTCGCTATTATGCTCGCTGCACTTATTATGCCGATGATGAGCGGCACAGCTTCACGCGGCGGACTGATCAGTGTAATCAGCATTCTGGCAAGCGGCATGCTCATTATCATTTGGGCGATTCTTGAAGGTGGCGTCTTATCCGCAGAAGTGACAAGCCAGTATACAATTTCCTGTATGAAACTAGCACGAAACGCGCATATCGGAAACTTCCTCCAGCGGTATGAAATGATCATGATCGCGCTATATTCTGTCTCCGTTCTGTTTGAAGTGATGTTCTGTATATATGGCACATCTGTCTCCCTGTCCAAAATTCTCGGTCTCCAAAGCAACAAAAGCATGATTCTACCTGTCTGTCTCCTGCTTGGTCCTTTCGGCACCTGGATCGTTAGAGATCATTTCCGGGCAATTGAATACTTGGAACACGACTGGCCCATAATTGCGCTCCCCATCGCTTTCGGCTTACCGTTACTCATGCTGGCGCTGCGGCTGCTGTTACGCAAAAAGCTAGATCATCTCGTTCCATAAAGAAAGACCCTTCACGTAAATGAGGGGTCTTTCTTGCAATCTCTATGATACATTTACACAAACAAAACGTAGCGTTCATCTAAATCCACAAGTCCTTTTATATACTTAAATTGTCTGATTGCACGAATCATAAGAGGCAAGGTGGTAGATAGAATGCTAAAAAAACGCGACTTACACGATTGCCATTCCCTGTACAACTTCATGATGGATCCCGCTGTATTCCCTTACGTTCGTAATAAATGCCTATGCTATGAAGCATATTTGTTCCTAACCAAACAAATAATCGTCGAGGAAGAAAACGACATATGTATATCCAGAACAATCCTTAATGAAATGGGACAACCCATTGGTACCATTGAGCTTTATGATATTGTTAATCGAACAGGCTTCCTAGCCACATGGATTGGGTCTCCCTTTTTCGGTAAGGGGTATAATCAACAAGCCAAAGAATCCTTTTTCACAGAATTATTTCTTGAAAATAACATAGATACCGTGTTCTTGAAGATACGAAAACAAAATATTCGATCCAAGAAGGCAGTCGAAAAACTCCCTTACGCCCAGTTAGCCAACGATACACACCCTCACAAGTATGCATCCATCAATCAAGGTCAATTCATCTATGATTTGTACAAAGTGGAACGACTATGCTTCCTAGAAAATAGTAGAGTCATGCAACAGGAAGTGGCTACATGATTTTTCAGTAACGCCTTCATTTATAGAGAACAAAAAGAAAAACCCTTGATTATCAAGGGTTTTTCTTTGGGATGCGGTCGGAGGGATTTGAACCCTCACGCCTTGTGAGCGCCACCCCCTCAAGATGGTGTGTCTGCCGTTCCACCACGACCGCTTAAGAAAGTATACTGGGGATCTAGGATTTGAACCTAGGCATGACGGAGTCAAAGTCCGTTGCCTTACCGCTTGGCTAATCCCCATTAAGTAGGGAAAAGGGCGACCGATGGGACTTGAACCCACGAATGCCGGATCCACAAACCGGTGCGTTAACCCCTTCGCCACGATCGCCACAGTAGGAATATTTATTCCCTAAAAACTAGATACGAAACTTGCGTAAAGTTGAACATTAGGAATTTGGTTAAGCCCTCGACCGATTAGTATTCGTCAGCTGCATACGTTGCCGCACTTCCACCTCGAACCTATCAACCTCGTCGTCTACAAGGGGTCTTACATACTGGGAAATCTCATCTTGAGGGGGGCTTCGCGCTTAGATGCTTTCAGCGCTTATCCCCTCCGTACATAGCTACCCAGCGATGCCTCTGGCGAGACAACTGGTACACCAGCGGTACGTCCATCCCGGTCCTCTCGTACTAAGGACAGCTCCTCTCAAATTTCCTACGCCCGCGACAGATAGGGACCGAACTGTCTCACGACGTTCTGAACCCAGCTCGCGTACCGCTTTAATGGGCGAACAGCCCAACCCTTGGGACCTACTTCAGCCCCAGGATGCGATGAGCCGACATCGAGGTGCCAAACCTCCCCGTCGATGTGGACTCTTGGGGGAGATAAGCCTGTTATCCCCAGGGTAGCTTTTATCCGTTGAGCGATGGCCCTTCCATTCGGTACCACCGGATCACTAAGTCCGACTTTCGTCCCTGCTCGACTTGTAGGTCTCGCAGTCAAGCTCCCTTATGCCTTTGCACTCTGCGAATGATTTCCAACCATTCTGAGGGAACCTTTAAACGCCTCCGTTACATTTTAGGAGGCGACCGCCCCAGTCAAACTGCCCACCTGACACTGTCCCCATACCGGATCACGGTACCAGGTTAGAACTCCGATACGATCAGGGTGGTATCCCAACGGCGCCTCCACGCAAGCTTGCGCTCACGCTTCAAAGGCTCCCACCTATCCTGTACAGATCGTACCAAAGTCCAATATCAAGCTGCAGTAAAGCTCCATGGGGTCTTTCCGTCTTGTCGCGGGTAACCTGCATCTTCACAGGTATTAAAATTTCACCGGATCTCTCGTTGAGACAGCGCCCAAGTCGTTACGCCATTCGTGCGGGTCAGAATTTACCTGACAAGGAATTTCGCTACCTTAGGACCGTTATAGTTACGGCCGCCGTTTACTGGGGCTTCAATTCATAGCTTCGG